>NZ_JBIASO010000001.1:115860-796579 GCF_042890865.1 Streptomyces sp. NPDC002018
ACGGGGGGGGGGGGGGGGGGGGGGGGGGGGGGGGGGGGGGGGGGGGGGGGGGGCGGGGGGCGGGCGCCGGGGGCCCCGCGGGGGGGGGGGGGGGCGCCGGGCGCGGCCCCCCCCCCACCCCTGTCGTTGTGGCGCCCGTGACGGTGTGGCGCCGCGTCGGTCTTCCCGGCCGCCCTGTCGGCCGGGCTGCCTTTTACGGCCCGGCTGTCTTTCGCGGCTCGTCGGCCGGTCGGCCCGTCGTGCGGAGCCCGGAGGGATGTACCCCGTACGGTCGCACCGGGGGCGGGTGCGGCCCGTCTGCCCGTCCGGGGCGCCTTCTCCCGGCATGGTGGGGGAAGTGATCCGGTAGCGGGGACCCGCACCGCCGATGGGAGGCCACAGTGACCGCGCGTGAGTCCGCGTCCGGGGTCGCCGCGCCCCCGCCCCGTATGACACGGGCGCTGACCCTGCTGTTCGCGATCGCGGGAGGCGCCGCCGTAGGGAGCCTCTACTACGCGCAGCCGCTGCTGGACGTCATCGCGGGGGATCTGCGGGTCAGCCAGGGGGCCGTCGGCCTGCTGATCACGGCGACGCAGATCGGTTACGCGCTGGGCATCCTGTTCATCGTCCCGCTCGGCGACTTCCGCGACCGGCGCCGGCTGATCCCCCTGATGATGACGCTCTCGGCCGTCGCCCTGGTGGCCTGCGCGGTCGCGCCCGAGATCATCACCCTGGCCCTCGCCATGGTCGCGGTGGGGGTGACGACGGTGTCGGGACAGATCCTCACCCCGCTCGCGGGGGACCTCGCCGACGACGCGTCCCGGGGAAGAGTCGTCGGCATGGTCGTCAGCGGGCTGCTCTCGGGGATCCTGGTGGCCCGGATCTTCAGCGGACTGATCGCCGAGGCCACCAGTTGGCGGGTGGTGTTCCTCATCGCCGCGGCCATCGCGCTCGTCCTCGCCCTCCTGCTGCGGCGCTCGATCCCCCGGCTCGCCCCGAAGACGACGGCGATCTCCTACGGCGCGGTGCTGCGATCGGTCTTCTCGCTGATCGCACACGAGCGCAGGCTCCAGGTCACCATGGTGCTGGGGGCGACCGGCTTCGGTCTGTTCACGATGTTCTGGACGGCGCTCACCTTTCTGCTGAGCGATCCGCCGTACCGCTATCCGATCTGGGCGATCGGTCTCTTCGGTATCGCGGGCCTGGTCGGCGCGGTCGCGGCCCAGGGCGCGGGGCGGGTGCACGACCGCGGCTGGTCGGTCACCGGTACGGGGCTGGCCTGGCTGCTCGTGACCGTCGCCTGGGTCATCTCGGGATTCGGCGGTCACCTCCTCGTCTTCGTGCTCGTCGGCATCGTGCTGCTCGACATCGGCGTCCAGGGCCAGAACATCCTCAACCAGTCGAGGATCTTCCAGATCTCCGCCGCCGCGCGCAGCCGCCTCAACACGGCATACATCGCCGGCAACTTCGTCGGAGGCTCCCTCGGTTCCTTCGCCGCCGCGCTGCTCTGGTCGGCGGGCGGCTGGCGGGCCGTCTGCCTCACCGGAGCCGCGCTGTCCGTCCTCGCGTGCCTGCTCTGGCTCGTGGCCCGCCGCGGCGCCCTGCGCACCGCCCCGCCCCTGGAACAGCCGTAGCCCTGCCGGCGTCGACCCATGTCACCGGCCACGCCCTGCGCTCCGTCAGCGGCCGTCCGTGGAAAGGAAGGGCCGTAGGAGGGTCAGCAAGGCATCAGGACGGTCCAGCGGGATGATGTGCCCGCAGTCGGTCAGGACATGGCCCTCCACATCGTCGGCATGCGGGCGCACTTGGAGCTCCAGTGCCCGGCCCACCGGGTTGGCGCCGATCACCATCGTGGGGATCGTCAGGCGGGTGGAGTTGACGGCCTCCTGGATCTGGCGGGCGGTGAGCGGCCGGGCTCGGTACACGGAGAACGCACAGCGCAGCGCCTCACTTCCGGTGTAGCCCCGGACGATCGCCTCGCGTATGTCCGGACGGATGCCCCGCCCGGAAGTACCCCGGTCGAGGAACCAGTCGACGTAGATCTCCTCGTGTCCGGGCAGCACGGACTCGGCGAGGCCGGGCACACTGTGGAAGCCGAACCACCACGGCGGGTCGGCGGTGAGGAATTCCTCGCCCTCGGCGCCGGGCAGTTGGCCGAGCAGTGATTCCATGAGTACCAGCCGCCGCACGAGATCCTGCCTGCGCATGGCCAGAAGAAACGCGGGCGGTACACCTATGTCAATGCCCACCACGGCCACGGAGGTCTCGCCCAGTGCCTCCAGGAGACCTTCGGCGTCGGCGGCCAGCGTGATCGCGTCATAACCGTCCGCCTCGCGGGCACTGGCGCCGAAGCCCCGCAGATCCGGCGCGATGACCCGGTACCGCTGGGCCAGTTCGGCCATGACAGGTATCCACATCTGCCAGGTCTGGGGGAAGCCGTGCAGCAGAAGGACGGCGGGACCCTGCCCGGCTGTCGCGACGTTGAGTTCCGTGCCGTTGGTCTTGACCCGGCGCAGTTCGATCCCGGGGTGCTGGATATCGGAGTGCTGGATATCGGGGGACACCGGGACAGACATGGGAGACATAAGGGCTCCTTCAGTAACAATTACCTACAGCGAAAATCCTAGGTGGGTAGGGTGAGGTATCCAAGGCCGCACTTTTCGCTCAGGTGGTGAGTTCCAGGTGACCTCCCAGGTCGGACGTGGGTCTTCCGACTCACCGGGGGATGTGTTGTCCAACCCGCAGTGCCCGACAGGCCGGCTGCTCGACCGGATCGGAACGAAGTGGACGTCGCTGGCGGTCAGGGTGCTGGCGGAAGCGTCACCCCAGGAGGTGCGGTTCGGTGAGCTACAGCGCCGCATGCCTGGAATCTCACAGAAGATGTTGTCGGTGACCCTGCACAACCTGACGAGGGACGGGCTGGTCACACGCAGGGTCGAGCCGTCGGTGCCGCCGCGTGTGCACTACCGGCTCACCGAACTCGGTCTGTCGCTCGAAGCCGCTCTGGCCGTGGTCCGCGCCTGGGCACAGGAGCACATGCCCGAGGTCGACCGCGCGAACGAACTCAGTTCCCGAAGCGGGCCGACGGACTCGTGATCGGGATGGCCGAGTCCCGGTGGTCCAGCCGGCCGGAGGCCGGGCAGGGCGCCCAGCCCCGGGCGCCTGCCGCTTCGAGGCCGGCCACGTCGACCCCATGGACGCGGCCGCCCTCATCAGGCCTGCGGGCTCAGGGAATGCGCACCGTCACGGACTCGTGGGGCTTCAGGAAGATCTTCTTGCGGAAGTCACCGGCGCGCAGCTCGGTCGTCGTCCCGCCCACGCTGCGAATGGTCGCCAGCCTGGCCCTTCCGTCGCGCCAGGACAGGTCCACCTCGAAGCCGCCGCGGGCACCGATTCCGGTCACCGATCCCTTGTCGGCCCAGGCGGCGGGGAGAGCGGGGAGCAGTTCGATCACTCCCGGCCGGGAGTAGAGGATCATCTCCAGAGCGGCAGTGGCGCCGCCCAGGTTCGCGTCGATCTGGAAGATCGTGTAGCTGCCCTGGCTGTACATGTCGAACCAGTTGGCGGAGGTGCCGTTCCCGTTGTTCATCGACGGCCGCAGGATGGTCAGATAGAGCTGGTACGCCTTCTCGGCGTCCTTCAGACGGGACCAGCACAGGGACCGCCACGCGCACGCCCAGCCGTAACTGTCCATGCCCCGCGCGGTCAGCAGCGCGCGGACGCCTTCGAGCAGCGCGGCCGGACTGGTGTCGGCGGCGATCCTGTCGCCGGGGTAGAAGCCGATCAGCGGAGACAGGTGCCGGTGCGTGGTCTCGCCGAGGTTGTCCGGGCTCATCCACTCTTCGAGCCACCCGGTCTTGGGGCTGACTCGCGGCAGGTAGAGCTTGGCCTGCGTCGCGGTGAGCGCGGAGGCCAGCTCCGCGTCCCGGCCGAGCACGCGGGAGGCGGTCCTGAATTCTTCGAACAGCTCCCACGCCAGTTCCTGCGCGTAGGTGATGCCCTTGCTGTCTCCTCCGTGCTCCGGTGACCAGGCGGTGTCGTCGATCAGCACCTCGCGGGTCGTCCCGTCCGGGTCGGTGACCGTCGTGGGGATCAGGCGCGCCTGCCAGAATTCGGCGGCGCCCTTGAGGACCGGGTAGATCAGCTCCAGGTAGGAGCGGTCCTGGCTGTACTCGTAGTGGCGCCAGAGCGAGTTGCAGAGCCAGGCGTTGCCGGACGGGTGCCACACCCAGCCGCTGCCGCCGTGGATGTTGGTGGAGAACGCGACCGCCCAGCCGGCGATCTTCCCCGAACTGTTGCGGAAGCGGTTGTGCTCGTTGTTGAACAGTCTCTTGGTGACATCGGTCCAGACAGGAAGCTGCGACACGCAGTACTTGGCCAGGGCCAGGGAGTTGTCGCCCAGCCCCGCCGGGTCGGCCAGCCAGTAGTTCATCTGGATGTTGATGTCGGTGTGGTAATCCGCGTACCAGTCCGGGTTGTTGTTGTGCACCCAGATCCCCTGGAGGTTCATCGGGAGCCAGTCGCGCGAGCCGGTGATGGTCAGGTACCGGCCGTACTGGACGTAGGCGGCCTCCAGCTCCGGGTCCGGCGTGGAGCTGTCGGTGTGCCGGACCGCGATGCGTGACCACGAGTCCAGCGACCGCTGCACCTGCGACGACCTGCCCAGATCGATCGAGAACCGGTTGTAGAGCCGCTGGTAGTCGGCCACGTGAGTGTGCAGCAGCTTGTCGGCCGACACCTTCGCCGTGGCGGTCACCTTGGCGCGCGCCACGGTGAGGGGGACCGTGTCCGGATCCCGGTACTGCTTGGCGGCGTCGGGGCTGTAGTTGGTGCCACCGCTCACCACGATCAGTACCTCGCGGCAGCCGTCGAAGGTTATCCTGCCGCTGTCCACCCTGACCCGGCCGCCGGTGCTGACCGCGGTCACCGCGGCGGCGTAGTCCAGGCCGTTGCCCAGCGTCCCGGTGAACGACAGCAGTCCACGGTCGCCGGACGTGGTCTCGTCGTGTGTGCCGGCGAGCGCGATGCTGCCCGTGTGCGGGCCGTCGCCGCTGAGCCGGATCACGACCGCGTCGTCCGGGTGGCTGGCATAGATCTCGCGACGGTAGCGGACGCCACGCAGCCGGTAGGTGGCGGACACCACACCGTTGCTCAGGTCGAGCTGGCGGCGGTAGTCGCTCAACTGGTCGCCCGAGTGGCCGGGCAGCGCGACGCGGAGCTTGGCCAGCAGCCCGAAGCTGCCGAAGTCGTCCTTGCCATAGGGCAGTTGCCCGTCATCGGTCAAGGTGTCGTTGGTGCCGCCGGTCCAGAACGCGCCGTCGGTGAGGTAGAGGAAATCGTCCTCCGGGTCGCATCCGACGAGTGCGCCCAGTCGGCCGTTGCCCACGGGCAGGGCCTCTTCAATGATGCGCGCCTCAACGGCGGGCGTGCGGTACCAGATCGTGGTGGCCTCGTCCTGGGGGACGATGTCCACAGTGGGCGGGCGGACCGGCGCGGCGTGCGCGACGAACGGGGGGAGGCCGCCGGTCAGCGCGAGACCGCCGCCGGCGGCGGCACCGGTGAGACGGAGAAAATCGCGACGCGAGGAAGCGGGCACGGCGAGGGATCCCTTCCAGGGGGAGCGCGCGGGATGGCGTCGTCAACTATTCCTAATTTTTCGACCGCGTCAACGGTCGGCGCACACAGTCATCCGATCTCTTGCCCTTACCCTTTCGGGTTTGCGTCGAGTTTGCGTCTTTTCGGGCTTTTGTGCGGCCTGCATCCCGCCTTGTGTTCCGGTGTGAACGTATGAGGTCGGATGCCTGATGTCTGCTGCCTGATGCCCGGTGTCAGTGGCGTTGTGCGGCGTGGTGTTCCGACCCACCGGCAGGCGCGAGGGGCGAAGCCTGAGCCTGCCCGGCATCTGCCGGGTTCCTGGCCGAACATGAGAAGCGGCCCGCGTACCCCGAAGCCGTCACCGAGGGACCGACTCCTACTGTTGGCGGCGACGGTAGGCGCGGGTCTTGTGCCGGTTGCCGCATACCTCCATCCGGCACCAGCGGCCGCTGCCGTTGCGTGAGGTGTCGTAGAAGGCCCGGCGGCAGTCGGCCGAGGAGCACAGCTTCATGCGCTTCCAGCCGCCGCCGGCCACGCTCGTCGCCACCGTCTCGATGATGGCGTCGAGGCCGGCCACGCCGCTGGCGGCGGCGATGCGCAGGTGCCCGGACGGGTCCGGTGCCAGCCGCAGGGGAAACGAGGCGAGTGCCTGCGCGGCTTTCGCGCTGTCGGTGCCATCGGTGAGCGCTTCTCGCAGGGTGTCACGCAGGGCGACGGCGAGGGCCAGGTCGGACGGGCGCAGTTCCTGCCCCGCGGTGGCCAGGCCGTGCTTCTCGAGCCAGGCGGACAGGTCCTCGACCGAGCTGAGCCCGTCGCCGGGGACGAACTTCTCCCCGTGCCAGCTGAAGGTCCTCTCGTCGAGCGTGTTGAGGAACTGCTCGACCACATCCAGATCCACGGCGCCGCCAGTCATGACACCACTGTAACGACAAGCTGGTGTTGACGACTCGCGACACCGGCTATAGCTTTTAGCGGTGTTGAACTCACAGAAGGCCCCGAAGACAAATGCCGACCCCCTGCTGGCGGTGCCCGACGCCGACCTCGACGATCTGCGAGCCCGACTGCGCGGGACGAGGTGGGCGAAGCCGTGGCCTGTCGCCGGATGGGAGGCGGGCACCGACGGTGAGGAGTTGAGGCGGCTGGTCGACTACTGGGCCTCCGGCTACGACTGGCGCAGGCACGAGGCCGCCGTCAACGCGCTGCCGTCCCGGTTCGCCGACATCGACGGCACGCTCCTGCACTACCTGCGCTTCGACGCCGAGCGCGAGGGAGCCCTGCCCATCGTCCTGACCAATGGCTGGCCGAGCACGTTCTACGAAATGATCGAACTGGCACGAAGGCTCTCGACGCCCTCACGGTACGGCGGTGATCCGCGGGACGCCTTCACGGTCATCGTGCCGTCCCTCCCCGGATTCACCTTCTCCCCCCAGCTCCCGACCCTGGACCGGACGCTTCCCACGCACGAACTCTGGCACCGGCTCATGCGCGACGAACTCGGCTTCGCCCGCTACGGCGCCCACGGCGGCGATCTCGGCGCGGGAATCACCGCCCTGCTGGCCCAGGCCCATCCCGAGTCCGTCGTCGGCATCCATCTGTTGGACGTCGTGAGCACACCGCCCGACGCCGGCGCCGAACTGACCGACGAGGAACGTGCCTACCTGAACGCCTTCGGCGCCTGGGCCCAGGAAGAAGGCGCGTTCGCCCACCAGCAGCGCACCCGCCCGCTCACCCTGGCCCAAGGACTGAGCGACTCCCCCTCGGGCCTGCTCGCCTGGATACTGGAGAAGTACCGGGCCTGGAGCGACTGCGACGGAGATCTCGCCACCCGGTTCAGCGACGACTTCCTGCTCACCCAAGCCTCGCTGTACTGGTTCACCAACACGATCTCGACATCATTCGTGCCCTACTACGAACGCGGCCAGGGGCTCGTGCCCACGCTCGGACGTGTCGAAGTGCCGACCGCGCTCGCCCTGTTCCCCGCCAACCTCGGCGTCGTCGCACCCCGCAGCTTCGTGGAACGCAAATACCACCTCACCCGCTACACGCACCTGCCGCGCGGCGGCCACTTCCCCGCCCACGAAGAACCCGAACTGCTGGCCGACGACATCACCGCCTTCTTCCGGCAGACGGCAGAGGCGTAGCAGTCCGGGTGAGTGGCTGCGCTCCTTCCATGATAAAAACAAAACAAAACAACATCATTTTGTATTCTGCTCTCTATTCAAGGAATCAGTAAGACCATGGACGATGAAGCTGTGGACATGAGCGGGGAAGCCGGGCAGGCGGTCCCGAGGTCCTCAATAAGGGGCTCCGGGGCGCGGGAGGCACCGGCCGATACCCGGGACATGTACATGGTGCACACCATGTTCCGGCGCGAATTCGCGGCATTGCCGGCGCTGGTGCGCGGTGTGGCGGCCGAAGACGCGGAGCGCCGGGCCGTGGTGGCAGATCACATCAGCTTTCTGTCCGGTGTGCTGGAGGCTCATCACCGCGCTGAAGACATTCACTTGTGGCCCAAGCTCCTGGACCGCGGGACCGATGAAATAGCTCCCGTCGTCCAGGTGATGGAGGGTCACCACGAACGGATCGAAGAACTTGCGGCCCAGGTGGCCGCGGCGCTGGCCGGGTGGCGTGAGCGTGCGACAACGGAGCAGGCCGCAGCGCTGGCGCATGTTCTGCGACGCTTGGCCGAAGTGCTCTACGAGCACATGGCTCTGGAGGAGCAGCGCATCCTGCCGCTGGCTGAGAAATATGTGACGGCCGCGGAATGGCGTGCCATGGCGGGTACCAGCGGAGCGGGCCTGCCGCCGGGCAAAATGCCACTGGTCTTCGGCATGACCTTGTACGAGGCTGACCCCGAGGTGATCGAGAACACCCTCTCGTCGCTGCCGTCGGAGGTACGCACCCTGTTGCAGGAGCAGGGGACCCGTGATTTCGCGATGTATTCCGAACGTGTCCACGGGACTTCCACCCCCTGCCGCAGCGCCCCGCTGGGACCCCGGAACTGACAAACGCGAGTGGACCATTACCCGCCCGGACCGTGCGGCGCAGGGGCGCCGTTCACCGACTGATCAACCTTGCACGAAGTGGAGAACATGGTGCGCATCGGATTCACGCTCCCGCAGATCGGAGCTCTGGCTCATTACCCGCGCGAGGTCGCGCGATTCGCTCAACAGGCCGAGCAACTGGGCGCGGACAGCCTGTGGGTGGGCGACCGACTACTGGCCCCGGTCAACCCGACCGTGGGATACGGCGGCGGCGACACCATCCCTGCCGCCTTCCACGCGCTGCTGGACCCGTTCGTCCTCCTGTCGGTCGCAGCGGTCTCCACCGAGCGGGTCCAGATCGGTACGAACGTCCTCAACGCCCCCTGGTATCCACCAGCTTTGCTGGCCCGTTCCCTGACCAGTATCGACCTGGTCAGCGGCGGCAGACTGGTCCTGGGGTTCGGGGTGGGCTGGTCGCCGGAGGAATACGTTGCCGCAGGCGTTCCCATGGTGGAGCGCGGGGCACGCCTGGACGAGTGCCTCGACGCCCTGGACGCCTACTGGTCTCAGAATCCGGTCGAATATCGGGGCAGGCACTGGACCGTTCCGGCGACATACGCGGATCTCAAACCCGTACAGCGTCCCCGGCCGCCGATCTACCTGGGCGGATACTCCCCGGCGGCGATGGGCCGGGCGGCCCGGCGCGCAGACGGCTGGTTGCCGGTGGTCAGGCCGGGTTACGGCACACCCTGGGAGTTCGACGCCGCCCAGATCAACGGCCCGGTCGACCAGCTCAGGAACAGGGCGGTGGAACACGGCCGGGATCCCTCCCAACTCGATCTCGTCCTTCGCGTCTACCCGACCGAGGAAGCCACCGTGGACCAGATCGTCGACGCCCTCACCGGCGCGGAGCGGCACACCCCCGTGGAGCACGCGTTCGTCGACCTCATGGAAGTCGGCCAGGACATCGACCACGCACTCGAATTGATCAGCCATATCCTGAACCGTGCACGCAACACCTGACCGATCTGGCCGGGCAACACCTCCGGACCGGTGCACATGAACAGCGAGGTAAGGGGCCCTGTGTTCACGACCCGACCGACCCTCCAGGGGACCTTCGGCATGGTGTCCTCCACCCACTGGCTCGCCTCGCAGTCCGCGATGGCCGTACTGGAGGACGGCGGCAACGCCTTCGACGCCGCCGTCGCCGCGGGCTTCGTCCTCCATGTCGTCGAGCCGCATCTCAACGGTCCCGGCGGAGAGGTGCCGATCATCCTCGCGCCCGCCGGCGGCGAGGTCCAGGTGCTCTGCGGCCAGGGCCCCGCGCCCGCGGGCGCGACCATCGAGCACTACCGCTCCCTCGGACTGGAACTGGTCCCCGGCACCGGGCCGCTGGCCGCCGCGGTCCCCGGCGCCTTCGACGCGTGGATGGTGCTGCTGCGCGACCACGGCACCAAGTCCCTGGCCCAGGTGCTGCGTTACGCCGTCGGATACGCCGAGGACGGCCACGCGCCCGTCGAACGCGTCGGTGAGACCGTCGAGTCGGTCCGTGAACTCTTCGAGACCGAGTGGACCTCCTCCGCCGAGGTCTACCTCCCCGGCGGCAAGGCGCCGGCGCCCGGGGAACTGTTCCGCAACCCCGCGCTGGCCGCGACCTGGCGCCGGCTGATCTCCGAGGCCGAGTCGGCGGGCACGGACCGGGTGGTCCAGATCGAGGCCGCCCGTACCGTCTGGCGCGAGGGTTTCATAGCAGAGGCGCTGCTGCGCCAGTCCGCCAGTCCCACCAGGGACACCAGCGGCTCACGCCACACGGGCACCCTGACCGCGTCCGATCTCACCGGCTGGTCGGCGGCGTACGAGGCGCCCGCCACCTACGAATGGGACGGCTGGACCCTCTGCAAGGCGGGCCCCTGGAGCCAGGGGCCCGTCTTCCTCCAGCAGTTGGCCCTGCTGCCCTCCCGCGCGGCGGACCTGCCCGCGTACGGCTCGGCGGAGTACGTCCATCTGCTCGTCGAGGGCTGCAAGCTCGCCATGGCCGACCGGGAGGCCTGGTACGGCGACGCCTGGCCCGGCGACAGCGCCCGGCCCAGCGACAGCGGGCCCGATGGCAGCGGTCCCGACGGCAGTGGGTCCGGCGCCAGTGGGTCCGGTGCCAGTGGGTCCGGCGCCAGCGCCGGGATACCGCTCGCCGCGCTGCTCTCCGAGCCGTACAACACCGCCCGCCGCGCACTGATAGGCGAGCGCGCCTCGTACGCGCTGCGCCCCGGCAGCCCGGAGGGCCGGACGCCGGTCCTGAGCACCCACGCCACCGCCGTCGCCACGGGCGAGCCCGGCTTCGACGCGCTCGGACTCCCCGCGGGGGCCGGGGAGCCGACCGTCGCCAAGGACGGTGCCACCCGCGGTGACACCTGCCACCTCGACATCGTCGACCGCTGGGGCAACATGGTGGCCGCCACTCCCAGCGGCGGCTGGCTCCAGTCCAACCCGGTCGTCCCCGAGCTGGGCTTTCCGCTGGGCACCCGGCTCCAGATGGCCTGGCTGGACCCCGGACTGCCGAACTCGCTGACCCCCGGCCGCCGGCCCCGTACCACCCTCACCCCCTCGCTCGCGCTGCGCGACGGCGTACCGGTGCTGGCCTTCGGCACACCCGGCGGCGATCAGCAGGACCAGTGGCAGGTGCACTTCTTCCTGGCGCTCGCCCTGCGCGCGCCCGTCCGTGGCGGACTCGACCTCCAGGGCGCCGTCGACGCGCCCAACTGGCACAACGACAGCTTCCCCGGCTCCTTCTACCCGCGCGGGATGCGGCCCGGCAGTGTGACCGTCGAGGCGGGCACGGACCCGGACGTCATCGAGGGCCTGCGGCGGCGCGGCCACGCGGTGACCGTCGGCGAGCCCTGGTCCGAGGGGCGGCTGTGCGCGGTCGCCAGGGATCCGGAGACCGGTGTCCTGTCCGCCGCGGCGAACCCCCGGGGCATGCAGGGTTATGCCGTAGGACGCTGAGCGTCCCCCGAGCCGTCACACGGCCTGCCCTCCGGCGTGTCACCGGGGCGTGATTGGCTGGTGGGCATGATCGATGACTCTGTGTACGGAACGGTTCCCCTGCCGGAGACGGCGGACGGGCGGACGGGACCGGGGACGTCCGCCGGCCTCCGCGTGTCCGCCGTCGAGGAGGCGGTACGGGCGGCGGCCGCCGCCGAGATCATGCCGCGCTTCCAGCAGCTCGCCGCGCACGAGATCGTCGAGAAGAGCGGTCCGCACGATCTGGTGACGGTCGCGGACCGGCGCGCGGAGGACCATCTCACCGCCTCCCTGACCGCGCTGCTGCCCGGCTCGGTGGTGGTCGGTGAGGAGGCGGTCCACGCGGACCCCTCGGTGTACGACGCGCTGCGCGCGGACGCGCCCGTGTGGATCGTCGACCCGGTCGACGGCACCCGCCAGTTCGTCCGGGGCGAGCCGGGGTTCTGCACACTCGTCGCCCTCGCGCAGGGCGGCGAGGTGCTGGCGTCCTGGACGTACGCGGCGGCGCTGGACGTGATGGCGATCGCCGTCCGGGGCCGGGGCGCCTGGCTCGACGGCGTCCCGCTGCGCTCCGGTTCGCCCGTGCCCGGCGCGGTGCTGTCGGTCGCCATGTCCCACCCGGACTACACCACGGACGCGCAGAAGCGCGCCCTCCTGGGCCTGCGTACCGAGGGCATCGACGCCCGCCCGTGCGGCTCGGCGGGGCTGGAGTATCTGGATGTCGCGCGGGGCGCGCTCGACGCGGTGGCCTTCAACTGGGAGCTGGCCTGGGACCACGCGGCGGGTCTGCTGCTGGTGACGGAGGCGGGCGGCGCGCAGGGGACGCTCACGGGCGATCCTTTCCGTATCACGGGCGGGAACGCGCTGCCCTTCACCGCGGCCCGCGACGCGGCCACGGCGCGACGGGTACGGGAGCGGCTGCTGACGGGGGCGTGACCGCGCGCGGCCGCGCGTCCAGCACGGTCCGTACCTCCCTCACGAGCACGCCCGCCGCCCCCACCGCGACGCCGTCCACGGACAGCCAGGCCCCGCCGTTCACCCAGGGGCCCCACTCCCAGGGGCCCGCGACCCGCACCGGGTGGCCGCGTCAGCCGCGCCGCCATGTCCTCGACGCTCCGGTTCACGCTCGCGTCCGCCGCGCTGTCCGCCGCGCTGTCCGTGGTGCCGTTCGTGGTGCCGTCCGTCATGGCGTTCATCGGCGCGGACCGTACCCGCTCTCGGGCTGTCGGTGCCCGGGAATATCCTGGGGCTTCTTGCCATCGGCTACGAAGGAGTCCGAAGGTGACGTCGATGCTCGATGCCGTCGTCGTGGGAGCGGGACCCAACGGGCTGACCGCCGCCGTGGAGCTGGCCCGGCGTGGCTTCTCGGTGGCCGTTTTCGAGGCCAAGGACACCGTGGGCGGGGGCGCCAGGACGGAGGAGCTGACGCTGCCCGGCTTCCGGCACGACCCCTGCTCGGCCGTGCACCCGCTGGGCGTCGGCTCGCCCGTCTTCGGGACGATGCCCCTCGGCCGGTACGGACTGGAATGGCTGCACCCCGAACTGCCGATGGCGCATCCGTTCGACGACGGCACGGCGGCGGTGCTGTCCCGCTCGGTCGCCGAGACGGCCGCGTCCTTCGGTCCCCGTGACGCGGGCACCTACCGCCGTCTGGTCGCGCCCTTCCTCGGCCGGTGGGACACCCTCGCCCGGGACTTCATGTCCCTGCCGCTGACCGCGCTGCCGCGCGACCCCGTCACCCTCGCCCGGTTCGGGCTGGCCGGGCTGCCGCCGTCGACCTGGCTGTCGCGCCGCTTCCGGGACGAGAAGGCACGGGCCCTGTTCGCGGGGCTGGTCGGCCATGTCATGGCTCCTCTGAGCGGGATCGCCACCGGCGCCGTCGGGCTGATCTTCGCGCTCGCCGCGCACGCGGGCGGCTGGCCGCTGCCGCGCGGCGGCTCACAGTCGATCTCCGACGCCCTCGCGGCGTACCTCCGTGATCTGGGCGGTTCGGTCCACACCGGCTACGAGGTCAAGCGCCTGGACGAGCTGCCGCCCGCCCGTGCCTATGTCTTCGACACCTCGCCGACCGCCCTGGCCCGTATCGCGGGTCTCGGCCGCGCGTACGACGGTTACCGCTACGGGGCGAGCGTCTTCAAGATCGACTACGCGATGGACGGGCCCGTGCCCTGGACGGCGGAGGAGCCGCGGCGGGCCGGTACCGTCCAGATCGGCCCCACCAGCGGGGAGATCGGCACCGCGCTGCGCCGGGTCGTGAACGGGGAGCCGCCCGTGACACCGTTCCTGATCACGGCCCAGCCCAGCCTGGTCGATCCGTCCCGGGCTCCCGAGGGCAAACATGTCTTCTGGGCGTACGGTCATGTCCCCAACGGCTGGCGGGGCGATCTCACCGACGCCGTCGAGCGGCAGGTGGAGCGCTTCGCACCCGGCTTCCGCGACCGCGTGCTGGCCCGTGCCACCGCGGGCCCGCCCGAGCTGGCCGCCCGCAACGCCAACTATGTCGGCGGGGACATCGCCTGCGGGGCCGCCTCGGGATTCCAGCTCCTGCTGCGTCCCAAGATCTCCCTCTTCCCGTACGCCACCCCGCACCCCGCCGTCTTCATCTGCTCCTCCGCGACCCCACCGGGCCCCGGTGTGCACGGCATGTCCGGGCACAACGCGGCGAAGGCGGTCTGGCGGCGGCTGCGCGAGGCCTGAGACCGGGCGGCCGTCCCGAGCACGGGGCGGGGGAGCGGTGTGGTGCGGTGTGGTGCGGTGCGGTGTGGTGTGGGACGAAGGTGTCACACCGGGCCGTCGTCGTCGGACTCGGCGTGGCCGCCGCCGGCATGGTGTCACCGACGGCGGCCGTCCGGCGCACGGAGATCCGTGCACCGGGTCCGTGCTGTGTGTGGTGTGGCCCCGTGGGTCCATCGCCTGGTGACCTGGTGACCTGGTGACCCGGTGACCCGGTGGCCCCACCTGGTGACCCGGTGGGTCAGCGTGTGCCGGCGGTGACGCCCGCGCGCGGCGCGGCGGAGGGCTCGGCCACCTTCGAGCGAGCGGTCGTCCCACCGTCCTTCGTCACACGGGTCGCCGTGAGCGAGCCGCAGTTCGAACCGTAGGTCCAGGTCTCCTGGTTGGAGATACCACCGGCCCAGTCCGCGCACAGGCCACGCCCGTAGGCGTACACCGGACCCGCGTACGAGTAGTAGTAGTCCCCGTCGTAGTCCCCCTGACCCGTCTCGGGAATCCCCAGGTAGGAGAACATGTACACCGGCGCTCCGCTCGTCTTGCGGATCGTCACCACACAGTTCTTCCCGCTGCCGGAGTTGTACGTGAGGTACACCGTGCCCTGCTTGCCGATGTCCGCCCAGTTCACCACCGTGTACCCGCTCCCGCAGACGCCGTTGTACGCGGCCTGAGCGGCAGCGGCGGCGGCCGGCGCGGCCGGTGCGGCGGCCGCCGGCTGGGCCATGACGGTGGCCGTGCTTCCCACGGCGAGCGCGGCGAAGGCCGCCACCGCTGCCGCGCGACGTGATGTGCGCATGTCTTTCCCCCTGTTTCCCCGGATGCTTGTGCATCTCATCCAGTAGGACCCGTGGATCACGCACCTCGTTGTACGGAACCGCGGCCTCTACTTGAGGACTGCCACCGGCGCCGCGGTGACACCTTCGCGGCACCGCCTCGCGAGCGGCGACCCGCGGCCGTACGCCCGCGAATTGACGGCGTGTCACCCACTCATCCCGGGGTACACGCGGGACATGACACGAAAAACACCCCATCCGCCGACGCACGACGAGACAACAGGGAGGTCATGATGACCGGACTGATGACGGCCGCCGGGGATGCCTCGGCCGCTCCCGCGTGGCTGCATGTGACGGTGATGATCGGCGCGATACTCATTCTGGTCTACAGCCTGACCAGGCACAGCAACTAGCCGCTCCGCCCCTTTCGGGAAGAGACCCCGGCACGCCGGATCGTGGCACTCCGGCGGCGCGGGACGGTTCACACCTCACATCGGCGGGGGCTGTCTCGTCATAGGGGTATGAACATCAGAATCCGGTACGCCGTGCTCGGCCTCCTGGCCGTGGTCGCGCTGTACACAGGCCTGTGGGCCTACTTCTCCCCCGCGGGGTGGTACGCGAACTTCCCCGGCTTCGGACGGAGCTGGCTGCCGCAGCTCGGCCCCTACAACGAGCATCTCGCCAAGGATGACGGGGCCATGTTCCTGGCGCTGGCGCTTCTGACGATCATCGCGCTGCGCCAGGTGCGGAACAACCGGTTCGTCCGGACGACAGGTGCCGTGTGGCTGGCCTTCAACGTGCCGCACCTCATCTACCACATGCAGCACCTCGACATGTACGGGACAGTGGACCAAGCGCTCAACGCCGTCCTCCTGTCCGCGCTGGTCATGGTGTCGGTCCTCCTGCTGATGCCTGCCCTCCCCGGACGACGGGACGGGCACGCACGATGACGTACGCGAACACAGGGACGGCGGGAGGCCCGGCATGCGGGTAGCGGTGGCGGGCGGAACCGGGCTGGTGGGACGGCACGTGGTCGAGCAACTGTCGGCGGCGGGGCAGGAACCGGTCGTACTGGCACGGTCGCGAGGTGTGGACCTCGTCACGGGCACGGGACTCGACGCGGCCATGGCGGGGGTGGAGGCGGTCGTCGATGTGAGCAATGTGACGACGATGAGCCGCCGGAAGGCGGTCCCGTTCTTCGAAGCCGTCGGAGGCAACCTGCTGGACGCCGGTGCGCGGGTCGGGGTGCGGCACCACGTGGTGCTGTCGATCGTCGGCATCGACCGGGTCGGTCATGGCTACTACCAGGGCAAACTCCGCCAGGAGGAGAGGGTGAAGGACGGGCGGGTGCCCTGGACCGTGCTGCGCGCCACCCAGTTCCACGAGTTCGCCCAGCAGACGTGCGACCGGGGCCCGGGACCTGTCGTGGTCGTGCCCCGGATGCGTACCCAGCCGGTCGCGGCCCGTGAAGTGGCCCAGCACCTCGTGGAACTCGTCCTCGGCCCGGCGCGGGGCATGGCTCCGGAACTCGCCGGACCACGGGTGGAGCAGCTCGTCGACATGGTGCGCGCGCTGCCGCGGGCCGGACACCGGCGCCGGCTGGTGCTGCCGGTCACGTTCCCCGGCCCGGCGGGCGCCGCCATGGCGGGCGACGGCCAGCTGCCGGCCGGGGAGGGGCCCCGGGGCAGCCGTACCTTCGAGGAATGGCTCGCCGAGAGCGTCGCCCGGGAAGGATGAGGAAGCCGTGCCCACCCCCTCAGGACCCGGGCCGTCAGGACCCGGGCGGGACCCGACCCTCGGCTCCCTCATGGCCGAGCGCCGCAGGCTGCTCGACGTCGGCTACCGCATGCTCGGTTCCGTACAGGACGCCGAGGACGTCGTCCAGGAGACCTACGCCCGCTGGTACGCCCTGTCCGAGGAGGAGCAGCAGGCGGTCGACACACCGCTGGCGTGGCTGACCCGGGTCGCCTCGCGCGTCTGCCTCGACCACCTCGCCTCGGCGCGGGTGCGCCGTGAGCGGTACACCGGCGAGTGGCTGCCCGAGCCCGTCCGGGGCGGTGCCGCGTGGACCAGCGCGGCCGGCGGGGGCGCGGGCGATCCGGCCGACCGGATCACCCTCGACGAGTCGGTCGGCATGGGGATGCTCGTGGTCCTGGACTCGATCACTCCCGCGGAACGGGTCGCCTTCGTCCTCCACGATGTCTTCGGCGTGCCGTTCACCGAGATCGCGGAGACGGTGGGCCGCTCTCCCGCGGCCTGCCGTCAGCTCGCCTCCTCCGCCCGTCGCCGCCTCGCCCACCGGCGGCCCGTCGGCGGTACGGGGCCGGAGCACGGACGGGTCGTCTCCGCGTTCCGTGAGGCGTGCGAGACCGGTGACCTCGCCGCGCTCGTCGCCCTCCTCGATCCCGATGCCGAGTCGCGCAGCGACGGGGGCGGCAAGGTGCGGGCGGCCCTGCGCCCGGTCGTCGGCCGCGACAAGGTGGCCCGTCTCTTCCTCGGCCTGATGCGCAGGGAACCCGAGGTGGAACTCGGGGAGGAGGGCATCAACGGCGCCCCTGGTCTGACGGTCCGCGTCGCCGGAACCACCGTGGCCGTCCTCACCCTGGAGGTGCGCGACGGTCTGATCACCCATCTGTGGCTGATGGTCAATCCGGACAAGCTGCACGGGTGGACCTCCGGCGGACCTTCCGCCGGCCGGGACCACAGGACCCGGTGACACCCACCGGCCCCGGCCGCCCTCCTGGGTCCCCGAACCGCCGCGTCAGGTCCGTGACTCCAGCCTTCCACGGTTCTGGAGGATGTAGAGGGCGGCCAGCGACGGGGCGATGAGCACCCCGGCGGCCACGGCCACGGCGGTGAGCACCCAGAGCGTGGGCACCGGCGCCGCCGCCTCGGCGATGGTGAGGTGGGTGCCCAGCAGGAACGGGTACTGCGCCACGCCCCAGCCGCAGACGACCGTCGCCACGGCCAGGGCGGCCAGCACGCGCAGGGCGTAGGGCTTCTCGCGGCGCAGGAGGAAGAGGCTGAGCAGCCCGCACAGCGCCGAGACGATGAGCAGCGGCAGCCCGCGGTGGCTCAACTGGTGGAACAGCCGGGGGGAGTCGGCCTGGAGCACGAAGATCCCGGCCAGACCGACCACACCGGTGGCGATCCCCGCGAGCAGCGCACGGCGGCGGAACCACTTTTCGAGCCAGGGGCTCTCCTGTTGCCGGGCGGCGGTGGTCAGATAGACGGCGGCGAGGTAGGCGCACACCGATACGGCCAGTACCCCGCCCAGGACGGACGTCGGGTTGATCCAGCTTCCGACCGCGTCGCCGTTGCCCGCCGTGGGGACCCGGCCGGACGCGATGGCACCGGCCACGCTGCCGAAGCAGTAGGGGGTGAGCACCGAGGACAGCGCGAACGACGCGCCGTAGATGCGCTGCTCGGGAGTGCGCATCGACGCCTTGCGGAAGGCGAAGCCCGCGCCGCGCAGGACGATTCCCAGGGCGGCGAGGCCCAGGGGGAGGTAGAGCGTGGTGGTGATGGCCGCGAACGCGGCGGGGAAACCGCTCCACAGCATGACGAGGCAGTAGATCAGCCAGGTGTGGTTGGCCTCCCAGACGGGGCCGATGGACACATCGACGAGATGGCGGGGCCTGCTGCCGCGCGCCGCGCCGCCGGCGGTCAGGTCCCAGAAGCCGGCGCCGAAGTCGGCGCCGCCGAAGAGGGCGTAGGCGATGACGCCGATGAACAGCAGGACCGAGACGGTGTCACTCATGTCTGCCGGCCTTCTCCCGTGTGTGCGTCGGTCAGCGGCCGGTTGGGACCGTAGGGGACATCCAGCCCCTCGTCGTCCCCCTCGCCCCCGCCGGATCTCCATCGTCTGGTCAGGGACCGCAGGATCAGTACGGCGCCGGTGCCCACCGCGCCGTAGATGGCCAGGGCGGCGGCGAAGAACGGCCAGAGATTGCCCTGTGTCGCCACGGCGTCCCGGGTGAGCAGCAGACCGACCACCGTCCACGGCTGCCGGCCCACCTCGGTGACCACCCAGCCGCTCTCCAGGCACACCACGGCGACGACTCCGCTGAGGGCGGCGCAGCGCAGGAACCACCGGTTGGTGGGCACCTGCCGTCGGCGCCGGCAGAGCCAGGCGAACCAGAGGACCAGGAGGAGCAGCAGGGAGGCCGTTCCCACCATGACGTCGAACGCGAGATGCACGACGCTCACCGTCGCGTCGTCGGGGCGTACCGCGGGGGCGATCGCGTCGAGTCCGCGGATCTCCGTGGAGGGACGGAACCCGGCGAGCAGCGAGGCCACATCCGGAATCCTGAGTCCGTACCGCACCTCGCCGTCCACCAGCACTCCGCCCAGTGTCTCGGGGACATGGGTTCCGGTGTCGGGCAGCAGCTCGATCGCGGCGAACTTCGCGGGCTCGCTGTGGAAGACCTGCCGGGCGACGACATCACCGACATAGATCTGTACGGGCAGGATGACGCCCGCCACGACGAACCCGATGAGGAAGCCGAGCCGGTGGTAGTGGTCGCGGCGGCCCTTGAGCATGCCGACCGCGTAGACCCCGGCCACCGAGAACCCGGCGACGATATAGGCGGCGAGCAGCATGTGCACGGTCTCGAACCAGAAGGCACCGTTGAAGAACACCTCGGCCGGGCGGACCTCCACGACACGGCCGTCGCGCAGGGTGATACCGCCCGGCTGGTTCATCCAGCTGTTCGCGGCCACGACGGCGGCGGTGCCGCCCATGCTCGCCAGGACCACGGGGACGCCCGTCCAGAAGTGCGCCCAGGGAGGCAGCCGCTTCCAGCCGTAGATATAGATCGAGACGAAGATCGCTTCCAGGAAGAAGAAGATGCCTTCGATCGCGAACGGGAAACCGAACGCGGCGCCGTATCTGCCCATCAGCCCCGGCCACAGGATGCCGAGTTCGAAGCTCAGCACCGTACCGGTGACCGCTCCCACGGCGAGCAGTACGGCGGCGACCTTCGACCAGCGCTGGGCGAGCAGCAGGGCCTGGTCGTCGCCGTGCCGCAGACCCCGGTAGTTGGCGATGAGCATCAGGGCAGTGAGCGCCACCCCGAACGGCACCAGGATGATGTGGAAACCGAGAGTGAAGGCCATCTGCTCCCGGGCGGGCAGAAGCTGCGGCGGGTCACCGGCCGAGGCCGCGGCCCGCAGCAGAATTCCGGCGGCGTATGTGGAGGATGGCATTCCCGCATCGTCCCCGCGCGGGTCGGCGCGGTGGTCCGGCGACACGGACCGGCGGCGAGTGACACCCGTTCAGGTGACCGGCAACCATGACCGTCTGCGAACCACGTCCGCCCCGGGCGCCTTCGGGTCCCGGCGCTTCGGGCCCGGGGGCCTCACGGTGTCAGCCGGAAAGCCCGGCCATCGCGCGGGGGTTGATGACGCGGTCGTACTCCTCCGCGCTGAGATAGCCGGTGGCGAGCGCGGTTTCGCGCAGGGTGGTGCCCTCCTCGGCGGCCCGGTGGGCGATCTCGCTGGCCCGGTCGTAACCGATCTCGGGGGAGAGGGCGGTGACCAGCATCAACGAGCGCGCGACGTCCTCGTCGATACGGTCACGGTGGAGTTCGGTGCCCTCGATGCAGTAGACCCGCAGTTTCTCGCTCGCGTCGGCGAGGATCCGGGCGCAGTGCAGCACATTGCTGATGATGACCGGACGCATGGCGTTGAGTTCGAAATTGCCCTGGCTCGCCGCGAGGGCGACGGCGCTGTCCTCGCCGAGGACCTGGATGCAGACCATCACCATGGCTTCGCACTGGGTCGGGTTGATCTTGCCGGGCATGATCGAGCTGCCGGGCTCGTTGGCGGGCAGGGCGAGTTCGCCCAGACCGCAGCGCGGCCCGGAGGCCAGCCAGCGCAGATCGTTGGCGATCTTCATCAGCGGCACAGCCACCGCGCGCAGTCCCGCGGAGGCGGCGGCCATCGCGTCCAGCCCGCCCTGAGCCGCGAAATGGTTGGCCGCCACCCGGAAGGGACGGCCGGTGAGACGGGCCAGCTCGGCGGCGACCGCGGTACCGAAGTTCTCGGGAGCGTTGAGCCCGGTGCCGACGGCGGTCCCGCCGATCGCCAGCTCGTACAGCGCGGGCAGGGTGGCGCGGACACGCTCATGGGCGTCGGCGAGCTGGGCGGCGTAGCCGGACCACTCCTGGCCGACGGTCAGCGGGACCGCGTCCTGGAGATGCGTACGCCCGACCTTGACCACCTCGCGCCATGACTCGGCCTTGTCCGAGACGGCCTGGGTGAGCGCCGCCAGCGAGGGCAGTACATCGTCGTGCAGCGCCCGCACGGTGGCGAGATGCATCGCGGTGGGAAACGTGTCGTTCGAGGACTGCCCCATATTGACGTGGTCATTGGGGTGGACCGGCGTACGCGAACCGAGGGCGCCGCCGACGAGCTGGATCGCGCGGTTGCCGATCACCTCGTTGACATTCATATTGCTCTGGGTGCCGGAGCCGGTCTGCCAGACATAGAGCGGGAAGTGCGCGTCGAGATCCCCGGCGATCACCTCGTCGGCGACCTTGGCGATCAGATCCGACTGCCAGCGGGGCAGCCGGCCGTCGCGGCCGTTGACCAGGGCGGCGGCCTTCTTGACATAGCCGTAGGCGTGGTAGACGGCCTTGGGCATCCGGTCGTCGCCGATCGAGAAGTGGATCAGCGAGCGCTGCGTCTGCGCGCCCCAGTACCGGTCGGCGGGCACCTCCACGGCGCCCAGTGAGTCACGTTCGGTACGGGCGCCCTCGGCCTCGATGCCGATCGGCAGATCCCGCACCACCGGAGGCGTGCCGCTCATCGGACACTCCCCTCGTCGGGCAGGGGGCCGTACCGCGGCTGCCACATCGCGTCCTGCACGGCCTGCACCAGATCCTCCGGGGCGTTCTCGGCGACGCCCTCCGAGATCGCGGCGCGCGCGACGGCGACGGCCACGGTGGCGGAGGAGGCGCGCAGGTCCGACACCGGCGGCAGCAGGGACGCGCCCGGCGCGCCCACCCGCGCCTGTTCCGCGACCGCTTCCGCGGCGGCCAGCAGCATGCCGGGGGTCACCCGCCGGGCCCGCGAGACAACGGTGCCCAGGCCCAGTCCCGGGTAGAGCAGGGCGTTGTTCGCCTGGCCGATGACATGCCGGACGCCGTTCAGCTCGACGGGGTCGACGGGGATGCCCGCGGTGGTCAGCGCTTTGCCGTCGCTCCAGGCGAGGATGTCGGCGGGCATCGCCTCGATCCGCTCCGTGGGGTTGGAGAGCGGGAAGATCACCGGCCGCTCGACATGCCCGGCCATCGCGCTCACCACCTCCCGGGTGAAGGTGCCCGGGGCGGTGGACGTTCCGATCAGAAGGGTGGGCCGCGCATGGCGCACCGTGGCCAGCAGGCCGATACCGTCCCGGTCCGACCAGTCACTCACCTCGGCCGCGGGGCGGGCGTACTCGTGCTGGTAGTCCCGCAGACCGTCCATGTCGTCGGTGAGCAGCCCCTGCTTGTCCACCAGCCACACCCGGCGCACCGCGTCGGCCGGTTCCAGACCGTCCCTGACCATCGCCTCCACGAGCTGGTCGGCGATCCCCACCCCCGCGGTGCCGGCTCCGAAGACCACCACCCGCTGATCGCGGAACGGGGTCTTGGTGACCTTCACGGCGGAGATCACGGCGGCGAGGGTGATCGCCCCCGTGCCCTGGAGATCGTCGTTGAAGATCCGGTAGCGGTCGGCGTTCTGCTCCAGGATGCGACGGGCGTTGTCCGGCCCGAAATCCTCGAAGTGCAGCAGCGCGTGCGGGAACAGATCGGCGGCCGTCTCCAGATAGGAGGCGACGAAATCGTCGTAACGCGCGCCTCGGGCGCGGCTGCGCCGTACGCCGAGATAGAGGGGGTCGTTGAGCAGCGTTTCGTTGTCGGTGCCCACGTCCAGCACGACGGGCAGGCAGCGGTCGGGATGCAGACCGGCCGCCGCGGTGTAGACGGCGAGTTTGCCCACCGAGATCTGCACACCGTTGACCCCCCAGTCACCGATACCGAGGATCTCCTGCGCGTCGGTGACCACCAGCATGTCGACATCGTCGGGCCCCAGACCCTGCTGCTCGAAGGCGGTCCGGATGTCCTGTGGGTGGTCGATGGACAGATACACCCCGCGCGGGCGGCGGAACTCATGGCTGTACCGCTTGATCGCGTCCCCCACCGTGGGGTCGTAGACGATCGGCAGCAGTTCCGCGAGATGGTCGGCCAGCACCCGGTAGTACAGAACCTCGTTGCGGTCGTGCAACTGCTCCAGATACACATTCTTGGCCAGCGCGTCGGGCTGGCGCTGGAGCTGCTCGTACGCGCGCTGGAGCTGCTCGTCCAAGGACAGGACGGCATCCGGCAGCCAGCCCACCAGCTCCAGTCTCTCGCGTTCCTCCGTGGTGAACGCGGTGCCGCGATTGGTCAGGGGATTGGACAGGACGGGAGGCAGGGCCTGGGACACGGGAACCCTCCTTGTCGACGATCCGGGATCCGCGTTCTTCCATCGTCACTCCCATCCGTGCGCCTCGCTCGTGCAGACGGGTGCGGCCGGTGCGCGGCCGGTGCCCGGTCGGCCGCCGCCGGACGGCGCCTCAGACGGCGGGCGGAACCATGGCTTCGACGAGATGGGGACCGCTGGTGGCATAGGCGTCACGGAGGGCGTCGGAGAGTGCTTCGGCGGTGGTCACCCGTCGAGCCGGTACGCCCAGGCCCTGGCTGAGGGAGACGAAGTCGGTGACCGGGTCCGAGAGATCCAGCATGCGCGCCGACCGGTCGCCGGAGGCTCCCGCGCGCACCTGGGCCATTTCCATCCGCAGGATCGCGTAGGCGGAATTGTTGATGATCACGGTGGTGACATCGAGCCGCTCGCGGGCCTGGGTCCACAGCGCCTGGATGGTGTACAGGGCACTGCCGTCCGCTTCCAGGGACAGTACGGGCCGGTCCGGCGAGGCGATGGCCGCTCCGGTGGCGACCGGCATGCCCTGGCCGATCGCGCCGCCGGTCAGCGTCAGCAGCGTATGCCGGGCGGCCGTGGCCATCACGGGCGGCAGCGCGAGACCGGAGGTGATGGCCTCCTCGACCACGATCGCGCCGGGGGGAAGCGTCAGGGCCACCGCCCGTGCCAGACTCCGCACCGACAGGGGACCCGGCTCCGGCGGCTCCGTGACCGCGACGGCCGACCGCGGCCGTTCGCCGGGAGCGATCCTCGCCGCGATCTCTTCGAGGGCGGCGATGACATCCTGTCCGGGCTCGGCGAGCTCCAGGACCTGGCAGCCCTTCGGCACCAGATCACCGTCCCTGCCGGGGTAGGCGAAGAAGGACACCGGCGCACGGGCGCCGGCCAGGACGATACGCCGGACCCCGGACAACTGCTCGGTGGCCCGGTCGACGAAGTACCCCAGCATCTCCACCGTGGGCACCCCGGCCCCGCACTCCATACGGGCCGGGAAGGTCTCGGTCAGCAGCCGCGCCCCGGTGGCCCGGCCGATGCGGTCGGCGGCCCGCAGCCCCGCCTCGGCCAGGGCACGCCCGCCGAGCAGCAGCAGCGTGTCCCCGCCCTCGCCCAGCGCCCGCGCCGCCTCGGCCGTCGTCCGCCCGTCCACCGGATCGGGCGGCACGGGCGCCCGGGGCGGGACCGGGGCGGCACCGCTCTCCCAGGAGACATCGGCGGGCAGCACCAGAGTCGCCACCTGACCGCCGTCGTGGCTCGTGGCCCGCACCGCCCGTACCGCGTCGGTGGCCACGTCCCGCGCGGTCCCCGAGGTGTGGACCCAGCCCGACACCGTGCGAGCGAGCGCTTCGATGTCCGACTGCAGGGGAGCGTCGAAGCGGACATGACCGGTCGCGTGGGAACCGACGACACACAGCAGCGGGCTGTGCGCCCGGCGGGCATTGTGCAGATTCGCCAGACCGTTGCCCAGACCGGGCCCCAGATGCAGCAGTACCGCGGCGGGGCGGCCGGTCATCCGGGCATAACCGTCCGCCGCGCCCGTGGCGACCCCCTCGAACAGGGCCAGGACCCCACGCATCTCGCGGACGGAGTCCAGCGCGTGCACGAAATGCAGCTCCGACGTCCCGGGATTCATGAAGCACACATCGACACCCGCCCCGACCAGACTGTGCAGAAGCGCTTCGGCTCCTGATACCGCGCCGGTCCTGGTCACCGTTTCCTCCCTCGATCAGTCACTGCTGCGGCACATATGACAAGCGACCACCTGCTTATCGTCCCGACGGGCATGTCCCTTGAGCACCGACGCACCGCCGTACCCGGTCAACCCCCTCACGTGCTTCAGGGAGCGTTCGAGAGCCGGTCCAGCCACTCGGTCAGCAGAGCCCTCTCCGTGGTGCTGAGGGCCGAACCGCCCGGCCCGCGCAGCAGGGCACTCAAACGGCCCGCCGCCGAGGCCACCTGTGTCCCGGTCCCGCCGTCGGCGCCGTCCGCGGGGGTGTCCTCGGCGGAGGTGGTAGGCCGGGGCCCCGGCACCCCCGGGACGAGGACGGCGGCGTGCACCGCGTCGCGCACGCGACGCGAGGTGCCCGGGTCGGTGAAGGCCGAGGGACGGGAGACGAGCATGAGGGCCACACCGACATTGGCCGACATGACGACCTGCGCGGCCAGTCCGGGGGTGAGGCGCAGCCTGCCCTGGGCCGCGGCCCGTCCCAGGTCCCGTTCGAGGATCCGGTGGGACTCCAGGGCCGCGCCCGGGGGTGTGCGCATCGCGGGCGAATTCATCAGCCGGTACCGGTTGGGATTGCCCAGGGCGAAGTCCACATGGCTGTCCCAGCCGTCGCGCAGATCCTCCACGGGGTCCGCGTGGGGACGGCCATGCCGCTTCGTCGCGAGATAGGTGTCGAAGCCGTGGTCGACCACGGCCGACAACAGCCCCTCCTTGTCCCCGAAGTTCCGGTAGAGGGCCGGGGCTCCCACCCGCGCGGCCTCACACACGGCCCGTACGGAGACATCACCGTTCGGGGATTCCGCGACCAGGGCCGCGGCCACTTCCAGGATCCTTCGCCGCGTACTCACGGGCAGCCGCGGGGCCTGCTCGCGGGGCCGGCGTGGCGGAGGGCACATGGTGACCTCACTTTGTCGCGGTGGTGGGAGCGGGGGCGGCGGTGTGAGGGGCCAGGAGGTCGTCGAGGCCTATGCGGGTGAGGAATTCGGCGCGGATACGGTCGGCGACCCGGCTGACTTCCTCGGAGCCGTCGTCGGCGGGGTCGACATGGACCCGGAAGGGACGGCTGCCGTGCGGGGCGTCGACCACCTCGACGATGGCGTCGGCCACCTGGGAGACATCGGCGTCGGCGGGGGCGAGATCGGCCAGGCGCTGGGAGACCTGGTCCATCAGGCCGGCGTAGCGCGCCTCGTACTCCGGGATGACGGTCTGTTCCGAGGGATGGCCGCCGGTGGCGAAGTGGTTGGTGCCCGAGGTGAAGGAACCCGGCACGACGATGGAGGTCTCGATGTTGAAGCGGGCCAGCTCGGCGGCGTAGGAGACGGCGAGGGAGTCCATGGCGGCCTTGGCGGCGAAGTACGGGGCGAGATAGGGCGGGGTGCCGCCACGGCTGGACGTGGAGCCGATCCACAGGACCAGTCCGTGCTGCTGGGCGCGGAGATGGGGCAGCGCGGCGCGGTTGACGCGCTGGGTGCCCAGCACATTCGTGTCGTAGACGGCGGCCAGTTCCTCCGGGGTGAACGCCTCGGTGGGGCCGGTCACCATGTGCCCGGCGTTGTGGATCACCACATCCAGCGAACCGGCCTCGGCCAGAATGGTGTTGACCGCCGCGTCGGCGGACTCCTGGGAGAGCACGTCCAGTTCCACCGTACGCAGGTCGACCTGATGTTCGGCCGCGTACGCCCGCGCCTCGGTGACGCGGCCGGCGTTGCGGCCGGTCGTGTCGCGCATCGCCGCGTAGACGGTGTGCCCGGCCCGGGCCAGGGAGCGCGCGGCCAGTGCTCCGAAGCCGGAGCCGGCACCCGTGATCACGATTGTCTTACCCATGACAGAACTCCTCGGTTGTTGGTGGAATCGGTTGGTGGTGGAAGGGCGGCGGTGGAAGGGCGGCGGTGGAAGAGGCGGTGCCGGAAGAGGCGGCGGTGCGCCGCGAGGGCGGGGGAAGTGGCGGGGGAAGGGTGAGTGTGCGGCATGCCGGACGGAGCCGGTCATGTCAGACGATGCCGCCGTTGGCGCGCAGGACCTGTCCGTTCACCCAGCGGGCGGGACCGGCGAGAAAGGCGACGACCTCGGCTATGTCCCGCGGTGTGCCCAGACGCTCCAGAGGCGCCTGACCAGCCATCCTCGCGATGGTCTGCTCGTCCTTTCCGTCCAGGAACAGAGCGGTGGCGGTCGGCCCGGGGGCGACGGCATTGACGGTGATGTCCCGTCCGCGCAGCTCACGGGCGAGGATCAGCGTCATGGCCTCGACCGCGCCCTTGGTTGCGGCATAGGCGGTGTAGCCGGGGAGGGCCAGTCCCACGACGGAGCTGGAGAAGTTGATGACCGCTCCGCCGCTCCGCAGCCTGCGGGCCGCCTGCTGGTCGACGACGAACGTCCCGCGGATGTTCGTGCGGTGCATACGGTCCAGGGCGTCCAGGTCCGTCTCGACCAGCGGTGCCAGTGTCATGACACCCGCCGCGTGCACGACCACGTCGACCCCGCCATAGGTGGCCTCCGCGGTGTCGAAGAGGGCCGAAACCGCCGTCTCGTCCGCCACATCGGCGCGGAAGGCGACCGCCCGGCCGCCGGCCGCGGTGATGGCCGAGACCGTCGCCTCGGCCTCCTCCCCATTCCCCGCGTAGTTGATGACGACGGCGAAGCCGTCGGCGGCCAGCCGCTCGGCGCTCTCCCGGCCGATCCCGCGGGATCCGCCGGTGACGATCGCCACCCGTGCCGCCCGCTCCGGGGAAGCCGGGGCCGAGGATCGCGAGGAATCCGGGGAAGCGGGGGAAGCCGTGGAAGCGGGGGAAGCCGGGGATCCCGAGGAATCGGACGAATTCGACGAATCCGACGAATTCGAAAAATTCAGGGAATCCGAGGTGTTGGTCTGCTCCGTCATGACGATGCTCCTTGTCTCGGCCGAGTAGCGCTGTTCGCGACCCGACGAGAGCAACGTTAACACCCTTTCGTTAGCGGCGCTACCTCCAGGGAGTGGCGACGCTACGACAGGCGTGGCGGAGTCCTCCTGCCGGACCGCCGGCAGGCCTCCGGGCCGCCCAAGGCTGATGTCGTTTTCCTGCCAGCTCCGGGATTCTCCGTGCCGGATGCTTGAACGCATGTACACCGATACCGAGCGCTGCGTACGGGCCGTCAGGTCCAAGGACGCGCGCTTCGACGGCTGGTTCTTCACCGCGGTGCTGACCACCCGGATCTACTGCCGGCCGAGCTGTCCGGTCGTGCCGCCCAAAGCCGAGAACATGACCTTCTACCCCAGCGCCGCCGCCTGCCAGCAGGCCGGCTTCCGTGCCTGCAAGCGATGCAGGCCGGACACCAGCCCCGGCTCGCCGGAGTGGAACGCGCGCGCCGACACCGTCGCCCGCGCCATGCGGCTCATCCAGGACGGCGTCGTCGACCGGGAGGGGGTGCCCGGTCTGGCCGGGCGGCTCGGCTACTCCGCCCGGCAGATCGAGCGCCAGCTCCTCGCCGAGCTGGGAGCGGGACCGCTCGCGCTGGCTCGCGCGCAGCGGGCGCAGACCGCACGCGTCCTCATCGAGACGACCGCCCTGCCGATGGCCGAGGTCGCGTTCGCGGCGGGATTCGCCTCCATCCGGGCCTTCAACGACACCGTTCGTGAGGTCTTCGCGCTGTCACCGAGCGAGTTGCGTACGCGCGCCTCACATGGCCTGGGCGCCCCGCTCACCTCGCGCAGCTCCCTCACCTCGCGCAGCTCCCTCACCTCGCGCAGCTCCCGCGCCTCGCGCGGCGCACACAGCGCACACGGCGCGGGGGCCTCAGATGTGTCCCACGGGGCACCGGCACGGGACGCGCACGGGCACCGGCCAGGCACCCCCGGCGTGATCTCGCTGCGGCTGCCGTTCCGCGCACCGCTCAACCCCGACAACCTCTTCGGGCATCTCGTCGCCACCGCCGTTCCGGGCGTCGAGGAGTGGCGGGACGGCGCCTACCGGCGCACGCTCTCCCTGCCGTACGGGCATGGCATCGTCGCCCTCTCCCCACGCCCCGACCACATCGCCTGCCGGCTCTCCCTCACCGATCCGCGCGATCTCACACTCGCTATCAGCAGCTGCCGCCGGATGCTCGACCTGGACGCCGATCCCGTCGCCGTCGACGAGCAACTGCGCGCCGATCCGGTACTGGCACCGCTCGTCGACAAGGCTCCGGGGCGGCGGGTGCCCCGTACCGTCGACGCCGCGGAGTTCGCCGTACGGGCCGTGCTCGGCCAGCAGGTCTCCACCGCCGCCGCGCGGACACACGCGGCCCGGCTGGTCGCCGCGCACGGGGTGCCGGTCGACGATCCCGAGGGCGGGCTGACCCATCTCTTCCCGGCCCCGGAGGCGCTGGCCGCGCTCGACCCGGAGACCCTGGCCCTCCCCCGCACACGGCGTACGACCCTCACCACCCTGGTCGCGGCGCTCGCCGACGGTTCGATCCGGCTCGGCGCCGACAGCGACTGGGACCGGGCACGGGCCGAACTCACCGCCCTGCCCGGCTTCGGGCCATGGACGGTCGAGGTGATCGCGATGCGCGCGCTCGGCGACCCCGACGCGTTCCTGCCGACCGATCTCGGTATCCGCCGGGCCGCCGGGAGCCTCGGCCTGCCGTCCACCCCCGCCGCGCTCACGAAGCGTGCCGCCGCCTGGCGCCCCTGGCGCGCCTACGCCGTGCAGTATCTCTGGGCCACCGACGACCACGCCATCAACCGCCTTCCCGTATAACCCTGTTCAGCCCCAACGGTTCAACCCCAACGGTTCAGCCCACACGGGCCAGCGAGGAAGTTCGACCATGACCGGACAGCACCCCACCGACGGCACCGTGCATCCCACCGGCACCATGCACCCCACCGACGGCACCATGCATCCCACCTCCACCACGCACACGAGGTACGCGACACACACCCCACGCACGGTGCACACCGTGATCGACAGTCCCTACGGACCGCTCACGCTCGTCGCGGCCGACGGTGTCCTGAAGGGCCTCTACATGGTCGGGCAGCGCCATCGGCCGCCCGAGGAGACCTTCGGGGACCCGGACCCCCGGCCGTTCACCGAGGTGGTGCGCCAGCTCGGCGCGTACTTCGAGGGCGAACTGACGGAGTTCGATCTGCCGTTGCGGCTCGACGGCACCCCGTTCCAGCGAGGTGTCTGGGAGCAGCTCTTGAAGATCCCGTACGGCGAGACCCGTTCGTACGGCGAACTGGCCGAGTTTCTCGGCAGGCCGGGCGCCTCACGCGCGGTGGGGCTGGCCAACGGCAAGAATCCGATCGGCATCATCGTGCCCTGCCACCGGGTGATCGGCTCGACCGGCAGCCTCACCGGCTACGGCGGCGGGCTCGACCGCAAGCAGCGGCTGCTGGCCTTCGAGGGCGCGGCGGCCGACGTCCCGGTCACCGCCACGCTCTTCTGATGCTGATGCTGATGCTGATGCCGATGCCGATGCCGGCCGTGACGCCGGCGCTGGCGCCGACGGGCCGTCCGCGCGGCGGCCGTGGGGAGAGCGACCGGCGCGTCAGTCGCCGCGGTATCTCGTCAGCAGCGCGGGCAGCGCCGTACCGATCGGCTCACGAATGATCTCGTCGGCGCGGTCGTCGTACGGCGTCGGCTCGGCGTTCACCACGATGAGCCGCGCTCCGTGGTCGGCGGCGATCCCCGCCAGCGAGGCGGCCGGCTGCACCTGGAGGGTCGTACCGACCGCGATGAACACCTCGCACGCCTTCGCGATCGCCATCGACCGGGCCAGCACCTCGGGGTCGAGCCGTTCGCCGAACATCACCGTCGCCGACTTGAGGATCCCGTCGCACACCCGGCAGCGCGGGTCCTCCTCGCCCGCCGCCACCCGGCTCAGCGCCTCCTCCATCGAGGACCGGGCATGGCACCGGGTACAGCTGATCCTCCGCGCGGTGCCGTGCAGTTCGAGTACCTTGCGGGCCGGCATCCCGGCGAGCTGGTGCAGTCCGTCGACGTTCTGGGTGATCACCCGGACCGCCGTTCCCGAGCGGTCCAGCTCCGCCACCGCGCGATGGGCGCCGTTGGGCCGGGCGCGCAGTGTGGGACTGTCGCTGCGCATCCGCCAGGACCGGCGCCGGATCTCCGGGTCGGTCATGTACAGGTCGAACGTGACCAGCTTCTCGGCCCCGGGATCGCGCCGCCACAGGCCGTTCGGACCCCGGTAGTCGGGGATGCCGGAGTCGGTGGAGATGCCGGCGCCGCTCAGGATCGCGACGAGAGTCATGGTGCGAGCGTACGCAGCGGGGGCTGGGAGCGGCGAACGAATTGCCCCGCGGGCGGGGTCACCGCCGACGGCAGCGGCGACCCCGCGGGACCGGGGGACGGCAGCGGCGCGAAGGGCGTCGGAGCCACGCCCGTCCAGCGGTGCAGTACGGCGCGGCCGGTCTGGTGGGTGACACCGTCGACCTGGACCGTACCGGCCTCGGCCAGGTAGTGGCGGCCGTCGTCGAGCGAGACCAGCCCGTACTGACCGGCCGACGTCCAGCCGTACACACCGGAGGGCGCGTCGTACAGCCCGTGGGGGAGGAGTGACAGCAGCAGACCGCGCTCGGGCCGCTGCTGACCCCGGATGGTGCCCCGGACGGGATCCTTCGAGCCGTCGACCACGAAGAGGGAGTAGTTGGGGAACGACGTCTTCGTGCCCTTGTACACGGCCAGCAGCCAATCGCCCTGGGACGCGTCGTACTCCAGGTTCTGTACGCCGTACGTGGTGTTGCCGGTGTACACGAAGTACTTGCCGTCGGGGGCGGCCGGACCGCTCGTGTGCGGAGCGTCCTCGGTGAGCGGCCGCTCGTACTGCTTCCACCGCCGTACGTCGTACTGGAGCAGCACCTGGTGGTCGTTGTCCTGGCGGCCGGTGTTGGCATAGACCCCGTAGGCGACCGTCAGCCTGGTTCCGCCCTTCCCGTCGAAGGCCGGGCCGAACGCGACCCCGTCGATACCGCTGCATCCGTAGCGGTGGTCGGGGGTGCCCGCGGTGTCGCCGTCGAAGACACCGTCGCCGTTCATGTCGGCCGAGTAGTCCCGTACGACCTCTTCGAGATGAACGGTGGAGAGCACGCCCGTGGACTCGGCGTCCATGTTCATACGGGTGATGCGGTCTCCGTCGAACACGGCGATGTAGAAGGCCTTCGCGGCCTTGTACTCCAGTGAGCCGTAGATCCGGCCGTCCCGCGCGTCGATGTCCAGATCACCGAGATGACCGGTCAGGCCGGTGACCGAGCCGAGGGGGGTGCCGCGCAGATCCGTCTTCACCAGGAGGTTGGTGAAGGAGAAATACATATGGCCCTTGGCGCGGTCGATGGCCATGCCCTGGAGATGACCCGACTGCCAGGCACCGCCGTCGACGGCCGTCGGCGGCGCGGGGAGCCGGTCCGCGGAGCGGCCGACCGCGTCCACGGACCCGCGCCCGGCCTGCACCGGGGCCTGAACCCGGGCCCCCGCCTCGGCCTGGACCCGCTCCTCGGCCTGGACCCGCTCCTGCACCTGGACCCGCTCCTGCACCGGGACCCGCTCCTGCGCCGGGACCCGCGTCTGCGTCTGTGCCTGCGCCGTGCCGCCGGTCGTACCGACGAGGACGGCCGGGACCACGCACAGGGAGGTGAACAGAGAAATGAACAGGGCCGCCCGTCGGCCGCGGGTCCGGGTCCGGCTTCGCATGAGTCCTCCAGGGGGGTGGGACCAGGGCGTGGGACTCGAGCATCATGCCGTGCGGGGGTGTATGGCGGGCCGACACCGGATGAACCTGGCGCATAGTCGTTGATGGACCGTCAATTCGACCATGGGCGATCGGTGTCGCCGGTCAAGGCGATCGGCATCACCAAGGTGGTGAAACTGCCCTGGTCGGCGGAGCGCACCAGGACCGGACGGGTGGCGGTGGAGATCTCCAGCAGGACGTCGGGGCCGACACCCGCCTCCAGGGCCGGAGCCAGTACGGCGGGATCGAAGCCGACACGCAGGGGCGCGTCGCCCAGGACGGCGGCGGGCAGAGCGGTGATACGGGAACCGTCGGGCAGCGAGACCGAGGCCTCGTCCCGGCCGAGCCGCAGCGCGATTCCCGGCGCGTCCTCGAAGCCGTACAGAGCGTCCAGAAGGGCGGCCCGGTCCACGATCACGCGGTGCCCGGACGAGGGCAGATCCGGCAGAATCTCGCGGTACGCGGGGAATTGGCCGTCGAACGGGGCGAGCACACGGGACACGGACTCGTCCGTACTCCACACCCGGGCGCTGTCCCGGCCCGCCTCGATGGTCACCTCCCGGTGACGGGTGGCCCACGCCCCGGTCTCGATCAGCTCGGCCGCCTCCAGCAGCAGCCGGCGCGGGGGCCCGGTCACCGTCGCGGGGCTCAGGACGCGCAGGGACAGCCGGTAGCGGTCGGTGGCCACCAAGCGGACCTCGGAGTCGTCGATCTCCACCAGGACACAGCCGAGCACCGGGTGCTCGGCGTCCCGCCCCACCGCCGGTACGACCTGCCGTACGGCACTGGCCAGCTCCGCACCGCCGAGCCGTACCGTGGTGCGGTACGCGATGTCCGTGGCCCCGCTCTGCGTGGCCCGGGTCCGGAGCGTGGCGCCGTCCTCAGCGGGGGAGAGGGAGCGCAGGATCTCCGTGATGGTGGCGTCAGCGGTCCTGGTCCGGTTCCGTACGGCCTCCTGATGGCGTTCCAGCACGGCGCGCGCCTCCTCGGCGGGGCCGTCCAGTACGACACCGGCGTCGGCGAGCGGCAGACCGGCCAGCCGCAGACCGCGCAACAGCCGGGCCCGGGGCTCCTGGCCGGGGCTGTAGTAGCGGTAGCCGGTCGCGCCGTCGACCCGCGCGGGCCGGAGCACCCGGCAGTCGTCGTAGAAGCGCAGCGCGCTCGGGGCGAGCCCGACCCGTCGTGCGAACGTGCTGATGCTCAGCAGTTCGGAGAGCTCCGGGAGTCCCGGGAGTTCCCGGAGTTCCGGTAGCTCCCGGAACTCCGCAGGCTCCGGGGCGCCGTCCGCCGTGCTGTCCATGGTGATGCTGTCGCTGTCCATGGCGGCGATTGTCGACGTTCAGGCAGCCTGAAGGTCAACCGAGCGGTGAGCGGCCCCCGGACCCGCGAGACCTACGGCCGGCGGCCGTTCTCCAGTTCCACGGTGCCCGCGCCCGACTCCACCGCGTCGAGCGCCGCCAGCACCCGCGGCCCGAGCGACCCCAGCAGATACACCGGGATCTCCTCACGGTCGATCAGCCGCCACGACAGCAGCTCCTCCTCCTGGAGCCTGATCGCCGCGAGCTGGTCCTCGTCCAGCACCCCGCCGTCGTAGAGATACGCCGCGATCGGCGGGCGGGCCTTGCCCGGTACCCAGTCGACGGCCAGTAGCCGGCCCGGCTCGACGTCGAGCCCTATCTCTTCGAGCGTCTCCCGCCGGGCACCCGCGCGCGGGGTCTCGCCCTCGTCGGACTCGACCGTTCCGCCCGGCAGGGCCCAGCCCTCCCGATAGTTGGGCTCGACGATCAGTACGCGGCCCTCGCGGTCCCTGAACAGCATGGCCGCGCCGGCGAGGACTCGGGGGAGGCCCGCGATGTACGCGGCGTATTCGGTATCCGTATCCGTCACACGAGAAGCCTAGGGCCTCTCGTGTGGATCTTGCTGGGCTCGCGTGCCCCGGCACCGCGCCTCGCCGCGTTGACGGCGGAGGACGGAGCCGACGCTCCGCGTGGGCTCCCTCCTCCGCCTTGCGATCCACAGCACCGGACCCCGCTCCCTCATCCAGCCTGATCCACACGAAAGACCCTGGGGCCTCTCGTGTGGACCGTGCCGGGCTCGCGGGTCCCGCCTCGCGGTCCGGGGCATGGGCAGAGAGGCGCCGGGCGGCTAGGGTCGGAGCGGCGCGACTGCCTGTTCGAGAGCAGAGGGATGCAACGTGACGGACGGAGCAGTAACCGAGGTCGCCCGCGTACTGATCGCGGCGGACAAGTTCAAGGGCTCACTCACGGCCGTGCAGGTCGCGGAGCGCGTGACGGCCGGGCTGCGCCGGGTCGCCCCCCAGGTGACGGTCGAGACCCTGCCCGTCGCGGACGGCGGCGACGGCACCGTCGTGGCGGCCGTGGCGGCCGGTTTCGAACGGCGGGAGGTACGGGTCACCGGCCCGCTCGGCGAAGAGCTGACCGCGGCCTACGCCCTGCGGGACGGTACGGCCGTCGTCGAGATGGCGGAGGCGTCCGGCCTCCAGCACCTCCCCGCCGGGGTCTTCGCACCGCTGACGGCGACGACATACGGGTCCGGCGAACTGCTGCGCGCCGCGCTCGACGCGGGCGCCCGCACCATCGTCTTCGGTGTCGGCGGAAGCGCCACCACCGACGGCGGTGCCGGGATGCTCACCGCGCTCGGCGCGCGGTTCCTCGACGCTGCCGGGCAGCCCGTGGGGCCGGGCGGCGGCGGTCTGCGCGATCTCGCCACCGCCGATCTCTCCGGTCTGGACGGCCGACTGGGCGCGACGGAGGTCGTTCTCGCCAGCGATGTCGACAATCCGCTGACCGGGCCCAAGGGCGCCCCCGCCGTCTACGGCCCGCAGAAGGGTGCGAGCCCCGAGGACGTGGCCACGCTCGACGCGGCGCTTGCCCACTACGCCACGGTCCTGGAGGCGGCCCTCGGCTCCCGGGCGGCCGATCTCGCGCTCTCCCCGGGCGCGGGCGCGGCGGGCGGTATCGGTTACGGCGCGCTGGTCGGTCTCGGCGCGAGCTTCCGCCCCGGCATCGAGGTGATGCTCGATGTGCTGGGCTTCGCTGCCGCCCTCTCGCGGGCGACCCTCGTCATCACCGGTGAGGGCTCGCTGGACGAGCAGACGCTGCACGGCAAGGCCCCCGCGGGAGTCGCGGCGGCGGCCCGCGCGCGGAACATCGAGGTCATCGCGGTCTGCGGCCGGCTGGCCCTTCCCCCGGAGGCCCTGGGCCGGGCGGGCATCCGGCGCGCGTACGCCCTGACCGAGCTGGAGCCGGACCCCGCCGTCTGTATGGCGGAGGCGGGTCCGCTGCTGGAACGCCTGGCGACGGCCATCGCACAGGATTTCCTGACCTGACCTGACCTGACCTGACCTGACCTGACCTGACCTGACCTGACTGGCAGGAAGGAAGGAAGGGAAAGGACAGGACCGGCGACAGGACCGGCAACAGAACCGCGGAGGGCCGGACAGGGGCGTCATCCCTTGTCCCGCCCGCCCTCACGTGTGTCCTCTCCTGCCCTCGCGCGTGTCCGGGCCCGCCCCCGCCCGTACGGCACGTATGACTAGAGGTCTGCTGACCACAGGCCTGCGCGCCGAGCGAAGGAGCACTTCCATGGCTTACCGCCTGAAGACGATCAAACGTGCTGAGCATCTGGCCTTCGTCGGAGCCAGACCGTCGATCAGCCACATGCAGGTTCCCGCGTGGGGGGACGTGAAGCCGGACTGGCAGGCGGAGAGCCTCGGGTGGTTCGACGAACGGGGGCGCATCATCGGCGCGGGGCTCGTCCTCTACCGGCCGGTGCCGAAGATCAAGCGGTATCTCGCCTATCTGCCCGAGGGACCCGCCATCGACTGGTTCGCGCCGGACCTGGCCCGGTGGCTCCAGCCGATGCTGGCCCATCTCAAGTCACGGGGCGCGTTCTCGGTGAAGATGGGGCCGCCCGTCGTCGCCCGCCGCTGGTCGGCGGAGAAGGTCAAGGCGGCGATCGCGGACCCGGAGGTCCGCAGGCTGGGCGACGTCGAGCCGGACAGGAGCGACCCGCGCGCGTTCGCGATCGCCGACCGGCTCCAGCGCATGGGCTGGCGGCAGAGCGAGGACGGCACCGACGACGGCTTCAGCGCGGGCCAGCCCCGCCATGTCTTCCATGTGCCCTTCGCGGGACGGACGCTGGACGAGATCCAGCGCGGCTTCAACCAGCAGTGGCGGCGCAACGTCAAGAAGGCCGAGAAGGCCGGGGTGAAGGTGGAACGGGGCGGCTACGAGGATCTCCCCGCCTTCTACGAGCTGTACCGGGAGACCGCGGAGCGCGATCAGTTCCTGCCGCGCCCCCTGACCTACTTCCAGAACATGTGGACCGCGCTGACCAAGGAGAACCCCGACCGGATGCGGCTCTATCTGGCCCATCACGACGGCGAGGTCCTCTCCGCGGCCACCATGCTCACCGTCGGCGACCATGTCTGGTATTCGTACGGCGCGTCCACCGCTCGCAGGCGCGAGGTGCAGCCGAACAACGCCGTGCAGTGGCGCATGATGTGCGACGCCCACGAGCTGGGCGCGAGCGTGTACGACCTGCGGGGCATCACCGACACCCTGGACGAGAGCAACCAGCTCCTCGGTCTGCTCCGCTTCAAGGCGGGCACGGGCGGGGAGGCCGTCGAGTATCTGGGCGAGTGGGACTACCCGCTCAACAAGCTTCTGCACAAGGCGTTGGACCTCTATATGGCACGCCGCTGAATGGCACGCCGCTGACAGGATCCTTCCCGGGCTGACAGACACCCTTCCTGCGGATTCGGGTCGGGCGCACGACACCGTGAGGGCCCGGGTGCGTCTCGCGCACCCGGGCCCTCACGGTCATGATGTGTTGCGGCAGAACGTATGACGGCAGAACGTGTGACGGCCGAGCGTGTTACGGAAGCTGAGCCGCCCTCGCCTCGCGGCGGTTGTCCCGGAACGTGTTCACCCGCCGCGCCGTGGCGAACAGCGGAATGACCGCGCCCGTCACGACCTGGAGCGCACAGCCCGTCTGGAGCAGGAGCTGACCACCCGGGGCGTCGAACGCCCAGGCCGCCAGCAGCCCCATCGCGGCCACGATCCAGCTCAGCATCGCCACCGCGAGAATTCCCCGCGGCTTGGGATACTCCACCCGGCTGACCATCAGCCACGCCACCCCGACGATCGCGAGGAGCGTCGGTACGAACGGAAGCTCCAGCAGCACGATCGAGATGACCGTCAGCGCGCCGAAGGGGCTCGGCATGCCCTGGAACATGCCGTCCTTCATCGTCACACAGGAGAATCTGGCCAGCCGCAGGACCACGGCCAGCAGCACCACGACCGCCGCCAGCGCCGAGACCCGCTGATGGGCGTCGTCCGCGACCATGCCGTACACCAGCACGAAGTACGCGGGGGCGAGGCCGAAGCTGATCAGGTCGGAGAGATTGTCCAGCTCGGCGCCCATCGGGGAGCTGCGCAGCTTGCGCGCCACGAGCCCGTCGAACAGGTCGAAGATCGCCGCGCACAGCATCAGGATCACGGCGGTCGCCGCGGAGTGCCGCGCCATACCGCTCTCGTCGCTGCCCGTGAGATGGGGGATGAGAATGCCGGTCGTGGTGAAGTAGACGGCCATGAAGCCGCAGGTGGCATTGCCGAGTGTGAGGGTGTCCGCTATCGACAGCCTCAGTGACAGCGGCATGTCCTCCGCGTCGTCCTCCGCTTCGGCCTCGGCCTCGGCGGCCCAGCCGGCTTGCGTATCAGGATCAATCACGGTCAATTCGAGTCACCCCTGCGGTCGTGGTCTGACCGACCTCGACAGCGACATCGACACCTTCCGGAAGGTAGATGTCGACACGCGAGCCGAAACGGATCAGGCCGATGCGCTCGCCTTGTTCCACCTTGGTTCCCTGGGGCAGGTACGGAACGATGCGACGGGCCACCGCTCCCGCGATCTGCACCATCTCGATGTCGCCCAGCTCCGTGTCGAAGTGCCAGACAACGCGCTCGTTGTTCTCGCTCTCCTTGTTGAACGCCGGAACGAACCCGCCGGGGATGTGCTCGACGGAGGTCACGGTTCCCGCGAGGGGAGCGCGGTTGACATGGACGTTCAGCGGACTCATGAAGATGGCGACCCGGGTGCGCCCGTCCTTCCACGGCATGATGCTCTGCACCACACCGTCGGCCGGTGAGATGACCCGGCCCTGCGTGATCTCGCGCTCGGGGTCGCGGAAGAACCACAGCATGCCCGCCGCGAGCGCGGTGGCGGGCACAGCGAGGACAGCGGCGCGCCGGGAACGGCGCGCACGGACCAGCCCGATCGCCGCGGTGGCGACGGTGGGCAGGAGCCACGGCGATGCTCCGCGCGCGAGGCGGACCCGGCCGCGTGGTGCAGAGGTTTGGCTGTGGGGCATGGATGACCTTCGTAGCGGATGATGCCGCGCGGGTAACGGGGGACGGCGGCTTTCCAGCGATGGTATCGGTTGCGAGCAGCAACTGAGCAAGCCAGCAGCCGAGTCGAGCGGCTGGAAGCCGGTGGCTCCCGACGACAGGGTGTGATCTACTTCGCGGCTAAATAAGATCAAAAGCGACAATCATGTCTGCGATCGGTACTCCTCCAGCAGCCGGCGGCCAATGATCATTTTCTGGATCTCGGCGGTACCCTCGCCGATCAGCAGCATCGGTGCCTCGCGGTAGAGGCGCTCGATCTCGTACTCCTTGGAGAAGCCGTAACCGCCGTGGATCCGGAAGGCGTCCTCGACGACTTCCTTGCAGAATTCGGAGGCGAGGTACTTCGCCATCCCTGCCTCCAGGTCATTTCGTTCCCCGGAGTCCTTTTTGCGTGCCGCGTTCACCATCATCGCATGGGCGGCTTCCACCTTGGTTGCCATTTCAGCCAGCTTGAACTGGATCGCCTGATGCTGCGCGATGGGCTTCCCGAAGGTGTGACGTTGCTGGGCATATGCCACACCCAGTTCGAAAGCACGCTGGGCGACGCCACAGCCACGCGCCGCGACATTGACCCGCCCCACCTCGACCCCGTCCATCATTTGGTAAAACCCTCGGCCGGTCGTACCACCGAGAACCCGATTGGCCGGAATGCGTAGTCCGTCCATGATCAGTTCGGTGGTGTCGACCCCCTTGTACCCCATCTTGTCGATCTTCCCGGGGATGGTGAGTCCGGGCCGCACCTCACCGAAGCCCGCCTCCTTCTCGACCAGGAACGTGGTCATCGACCGGTGGCGGGCCGTGCCCTCCGGATGGCCCTCGTCCGTACGGCACAACACGGCGACCAGGGTGGACGTACCGCCATTGGTGAGCCACATCTTCTGGCCGTCCAGCACATACGCGTCACCGTCCCGCACCCCCTTGGACGTGATCGCGGAGACATCGGAGCCGAGAGCGGGCTCGGACATCGAGAACGCGCCGCGCACCTCCCCTGCCGCCATCCGGGGCAGGAAGGCGTCCTTCTGCTCCTGGGTGCCGTGCTGCTTCAGCAGGTACGCCACGATGAAGTGGGTGTTGATGATGCCGGAGACGGACATCCATCCCCGGGCGATCTCCTCCACACAGAGCGCGTAGGTCAGCAGCGACTCGCCCAGACCGCCGTACTCCTCGGGGATCATCAGCCCGAACAGACCGAGCTCCTTGAGGCCCTCGACGATCTGCGTCGGATACTCGTCGCGGTGCTCCAGCTCCGTGGCGACCGGGAGGATCTCCTTGTCGACGAAGTCCCTGACGGTCGCCAGGATCTCCCGCTGGATGTCGGTCAGCCCGGCTGTCTGGGCGAGTCGGCTCATGGCTGCGTCACTTCTCCCGCGGCTCGGGGCGGCCGGGCTGCTCGCCGCCGCGCTCCTCGATGTACTTCTCGGTGGGGACCATCACCTTGCGGCGGAACACACAGACGACCGTGGAGTCCTGCTTGTACCCCCTGGTCTCCACATAAACGATTCCGCGGTCGCTCTTCGACCTCGACGGGGTCTTGTCCAGCACGGTCGTCTCGCCGTAGATGGTGTCGCCGTGGAAGGTCGGCGCGACATGCCTGAGCGACTCGACCTCCAGATTGGCGATGGCCTTCCCCGAGACGTCCGGCACCGACATGCCCAGCAGCAGCGAGTAGACGTAGTTGCCCACGACGACGTTCTTCCCGAAGTCGGTGGTCTTCTCGGCGTAGTTGCTGTCCAGGTGCAGGGGGTGGTGGTTCATGGTGAGCAGACAGAACAGATGGTCGTCGTACTCCGTGACCGTCTTGCCGGGCCAGTGCCGGTAGACCGCCCCGACCTCGAACTCCTCGAACGTCCTGCCGAACCGCATCCCTCACACCTCCGGGGCTTCGAAGGCGGTGGTGCGCCGCATCCCGGCGGCGCGCCCCTTGCCCGAGATGACCAGCGCCATCTTGCGGCTCGCCTCGTCGATCATCTCGTCGCCGAGCATCGCGGAGCCCTTCTTGCCGCCCGCCTCCGACGTGTAGTAGTCGTACGCGTCGAGAATCAGCTCGGCGTGGTCGTAGTCCTCCTGGGAGGGCGAGAAGATCTCGTTCGACGCCTCGATCTGGCCCGGGTGCAGCACCCACTTGCCGTCGTACCCGAGCGCCGCCGCACGGCCCGCCACCTCGCGGTAGCCGTCCACGTCCCGGATCTGGAGATACGGGCCGTCGATCGCCTGGAGATCATGTGTACGGGCCGCCATCAGGATGCGCATCAGGATGTAGTGGTAGGCGTCCGCGCCGTAGCCGGGCGGCTGCTGCCCGACCACCAGCGACTTCATATTGATCGAGGCCATGAAGTCCGCGGGGCCGAAGACGATGGTCTCCAGCCGCGGGGACGCGCCGGCGATCTCGTCGACGTTGACCAGGCCCCTGGCGTTCTCGATCTGCGCCTCGATCCCGATCCTGCCGACCTCGAAGCCCATCGTCTTCTCGATCTGGGTGAGCAGCAGATCGAGGGCGACCACCTGCTGGGCGTCCTGGACCTTGGGCAGCATCACACAGTCGAGGTTGTGGCCCGCGCCCTCCACGACCGTGATCACATCGCGGTAGGTCCAGTGCGTCGTCCAGTCGTTGACCCGTACGACGCGGATCTTGCCCGTCCAGTCGCCCTTGTTCAGCGCGTCGACGATGGTGTGCCGGGCACCCTCCTTGGCGAGCGGCGCACACGCGTCCTCCAGATCGAGGAAGACCTGATCGGCCGGGAGGCCCTGGGCCTTCTCCAGGAAGCGCGGGTTCGAGCCCGGTACGGCCAGACAGGAGCGGCGCGGACGCAGCCGGTTCGCGGCGGCTCCCGCCGTCTGCGGGGCGGACGGGGCGGACGGGGCGGACGTGGCAGGCGCGGTCATGCGAGGACCTCCAAGGGGTCGAGCTTGTTCGCTTTCCGGATCTCGTCGACGATACGGCCGATGATCTCGGTGATCCCGAAGTCCTTCGGGGTGAAGACGGCGGCCACCCCGGCCGCCCGCAGCTCCACGGCGTCACCGTTCGGGATGATCCCGCCCACGATCACCGGGATGTCGCCCGCGCCCGCCTCGCGCAGCCGCGCCAGTACGTCGGGCACCAGCGCGGCATGCGAGCCGGACAGGATCGACAGGCCCACACAGTGCACGTCCTCGGCGAGGGCGGCACCGACGATCTGCTCGGGCGTCAGCCGGATGCCCTGGTAGACGACCTCGAAGCCGGCGTCGCGGGCGCGGACGGCGATCTGCTCGGCGCCGTTGGAGTGGCCGTCCAGACCGGGCTTGCCGACCAGCAGCCGCAGCCTGCCCGCGCCCAGGTCACGGGCCGTACGGGCGACGGCGTCCCGGACCACGGCGAGCGGGGTGCCCGGCTCCGCCGTCACCGCGACCGGCGCGCCGCTCACCCCCGTCGGCGCGCGGAACTCCCCGAAGACGTCCCGCAGCGCCCAGGACCACTCCCCGGTCGTCACCCCGGCCCGCGCGCACTCCACGGTGGCGGGCATCAGATCGGCGGTGCCCGCGGCGGCCTTCTTCAGCGCGGTCAGCGCCTCGGTGGCGCGGGCCTCGTCCCGGCTGTCCCGCCAGGTGTGCAGCGCCGCCACCACCCGGGCCTCGTTCGCCGGGTCGACCGTCATGATGGCGGTGCCGAGATCGGCGGTGAGCGGACTGGGCTCCGTGGACTCGTAGCAGTTGACCCCGACGATCAGCTCCTCGCCCGACTCGATCCTCGCCCGGCGTCCGGCGTGCGAGGCGACCAGCTCCGACTTGAGATAGCCGGACTCGACGGCCGCCATCGCGCCGCCCATCGCCTGGATCCGGTCGATCTCCTCCAGGGACCCCGCGACCAGGGCGGACACCTTCTCCTCGACGACCCGTGAGCCGTCGAAGAGGTCCTCGTACTCCAGCAGATCGCTCTCGTGCGCGAGCACCTGCTGTATCCGCAGGGACCACTGCTGGTCCCAGGGCCGCGGCAGCCCCAGCGCCTCGTTCCAGGCCGGGAGCTGTACGGCGCGGGCACGGGCGTCCTTGGAGAGGGTCACCGCCAGCATTTCGAGGACGATCCGCTGGACGTTGTTCTCCGGCTGGGCCTCGGTCAGCCCGAGGGAGTTGACCTGGACGCCGTAGCGGAAGCGGCGCTGCCTGGCGTTCTCGATGCCGTACCGCTCACGGGTGATCTCGTCCCAGATACGGGAGAAGGCCCGCATCTTGCACATCTCCTCGACGAAACGGACCCCGGCGTTGACGAAGAACGAGATCCGGGCGACCACCTCCCCCTTGCGCTCCTCGGGGATACGCCCGGACGCGAACACCGCGTCGAGCACGGCGATCGCGGTGGACATCGCGTAGGCGATCTCCTGGACCGGCGTCGCCCCCGCCTCCTGGAGGTGGTAGCTGCAGATGTTGATCGGGTTCCACCGGGGGATGTGGTTCACCGTGTAGGTGATCATGTCGGTGGTCAGCCGCAGACTCGGCCCCGGCGGGAAGACATGGGTCCCGCGCGAGAGGTACTCCTTGACGATGTCGTTCTGTGTCGTCCCCTGGAGGGCGGCGATGTCCGCGCCCTGTTCCTCCGCGACCACCTGGTAGAGCGCCAGCAGCCACATCGCGGTGGCGTTGATGGTCATCGAGGTGTTCGTACGCTCCAGCGGGATGTCCTGGAACAGCCGGCGCATGTCGCCGAGGTGGGAGACCGGGACGCCGACCCGGCCGACCTCGCCCCGGGCGAGGAGGTGATCGGGGTCGTAGCCGGTCTGCGTGGGCAGGTCGAACGCGACGGACAGGCCCGTCTGCCCCTTGGCGAGATTGCGCCGGTACAGCTCGTTCGACGCCTCGGCGGTCGAATGACCGGCGTAGGTCCGCATGAGCCAGGGCCGGTCCTTCCGGCGGTCGGTCATGGCCGGGCCCTCAGGCTTCGGTGGTGACGGCGGCGGCAGCTGCGGTGGTGGCAGCGGCCGCGGCGGCGACGCGCGGCCGTCCGTCTCGCTCGTCGGACGTGTCACGGAACAGATTGATGGCGTCGATGTGCCGTGCCCGCATCTCCTCGTCGCGTACACCCAGACCCTCACGGGGCGCCAGCGCCAGCACACCGACCTTGCCCTGATGGCGGTTGCTGTGCACGTCGTACGCGGCCTGGCCGGTGTCCTCCAGGGCGTACACCTTCGACAGGGTGGGGTGGATTTTTCCCTTGGCGACCAGCCGGTTGGCCTCCCACGCCTCGCGGTAGTTGGCGAAGTGCGAACCCACGATCCGTTTCAGGGACATCCACAGATAGCGGTTGTCGTACTCGTGGGTGTAGCCGGAGGTCGAGGCGCAGGTGACGATCGTGCCGCCCTTGCGCGTGACATACACACTCGCGCCGAAGGTCTCACGGCCCGGGTGCTCGAAGACGATGTCCACGTCCTCGCCGCCGGTCAGTTCGCGGATGTGCTTGCCGAAGCGCTTCCACTCGCGGGGGTCCTGGTGGTGTTCGTCCTTCCAGAACCGGTAGTCCTCGGCGGTGCGGTCGATGATGGCCTCGGCGCCCATCCGCCGGCAGATCTCCGCCTTCTGGTCACTGGAGACCACACAGACCGGGTTGGCCCCGCCGACAAGCGCGAACTGCGTGGCGTACGAGCCGAGTCCGCCGCTCGCGCCCCAGATCAGGACGTTGTCGCCCTGCTTCATCCCGGCGCCGTTGCGGGACACGAGCTGGCGGTACGCGGTCGAGTTGACCAGGCCGGGCGCCGCCGCCTCCTCCCAGCTCAGATGCTGGGGCTTGGGCATGAGCTGGTTGGACTTCACCAGGGCCAGCTCCGCCAGACCGCCGAAGTTGGTCTCGAAGCCCCAGATCCGCTGCTCGGGGTCGAGCATCGTGTCGTTGTGGCCGTCGGACGACTCCAGCTCGACGGAGAGACAGTGCGCGACGACCTCGTCGCCCGGCCGCCAGGCGTTGACGCCGGGGCCGGTGCGCAGCACGACGCCGGAGAGGTCGGAGCCGATGACGTGGTACGGCAGGTCGTGCCGCTTGGCGAGCTCGCTGACCTTGCCGTACCGCTCCAGGAAACCGAAGGTCGGCAGCGGCTCGAAGATCGAGGTCCAGACCGAGTTGTAATTCACCGAGCTGGCCATGACGGCCACGAGGGCCTCGCCGGGACCGAGTTCGGGCACCGGCACCTCGTCGAGATGGAGCGAGGCGCGGGGGTCCTTCTCCCGCGTGGGGAGACCGGCGAACATCTCGGTCTCGTCCTTGTGCACGGTCACCGCGCGGTACGAACCGGGGACGGGCAGTGCGGCGAAGTCGGCGGACGTGGTGTCCGGCGACTGGATCGCGTCCAGGATTTCCTTCACGGTGGTGCCTCCGGCGAAGCTGAGGGAGCGAGATGCAAGGGGGCTGCTTGCTGGTGTGCGGTGGAGGAGTGCCGTCGGTTCGGCGGGCGCCGCTGATCAGCGGGTAGTGCTGACCGACGGGTGGCTGATCGTGCTGATCGGCGGCGCCGGGTGAGCGCGGGAGGGTGCCTGTGACGCAGGCGTCCTGGCACACGAGCGGGAGGGCTCGTGGGAACAGCCGGACAACTTCACGTTATGGCACTCCGTGACACGTGGCAAGGCACTGGGTGCCAAAAATCTCTCTCACTTGTCACCGGTGCGACTCGCATGAGCAATCAGTACCGCTCCCTCCGCAGGGAGTATCGCCTCATGTGACCATATGGGCGCAGGGTGTGCTGTGCGCGATCATGGAGCCGAACGGGCGACCGTGACGCGAGGGAGGCGGCGGGAACCGCCCGGTGGGCCGGGAAGAGCGCGGACGTGTCCGGAGGAGGGGGAGGGGCTACGCCCCGGCGCCCCGGAGTGCCTGCTTGATGGTCCGCATGACCTCGTCCAGCGGGGCGTCCGTGTGCGCCACCGTCACCAGGACATCCCCACTGGTGCGGGTGGTGGCCACCGCGTGCTCCGGCTTGCCGCCGATGGTCCGGCCCGCGCCGATGCCGGCGCCGAAGGTGTCCCGCACGATCGCGAAGGCCCGGTCGAGCTGCGCCTCCACATCGCCCTGGCCGCCGGCCCGCAGCCAGCGGCGCAGCACATGGTTGTGCGCGGTGACGACGGCGGACGCGGCCACCTCCGCCAGCAGCGGGTCGTCGTTGCCGTCGGTGTGGTCGCGCTCGTCGAAGTGACCCAGCAGATAGCGGGTGAACAGGCGCTCGTAGCGGGCCACCGAGGCGATCTCGCGCTCCCGGAGCGTGGGCACCTCTCGGGTGAGGCGGTAGCGCTCCACGGAGACCGCGGGGGAGGCCGCGTACATCCGCATGACTTCCTTGATGCCCCGGCAGACCGTGTCCAGCGGATGCTCATGGGCCGGCGCGGCGTTGAGCACCGCCTCCGCCCGTACGAGCGTGTCGTCGTGGTCGGGGAAGATCGCCTCTTCCTTGGAGCGGAAGTGCCGGAAGAAGGTCCGGCGGGCGACCCCGGCCGCGGCGGCGATCTCGTCGACGGTCGTCGCCTCGTACCCCTTGGTCGCGAACAGCTCCATCGCCGCGGTCGCCAGTTCCCGGCGCATCTTCAGCCGCTGCGCGGCCGCGCGGGTGCCCGCGGCGCTCTCCGGAACATCGTTCCTGGTGCTGGTACGGGAGGACTTGGCGGGCTGGGACATGAGGTGAACGTACTGCATCGGCGCGGGTGGGCGCGCCCGCGGGGGCGGAGCGCCCGGCACGACGGCCGGCCCCGCCCCGGAGCCGGTCCGCGCTCAGCGTCCGGCGTATTCGCGGAAGCCGCGCCCCGTCTTACGGCCGAGACAGCCCGCGGCCACCAGATGTTCGAGCAGCGGAGCCGGGGCCAGCCCCGGGTCACGGAACGCGCGGTGCAGAACCTGTTCGATCGCCAGCGAGACATCCAGACCGACCACGTCCAGCAGCTCGAAGGGGCCCATCGGATAGCCGCCGCCCAGCTTCATCGCGGCGTCTATGTCGTCGAGCGTCGCGTAGTGCTCCTGGACCATCTTGACCGCGTTGTTCAGATACGGGAAGAGCAGCGCGTTCACGATGAAACCGGCGCGGTCGCCGCAGTCCACCGGGTGTTTGCGGACGGCCGTGGCGACGGCGCGGGCGGTGGCGTGGACCTCGTCGTCGGTCAGGACCGTACGGACCACCTCGACCAGTCTCATCGCCGGGGCCGGGTTGAAGAAGTGCATCCCGATCACGTCCTGCGGGCGTGAGGTCGCGCGGGCGCAGGCGACCACGGGCAGCGAGGAGGTCGTCGTGGCCAGCACCGCGCCCGGCCGGCAGACCTTGTCCAGCGTGGCGAAGAGCTGCCGCTTGATCTCCAGGTCCTCGGCCACGGCCTCGATGACGAGATCGGCCTCGGCGAAGGCGTCCGGGGAATCGGCCGGGGTGATGTGCGCGAGGGCCCGGTCCCGCGCCTCGGTGGTCAGCCGGCCCTTGTCCACGGAGCGCCTGAGGGACTGGGCGACACGGCCCACGGCGTCCGCCGCCTTCTCGGGGGTACGGGCCGCGAGCACCACGTCGAAGCCCGCTGTGGCGAAGACCTCCGCGATCCCGCTCGCCATGGTGCCGGAGCCCGCGACGCCGACCGTGCGGACGGGCCTGGCCCGGCCTCCGGACCGGCCGGGGCCGCCGGATCCGCCGGGATCGTCCGGGCCGTCTGAGCCGGGCCGGGCGGCCTGCGGCGGGGTGAGCGCGTCCGGCACCACCGTGCCGCTGCCGGGACCCTCGTACGTATAGAAGCCGCGCCCGGACTTGCGGCCGGTCAGCCCGGCGTCGCTGAGCTGTCCGAGAACGGGCGCGGGGGCGTGCAGCCGGTCGTGCGAGGCCGCGTACATCGCGTCCAGCACCGTGCGCGCGGTGTCCACGCCGATCAGGTCGAGCAGCGCGAGCGGTCCCATCGGCAGTCCGCAGCCCAGCCTCATCGCCGCGTCGATGTCCTCGCGGGAGGCGTACTTGGCCTCGTACATCGCGGCGGCCTGGTTGAGATAGCCGAAGAGCAGCCCGTCGGCGACGAAGCCGGGCCGGTCGCCCACCGCGACCGGCTCCTTGCCCAGCTCCCGGGCGAGCGCGGTGACCGCCGCCACGGCCCGGGGGGCGGTGAGGACCGAGGAGACCACCTCCACCAGCTTCATTGCCGGGGCCGGATTGAAGAAGTGCAGGCCGAGCACGCGCTCGGGGTGCGCCGAGTCCGCGGCCAGCCGGGTCACCGAGAGCGCGTTGGTGCCGGTCGCGAGGATGGTCGAGGGGCCGACGATGCCGTCCAGGGCCCGGAGGACCCCCTGCTTGATGTCGTACGACTCCGGGACCACCTCGATCACCAGATCGGCGCCGGCGGCGGCGTGCAGATCGGAGAAGGTACGGAACCGGGCGAGGACCGTGCGCCGCTCCTCCTCGGTGAGCCGCTCGCGCTCCACGGCCCGCGCGGTGGACGCTTCGAGCGAGGCGACGGCCCGGGCGGCGGCGAGGTCGCTGATGTCGATGCCGACGACCTCACGGCCGGCGCGGGCGAGGATCTCGGCGATACCGGTCCCCATGGTGCCGAGACCGACGACGGCGACGGTGGAGAGAGGGATGTCCATCAGGGGACTCCAGAGGATGAGTGACGACTGAGGAAGGGCGCGAAAGGGGCGCGCCGCCGTCGTGCGGCGAGCGCCCGCGGCCGAAGCGGGGCGCGGAGGGGCCGGCGGACCCTGTTCCGGGGTCGCGCCGTCCATACGGTCCGGACGGGCCGGACCGCGAGGGTGCTGAACCGACAGCGCTCACGACGGCTGCGTCACCAGGCCATCGGGAGCCACGGGGTTTTCCCGCTCATCTGAGATTAACCGACGGGTAACGAGCGCGCCAGAGCTGGGTCGCTGTGCGCTGGGTCACGACAGTCCGCGACATACGCTGGGCCATATGGATGAGGACCTCCGCTCGCTCGTGGACCGGGTGCGGGACGAGTCCGGTGGGTCCGAGGCATGCGAGCGGCTCATCGCCACCGAGGACCCCGAGGAACTGGCCGCCGTCCTCACCGCCCCTGAACAGCCGCTGTGGGCACGGGAGTTCGCCGCGTTCCGGCTCGGCCGCGCCGGCGACCGGCGGGCGTTCGAGACGCTGGTGCTGCTGCTCAACCACCGTGACCCCGAGCGCTGTGCCGCCGCTTCCCACGCCCTCGCCGGGCTCGGTGACCCGCGTACCCCCAGGGCCGCCGCCGCGCTCGCCACCAACGGTCTCCGCACGGCCTACGCGCTCCATCCCGTACGACTGCTCACCGAGTTACGCGCGCCCGAGTCCGTTCCCGCGCTGATCATGACGCTGGAGCGGCTGCTCGCGCCGGACGAGCCGCACTGGCGGGTGGCGCTCGCCTGTGTCGAGGGTCTGGGCCGGCTCGGGGACGGCCGCGCGCGTGCCGTGCTGGAGGCCGCCCGGGATCATCCTCGGCTGGGCGGCGCCGCCGAGGACGCGCTCAGCCGTCTCGCGTAACGCACCTCGGGCACCTCGACCCCGCCCACCTCGAACGGCTCCCGCGCGCCGTCGGGCGCGAAGCCCGCCTTCGCGTAGAAGCGGCGGGCCCGTTCGTTGTCCGCGAGGACCCACAGCAGCAGAGCGGACGCGCCCCCGGCCACGGCCCTCTCGGCCAGCGCGTCCATCAGCGCCCTGCCGACCCCGGTGGAGAGCCGCTCGGGCAGCACATAGAGCGCGTACAGTTCCGCCGACCCCGCCGGCGCGTCCGCGTCGCGGCTCGGTCCGCAGCAGCCCCAGCCGATCACCCGGCCCCGCGCCTCCGCCACCAGATCGGTCACTCGGCCCTCGCCCCCGACCAGATACTCCCGGCGCCGGGCCGCGTCCTCCTCGACGCTCATCGCGTCCAGATACGCCTGCGGCATCAGGCCCGCGTACGCGTACCGCCAGCCGCGTACCCGGACCGTGGCGACGGCTTCGCAGTCGTCGGCGGTCATCGCGCGGATACGGACGGGGGCACCCGCCGGGCCGGCCGCCGGACCGCCGGCCGGGCCGGACGCGGAGCCGCCGGCCGGATCGCCGGCCGGGTCACTGCTCGGATCACTGCTCGGATCACTGCTCGGGTCACTGGTCGGATCGGTGCTCGGGCCGCTCATGCGGTCATCCTCGCCGACGGCGCCGTCAGCGGGCCAAGGGGTTTCGGCGCCCGCCCGAGCGGTCCGGGTTCACAGCAGTGTGAGCTGGGTGGCGCCCGGCCGGACCGGCAGGCCCGGCCGCCCCGTCCGGTCGTCCCGGTCGGTCCGGTCGACCCTGGCGGTCCGGCCGGCACCGTCGGTGTCCCGGGGGTCGCGGATACGCCGGGCCTCGCCCCTGCTCGCGGGTCCGATGCCGAACTCGTCCGCCAGTTCGTGCACCTGCCGGGTGATCCGGCGCTGGTACCACTTGGGCGCGTAGGCCCCTTCCGCGTACAGCCGCTCGTAGCGCGCCACCAGATACGGATGGTGCTGCTCCAGCCAGGCCATGAACCACTCGCGCGCGCCCGGCCGCAGATGCAGCACGAGCGGTGTCACGGAGGTGGCACCGGCCGCCGCTATCGCCCGTACCGTCGCCCGTAGCTGGTCGGGGCCGTCCCCCAGGAAGGGGATGACCGGCGCCATCAGCACCCCGCAGCCGATGCCGTTCCCGGCCATCGCGCGCACGACGTCGAGCCGGCGCTCGGGGGAGGGCGTACCGGGTTCGACCGTGCGCCACAGCTCCTGGTCGATGAAGCCGACCGAGACCGAGATCCCCACCTCGGTGACGGAGGCCGCCTCCCGCAGCAGTTCCAGATCGCGCAGGATCAGCGTGCCCTTGGTGAGGATGGAGAAGGGGTTGGCGCGGTCGCGCAGCGCGCTGATGATGCCCGGCATGAGCCGGTACCGCCCCTCCGCGCGCTGGTAGCAGTCGACATTGGTGCCCATCGCGATATGCGCCCCCTGCCAGCGGCGCGAGGCGAGCTGGCGCCGGACCAGCTCCGGTGCGTTGATCTTGACGACGATCTGGGAGTCGAAGCCCAGACCCGTGTCCAGGTCCAGATAGCTGTGGGTCTTGCGGGCGAAGCAGTAGACGCAGGCGTGGGTGCAGCCGCGGTACGGGTTCACCGTCCATTCGAACGGCATACGGGACGCACCCGGAACCTTGTTCACGATCGAACGGGCACGGATCTCGTGGAAGGTGATCCCGCGGAATTCGGGGGTGTCGAAGGTACGCGTGGTCACCGCGTCCGTCCCGAAGAGCGCGATGTCCCCGGTCGCTCCCGGCCTTGAGGTGTTCTCGACCAGATTGTCCCAGCGCATGGGTACCTCCTCGGTAGCACTCCCCTCAGAATAGAACACATGTTCCCTTGATCGCTTGCGGCACGGATTTGGGCGGGCGCCCCGGAGGGTGGTTGGGTGGCCGCACCCCACCGAACATCGAGTGCTGGAGGAAGAGCCATGGCGCAGGTCGAGGCCACGACGGAGCGAATCATCGCGGCGGACCCGGGGACAGTGTTCGATGCGCTGGCCGACTACGAGAACACCCGGGCGAAGCTGCTGCCCGCGCACTTCAGCGAGTACGAGGTACGGGAGGGCGGTGACGGCGAGGGCAGCCTCGTCCACTGGAAGCTCCAGGCCACGAAGAGGCGGGTGCGCGACTGTCTGCTGGAGGTGACGGAGCCGAGCGACGGCCGGCTCGTGGAGAAGGACCGCAACTCCTCGATGGTCACCACCTGGACGGTCACACCGGCCGGAGAGGGCCGTTCGAAGGCCGTCGTCACCACGGTCTGGGACGGCGCCGGCGGCATCGGCGGCTTCTTCGAGCGGACCTTCGCCCCCAAGGGCCTGGGACGCATCTACGACACCATCCTCGAACGGCTCGCCGCCGAGACCGAGACCCCGTCGGCGTCCGCGAACGGGACGGGGACCGGGGCCGGTGCCGGGGCGTGACGCGTAACGCGTGACGTCCGCCCGTTCTCGCGGATCCCGGCAGGATCCCGACGGTCTCCTCCGGCGCCGAGAGGCTCCGGACGGTCCGGAGAGATCCCCGCGGACCGTGGCCCGACCGGCCCACCCGGCCGGTCGGCACGACTCGTCCCGGCCGGTCTCGGTATGTCAATGCCGAGGTCACCGTTTCGAGTGGTTTTCCCCGCGGCGCCATTGCGCGCCCCCCGCGTGAGACGTCGCGGGAAAGCCCCTGATGAGCGCCACGGCGTGTGCTTTGCCGCTCAACCCGCCCCCGTCACCACCCCGTTCAGCGGAAGAGCCTTCCGCTTGCTCCTGCTTGGCGTGCAATGTGAAGAATGACGCCGCGCAGGTGCGACGAGGGGAGCAGTACGTGGGCGGGACCACTCTGGTCAAGAACGGCGAGCAGGGCACCGAACACGGCGCCGCGCCGCCCGTGACGCAGGCCGTGGCCGCCACCGCCGGACCGCCGCCACCGCCCTCCGCCGCCGGCGCGGCTCCCGCGGCCCCCGCGGACCCCCTCAGCCCCCGCCAGGTGCGTCTGGTCTTCGTCGGACTGATGCTCGCCCTGCTGCTGGCCGCGCTGGAACAGATGATCGTGGCCACGGCGCTGCCGAAGATCGTTGGTGAACTCCAGGGCCTGGACCGGATGTCCTGGGCGATCACCGCCTATCTGCTCACGGCCACCATCGGTCTGCCGATCTACGGCAAGCTCGGGGACCTCTTCGGCCGCAAGGGCGTCTTCCAGTTCGCGATCATCGTCTTCGTCATCGGGTCCGCGCTGGCCGGCTGGTCCCGCACCATGGACCAGCTCATCGCCTTCCGCGCCATCCAGGGCATCGGCGCGGGCGGACTCATGATCGGGGTCCAGGCGATCATCGCGGACATCGTGCCCGCCCGTGAGCGCGCCCGCTTCATGGGGCTCATCGGCGCCGCGTTCGGGCTCGCCTCCGTGGCCGGACCGCTGCTCGGCGGCTTCTTCACGGACCATGTCTCCTGGCGCTGGTGCTTCTACTTCAATGTGCCCTTCGGTCTGATCACCCTCGCCGTGGTCGCCGTGGTGCTCAGACTTCCCAGGCCGACCGCCCCCGCCCGGCTGGACGTCCTCGGCGCGCTGATGCTCGCCGCCGCCTCCACCTGTCTGGTGCTGCTGGCCAGTTGGGGAGGGACCGAGTACGCCTGGGACTCCCGGGTCATCCTGGGCCTCGCCGCGGGCGCCGCCGGAACCACCCTGATGTTCCTGGTCGTCGAGCACTACGCGGCCGAACCGGTCATCCCGCTGCGGCTGTTCCGCGACTCCGTCTTCACCATCACCGGTCTGGTCGGCGCGGTCGTCGGCGTGGCGCTGTTCGGCGCGGCCAGCTATCTGCCGACCTTCCTCCAGATGGTCGACGGAGCCAGCGCCACCGAGTCCGGACTGCTGATGCTGCCCATGATGGGCGGCCTCGTCCTGGCCTCCCTCGTCTCCGGACAGCTCATCAGCCGCACCGGCCGCTACAAGATCTATCCGGTGCTCGGCGGCGCGCTCTCGGTGGCCGGCATGTGGCTGCTGTCCCGGCTGGGGACCGATATGTCCATGGTCGAATGCGGTGTCGCGCAGGCGGTACTGGGCCTGGGCATGGGCCTGGTGATGCCCGTACTCATCCTCGCCGTGCAGAACGCCGTGCCGCCCGCCGACCTCGGCACCGCCACCAGCGCCAACAACTACTTCCGGCAGATCGGCGGGAGCGTCGGGGCCGCGATCTTCGGCACCCTCTTCGCCAACCGGCTCACCGACGCGCTCGCCGACCGCATCCCCGCCGGGACCGGTCTGCCCGACACCGAGTCCATCACCCCGCAGGCGATCCACGCCCTGCCGCCCGCCGTCCGCGACAGCTATGTCCAGGCGTACGCGGACGCCATGCCGCGGATCTTCCTCTATCTCGTGCCGGTGCTTGTCCTCGGCCTGTTGATCACCTTCTTCCTCAAGGAGAAACCGCTGGTGTCCCAGAACGCCTCAGCCGCCGAGTCCCCCACCGTTCCCGGCGCGCGCCCCGCCCCGGAGGGCCCGGCCACCCTGCCGAAGCAGGCCCCGCCGTACACCTCGGGGGTGGCCGTCTGCGGCAGCGTGCGGCACCACGACGGGTCCCACGTGCCCCACGCCGCCCTCACCCTCATCGATGTCCACGGGCAGCAGATCGGGCGCGGGGCGAGCGGCGGCGACGGCCGGTACGCGCTGAGTGTGCCGGGCTCGGGCTCGTATGTGATGATCGCGGCGGCGGCGGGACACCAGCCCCAGGCCGTCACGGTGACCGTCGGCGAACGGCCCGTGGAACTGGATGTGGTCCTCGGCGGCGCGGGCCGTCTGGCCGGGGCCGTGCTCACCGCCGACGGCTCCCCGGTACGCGACGCCGCCGTGACGCTCACCGATGTGCGGGGCGAGGTCGTGGCGTCCACCCGCAGCGGCCGCGAGGGCGGTTACGTCATCTCCGAACTGGTCGCCGGGGAGTACACCCTCGCCGCCAGCGCCCCCGCCTTCCGGCCCGCGGCGCTTCCGGTCAGCGTCCAGGCGTCGCGCGAGACCCGGCAGGACATCGAACTGGCCGGCGGGGCGGTGCTGCGCGGTACGGTACGGGCGGGCGGCGGCCGTCCCGTCGAGGACGCACGGGTCACCCTGCTGGACGCCGCGGGCAATGTGGTGGACACCCTGACGACGGGGTCCGACGGCACCTTCCGGTTCGTGGATCTCTCCTCCGGCGAGTACACGGTGATCGCGGCGGGGTATCCGCCGGTCGCCACGGTCCTCCAGGTGGCGGGCGGCGGACGTACCGAACGCGATCTCCAACTGAGCCACGAAGATTGACTGAAATTCAGTCAGCGGCGGGGGTGTGCGCGGGCGCGCGGCCTATTAGTTCATTGCCCGGCGCAACTGCTCCGAGGGGCCGTACCGTGGAGGACGGAGCCGCGGATCCTGGCGGCAGGGAAGGAGCCTCCCACCCATGGACAGTGGTGTTCCGCCGGGACCGCCGCAGCAGGCCGCCGCGGCCGGCCGGATTCCGCTCGCCGTGGTCGTCGTGGACGGTGACGGCCTCGTGTCGCACTGGTCGTCCGGTGCACGGCGGCTTTTCGGCCATCCGAAGGAGGAGGCGGTCGGGCAGCCGGCCGGCGATCTGATGCCCGTCGCCGGAGCGCTCGCGACCGAGGAGCGCGGGGTGGCGCACGCCGCGTACGACGGCTACGACGACCTCGGCCCCGAACTGCACATCCGTGGCTCATATCCGACGGCGGGCCGTGCGAAGGTCTCCCATCCGGAGCACGGCAGGCTCGATGTGCTCTGGTGGGCCTATCCGCTGGTCGGTCCGGGACCGGGGCGCCATCTCGTACTCGCCGCGGACGCGGGCCGGTTGCGTCCCGGGCACGGGGAGAGCGACCCGGACATCCTCAGGATCGCCCCGGGCTTCGCCCACCACACGGAGTTCCCCGACGCGGACACGCTGGCCCGGCGGCTGCCGGACATCCTGCCGAACATGGGCCCGGCCGAGTCGGGCCGGATCATCGCGCAGGTCCTCGAACTGGGCTATCCGGTTCTGGAGTTCAGCCATCACGACCGGGTGCCCGTCACTCCCGACTGGGGTGTGCCCCGACGGGCCGCCGGACGGCTCGGCGGCCCCGCGCCCGAGCCGGGGGGCCGGCCGGCCCGGCGCGCGGCGGTGCCCCTGCCCCAGCTCGACCTCGAATACGCGGCGGTGCGTGAGCGGCTGGAGTTCCTGAACGACGTCAGCGGCCGTATCGGGTCCTCGCTCGATCTGGCCCGTACGATCCGTGAGGTCACCAGCGCCGCCGTGCCCCGCTTCACCGACTTCGCGGGGACGCATCTGCGCGCCGCCGTCCTGGCGGGCGAGGGGTTCCCGGACGGCCCGCCCGACGCGACCACCATCTGGCACCGGGTGTGGGTCGAGCACAACGACGAGCCGGGCCGCTGGGACGACACCGTGCCGGTCGGCGAGGCCATCGCCTTCCCCGAGCACACGCCGTTCTTCCAGTGCATGGTCACCGGTGAACCCGTGCTGATCCCCCGGCTGAGCGAGGAGATGGGGAACCGCATCTCCGGTGAGTTCGAGAAACGGGACCTGCGTCCGCTGATCAACCACCGGTCCTTGCTGCTGGTACCGCTGAAGGCGCGCGATGTCGTGCTCGGTTTCATGGTGCTGATGCGGCGGCGGGACCGTGAGCCGTTCGACGACATGGACCGGACGACCGGCGCCGAACTCGCCGCGCGGGCCGGGCTCGTACTCGACAACGCGCGGATGTACACGTATCAGGAGACCGTCGCGGAGGCGCTCCAGGACAGCATGCTGCCCCAGGTCGCGCCGCACATGGCCGGCTGCGACATCGCCACCCGGTATCTGCCGGGCGCCCGGCTCGGCCGGATCGGCGGCGACTGGTTCGACGCCGTCAAACTGCCCGGATCGCGTACCGCCCTGGTGGTCGGCGATGTGATGGGCCACGGGCTCAACGCGGCCGCGATGATGGGCCAGTTGCGCACCGCCGTGCAGACCATGGCGACCATGGAGATGCCGCCCGCCCAACTGCTCCGCAATCTGGACGACCTGGCGCAGCGGCTCGGCGAGCAGTATCTGGCGACCTGTCTGTACGCGGTGTACGACCCGATCAGATCCGAGATCCAGATCGCCAACGCCGGTCATATCCCACCCGTGCTGGTCCGCGCCGAGGACGGCGGCGGCGAGGTGCTCGACATCCCGACCGGTGCGCCCGTAGGAGTCGGCGGAGTGGCCTTCGAGACGGTGACCGTACGCGTGGAGCCGGGCGACCGGCTGGTGCTGTGCACCGACGGCCTGGTCGAGGTGCGCGGCGAGGACATCGGCGAGGGCCTGGCCGCGCTCTGCGCGTCCGCCGCGCACCCCGCCGCCTCCATGGACGACGCCTGCGACACCATCATCCGCGCGCTGAACACCCGAGGCGGCCGCAAGGACGACGTGGCCCTGCTGATGGCCAGGCTCAACGGCATCCCGGACGAGGACGTGGCCGAGTACGAACTCGCCCTGGACCCGCGCGAGGTGCGCAGAGCGAGACGGATGGTGCGCGACCGGCTGCTCGGCTGGTCGCTGCCGGACGCGGTGGAGTCGGCCGAGCTGATGGTCAGTGAGCTGGTCACCAACGCCGTGAGGCACGCGCGTTCCCACCGGGTCGGGCTGCGCCTGGTCCGTACGGACGCCCTGCTGTGCGAGGTCACCGACGACGAACCGGCCCCCGCGGCGCTGCTGGACGCGGGCCGTGACGACGAGTCCGGGCGCGGACTGCGGGTGGTGAGCAGTCTGGCGCGGGAGTGGGGGACGAGCAGTACGGCACGGGGCAAGACGGTCTGGTTCGAGCAGTCCCTGACGCGGAACCCGCCCTTCCGCCACCACGGTTGACGTGAGAACGCTCCCGCGCCTTGTCCCCGGACCCGGGGGACGGTAGTCCGGACGGGTACAACCCGCCTCTGGCGGGCCGGACCTGTGGGGAGACCGTATGGACGTGTCACAGCGTTACCGCGAGGCGTGGGAAGGCTACTGGCGGGAGACCTCGGACACACCGGGCGAGGCGATCTGGGACGCCGACCCGTCCCTCACCGCGATTCCGCACAGCGAGCTGCTGCTGCCGTACGCGGATGTCTCGCTTCCCGTGGTCGACCTGGGGTGCGGCAACGGCACCCAGACCCGCTATCTGGCCACCCGGTTCGCCCGCGCGATCGGTGTCGACCTGTCCCACGCGGCGATCGAGCACGCGCGGCGCGCGGACACAGCGAAGACCGCCGCGTTCGAACAGCTCGATCTGGTCGACGGGGACGCCGTGCGCGCGTTGCGGGACCGGATCGGTGACACCCATGTGTATATGCGGGCGGTCATCCACCAGAGCGAGCCCCAGGACCGTCCCGCGGTCGCGGGGGCGGTCGCCGAACTGCTCGGCGAGCGCGGCAGGGCGTTCGTCGTGGAGCTGACCCCCGCGTCGAAGGCCGTGTTCCAGCGGGCCGCGTCGGGACCGGACGGTCCGCCCGCGAAGCTGCGGCGGGTTTTCGACCACGGCCTCAAGCCGGCCGGTGCCACGGACCAGGAGGTGCCGTCCGTACTGCGCGCGGCGGGCCTGACGATCCTGGCGACCGGTGACACGGCGCTGGCCCAGACGGAGACGATGCCGGACGGGACGCGGATCGACCTGCCGGCCAGGTGGTTCGTCCTCGCGAGGGAGGGCGCGAGGGAGTGACCGGGCCGGCGCCGCGGACCTCCCCGGCGCGTCGACGCCGGGGCCGGTCACCGCAGCGCCCTGTCGGCACAGGGTCCCGCCGCCACAGGGTCCCGTCGCCACCGGGTCCCGTCGACACCGGGGCCGGGAGTGAGGACCCCGGCGTCACGGGTGAGACTTTTGTCATGACACGTGAACCGACAGTGGTAATCGGCGGTACGGGCAAGACGGGCCGCCGGGTCGTCGCCCGGCTGCGCGAGCGGGGCGTGCCGACGCGCGCCGCCTCGCGCTCCGGGCAGACGCCGTTCGACTGGGAGGACCCCTCCACCTGGAACGCCGCGCTGGACGGCGCCGGGAGCGTGTACATCGTTCCGCTGGACATCGCTCCCTCCCGGACCCCCGCGCTGGTGGAGCGGGCCGTGGCGAGCGGCGTCACGCGGCTGGTGCTGCTCTCCGCCCGGGGGGCCGACGTCCCGGGCTACTTCGGCCCGGCCTTCGACGGCGGCCCCCATGTCGAGGGGGAGCACGCGGTGCGTGCCTCGGGCGTGGCGTGGACGATCCTGCGCCCCGGCTGGTTCGCGCAGAACTTCAGCGAGGGCGCGTTCCGCGACGAGGTGGCCGCCGGTGAACTCTCGCTGGCCGCCGGGGACGGCGCGGCGTCCTTCGTGGACGCCGAGGACATCGCCGAGGTCGCGGTCGCCGCGCTCACCGGACCGGGCCACGACGGCGAGGTCTACGAACTGTCCGGGCCGCGCGCCCTGACCGTCGACGACTGCCTGGCCGAGATCGCCCGGGTCACGGGTCACCGGGCCCGCTATGTCCCGCTGGACGAGGCCGCCTACCGCGCGCGCCTGACGTCCCGGGGGGTGTCCGAGGAGGAGGCGTCCACCTGGGCCGACGCCCTGAAGCCGATCAGGACGAGCCTGGAGGCCCCCGTACTCGACGGTGTCGTACGCGCACTGGGCCGGCCGCCGCGCGACTTCGCGGAGTTCGCGCGTACGGAGGCCGCGGCGGGCGCCTGGCGGGTGTGAGCGAAGCCGCCGCCGGAGCCGCCGCCGGGGGCCGCCGGGCCCGTCATCGGGGCCGCCGCCGGGGACGGTCGCGAGAGGCCGTCGCGAGAGGTTCCGTCGCAGGCCGGGGCCCGGCTTCCGTCCCTCGTCCGGGCGGGAACCGGGCCCCGCCGGGGTGAGGGAGGGGGTGAGGGAGGGCCGGAAGGGCCATTCGCCCCACCCTGGGCCGGAGGAGGTTTCCTGGCGCGCGGGAGCGGCTAAGCGCTGACCATGGTGCAAATCGGATACACGATGATGACGGAGCAGGCGGGGCCGCGTGAGCTGGTCAAGCATGTGGTGGGCGCGGAGCGGGCGGGATTCGACTTCTCCGTGACCTCGGACCACTACTTCCCCTGGCTGGACGCCCAGGGCCATGCCCCCTACGCGTGGAGCGTGCTGGGCGCGGCGGCCCAGGCGACCTCGCGTATCCCGCTGATGACCTATGTGACCTGTCCGACGACGCGCTACCACCCCGCGATCGTCGCCCAGAAGGCCGCGACCATGCAGCTTCTCTCCGAGGGCCGTTTCCGGCTGGGGCTCGGCTCGGGCGAGAACCTCAACGAGCATGTGGTGGGCGCGGGCTGGCCCGCCGCCCATATCCGGCTGGAGATGCTGGAGGAGGCCGTCGAGGTCATCCGCGCGCTGTTCGCAGGCGGTTATGTGAACCACCACGGCCCCCATTTCGATGTGGAGAGCGCCAAGCTCTGGGATCTCCCGGACACGCCGCCGCCGATCGGGATCGCGGTCTCAGGAGCGCGGTCCTGCGAGATCGCCGGACGGCTGGGCGATGTCGTCATCGCCACCGAGCCGAGGAGCGAACTGCTGCGGCTCTTCGACGAGCACGGCGGGTCGGGAAAGCCACGGATCGGGCAGTTGCCGGTGTGCTACGACACCGACCGGGACAAGGCGGTGATCCGGGCGCACGAGCAGTTCCGGTGGGCCGTGGGCCCCTGGCCGGTCAACTCCGAACTGCCGGGCACGGCCTCGTTCGACGGGGCGACCCGGTACGTACGGCCCGAGGACGTCGCGGAGGCGATCCCGTGCGGCGACGACGTGAACGTGTTCGTGGAGGCGGTGAAGCCGTATGTCGACGCGGGCTTCACGGAGATCGCGCTGGTCCAGATCGGCGGCGACCACCAGCAGCCGTTCCTGGACTGGGCGGAGAAGACGCTGCTGCCCGCGCTGCGGCGCCTCTGATGCGCTTCAGTGGTCCGGACCGCCGTCGGTTATCCACAGGGCTGGCAGGGGGCCGCGAGGACGCGTACGGTTTCCAGCCATGAAGATCTTGATCAGCGCCGACATGGAGGGCGCCACCGGTGTGACCTGGCCGGCGGACGTGCTGCCGGGCACGCCGCAGTGGGAGAGGTGCCGCTCCCTGTTCACCTCGGATGTCAACGCGGCCGTGCTCGGCTTCCTCGACGGCGGCGCCGACGAGGTGCTCATCAACGAGGCGCACTGGACCATGCGCAATCTGCTGCTGGAGCGGCTGGACGAGCGGGCCCAGATGATCACCGGGCGGCACAAGGCGCTCTCCATGGTCGAGGGCGTCCAGCACGGCGATGTGGACGGGATCGCCTTCGTCGGCTATCACACCGGTGCGGGTACGGAGGGCGTGCTGGCGCACACCTATCTGGCCAACTCCCTCACCGGGGTGTGGCTGAACGGCGCGCGGGCGAGCGAGGGGCTGCTGAACGCCCAGGTGGTCGCGGAGTACGGCGTCCCCGTGGTGCTCGTCACGGGTGACGACCTGACCTGTGCGGACGCCGGGGGGTACGCGCCGGACGCGCGCAAGGTCGCGGTGAAGGACCATGTCTCGCGGTACGCGGCGGTGTGCAGGACACCCGCGCGCACGGCCGCCGACATCCGTGGCGCCGCCAAGGAGGCCACAGCGCTCGCCGGGCGGTACGAACCGCTCGCGGGCGGTCCCTTCACCATGGAGCTGGAGTTCGACGCCACGCATCTGTCCGAGGTCGCCACGGTCGTGCCGGGTGTGGCCCCCAGCGGTGAGCGGCGTGTGACGTACACCAGCGGGACGATGTATGAGGCCATTCGTACGTTCAAAGCGGTCACGACGATCGTTTCGGCCGCGGTGGAGGAGCAGTATGGCTGACATGACGCCCATCGACACGAGTGTGGCTCCTGATACGGCGGCGTTCGACGAGGTGGTCGACTTCACCTCGGAACTCATCCGTATCGACACCACCAACAGGGGCGGCGGAGACTGCCGGGAGCGGCCCGCGGCCGAGTATGTCGCCGAGCGTCTCGCCGGCGCGGGGATCGAACCCATCCTTCTGGAGCGGACCCCCGGCCGCACCAATGTGGTGGCCAGGATCGAGGGCACCGATCCGTCGGCCGACGCGCTCCTTGTCCACGGCCATCTCGACGTCGTGCCGGCGGAGCCCGCCGACTGGAGCGTGCATCCCTTCTCCGGGGAGGTCAGGGACGGCGTCGTGTGGGGCCGCGGCGCGATCGACATGAAGAACATGGACGCGATGGTCCTGTCCGTCGTGCGGGCCTGGGCCAGATCGGGAGTGCGGCCCCGCAGGGACATCGTGATCGCCTACACCGCCGACGAGGAGGCCAGCGCCGCCGACGGGGCGGGCTTTCTCGCCCGGAGCCACCCCGAGCTGTTCGAGGGGTGCACGGAGGGCATCAGCGAGTCGGGGGCCTTCACCTTCCACGCGGGTCCCGGTATGGCGCTCTATCCGATCGGGGCGGGGGAGCGCGGCACCGGCTGGCTGAAGCTCACCGCCCGTGGCAGGGCCGGTCACGGCTCGAAGGTGAACCGCGCCAACGCGGTCAGCAGGCTCGCCGCGGCCGTCACCAGGATCGGCGAACACCCCTGGCCGGTCAGGCTCACCCCGACCGTCCGGGCGGCTCTCGCCGAGATCGCCGCGCTCCACGGGATACATGTCGACGTCCATGCCCCGGACTTCGACCCGGACGGGCTGCTGGGCAAGCTCGGCCCGGCCGCCGCGCTGGTCGAGCCGACCGTCCGGAACAGCACCAATCCGACCGTCCTGGAGGCCGGCTACAAGGTCAATGTGATTCCGGGCCAGGCCGTCGCCTATGTCGACGGGCGGATGGTGCCCGGCGGCGAGGAGGAGTTCCGGGCCACGCTGGACGAGCTGACCGGGCCGGACGTGGAGTGGGAGTTCCACCACCACGGGATCGCGCTCCAGGCACCGGTCGACTCACCGACCTTCGCCAAGCTGCGCGCCGCCGTGGAGCGCTTCGATCCCGACGGGCATGTCGTGCCGTACTGCATGTCCGGCGGCACCGACGCCAAGCAGTTCTCCCGGCTCGGGATCACCGGCTACGGCTTCTCGCCGCTGAAGCTGCCGCCCGGCTTCGACTACCAGGCGCTCTTCCACGGGGTGGACGAGCGGGTGCCCGTCCCGGCGTTGCACTTCGGCGTCCGCGTCCTCGACCACTATCTGAAAACCGCTTAGGAGCGCTCACCATGCCGATCACGCGGGCCGTGGACGCCTACGGGACATGGCCGTCCCCCATCGACGCCACGCTGGCCGCCTCGCACGACGGGCGCCCCGAATATGTGGGGGCGGTCGGCGACGAGGTGTGGTGGACGGAACCGCGTCCGGAGGAGGCGGGCCGGCGCGCGCTCGTACGACGGCGGGCGGACGGCCGCGAGGAGTCGGTGCTGCCGGCCCCGTGGAACGTCCGCAGCCGGGTGATCGAGTACGGCGGTGTGCCCTGGGCCGGTGCCACCCGGCCCGACGGCGGTCCGCTCGTCGTCTTCGTGCACTTCCCCGACCAGCGGCTCTACGGGTACGAGCCGGACGGCTCCGCCGCGCCCCGGCCGCTCACCCCGGTGTCGGAGACCGGGGGAGGACTGCGCTGGGCCGATCCGCGGCTCCACCCCGACCGGGGCGAAGTCTGGTGCGTGCTGGAGGAGTTCACCGGCGAGGGGCCCGGCGACGTACGGCGGGTGATCGCGGCCGTCCCGCTGGACGGCTCGGCCGCCGAGGACCGCTCGGCGGTACGGGAGCTGTCCGACGACCGGCACCGCTTCCTCACCGGGCCCCGGCTCTCGCCGGACGGACGCCATGCCGCCTGGATCGCCTGGGACCACCCGTCGATGCCCTGGGACGGCACGGTGGTGATGCTGGGCGAGGTGACGGAGGCGGGCCCGTTCACCGGGGTCCGGGCCGCGGCCGGGGACACCGGCGAATCCGTGGCCCAGGTCGACTGGGCGCCGGACGGCTCGCTGCTCTTCGTCTCCGACGCCAGCGACTGGTGGGAGCTCCAGCGCATCCGTCCCGACGCGCTCGGACCCGACCGGGCACCGGGTGTCATCGCGGGCACCGCCCTCTGTCCGGGCCGGAGGGAGGAGTTCGGCGGACCGCTCTGGAAGATCGGCCTCCAGTGGTTCCACCCCCTGGAGAACGGGCTGATCGCCGTCATCCACGGCACGGGCACCACCGCGCTCGGCATCCTCGATCCGAGGACCGGCGAACTGGTGGACGCCGTCGGACCCTGGACGGAGTGGGCCGCCACCCTGACCGTGCAGGGCGACCGGGTGATCGGGGTCGCGGCGAGTCCGCACAGCGCGTACGAGGTCGTGGAGCTGGACACCGCCACCGGGCGCGCCCGGGTGATCGGCGCGGAGCACCGGGACGCGGTGGACCCCGCGTACTACCCCGAGCCGCGGGTCCGTACGTTCACCGGGCCCGGCGGCCGCGAGATCCACGCCCAGCTCTATCCGCCGCACCACCCGGGCCACCGCGCGCCCGAGGGCGAACTGCCGCCCTATGTGATCTGGGCCCACGGCGGGCCCACCGGGCACGCCCCGCTGGTCCTCGATCTGGAGATCGCCTACTTCACCTCACGGGGGATCGGGGTCGCCGAGGTCAACTACGGCGGGTCCACCGGCTACGGCAGGGCCTACCGCGACCGGCTGCGCGAGCAGTGGGGCGTCGTCGATGTCGAGGACTGCGCCGCCGTCGCCGGGGCACTGGCCGCGGAGGGCACCGCCGACCCGGCCAGACTCGCCGTGCGGGGAGGCAGCGCGGGCGGCTGGACGGCGGCGGCCTCGCTCACCACCACGAGCGTCTACGCCTGCGGCACGATCATCTATCCGATCCTCGACCTGCTGGGCTGGGCGACCGACGAGACCCATGACTTCGAATCGCGGTATCTGGAGTCGCTGATCGGACCGCTCGCCGAGGTACCCGAGCGCTACCGCGAGCGTTCGCCGCTGCACCACGTCGACCGGATCACCGCTCCCTTCCTGCTCCTCCAGGGGCTCGACGATGTGATCTGCCCCCCGGCGCAGTGCGAGCGGTTCCTGGACCGGATGGACGGACGCGGTATCCCCCACGCGTACATAGGTTTCGAGGGGGAGGGCCACGGCTTCCGCAGGGCCGACACCATGATCCGCGCCCTGGAGGCCGAGCTGTCCCTGTACGCACAGACCTTCGGTATCGACCGAACCGACATCCCGCGGCTGGAGCTGACGAAGTGACCGCCACGCCTCAGAGCTCATCGACCCCGTCCGCACCAACGACCCCGTCCGCACCAACGACCCCCTCCGTACCGCCGATCCCGTCCGTACCACCGATCCCGCCCGCACCACCGACCTCGCCCATGTCGGCGACCGTTCCCGCGCCACCGGTCCTTCCCTCCCTTCCCGCGCCCGCGGCGGTTCCCGATCCCGCGGCGCGTCCTGAGCCACTGACCAGGCCCCCGCGGCTGCGCCCGGGGGCCAGGGTCGCCGTGGTGGCGCCCAGCGGCCCCGTTCCGCCGGACCGGCTCGAAGCGGGACTCGACATCCTGCGCGGCTGGGACCTCGACCCCGTCGTCGCCCCGCATGTGCTGGATCTCCATCCGCGGCTCGGGTATCTCGCGGGCACGGACGAGGACCGCGCCCGCGATCTCCAGGAAGCGTGGTGCGACCCGTCCGTCTCCGCGGTGCTCTGCGCGCGCGGCGGCTACGGGGTCCAGCGCATGGTCGATCTGCTCGACTGGGCGGCGATGCGGGCCGCGGGCCCCAAGGTCTTCGTCGGCTACAGCGACATCACCGCGCTGCACGAGGCGTTCGCCCGGCGGCTGGGTCTCTCCACCCTGCACGGTCCGATGGTGGCCACCCTGGCCTTCCTCAAGGACGCACCCACCCAGGAGTCCCTGCGCGCCACGCTCTTCGAGCCCGAGGCGGTACGGACCCTCGGCCGGGACACGGCCCGCGCGCTCGTCCCCGGCCGGGCCCGCGGTGTCACGCTGGGCGGCTGCGTCAGTCTGCTCGCCGCGGATCTCGGTACCCCCTACGGACGCCTCTCGGCGGCCGGCGGCCTGCTGCTGATCGAGGACGTGGGCGAGGAGCCGTACCGCCTCGACCGTGTCCTCACCCAGCTCCTGCGCTCCGGCTGGCTGGACGGCGTCGCGGGCATCGCGCTCGGATCCTGGACGGACTGCGGTCCGTACGACGCCGTACGGACGCTGCTCCTCGACCGGCTGGGCGGGCTGGGCGTCCCGGTCGTGGAGGAGTTCGGCTTCGGGCACGGCGAGTCGACCCTGACCATGCCCCTGGGGATGCCGGCGGTCCTGGACACGGAGAGCTGCACCCTCACCCTGGAGGTGCCCGCACTGAGCTGACCCCGTCCGGCGTCCCGGTCCGGGACCCGGCCCAGGCCGGGTCCCGGAGGCGCAGGACCTAAGCTGACGCGATGCCCGACACGCACACCCCGCTCGCCGAGGGCCCGCGCGTCCTCGTGCGTGCGTACCGCTACGAGGACACCGACGAGTTCACCGCGCTCGTCCACGAGAGCACGTCCCTGCACCACCCGTGGCTCTTCCCGCCGGGGACCGCGAAGGCGTTCGCGGAGTACGCGCGTCGGCTCATCGAGGACCCCACCAGGGCGGGCCATCTCGTCTGCGCCCGCGACGACGGCCGGATCGCGGGTTTCATCAACATCAACAACATCGTCCGGGGCGCGTTCGACTGCGGAGCCCTCGGATACGGCGCGTTCGCGCACGCCGCCGGGCGGGGACTGATGACCGAGGGGCTCGGGCTGGTGCTGCGCCGCGCCTTCGGGCCGCTCGGACTGCACCGGCTGGAGGCCAACATCCAGCCCGGCAACACCGGCTCCATCGCGCTCGTACGGCGCGCGGGCTTCCGTCTGGAGGGCTACTCGCCGGACTTCCTGCTGATCGACGGCGCCTGGCGTGACCATGAACGCTGGGCGATCACGGCCGAGATGCCCGGCGCGGCCGGCGCGGAAGCGGACGGAGGGTGACCGGCCGGAGGGTGAACGGCCTGGGTATGCACGGCCGGCGGATCAGCGGCCCTTGCGGTTGATCTTCATGGTGTCCATGTCGGTCACGGTGGAGCGCAGTTCGCCATGGCCGTACCCCAGGGCCTTCAGCGCCGTCCCGGCGCGGTCCTCGGCGAGCACCGCCGCCATCTCCTCGCCGTCCGCCGCGTCCGAGACGACCGCATACCGGTAGCTGAAGTGCTTCAGGGTCCGGTCGTAGGTGAGCGAACCCTCCGGGGTGAACCGCATCCCCGTCAGACCGTGCTGGTCCACCTCCGTGAGCAGCCGGGACCTCGCCCCGTCCGTCAGCTCCTCGAACGTCCCCCGCACGATCACCCGGTAGGTGTGCCGCGTGGTCATCCCCTCGCCGCCTTTCGCTCTCGCCGAAATCGCTTGGAGACCGAGAATACGGCGGTGAGGATGGCCCGCATGCGGAATATCGTGGTGATCGACGCCCCCTCCAACCTGGGGCTGCGTCCCCCGGCACCCGGTGTGGTGCCGGGCTGCTACAAGCTCGCCGGCGCCCTGCGGGAACAGCGGATCGTCCAGCGGCTCGGCGCGTTCGAGGGCGGGGTCGTCGTCCCGCCCCGCTACGACCGCGGCGACTGGAAGGAGGGCGACGGGGTCTTCAACGCCGCCGCCATCGCCCGCTACACCCCCCGGCTCGCCGACCGGATCGAGCACCATGTCAGGGCGGGCGACTTCCCGCTCGTGCTGGGCGGCGACTGCTCCATCCAGCTCGGCGCGTCGCTCGCGCTGCGCCGGATCGGGCGGTACGGCCTGGCCGCCATCGACGGTTCCGCGGACTTCCGCCACCCCGGCAACTCCGCGCGCATCGGTGCGGCGGGCGGTGAGGAGCTGGCGATCGGCACCGGACGCGGCCAGCCCGGTCTGACCGATCTGGAGGGACTGCGGCCGTATCTGCGCGACGAGGACGTACGGCTCTTCGGGATCAGGGACTACGACGAGGACCGCGAGGAACTGGCCCGGCTGAGGATCCCCACCGCGACCGTCGGCGAGCTGCGCGCACGGGGGGTGGCGGAGACGGCCGGGGCGGTGCTCCGGACGCTGGAGGCACCGGTCACCGAGGGGTTCTGGGTCCATCTGGACGCGGATGTGCTCGACCCCGAGGTCATGCCCGCGGTCGACAGCCCGGACGCGGGCGGGCTGCTGCCCGGCGAACTCGCCGTACTGCTGCGGACCCTGGTGCGCTCGGAGCGCTGCGTGGGGCTCAATGTGACGATCTACGACCCGGACCTCGACCCGGAGGGGACGGCGGGCGCGCTGCTCACGGATCTGATCGTGGGCGCCTTTCGCGACGAGGACGGCGACGGCCGTCCGGGGGAGCGTCCCTGAGGCTCGCCCGGGGAAGCGCCCCTGACGCTTGCCCGGGGGAGCGCCCCCCTGACGCCCCGGACCATGGCCCCGACCCTGACCCTGACCCCGACCCTGACCCCGACCCTGACCCCGGCCCTGACCCCGGCCCCGGCCCGGACCCTCTGCCCCCGACCCCCTGCCCCGGACCCGTACCGGTGGCGCGCGGTGAGCGGCTCGGGCGCCTCCCGCCGCCGCACCACGAGGCGGGGCGGGGCCCCTGGCGCACCACAGGACGGCCAGGGTCCCCTGGTCAGCGGGGCGTCCTCCGTGTTCCATGGTCGTCGGGCCGCCGGCCAAAGGAGCTGCCGGACGCCCGCGCGAACGAAGCGAGGTTGCCGTGGCCACGACCGTGCGACGTGCCGTACTGACCCTGCCCGCCGCCCCCTTGGGGCCGGAGAACCCCCTGCCGGCCCTGCGGCCCCTCGACGAGGCCCACACGGTCGACGAACGCGCCAGAGGGAAACTGCCGGCCGACATGGCACGGCAGATCGGCTACGAACCGCTGCGCACCCCGCTGCCCGTCCGGATCCTGGACGGCTACGCACGGGAGCGCCGTGAGACCGGTCTCGACGCGATCGTGATCGAGAACGACCGGCTGCGAGCCGTCGTGCTGCCCGCGCTCGGCGGCCGGGTCCACTCGCTCCACCACAAGCCGACCGGGCGTGAACTCGTCTACCGCAACCCCGTGTTGCAGCCCGCGAGCTTCGCGCTCAACGGTGCCTGGTTCTCCGGCGGTATCGAGTGGAACATCGGTGCCACCGGTCACACCACCCTCTCCTGCGCTCCGGTGCACGCCGCGCTCGTACCCGCTCCCGACGGCGGCGAGATGCTCAGGCTCTGGGAGTGGGAGCGGCTGCGCGATCTGCCGTTCCAGGTGGATCTGTGGCTGCCCGACGGCTCCGACTTCCTCCATGTCGGCGTCCGGATCCGCAACCCCCACGAACGGACCGCGCCCGTCTACTGGTGGTCCAACATCGCTGTCGAGGAGGGCGAGCGGACCCGGGTGCTCGCTCCCGCGGAGTCGGCCTGGCACTTCGGATACGAGCGCGCGCTGCGCCAGGTGCCGGTGCCCGCGGCGGAGCCCGGCGGCGCGGACCCCACGTACCCCCTGCGCGGCGAGTTCCCGGCCGACTACTTCTACGAGGTCCCGGACGGGGCACGGAAGTGGATCGCCTCGCTCGACGCGCGGGGCACGGGCCTCGTCCAGACGTCGACCGACACCCTGCGCGGACGCAAACTCTTCGTATGGGGCACGGGCCGCGGCGGGCGCACCTGGCAGCGCTGGCTGACCGAGCCCGGGACACCGGGATACGCGGAGATCCAGGCCGGGCTCGCCCGTACCCAGCTCGAACACGTCCCCCTCGAAGCCGAGGGGGAGGTGAGCTGGCTGGAGGCGTACGGTCCGCTCACGGCCGACCCGGAGGCCGTCCACGCGGACGACTGGGACCGGGCCCGTGCCGAGGTCACGGACCGGCTCGAAGCGGCGCTCCCGCGCGCGGACGTCGACGCCGCGTACGCGGCCTGGCTGCCGTACGCCGACGCGGAACCGGGGGAGCGGCTCGCGGTCGGGTCCGGCTGGGGCGCCCTCGAAGTGCTGCGCGCCGGTTACAAGCTCCCGGGCACGCCCTTCGAGGAGTCCACGCTCGGCGAGGAGCAGGCGCCCTGGGTGGAACTGCTGACCGGCGGCGTGCTGCCGGTCCCGGACACCGCCGTGCCGCCGGGGCCCACGCTGGTGGCCCCGCACTGGCGGGACATGCTGGAGACCGCCCTGGACGAACCGCTCACCGAGTACCACCTCGGTGTCGCGCAGTGGCACGCGGGCGATCTGGCCCAGGCCGTACGGAGCTGGGAGCGCGGGCTGCGCCGCGCGACCTCGCGGTGGCCGCTGCTGCGGTGCCTGGCCGTCGCCGACCAGCAGGGCGGACACCCGGGCCGCGCGGCCGACCATTACGCGGCGGCCTTCGACGACCTCCATGAGGAGAGCGGCCTCCATGAGGAGAGCGGTCCGCAGGAGGAGAGCGGCCTGCGGGAGGCGGCCGGTCCTGGGTCGGAGGGGGCTCAGGAGGGCGTGGAGGAGGGCGCCGAGACCCTGGGTGAGAAGCGTGGCGGCGACCGCGCGGCATGGACCGCCGCGACCGCGGCACTCGGGCGCGAGGCGATCGCGGCGCTGCTCGCGGTGGACCGTACCGCCGAGGCGCGCGGAGTCTGGGACCGGCTGCCGGCGGAGGTACGGCGGCGCGGCGCCTTCCGCCTCGCCGAGGCCCGACTGCTGCTCGCCGAGGGGGAGAAGGGGGCGGCCCGCGCCGTCTTCGACGCCGGTTTCGAGGTGCCGGACCTGCGGGAGGGCGCCGAGACCCTGGGTGAGGTGTGGGCGGCGCTGACGGACGATCCGCTGCCGGACGCGTACGAGTTCCGGATGCGGCCGGGGGGCTGAGCCGCCGGCCGGTCGTCAGTCCTGGACGGCTCTGCGGTCGACGTACTCGAAGACCGAACCGTCGGGGTGTACGGCGATCAGATTGCGGCCCACCGGGGTCGGCACAGGACCCACGAGGACCTGGGCGCCGACCCCGGTGAGGACCGTGACCGCCTCGTCCACGTCCTTGACGGCGATGGTCGCCGTGACCTTGCGCAGGACATCGATCTCGGACGCGGGGCCGCTCATCAGAAGGAAGCAGCCGACGGCGGCGACCGAGACTCCGCCGCGCTCGAAGCGGAGCGCGGCGCTTCCGGTGAGTCGTTCGTAGAACACCACCGAACGGTCCAGGTCGTCGACGCAGATGCGCAGCGTGGTTCCCAGGATTTCCATACGGATCAGGTTAGTTGGCGACGCCGGGACAGGAGATCGATTCGGGCAGCGGAAGGGCTGGGAAGGGCCGCGGAAGGGTGGGGGAAAGGCAGCGGAAGGGCGTGGAGCGGCGGTGCGGGCGGACAGTGGGGCGGGGGCGCCCGGTAAGGCGGGGCGGGCCCCGGTGCCCCCGGCCGCTCACGGTGAGGCGGGGCGGGCCCTGGCGCCCCCGGGCGCTCAGACGCGGCAGAGGATCTCGCCGTGCGGGACCATGAACCAGCCGTCCTCGTCCGCGCCCCAGGTCCGCCAGGCCCCGGCGATCTCCGCCAGCCGGCCGCGTGTCGCGTGTCCGCCGCCGACCGCCAGTTCGCCGTAGCGCGACGCCGTCGTACGGTCCGCCCACAGCTCGCTCCACCAGGTCCGCTCGTCCGGCGTGGCGAAGCACCAGCTCGTGGCGGTCGCCGTGATGTCGGTGAATCCGGCGCGCCGCGCCCAGGAGAACAGCCGTCGTCCGGCGTCCGGTTCACCCCCGTTGGCGCGCGCCACCTCGCGGTACAGCGTGAGCCAGCCGTCCAGCTCCGGTACGGCGGGGAACCAGGTGAAGGCTCCGTAGTCCGCGTCACGTGCCGCGACGACACCGCCGGGCCTGCACACCCGGCGCATCTCGCTCAGGGCCCGTACGGGATCGCCGACATGCTGGAGGACCTGATGGGCGTGGACGATGTCGAAGGAGTCGTCGGGGAAGTCCAGTGCGTGGACATCGGCGACCGCGAAGCGGATCCGGCCGGCGCCGGCCGCCGCGGCCGTCTCCCGCGCCTGGTCGAGCACGGACTCGGAGGCGTCGACCGCCGTCACGGTGCCCGGGGCGACGAGCGCGGCCAGATCGGCGGTGATGGTGCCGGGACCACAGCCCACGTCGAGCACGTCCCGGCCCGCCCGCAGCTCGGGGAGGAGATACGCGGCCGAGTTGGCGGCGGTGCGCCAGCGGTGCGAGCGCAGCACGGACTCGTGGTGCCCGTGGGTGTAGACGGCGGTCTCCTTCGGCATGGCCGGACTCCCTCTCGCGAAGCGGTCCGGCCACGGTACGCCGCGATGCCGCATCATGAGACCCGTGTCTCACCATATGGGTAGCGCTCGATCAGAGCAGCGCCTGCGGGCGGTAGACCGTCAGGGCCTCGGCCGCCTTGTCCAGGACCAGTTCCGTGGGGGCCTCCGCCACTTCGCCGTCGAACGCCAGGTGTGTGCCCGGGGCGATGCCCTTGATGTGGAGCCGGCTCCTGCGCTCCGCCGCGTGGACCGGCGAGCGGCTCAGCGGGCCCGCGAGCGCGGCGGCGAGCAGCCGCAGCCCCGGGGCGCGGCCGCCGTGCACCACCCGTACGTCCAGCAGCCCGTCGGCGAGATGGCGCCGGTGGCCGGGGGTCGGTCCCATCCGCTCGTACAGGGAGTTCCCCGCGAACAGCAGCCACAGCGAACGCCGCCGCCCCTCGAACTCGGCCTCCAGCGGATGCCCCTCGCGCAGCACCTTCAGCGCGCCCAGGACACCGGCGGGCCAGCCGCCGATCCTGGGCGCCCAGTGCTCACGCACCCGTACCAGCTCCGGATAGACGCCCAGGCTGAAGGTGTTGAGGAAGTGGCCCGTGGCCTCACCGTCGGGCCCCGGCGTGAAACGTCCCAGGTCGACCCGGATCGCATCGCCCGCCGTCAGCGCCCGGCAGGTGTCCTGCACGGTCTCCGTCCCCAGGTCGTACGCGAAGTGGTTGAGCGTGCCGCCGGGGAAGACGGCCAGCGGCAGCCCGTGCCGCAGGGCGGTCCTGGCCGCGTGGTTGACCGTCCCGTCACCGCCGAGCACCCCGAGCGCCCGGCAGCGGCCCGCCGCCTTCTCCAGCTCGGTGCTGACCTCCTCCGGGGCGCACTCCACGATCTCCGCGAACGGCAGCTCGTCACGTACCACCGCGGCCGCGTCGGACGAGCCCGAGGCCAGGTTGACCACGACGACCAGCTCCCGGCCGCCGGGCAGCGCGGGCGCCTCGGCGTACGGCCGTCCGGGCGCGGGAAGCTGCGACCGGGTCGGTACGAGCCCGCGCACGGCGTAGGCCGCCCCCACGCCGAGCGCCGCCCCCGCCAGCACGTCGCTCGGATAGTGCACCCCGGTGTAGACCCGGGAGAGGGCCACGGCCGCGGCCACCGGCGCCACGGCCGCGCCCCAGCCCTTCGACTCCAGTGCCACGCCCGTGGCGAAGGCCGCCGCGGAGGCCGCGTGCCCGGACGGGAAGGAGGTGGTGAACGGCTGCTGCTTCAGCCGCCGTATCACCGGTACGGAGTCGACCAGGGGCCGCGGACGGCGTACCGCCCGCTTGCCCACCGTGTTGATGGTCGCCGAGGCGAGCCCGAGCGAGACCACCCCGCGCAGAGCGGCCCGGCGCGAGCGCGCGCCACCTCCCAGGACGGCGATACCGGCGGCGGCGCCGAACCAGAGCAGCCCGTGGTTGGCGCTCCGGCTGAGCCGGGGCAGGACAGGATCCGCGCCCGGCCAGTGCCGGGTGGCGACGGAGCTGAAGGCCCGCTTGTCCCAGGAGCTGAGCAGTGCCGCGATCCGGGCGCGGGTCCCCGGAGTCACCTGGCCGTGGGTCGCAGAGGTAGTGAACATGGAACGCGGGTACCCCGAGGACCGCGCGGCCAAGCACACAGGGGGTGCGGGGCCCGGGGAGCAGGGAGCCGTGAACGTCCGTATAAAGAGCTCAGGGCCCGGGTGTGCGAAGGGCTCAGGTCCGGTGCGGGCGCACGCGTGAGCCGGGGCGCGGCCGGGCATCCGACGGGTGACGACTGCGGGAGGTGGCGGTATGCGGCGGACGGCTCCCGGGGAGAGCGGCCCCGTACGGTTCGCCCCGCCCGTCCCCGGGGCGGGGCTGCCCGCCCTGCCCGGACTGACCGATGCGTGCGCCGGGGCCGCCCCACGGACCGAGCCGGAGCCGCCCGGCGGCGGCGCGGTGCTGCGCGCGGCGGCCTGCGGCTACTGGTGGCGGCGCGGGCTGCACGGCGGCCCCGACGGTGTGGTGGCGGCTCCCGGCGCGCAGCCGCTGCTGTTCGCGCTGCTCGCCGCGTACGGCGGGGACGTGCTGATGCCACGGCCCTGTCCGGCCTGGTGGATCCCGCAGACACGGCTCCTCGGCCGGCCCGCCTACCAGGTGCCGACCCCGGCGCAGGCGGGCGGAGTGCCCGATCCGTACGCCCTGCTGGAGACGGTCCGCAGAGTACGGGCCGAGGGCGGCACCCCCCGGGTGCTGCTGCTCTGCCCCGCCGACGACCCCACCGCCACCGTCGCTCCGCCCGAACTCGTCCACGAGGCCTGCGAGGCCGCGGTCGGCGAGGGACTGCACATCATCAGCGACGAGACCTGGCGCGACACCCTCTTCCGGCCGCACGAGACCATGCTCTTCAGCCCCGCGGAGATGTGGCCCGACGAGGTGGTCGTCGTCCATGACGCGGCGGGTTCCCTTCTCCCCGCCGCCTGGCCGATGGCCGTCGCGCGCTACCCGGCCACCGGCGCCGGGGCCGCCCTGCGGGCCAGAACGCTGGACATCCTGACCGCGCTCGGCGCGATGGTCGCGGGGCCCGTGGCCGCGGCCGCCGCGCTCGCGCTCGACGAGCCGGGCGCGGTGATCGAACGGACCAGGGCCGCCGCCGAGCTGTACGGGCGGGTGGCCGTGGCCGCCCACCACGCGGTGCTCGTCTCCGGCGCCCTCGCCAGACCACCGCAGGCCGGCCGTCATCTCTACGCCGATCTCGGGCCGCTGCGGACACGGCTGGCGGAGCGGGGGGTCACCGACTCCCTGGAGCTGGAGGAGCATCTCAGCGGGCGGCTGGGGACTCCCGTCCCGGGAGGCCACCGGTTCGGGGACGAACTGGGCGCGCTGCGCGTCCGTCTGCCGACCGGACCCCTGCTCGGGGCGACCCCGGAAGGCCGCCTGGAGTCCCTCGGGGCGCCGGATCCCCTGGAACTCCCGCAGGTCGCGCGGGCGCTCGGCGACTTCGAGGCCGCCTTCGCCGAACTGAGCTGAACTGGACTGAACTGAGCTGAACTGAGCTGAACCGGTACGGAACGCGACGCGGCGCGACGGGGCATGGCGCGACGGGGCATGGCAGGGCGGGGCAGGGCGCGCCGGGGGAGCGGAACCACGCGGCGGGTCCGTGTCTCAGCTCTCCTGCCCCTCCGGACTCGGCCGCCCCTCGGTGCGGCACTGCCCCTCAGGACCCGTGGCCCCACCCCTCTGTCCCGGCACGGCCGGCCGGTCCGCGCGGGCCGGCCGCCGCAGCCGGTGCCAGAGCGCGGGGGCGCCGCTGAGGACCACCGTCAGCACCACCGCGGCGAGCACCCCCTCCCAGGGCTCGGCGAAGAGCGAGCCGCCGAGCACCCCGATGAGCTGGTACGTCACCGCCCAGGCCAGACAGGCCGGCACATCACCCCGGGCGAACCGGCGCAGCGGCCAGTCCGCGAGCAGACAGGCCAGCATCACCGGGATCCGTCCGGCGGGCACCAGCCGGGACAGCACCAGCACCGCCACCCCGTGCTCCCGCAGCTTGTGCTGGGCCTGCTCCAGCCGGTCCGGCGGAGCGTGCCTGCGCAGCGCCGCCAGCCAGCGCGAGCCGTTCTTCGAGTGGACCCCGCGCCGCCCGAGCCAGTAGAGCGCCATATCGCCGAGGAAGGCCGCGGACGCCGCGACCAGGAACACGAAGAGCATGGAGAGCGGTGACGTCTGGTGGAACGCCACCACCGCCGCCGAGCTGACCACCGCGCCCGTCGGCACCACCGGCACCAGCGCGCCCAGCGTCACCAGCAGGAAGATCGACGGATAGCCGACGGCCTGCTGGGTCGACTCGGGCGGCAGTTCGGCGAGCCGGGACATGAGCTCGTCGATCACACCCCCACCCCCGTGCGCACGCTCTCGCCGTGGCGCAGCAGATGCACGGCCACCTCGGGGGCCAGCCGGGCCGCCTTCCGTACGAACTCGCCGCCCGGCGCGTAGAACTCATGGGGCCGCACCCCGTCCAGACCGATCGGCCAGTACGTGCCGAAATGGACCGGTACGGCCGCGCGCGGCGCCAGTTGGGCCAGCGCCTGTGCCGCGCGCCCGGCGTCGAGATGGTGCGGTCCGAGATGGGGTCCCCAGCCGCCGACCGGCAGCAGGGCCACATCCACCGGGCCCACGGCGTCCGCCATCCCGTCGAAGAGTCCGGTGTCGCCCGCGAAGTAGGTCCGGGACTCCCCGCTGATCACATAGCCGAGTGCGGGGGAGCGGTGCGGTCCGACCGGCAGCCGCCGTCCGTCGTGGTGCGCGGGCACGGCCCGTACCCGCAGCGTCCCGATCTTGACCTCGTCGCCCGCGTCGACCTCGGTGATCCGCAGCCCGGCGGGGTTTCTGCGCGCGTCGAGCCTGCGGAGCGCCGGGACCGACCGGTCCGCGCCCCGCGGCACGATCAGCCGGGTGCCGGGCGCGAGCCGGGCCAGCGAACGCGGATGAAGATGATCGGAGTGGAGGTGGGAGACCAGGACGGCGTCGGCGACCGTCGCCTCCGGCGGTGGCACGGGCCCGAGCCGGCGGCGCAGATGGGCCAGCCTGCGGACGAAGACCGGATCCGTGAGCACGCGGATCCCCGAGTCCTCGACCGTGCAGGTGGCATGGCCCCACCAGGTGATGACAGTTCCCAACCCGACCTCAGCTCCGACCTCGGCAGTGCCCGCCGGTCCCGGTCACCGGCTCCCTCCGCCCGTCCCGGGCGCGATCTCCGCACTCAGCGTACGGCGGGAGCCGCGCGGGCGGGCCGGATGCGCCCGGTCGCGCGCCGTTTCCCGCCGGGTACGCGCCTGCCTGGCGGGGGTGTCCGCGGAGTAGGGTCTGCGGACGACGCAGGGCGCGGGGAGCGGGGGACAGCCATGGACGACGTACGAGTGGCGGCGATCGCCAGCCTGACCCCGCTGGAGGAACTCGACCGGGACCCCTTTCTGGTGGACACCCGGGGCCAGCACACGATGTGCGCGCGCTGGGCCGAGGACAAGGGCTATGTCGTCACCCGGCAGTTGCTCCTCTACGGACTGCGGCCCAACCACCGCGGACTGTGGGTGGACGTCGACGCCGGGCTGGTCGATCTGTTCGTCGCCGCCAACGACCGCGTGCTCGACCGGGCGTTCACCTCGGCGCGGGCCTTCGCCGCCGAGTGCGAGCGCAGAGGCGTACGGCTGGAGACCGTCGGCCTGGACGAGCCGCCCTACGACGCCGTGATGAAGGCCGGCGTGCACCGCAGACTGTCGATGCCGACGGCCGGATACGACGGCCGCTGAAGGCCGCCCGCACCCGCCGTACGCCGCACAGGGCGCACGGAGCCCGCCCGCCACTGTGCGAGGCTGGGCCGGAGTCCGTGGAGGTGCACGGGCCCGGACGTGAGGTGACGGCGGAAGTGCTCCAGGGGCGGTGGCGCAGGACGGGCGGGGCCCTGCTGCGGGTGACAGTCGTATGGGCGGTGTCCTCGCTGACGATGCTGGTGCTCGCCGGGATCCTGCCGGACTTCCAGCTCCAGTCGGGCGACGGCGAGAGCATCACCAGGATCGCGTACACCGCGGCCTGGGGCGCGGGCGCGTTCGGTCTGCTCAGCGCCCTGGTCTGGCCGCTGCTGGTGCGGGCGCTGCTGCTGGTGCCCGCGCTGGTCCTCGGTCTGCTGGTGTTCTTCCTCAACGGCTCGCTGCTGCTGGTCGCCCTCCGCATCATTCCCGTCGGCCGGGGCGCCGCCAACGCCGAGACGGCGGTGGTGGTCGCCGCCGTGATGTCCGCCGTCGCCTCCGCGACCTCCACCGCGCTCGCGGTCGGGGACGACGACGCCTACCGGCGCAGGCTCTCGCGCCTCGCCGACCGGCGGCGGCGCAGAAGCGGCGAGGACGGCCGGCACGGGGGACAGCCCGGTACGGTCTTCCTCCAGCTCGACGGGGTGGGCCACCGGGTCCTGGAGAACGCCGTCGCCCAGGGGCTGATGCCCTGTGTCGCCTCCTGGCTGGGGGAGAACCCGACCCACCGGCTGACCCCGTGGCGCACCGACTGGTCCAGCCAGACCGGCGCCAGCCAGCTCGGCATCCTGCACGGCACCAACCACGACATCCCCGCCTTCCGCTGGTACGAGAAGGACACCGGCCGGATCATGGTCAGCAACCGGCCCGCGAGCGCCGCCCTGCTCCAGCGCCGGGCCATCGAACACACCGGTGACGGCGGGCTGCTCACCCTCGACGGCGCCAGCCGCGGCAATCTCTTCAGCGGCGGCGCCGACCAGCTCGCCCTGGTGCTCTCGATGGCGGCGCGCCGCGGCAGGGCGAACCGTTCCCGCGCCGGCTACTTCGCGTACTTCTCCGACCCGGCCAACGCCGTCCGTACGGTGGTCTCCTTCGTCGCCGACGTGGGCCGGGAGATAGGCCAGTCGATCCGCGCCCGGCTGCGCGGCGACCGGCCGCGGGTGAGCCGGGGCGGGCTCTATCCGTTCATCCGCGCCTTCGCGACCGTCGTGGAGCGCGATGTGGTGGTCGCGGCGGTGCTGGGGGACATGCTGGCGGGACGGACCGCCGTCTACGCCGACCTGGTCGCGTACGACGAGGTGGCCCACCACTCGGGACCCCACAGCAAGGACGCGGCCCAGGTGCTCCGGCGCCTCGACCGCTCGGTCGGCCTGATCGCCAGGGCCGCCGAGCACGCGCCCCGCACCTACCGGATCGTGCTGCTCTCCGACCACGGCCAGAGCCCGGGAGCGACCTTCGAGGGCGTCTACGGACTCACCCTCAGGGATCTGGTCAGAGCGGGCTGCGGACTGCCCGTACCGCGCAGGGCCCAGCGGACGAGGAGCGGGGCCGAGGCGCGCGACGCCGCCCGGCACGCCGTGCGCTCCGCGCTCCACCGGCCGGACCGGGAGGGGACCGAGGAGACAGGTTCGCCGGGCTCCGACCCGATCGTGCTCGCCTCCGGCAACCTCGGGCTGATCTCCTTTCCCGATGTGCCGGAGCGGATGAGCCGTGAGCAGATAGACCGGCGCCACCCGGCGCTGCTGCGCACCCTGGCGAGCCATCCGGGCATCGGCTTCCTGCTGGTACGGAGCGAGGAGCACGGTTCGGTGGTGCTCGGGCCCGGCGGGGCGGAGGTGCCGGTCGCCGAACTGGACGACACGGGACCGCTCGCCCCCATGGGCCCCGGCGCGGCCGACGCCGTACGGCGCACCGACTCCTTCCCGCATGTCGCCGACATCATGGTCAACTCGGTGTACGACCCGGCGACGGGGCAGGTGCACGCCTTCGAGGAGCAGATCGGCTCGCACGGCGGGCTCGGCGGCGAACAGTCACAGGCCTTCCTGCTGTCACCGCTGGTGCTCTCCGCGCCGGTTCCCGCGGCGATCGAGAGCACCGGGAAGGGCGGCGACGGGGCCCGGGACGGCGGTGAGCTGGTCGGCGCCGAGTGTCTGCACGAGCTGTTCCGACGCTGGCTGCGCGAGGGCGGCGGACCCCAGGTGCCCCTGGGCGTGGTGAACGGCGGCGCGGCGAACGTGTGGTCCGCCGAGGTACAAACCGCCGAGGGCGAGCTGGACTCGGCATAGCGCCGATACCCCATGCGAGCGGTTTCCGCCGGTAGCAGGACGCGCCACGTTGGTACCTGGGCAGAGGACGCATGTCCAGGAGGTCGTGCCCATGTACCATGCCGCGCTCGCTGTCCCCCCTACCGCAGCCGCTCGTGCTGCCGCCGCGCGGCGGGCCGGGCTGGTGACGCTGCTGGTACTGATCGCCTTCCTGGGGACGTCGCTCGCACCGGGCGCCGCGGCGGCGCGGGGCACCGAGCCGCCGCCCCCGGCCTCCGCCACCCGTGAACCGGCGGGCGAGGGGCAGCAGGACACGGCCGAGACCGAACAGACCGCTCCCGGCAGGACGGAGCGGGCCGGCGGGCCACGGGTGTACCCCCCGGCCCACGGCGGACCGCACGGCATGGAGGCCACTCCCTACGCCGGCCGGTGCGCCCCGGCAGGACCGCCGCGCGAACCGGCGTTCCCGCGCTGTGTGGTGCTGCGCTGCTGACAGGTTCCGGCACCGGGTGCGTTCCGCGCACCCCGTGCCCCCAGAACGTCAGCGCTTGCTTCAGCCCCATCTCACAGTGAGGACACAGCCATGCCCATTGACCCCTTCGCCGCACTGAACGCCATGCTGCGCGCCGAGGCCGCCCGCGCCGACGCGACCCGTCGCCGCGCCTCCGGCTCGGGAAGCTCCGCGGACTCGGGAGGATCCGGGAGCTCGGCGAGTTCGGGAGGTTCCACGGGCCCGGGAAGTCCGGCACGACCCGCGGCGGCCGCCGCGCGTCCCGTCGCCGCCGGACGGGACGCCGAGCCCGTAGCGGCCGCGGACCGCCCGGCCCCGGCGAGGAAGTGGAGGATCGGCATCCGCCCGTAGCGAAGCCGCCACGCGGCCGGTCGCGCCCGCCTCCGCGGGGGAGACGCGACCGGCCGTACGGCGGCTGCTGTACGCCACGGCCGGATCAGGCGACGGTCACCTCGTGCCGTACGACGGCGTCGAAGAGATAGCCCTGGGTGTTGTGGACCGCGACCTCGGGCTGGACGCGCCCCGTGCGGTCCGTCGCGCGCGCCAGCAGCACGGCCGTGCCCCGCTCGCGCGGGACCCAGTCGGCGCTCCAGCGGACCCAGCTTCCGTGCCGGGGCGTGTCGCGCAGCCGTGCGCGCCGCCAGTGCGCGCCCCCGTCGGTGCTGATCTCCACCGACCGCACCGGCGCCCCGCCCGACCAGGAGCGTCCCGTCAGCACCTGCCGCCGGCCGGCCGTGACGGTGGCTCCGGGCGCCAGCTCGAAGGCGCTCTTGAGGGTCTGCCGGTCCAGCGGCGCACTGCCCTCGGCCGGATACCCGGGGCCGAACAGCCGGTAGAGCGTGGTGTTCCACGGGCTGTACAGCGGCTCGTCGCTCACCTCGATGTCACCGACCCACTTGATGTTCGAGATACCCACCCAGGACGGCACGATCAGCCGGACCGGATACCCGTGGTCGGCGGGCAGCGGCTCGCCGTTCATCTCGTACGCGAGGAGCACGTCGTCCAGCGCCTTCGCCAGCGGCAGCGGTCTGCGCACCCGGCCCAGGTTCACCCCCTCGCTGACGACCTCGGAGTCGAGGCCGCGCGGCAGGACGTCCACGGCGCCCCGGGCGAGGCCCGCGCGGCGCAGTACGTCGGCCAGCCGTACCCCGCGCCAGCGGGCCACACCGATGGCGCCCAGGGTCCAGGCCGTACCGCTCACCTGCTGGTTCTGCTGGGTGGTGTAGTAACTGCGGCCGTTTCCCGCGCACTCGACGAACGCGGTGCGGGTGACCGACGGGAGCGCGCGCAGATCGTCGTAGCCGAACTCCACGGCGGGTCCGCGCAGTCCGCTGCCCCAGAGCGTCAACGTCCAGTCCTCGGCGGCGATCCGCGGTGTGGCGGTGTGGTTGCGCACGAAGAAGTGACTGGCGGGTGTGAGCACGCCGGTGGAGCGCAGGGCCGCGAAGTTGGTCTCGGCGTTGGTGCCGCGGACGGTGAAGACCTCGGTCGGCAGCGGCTTCACGATGCCCGGCGCGGCCGCGGGTGCAGCGGCGGTGGGCGCACCGGCGGTGGACACGCCGGCCGTCGCGGCTCGGGCCGCCGGGGCCGCGGCCCGTGCGGTCGTGCTCCCCACCGCCGTGAGCGGACCCGCGGCCGAGGCCGCCGCGAGCAGTTTCAGCAGGACGCGGCGTTCGACACCGGCGGAGCGCGCGTGGCCGAGGTGCCACTGGCGCAGCCTGATCCGGTCGTAGGCGGACTCGGAGGGCGGGACGGGGGACATCAGGCGCTCCATGAGGGGGGGAGGGGTCCGTGCGGCGTCGGCAGCGTGGCAGCGGCTCCCTGGCACGTCAACCGCCCTCGGCGCCCCCGGTGTTGCCCCGCACGGCTCGCTCGTACGCGCGCCGCGCCGTCGTGCACACCGGCTCCGACCTGCGGTGGAGCGAGCGGAGCCGGTGTGTTCGCGGGACTCCGGCGGCGGCTCGGGACGCGCGGGTGATTTCATCCGGCCGCAATACAGGGCCGGAGCACGGAGCCGCCGCACAGCGGTGGGGGGGAGGGGCCGTGACCGGCTCCCTCCCCCGCACCGCCCGCCGTACGCGTCAGCGCACCGGAGCGCCGGGGCCGAGCGGGATGCCCGTGGCCCACCAGACGAGGAACAGCGCCGTCCACGCGAGCGTCATGGTGACCGCCAGCGGAAGTGTGTACGAGGCCAGGGTGCCGATGCCCGCGTTCTTGCGGTACCGCTGGAGGAAGCCCAGCGCCATGATGAAGTACGGGCTCATCGGAGTGATCGCCGTCGACCCGGAGTCCGCGATCCGGAACAGCGCCTGGGTCGTCTCGGCGGGCACACTGACGAGCATCAGCATCGGCACCAGAACGGGCGCGGCCAGTGCCCACATCGCGGATCCGCTGGTGACCATCACATTGACCAGTGTCAGCAGCACCAGGATCAGCAGGAACACCAGGACGATCGGCATCCCGCTCTGTTCCAGCGCCTCGGCGGCCCTGACGGCCAGCACATCACCGATGTGTGTCCAGTCGAAGTACGCCAGGAACTGGGCGATCGCGAAGAACAGCACCAGCACCGGCGCCATCTGCTTGACGCCCTCGCCCATCAGCTTCGGCACGTCCCCCGGCGAGCCGATCGAGCCCGAGCGGTAGCCGTACACGGTGCCGACCAGTCCGAAGACCACCGCGACGACCGCCGCGATCCCGTCCAGGAACGGCGAGTCCACGATGCTGCCGCCCTCGCCCCGCAGCGGTGACGCCTGCGGCACCATGACCGCGACCAGCACCACGAGCGTCGCCAGCAGGGTGAGCACCGAGGCGCGCAGCGCCGAGCGTTCGCGCGCGCTGAGGGTGAGCGCGCCGAGGTCTTCGAGATCGGCGTCGGGGTCGGGGTCGAGATCGGGCCGCTTGCTCAGCACGAACCTCGTGACCAGGGTGATGACGGCCGCGAGCAGCACCGACGAGGCGATGTTGAAGAACCAGTTGCTCAGCGGCGAGACATAGGCCGCGTCACCGCCGACGATCCGCGCCGCCGCGGTGGTGATGCCCGCGAAGATGGCGTCGTTGGGTGTGGGTATCGGGCTCGCGTCGTAGCCGGAGGCGATGGCCGTGTAGGCGACGACGATACCGAGGATCGGGGAGCGTCCCACCGCGCGGAAGGCCAGCCCGCCCAGCGGTACGAGGATGATGTACGCGGCGGCCGAGGCGACATGGGCCACGGTGCCCGCGAAGGCGACGGCGAACACCACCCAGGAGGCCGGCACCCGCGAGACGCTGACCCGCATCAGCGCCGCCAGGAAACCGGTGCGTTCGGCCACGGCGACGCCCATGATGACCACGACGATGGTGGCCATCGGCGGGAAGGCCGCGAAGTTCTCGATCATCGTCGAGACGGCCATGGCCAGGCCTTCGCCGCTCAGCAGATTCTGTACCGCGACGGTCTTGTGGTCACTGGGCGAGACCACCGAGACATCGGCCGCGGCCAGCACGGCGCTGACGACCGCGAGCACGGCGGACAGGATCCAGAACAGCCAGAACGGGTGCGGCAGCGCGTTGCCGGCCCGCTCGATGACGGCCATCGCGCGGACGACGCGCGGCAGCCGGGTCTCATCGCCGGGCGGGGCGGGTCTGCCGGGTGGCGCGGGGGTCGATGTGGTCATGGGAGCGGCTCCTTGCTCGGTTCCCGATCGGCGGCACGGGCCTGATCGGCGGGGCTCGGTGACAGGGGGACGGTGACGGTGACGGGGACGCCGTCAGTGACGGGGGGACGACGGCGCGGGGGTGCGGAACGTGCGCAGGAACCGCCACATGACCTCGTGCGCCTCGATGGTCTGGGTGGTGTATCCGCCGCCGCTGTAGCTGTCGGCGCCGGGCCAGGTGTGACCGCCGTCGGTGACCGCGACATGACGGACCTCCGCGCCCCGGTCGCAGCCGCGCCAGCGCGTGACGGTGATGTCGGATCCGGTCACCCGGTCACGCGAGCGCGGCGCACAGCCGTTGTGTCCGGCCCAGCCCGCCACCCAGTCCCGGATCGCGGGGAGTCCCCGGTCGGCGTCACCGGTGTACGGGATGGTCGCGTCACCCGTGCCGTGGAACTCGATGACGGGGACGGGACGCGACGGCTCGCACTCCTCGCCGGTCGGGTACAGGGCGGCGGCGACGGGGGCGATGGCGGCGATCCGGTCCGCCGCGCGGCAGGCGAGCAGGGTGCCGACGAAGCCCGCCCCGTTGGACTTGCCCGTGGCGTACACCCGCCGTTCGTCGACGCAGAGGGTCGCTTCGAGCCGGTCGAGGAGGTCCTCGGTGAACCGGACGTCGTCCACGCCCGCCGCCGCGTACGGCGCGCCCTGCCAGGCCTGCCGGTCGCCGTCCCCGGTGCCGATGACACCGTCGGGATAGACGACCACGGCCGGGAGGGTCGAGAGCTTGGAGAACTCCTCGGTCCCCGCGCCGGTGTTGCCGCGGCCGTGGAAGGCGAGCACCACCGGCCAGTCGCGCTTCTTGGCGTAGTCGTCGGGGAGGTGGAGCTGGTACGTACGGTCACGGCCGCCGCTGCTGATGGTCCGCAGCTCGCTCGTACCGGGCTGCTGGGGGGCGGGCAGCCGGCAGGCGGACTTCGAGGTCCCCTTGGGGGCGTGGGCGGCCACGGGGGCGGCGGTCGCGGCCCCGGTCGCTCCGACGCACAGGACGAGGCTCACGGCGGCTGTCGCCATCCGCTGGAGGGAGTTCATGGCAGGCTCCTTCTGCCGGACGCCTGGGGCGGACGGCTGGACTGGTTTCCGGACAGGGGTGCCCCGTGCGGCGGGGCGGGATCGCGTACCGGACGCCTGACGGCCGGTACGCGACGCGGGCCGCATGACGCGCGGTACAGGACGCGGACATGCGGTGTGCTGTGCGAGTGATGTGCTGTGCGTGTGATGTGCCGTGTGTGGTGCGTGTGGTGTGTCGTGTGCGTTGTGCCGGGTGGTGCCGTGTGGTGCTGTGTGGTGGCTGCCTACGGCACCACGCGCCCCGGGGGGAGGACGGACCGGGCGGGGCGCGCTGCCGTACGCGGGTGGAGCGGCGTCGGAGGCCGTGTCAGACGTCCAGCCACTCCGTGACGAAGGCGACCAGACGGACCACGACGGCGTCGACGACCGCCTGTCCGTCCTCGGCGGTCGCCCGGCGCGGGTCGCCGAGGACGCCGTTGCCGCTGAGCCGGTCGTAGTGGACGGCGAGCGCGGGGTGACTGCCGTGCCGTGAGAGCCGGGGAAGCGGATCGAGCTGGGAGAGGGAGGTCGTACCGGCCTCGAACCGGTCGGTGTGCACCAGATGCGGGGCGAGATGGAGCATCTGCGCGGTCTCCGCCTCGCCGCTGTGGCCGTGCACCTCGCTGACCTCCATCCCGGACACGACGTCCGAGGCGAGCGCGGTGACGGGCGACCAGGCGAACTGGAGATCGGGGTGGGTGGTGAGCAGGTCCTGCGCCACCGTGGCCAGTGTGGCGTTGTTGCCGCCATGGCCGGTCACCACGAGTATCTTCCGCCAGCCGTGCCGGTAGAGGCTTTCCGCGTACTCACGGACCACCGCGGCCAGGGTCGTGGTGGTGAGGGTGACCGTCCCCGCGAAGGCGAGATGGTGCGGGGACACACCGACCGGCACCGGGGGACCGATCACGGCGCGTCCGGCCAGTGCGGCGGCCACCCGGTCGGCCACTCCCTCGGCCCGGACCGTGTCCGTGGCCAGCGGCATACCGGGACCATGCTGTTCGAACGCGCCCGCCGGGATGATCACCACAGGGCTCGCGGTGACCGCCTCGGCGGCCTCCACGGTCGTCATCTCGGCCAGCCGCGTCGGCGTCCGGGCGTTCATCGCGCCACGCCCGTCGCCGTACCGGCCTCTCCGAGCCCGGCTTCTCCGAACCCCGCGGCCCCGGCTCCGCCGTCCCCGGGGCCGGTGTCCGCAGGGCCGGTGTCCGCGTGGCCGCCGCCCGCCGCGCCGCCTGCCGCGCCCGACTCCGGGAAGTCGGCGGTGAGGACCGCCTCACGGATGGACCCAAGGTGCTCCCGGGTCAGCCGCTCGGCCGCCTCGGCGTCTCCGTCCCGTACCGCCTCGAAGATCTCCACATGCTCCGCGTGGTCCCGCGCGCGGTCGTTGTAGCGGTGCCGGATCTCGACCTGCTCGCGCGCCCTGACCTGGAGCAGCGCCTCGACGGCCTCGCGCAGCAGCGCGTTGCCGCTGGCGGCGGCCAGCGCCACATGGAAGTGGGCCGACTGCCGCGGTGACTCCCGCGGCGGACGCAGCGCGTTGGCGGACGCCGCCTCCAGCCGAGCCACGGCCTCCGGCACCCGGGTACGGGCCGCGGCGGCGGCCACGGCGGGTTCCAGGACCAGCCGTGCCTCGACGAGTTCGAGCACCGACTCGCGGCTGCCGCGCGGGAGATGCGGGTTGGCGAGCAGCCGGCGCTCACTGCCGGGGCCGACATAGGTGCCCGAGCCGTGCCGGAACTCCACCACGCCGGTGGCCTCGAGCCTGCGCAGGGCCTCGCGGACCGTGGGCGTGGTGACGTCGAACCGGCGGGCGAGGTCCCGGGAGGACGCCAAGGCGTCCCCGGGAACCAGCCGTTCGGTGCGGATGATCTCGACGATACTGTCCGCGAGATGCTCGGACAGTGACAGTTCACTGCGACTCATGAAGTGAATAGATCACTTGATCTCTTGGGGTGTCAATGGTCGTGACATGAATGATTTTCGGCCAGAGCCGGAGCGATGCTCTCCCGCTCGATCAGGGCCGGCAGCGGCACCTGTACGGTGCGTGGCTCGCCGCCGTCGAGCAGCGCGGCCAGTTCCCGCGCCGCGATCCGGCCGAACGCGACCGTGTCGCGGGAGAGCGCCGTCAGCCAGGGGCGCACCAGCCGGCACAGCGCCGAGTCCTCCCACGAGACGACCGAGACCTCACCGGGCACGGAGAGGCCGAGCTCCGCCGCGACCGCCGCGCCGGCCGCGGCCATCACGTCGTTGTCGTAGATGAGGGCCGTCGGCGCCCCGTCCTCCTCCAGGACCCGGCGGGTCACCGCGGCGCCCTGGGTGTCGGAGTAGTCCGTCGTCACGGAGCGCGCCTCGGCCAGACCGCGCCGGTCGGCCTCGATCCGCAGCGAGCGGATGCGCCGCTCCGTGTGCGCGAGGAAGGGGAGCCCCGCGATATGGACGATCCGCCGGTGGCCCAGCGCGTACAGCCGGTCGACGACGGAGGCCATCGCGCCCGCGTCGTCGGCCCGTACCTGCGAGAGGCCCGGATGCGGACCCGCGTCGCTGTCGGGCAGCGCGCCGATGACGACACCGGGCAGGCCCAGCTCGTCCAGGAGGGCGGGCCGGGGATCGTCGGTCCTCGGGTCCACCACCAGCACCCCGTCCACCCGGTGCTCCGCCCACCAGCGCCGGTAGACCGCGCACTCGGCGTCCATGTCCTCCACCACCTGGAGGAGCAGGCCGAGTTGGCGTTCTGACAGGATCTCCTGGATGCCGGAGATGAGCTGGAGGAAGAACGAGTCCACGCCGAGGGTCGCCGCGGGCCTGGCGAGCACCAGTCCGACCGTGGCGGAGCCCTCGCCGGAGAGCGCCCGTGCCGCGGTGCTGGGCCGCCAGCCGAGCTGTTCGGCGACCCGGCGCACCCGGGCACGTGTCACCTCGGAGACCCCCGGGCGGCCGTTCAGCGCGAAGGAGACGGCGCTCTCCGAGACCCCGGCGCGCTGGGCGATGTCCTTCATGGTCGGCCGGCGTGCCGGAGTACGTCTGCCCGCCGGCGGGTCACCGCCCGGCGGCCGGTTCGCTGCCACCCGTGTGCCTCTCTTTCCCGAACCTTCCGGCCGTACCGGACGAGCCATGTGGACCCTGGACTAATGCGCTTGAGTCCGAGCATCCTAAAGCGCATTAGTCCGTCACACAAGGAAACCGGTCGAACCGCTCTGAGCTGCGATGATGCCGGACCGGCGGGATTTCGGCGGAAGAAACTGTTGACTTCGCCCCGGACACCCACCAAGGTCTGCGGGGAAATAGGCGGCCGACGGCCCGTGGCTCCGGCTCGCCGTCCGCACGCCCCCACCCGAGCAAAGGAGCCGTCACCCGTGCGCATCTCCCGCAGAGCAGTCGCCGTCGCCGCTGTTCTCGCCACCGTCCTGCCGCTCAGCGCCTGCGGCGGAGGAACCGACGCCGAGGAGTCCTCCGACGCCTCGGGCGCCGTCAAGGGCCAGATCAGCTTCCAGACCTGGAACCTCCAGGCGAACTTCAAGGACTACTTCAACGGGGTCATCAGGGACTTCGAGAAGAAGTACCCCGACACGAAGGTGCGGTGGGTCGACCGGCCGGCCGAGGGCTACGCGGACAAGCTCAGCGCGGACGCCGCCGGCGGCACCCTGCCCGATGTCGTCAACATCTCCCCCGACCTGGTGGCCCCGCTGGCGAAGGCCGGGCTCGCGCTCGACCTCGACCAGGACAGGACCGCGGCCGGTTACCGCGGCGAGTATCTGCCGGGCGCCTGGCAGAGCCACCAGATACCGGGCATGGAGGGGACGTACGGCTTCCCCTGGTATCTCAACACCGGCCCGATGTTCTACAACAAGCGCCTCTTCGAGGAGGCCGGGCTCGACCCCGCGAAGCCGCCGACCACCTACGACCAGGTCTTCGAGGACGGACTGAAGCTGGCGAAGCAGAGCGGCGGCAAGATCGCCACCCTCGCCCAGGTGCCCACCATCGAGGACTTCGGCCGCTACGGCGTCCAGCTCATGAACAAGGCGGGCACCGCCTTCGCGTTCAACGACGCCAAGGGGGTGGAGCTGCTCACCCGCTACAAGGAGCTGTTCGACGCCAAGGCGCTCGACCCGCAGGCGCTCACCGCGACCCCCGAGACCTCGGGCGCCAAGTTCCTCACCGAGTCCGTGGCCATGAACCCCGGCAGCGCGCTGGACCTGGAGAACTTCAAGAAGCAGGCCCCGACGCTCTACAAGAACATCGGCATCACCGACCAGGTCACCAGCACCGGCAAGGTCAACATGTATGTCATGGGCGTGATGGTCAACTCCCGGACCAAGGAGAAGCCGGCCGCCGTGGCGTTCGCCCACTTCGTGACCGACGCGACCCGCCAGATGTCGTTCGCCAAGCAGGTCGCCATCTTCCCCAGCACCAAGGGATCCCTGGACGACCCGTACTTCACCGAGGAGGACGGCACCGACGAGACCCGGGTCCGGGTCGCCGCCGCCAAGTCCCTCAAGAACGCGGTCAACTACACGCCGGTCCTGTTCAGCGAGCAGATGAAGACCGAACTGCGCAACCAGGTGGCGAAGGCGCTGCAAGGAAAGCAGAGCCCCCAGGAGGCGCTGGACCGCGCCGTCGAGGCCTGCGACAAGCTGCTCAAGCAGAGCTGAGTCGAGCACCATGAAGAGCACCACCGCCCCCGGGGCGTATGCCCCGGACTCCGCCGCGGCGGGGCCCGCACCCCGGAGCCCCGGCTCCGGCCGTGGGCCCCACCGCGGGCCGGGCCGCGCCGTCCGCCGTCAACTCCCCTTCATTCCGTGGCTGTTCGCCGCGCCGGGGCTGCTGATCGTCGGCGCGTTCAGCCTCTATCCGTTCCTCAGCACCCTGGTGAACTCCTTCACCGACCGGCGGACCCTGATCCCCGGCCGTTATGTGGGACTCGCCAACTTCCGTGAGCTGGTCCACGACGAGATGTTCTGGATCGGTCTGCGCAACAGCACGCTGTACGTCGTCGGCGTCGTGCCCGCCCTGGTCGTCCTGCCGCTGCTGCTGGCCCTGCTCGTCCAGCGGCACATCCCCGGCATCACCTTCTTCCGCTCCGCCTTCTACACCCCCGTCGTCGCCTCGATCGTCGTGGTCGGGCTGATCTGGGTGTGGATGCTGGACGACCGGGGGCTGGTCAACTCCGTACTGGAGGCCGTGGGAATCGGCACGATCGGCTTTCTCAGCGATCAGTGGCTGCTGCTGTTCAGCGCGATGGCCGTCACGGTCTGGAAGGGCCTCGGCTACTACATGATCATCTATCTGGCCGCGCTGGCCAACGTACCGCGCGAGCTGCACGAGGCCGCCGCCGTGGACGGGGCGGGAGCCGTACGCCGCTTCGTCACCGTGACCGTCCCCGCCGTCCGTTCCACCATGGTCCTCGTCGGGGCGCTCTCCTCGGTCGCGGCCTTCAAGGTGTTCTCCGAGGTCTATCTGATGGCGGGACCCAGCGGCGGCCCCGCGGGCGAGGACACCACCCTGGTGATGCTCGTCCAGCGCGTCGGAACCGGACTGACCGGCCGGGTCGGCTACGCCTCCGCCATCTCCGTGGTGGTCTTCGCCGTCACGGTGGCCCTGATGCTGCTGGTGCTGCGCGCCGACCGCAAGGAGGACGCGTGAGCTTCCCGACGAACACGACCACGACCACGACCACGACCACGAACACGACCACGAACACGAGCACGACGACGGACACGGACACCCGCACGGCCACCGGCACCCGCCCGGCCGCGGCCGCGCGGCCGAACAGGCCCCCCGGCCGCTTCACCGACGCCGACGGGCGGCGTATCGCGCCCTGGCAGCTCGTGCTGCGCTATGTCCTGCTGCTCGCCGTACTGGCCCTGATGGTCGGGCCGTTCCTGTGGCAGTTGTCCACCTCGCTCAAGGGCCCGCACGAGAACATCTTCAGCTCCCCGCCGACGTTCTTCCCGAGCGATCCGACGCTGGACAACTACAGCCGGGTCGCCCACACCATCCCCGTCTGGGAGTACGCGTTCAACTCGCTCAAGGTCGCCTCGGCCAATGTGGTCACCAACTGCGTCGGTGCCGCGCTGGCCGGCTACGCGCTGGCCCGGATGCGCTACCGCGGACGCCGGGCGGCGACCCTGGCGTTCATCCTCGCCATGCTGGTCCCCGTCGAGGGCATCATCATCGCCCAGTTCACCACCATGCGGGAACTCGGTCTCAACAACACCCTGCTCGGGGTCGTGCTGCCCGGATCCATCGGCGCGCTCAACGTGCTGCTGATGCGCAACGCCTTTCTCAATCTCCCGCAGGAGGTGGAGGAGGCGGCCTATGTCGACGGAGCCAATGTCTGGCAGCGGTTCCTCCGGATCGCGCTTCCCTCGGTCAAGGGCACGCTCGCCGTGGTGGCGATCTTCGCCTTCATGGGCGCCTGGGACGACTTCCTCTGGCCGCTGATCGTGCTCAGCGACCCGGAGAACTTCACCCTGACCATCGGACTGAACTATCTGCACGGCACGTTCGCGAACGACGAGCGGCTGGTCGCGGCGGGCACGGTCATCGCCGTCCTCCCGCTCATCACGCTCTTCGCCTGTCTCCAGCGCTACTTCTTCCGGGGCGTCGGCGAGGGCGCCGTCAAGGGCTGACGACCGCGACGGCCGACACCGCGACGGCCGACACCGCGACGGCCGACACCGCCACGGCCCCGGCCGGGGGACCGGCGGACATCCGCACCACAGAACCAGGACAACGTTGCCAGTATGAGCACTTCCGCGCCGCGCTTCGGCGTCAACTACACACCCAGCCAGGGCTGGTTCCACCACTGGCTGGACTTCGATCCCGACGCCGTGCGCGCGGATCTGGACTCCGTCGCCGCACTCGGCCTCGACCACATCCGGGTCTTTCCGCTCTGGCCGCTCTTCCAGCCCAACCGCACGCTGATCAGGCCCCGCGCCGTCGAGCAGCTCGTCCAGCTTGTCGACGCGGCGGCCGAACGAGGACTGGACGTCAATGTCGACGGACTCCAGGGCCATCTGTCGAGCTTCGACTTCCTGCCCGCCTGGACGCGGACCTGGCACCGCAGGAACATCTTCACCGACAACGATGTCGTCGCCGGACAGGCCGAGTACCTGCGCACGCTCGCCGCCGCGCTCGCCGACCGCCCCAACTTCATCGGGATGACGATCGGCAACGAGATCAACCAGTTCTCCGGGCCGCCGCACCCCGATCCCGACCCCCTCACCCCGGAACAGGCGGCCGGCTGGCTCCGCCGGCTGCTGGACGCCTGCGAGGAGGGGGCGCCCGGCAAGCTCCATCTGCACGCCGAGTACGACGCCGCCTGGTACCAGGACGGGCACGCCTTCACCCCGGCGCACGCCGCCAGGATCGGCGCCGTCACCGCCGTGCACTCCTGGGTGTTCAACGGCACCGCCCAGCGGTACGGCCGTACCGGCACCGCCACCGAGCACCACGCCGCGTATCTGATCGAACTGTCCAAGGCCTGGGCGCTCGAACCCCACCGGCCGGTCTGGCTCCAGGAGGTCGGCGCCCCCGCGCCGGTGATCCCGGCCGAGCACGCCGCCGCGTTCACCGAGGCGACCGTGGCCAACGCGCTGGACTGCGCCGATGTCTGGGGCATCACCTGGTGGTGCTCGCACGACGTGTCGCGCTCGCTCGCCGACTTCCCCGAGCTGGAGTACGGCCTCGGTCTGCTCACCAACGACCGGCGGGTCAAGCCGGCCGGACAGGCCCTCGCGCGGATCGTCGAGGAGTGGCGCGGCAGGCCGTACGCGCCCGCGGTCCGCACCACCGCGCTGGTCGTGGCCGGGGACGGTACGGGACAGGACGGTACGGGACAGGACGGTACGGGACAGGACGGTACGGGGGAGGGCACCGGGGACGGCTGGAGCGCGCCCGCCCGTGCCGCCTGCGGCCCCGGCGGAGCGTTCTTCGAGGCCTTCGCCCGGCTCACCGCGGACGGGGTCCGTCCCACCGTGGTTCTTGCGGGCCGGGCCGAGGACAAGGAGCATCTGGCGGTGCGAGGTATCACCGAGGTCGTCCACCCGGACCAGGTGGCATGACCCCGGGACACCCTCGCGCAGCCCGTAGCCCGTAGCCCGTAGCCCACGACCCTGTCCCCGTCCCCCGTCACCGCCGGCCCCGCACCCACCGCACTCTCACGCACATCAGGAGCGTTCTCACATGCACGACGACCGCAGCCTGGTCGAAGGCCGCCTCAAGCGGGTCCTCGACGAGCGCATCCGGCCCGCCGTATACCCCGAATCCGTACCGCTCGACATCGCCGTCTGGACCGCGCCGGGGGAACCCGTACCCGTCGAGGAGGGCCTCGCGGGCCTCACCGAACCGATCGCGGTCGGCGACCGCTGGGGCGCCCCCTGGGGCACGAGCTGGTTCCGGGTCTCCGGAACCGTCCCCGAGCACTGGGCCGGCCGCACCGTGGAGGCGCTGCTCGACCTCGGGTTCGACGAGAACATGCCGGGATTCCAGTGCGAGGGCCTCGTCTACCGGCCCGACGGCTCCCCGGTGAAGGGCCTCAACCCCCGCAACCAGTGGGTGCGGATCGGTGCGCCCGTGGCGGGCGGCGAGGAGGTGCTGCTGCACATCGAGGCCGCGTCCAACCCCGTGATCCTCGACTACCACCCCTTCCTGCCGACCACGCTCGGCGACAAGGAGACCGCGGGCACCGAACCGCAGTACACCCTCGCCCGGATGGATCTCGCCGTCTTCGACGAGACCGTGTGGCAGCTCGTCCAGGACCTGGAGGTGCTCGGGGAGCTGATGACCGAGCTGCCCGTGGACGGCGCCCGCCGCTGGGAGATCCTGCGCGCCATGAGCCGCGCGCTCGACGCGGTCGATCTCCAGGACGTCAACGGCACCGCGGCCGCCGCCCGCGAGCGGCTCGCCGGGGTGCTGGCCACCCCCGCGCCGTCGACGGCGCACCGCATCAGCGCGGTCGGCCACGCGCACATCGACTCGGCCTGGCTCTGGCCGCTGCGCGAGACGGTCCGCAAGGTCGCCCGCACGACGGCCAATATGACCGCCCTGCTGGAGGACGAGCCCGAGTTCGTCTTCGCGATGTCGCAGGCGCAGCAGTTCGCCTGGATCAAGGAGCACCGCCCCGAGGTCTACGCCAAGGTCAAGAAGGCCGTGGCGGAGGGCCGGTTCGTACCGGCCGGCGGCATGTGGGTGGAGTCCGACACCAATATGCCCGGCTCCGAGGCGATGGCCAGGCAGTTCGTCCATGGAAAGCGCTTCTTCCTCGACGAGTTCGGCATCGAGAACGACGAGGCGTGGCTGCCCGACACCTTCGGCTTCGCCGCGGGACTGCCGCAGATCATCAAGGCCGCCGGGTCCAAGTGGCTGCTGACCCAGAAGATCTCCTGGAGCAAGATCAACAAATTCCCGCACCACACCTTCCACTGGGAGGGCATCGACGGGACCCGGATCTTCACCCACTTCCCGCCCGTCGACACCTACAACTGCTCGATGACGGGCGAGCAGATCGCCCATGCCGCCCGGAACTTCAAGGAGAAGGGGGTCGCCAGGCACTCCCTCGCGCCGACCGGCTGGGGCGACGGAGGCGGCGGCACCACCCGCGAGATGATCGCCAAGGCCACCCGTCTGCGCAGCCTCGAAGGCTCCGCGACGGTCGAGTGGGAGACCCCCGGCGCCTTCTTCGCCAAGGCCGAGGCGGAGCACCCCAGTCCGCCGGTCTGGGTCGGTGAGCTGTATCTGGAGCTCCACCGCGCCACCCTCACCAGCCAGGCCAGGACCAAGCAGGGCAACCGGCGCAGCGAGCACCTGCTGCGCGAGGCCGAGCTGTGGGCCGCCACGGCGGCGGTCAGGACCGGTGCCGCGTACCCGTACGAGCGGCTCGACCGGATCTGGAAGACGGTGCTGCTGCACCAGTTCCACGACATCCTGCCCGGCTCGTCCATCGCCTGGGTGCACCGCGAGGCCGCGCGCACCTACGCGCACGTCGCCGAGGAGCTGAACGGGATCATCGACTCGGCGCAGCGCGCCCTGGCGGGTGACCCCGGGAGCCCCACGGCCCTGCTCTTCAACTCCGCGCCGCACGCGCGCGGCGGAGTCGCGGCGGGCGCGGCGGGACCGGCTACCGGTGGCGGCGGCGCCGAGGTGCTGCCGCGCGAGGGCGGCGGCCATGTCCTCAGCAACGGCCTGCTGGAGGTCGAGCTGGACAGCCGCGGACTGGTGGTGTCGGTGTACGACATCAGCGCGGAGCGGGAGGCCGTCGCCCCCGGTGAGGCGGCCAACCTCCTCCAGATACACCCCGACTTCCCGAACCAGTGGGACGCCTGGGACGTGGACGCGTTCTACCGGAACACCGTCACCGATCTCACCGACCTCGACGAACTCACGCCGGTCGAGGGCACCGGGGCCGCCACCGTGCGTCTCGTGCGCACCTTCGGCACCTCGAAGGTCACCCAGCTTCTGACCCTCGCGCCGGGGGTCAAGCGGCTGGACATCGAGACCGAGGTCGACTGGCACGAGACCGAGAAGTTCCTGAAGGCCGCGTTCCCGCTGGATGTGCACGCCGAGCGGTACGCCTCGGAGACCCAGTTCGGCCATGTCTACCGGGCCACCCACACCAACACGAGCTGGGAGGCGGCCAAGTTCGAGGCCTGCAACCACCGCTTCGTCCATCTGGAGGAGCCGGGCTGGGGCGTCGCGCTCGTGAACGACTCGACGTACGGACACGACGTGACCCGTACGGTCCGCGCGTCGGACGCCGGTACGACCACCACGGTGCGCGTCTCGTTGCTGCGCGCGCCGCGCTTCCCCGACCCGGAGACCGACCAGGGCGTGCACCGCTTCCGGCACGCCCTGGCCCCCGGCGCGTCCATCGGCGACGCGGTCCGCGAGGGCTACCGGATCAATCTGCCGGAGCGCAGGGTCGCCGGGGACACCGAGGTGGCACCGCTGGTGACCGTCGACAACGACGCCGTCGTCGTGAGCGCGGTGAAGCTGGCGGACGACGGGAGCGGCGATCTGGTCGTACGGCTCTACGAGTCGACCGGCGGCCGGGCCAGGGCGCGCGTCGGGCTGGGCTTCGAGGCCACCGGGCTCGACGTGACCGATCTGCTGGAACGCCCGTTGCCGGACGCCGGAAGGCCGGAGCACGGGGAGCGGCCCGAGCTGACGGACGGCGCCGTACGGCTGTCGCTCCGCCCGTTCGAACTGGTCACCCTGCGACTGACCCGCGGCTGACCCGCGACTGACCCGCGTCGGCCGAGCGGACCGGGCGAACACGGGGGCGGGCGCCACGACCACACGGCGCCCGCCCCAACGCGCCCCCGGGCCCCCGAGCGGTCCCGCCTCCCGCGGCCCCGGGCCGCCGGGGCCGCTCATCGGGCCTCTGGCTCGCGGGCGTCGGGGGCCGGGCCCAGGGCCTGGGCGGCGACGAGATGCAGGAAGTCCCGTTCGTTCCCCGCCAGGCCGGCCGCGCTCAGCGCCTCGTCCGCCTCGGCGAGGGGAGCCGCCAGCAGCGGGGCGGCCGCCGGCGAGGCCCGCGAGGGATCGTCCAGGACCGCCCGGACGGCCGCCATGAGCCGCAGATAGGCCTGGGCCGCGGTGCACTCGCTCGCCGCGCCGGACGCGCTGGACGTGGTGGTGGTCATACCGGCTTCCTCCCCATGGATCTGTCGGACCATCAAGTCTTGTCCATGGGTCTGACAATCGGCGGCCGCGGCGGGGGGTCGCAGCGCGGCCCCGCGCGGTACGGCACGGCGACCGGGGCAGGCGCGGCACACGACGTATCGTCGGCGCGTCGCCGCCCGTCCCGTAAGGAGCCCCCGCCCATGGCCACCCGACCGCTCTCACAGCAGGAGACCGAGGCACGGCTGCGCGATCTCCCCGGCTGGTCCCTGACGGACCGCCGGCTCACCCGCACCTTCCGCCTCGACAGCCATTTCGCGGCGGCCGCCCTGGTCGTCCATATCGCGGGGATCCAGGAGGAGTTGAACCATCACTCCGATCTGACCCTGGGTTACCACAGCGTCGTGCTCGCCGTGCACACCCATGACGCGGGCGGCGCGGTCACCGCGAAGGACTTCGCCCTCGCACGGCGCGTCGAGGAGATTGCCCCGGCACACGGCGCGAACTGATCGGTGCGGCGACAGACCGCCCCTCCGGTGCATTTACGCTGGTGACCATGGACGTACTCGCCGGACTCCTCGACGGACCGCGGGCCCGGGGGGCTTTTCTGCTGCGCATGGTGATGGAGCCGCCGTGGTCCGTCCGGATCGAGGACCACGCCCCGCTCTGTCTGATGTGCGTCACCCGCGGCGAGGCGTGGATCGTCCCCGACGGCGGCGGGGAGCCGGTGCTGCTGCGCCCGGGGGATGTCGCGGTCGCCCGCGGCCCCGAGCCGTACATCACCGCGGACAGCCCGGGGACCGCGCCCCGCGCCCTGATCGGTCCCGGGGGCGTCTGCCACACGCTGGAGGGCGAGCCGCTCGCCCAGTCGATGCACCTCGGCGTGCGGACCTGGGGGAACGCCCCCGACGGCGGCACCACCGTGCTGATCGGTACGTACCAGATGGACGGCGAGGTCAGCAGACGGCTGCTCGACGCCCTGCCCTCGCTGCTCCACCTCTCCACCGACGCGTGGAACGGTCCCCTGATGCCGGTCCTCGACGACGAGATCTCCCGCGACGAACCCGGCCAGGGAGTGGTGCTCGACCGGGTGCTGGACCTGATGCTGATAGCCGTGCTCCGGGCGTGGTTCTCGCGCCCCGACGCGGAGGCTCCCGGCTGGTACCGCGCCATGGCCGACCCGGCGGTCGGCAACGCCCTGCGCCTGCTCCAGAACGAACCGGCCCGCCCCTGGACCGTCGCCACTCTCGCCGCCGCGGTGGGTGTCTCCCGGGCCGGACTCGCGCGCCGGTTCACCGAACTCGTCGGGGAGCCCCCGATGGCGTATCTCACCGGCTGGCGGCTCGCCCTCGCCGCCGATCTGCTGCGAGGGACGGACGCGACGGTCGAGTCGGTGGCCAGGAAGGTCGGCTACAGCGGCTCGTTCGCGCTGAGCGCCGCCTTCAAGCGGGTACGCGGCGTCAGCCCCCAGGAGTACCGCGCGGGCGCCCCGGGCGCCGCCGCCGCCGGTGCGCAGCGAGGGTGACGCCGTGCAGCGAGGGTGACGCCGTACAGCGGGGGGCGCCGCCGGCCCGAGCGGGCGGGCGGCGCCGTGGAGGTGTCTCCGTACGCGGGACGTGACCCGCGTCAGACCGTCAGGCGTTGAACGTGGCCGGGTCCGGGCCCAGACGCCTGCCCTCGTCCAGCGCGGCGAACGCCGCGAGGTCGTCCGCGTCCAGCTCGAAGCCGAAGACGTCGATGTTCTCCTGGATCCGGGACGGGGTCACGGACTTGGGGATGACCACATGCCCGAGCTGGAGGTGCCAGCGCAGCACCACCTGCGCCGGGGTCCTGTCGTGCTTGCGCGCGACCGCCACCACCGTCGGGACCTCCAGCAGCCCCTTGCCCTGGCCCAGCGGCGACCAGGCCTCGGTGGTGATGGAGTGCTCGGTGTGGAAGGCGCGGGACTCGGCCTGGGGGAGCTGGGGGTGCAGCTCGATCTGATTGACGGCGGGGACCACGGAGGTCTCGCCGATCAGCCGCTCCAGGTGTGCGGGAAGGAAGTTCGAGACACCGATGGACCGGGCGCGCCCGTCCGCGTGGATCTTCTCGAACGCCCTGTACGTGTCGACATAGGCGTCGGCCCCCGGCCGCGGCCAGTGGATGAGATAGAGGTCGACGTAGTCCAGGCCGAGCTTCTCCAGCGAGGCGTCGAAGGCGCGCAGGGTCGAGTCGTACCCCTGGTCGCCGTTCCTCAGCTTGGTGGTGACGAAGAGTTCCTCCCGGGCGATCCCGGAGGCGGCGATGGCCTGGCCCGTGCCCTCTTCGTTGCCGTAGGCGGCGGCCGTGTCGATGCTCCGGTAGCCGGACTCCAGGGCGACGGCGACAGCCTTCACCGCCTCGGCGTCCGGTACCTGCCAGACCCCGAAGCCGAGCTGGGGCATCTCGATGCCGTTGTTGAGGGTGAGGGTGGGGACCTTGCTCACGAGCGGTCGATCCTAACGTGGTGGTCGGTTGCTTCTCCCCGTTGCAACGATCACGGGGTCGGGCGGATTCCCGGTGTCAGCGGTAGAGCGCGTCCACCTCGGCGGCGTACGCGGCCTCGATCGCCTTGCGTTTGAGCTTCAGCGAGGGCGTGAGCAGCCCGTGCTCCTCGCTGAACGGATGCGCCAGGATCCGGAACGTACGGATCGACTCGGCCTGGGACACCGCCGTGTTCGCGGCCACCACCGCGCGTCTGACCTCCGTCTCCAGCTCGGGGTCCCGGACCAGCGCGGAGGGGGTCAGCGGCGCTTTGCCCCGGAGGGACAGCCAGTGGTCCACGGCCTCCCGGTCCACGGTGACCAGCGCGGCGACATACGGACGGTCGTTGCCGACCACGAGGCACTGGGCCACCAGGGGATGCGCCCGTACCCGCTCCTCCAGAGCCCCCGGCGACACGCTCTTGCCGCCCGAGGTCACCAGGATCTCCTTCTTCCGCCCGGTGATGGTGAGATAGCCGTCCTCGTCGAGCGAGCCCAGATCACCGGTGGCCAGCCAGCCGTCCCGCAGTGCGGCGTCGGTGGCCTCCCGGTCGTTGAGATAGCCGGAGAAGATCTGGCCGCCGCGCAGCCACACCTCGCCGTCCCGCGCGATACGGACGGAGGTGCCCGGGACCGGCTGCCCCACCGTGCCGTAACGGGTGCGCTCGGGCGGATTGGCCGTGGCCGCCGCGCTGGACTCCGTGAGGCCGTACCCCTCGTAGACGGTGATGCCCGCGCCCGCGAAGAAGAGCCCGAGCCGCCGGTCCATCGCGGAACCGCCGGACATGGCGTGCCGTACACGGCCGCCCATCGCCGCGCGCACCTTGCCGTAGACGGCCCTGTCGAAGAACTGGTGCTGGACGCGCAGGGCGGCGGAGGGCCCGGGGCCGGTGCCGAAGGCCCGCTGTTCCAGCGCCTCCGCGTAACGGACCGCGACCTCCACGGCCTTGTCGAAGGGGCCCGTCCTGCCCTCGGTCTGCGCCGTGCGCCGCGCCGCGTGGTAGACCTTCTCGAAGACATAGGGCACGGCCAGGATGAAGGACGGCCGGAACGCGGCCAGATCGGGCAGCAGCGCGCTCGCCTGGAGCGCGGGCTGATGGCCCAGCTTCACCCCGCCGCGGATCGCCGCGATCTCGATCATCCGCCCGAAGACGTGCGAGAGCGGCAGGAAGAGCAGTGTCGACGCCTCGTCGCCCGATCTGGTGTGGAAGACCGGCTCCCAGCGGGTCAGGACGGTGTCGGCCTCGCACATGAAGTTGGCGTGGGTGATCACACAGCCCTTGGGACGGCCGGTGGTGCCGGAGGTGTAGATCACCGTGGCCACGGTGTCGGGGGTCACCGCCCTGCGCTGCCGGTGCACCATCTCGTCGTCGATACCGGCGCCGGCCGCGCACAGCTCCGCCACCGCGTCGGCGTCGAGCTGCCAGAGCCGTTTCAGCCGGGGCAGCCGGTCGATCACCGAACCGACGGTCATGGCGTGGTCCTCGTGCTCCACCAGACAGGCCGAGACCTCGGCGTCATGGAGCATCCAGTGGACCTGCTCGGCGGAGGAGGTGGGATAGACGGGGACGGACTGGGCGCCGACGGCCCAGAGCGCGAAGTCGAAGAGCGTCCACTCGTAGCGGGTACGGGACATGATCGCGACCCGGTCCCCGAACCGCACCCCGTGCGCGAGCAGCCCTTTGGCCAGACCGAGCACCTCGTCACGGAACGCGGCGGAGGTCATGTCCCGCCAGCGGCCCTCCGCGTCCTTGCGGCCGAGCGCGACATGACCGGGATCGTCGAGCGCGTGCTCGAAGACGGCGTCCGCGAGCCCACCGACGTGGGGGGCGGCCGGCAGAGGGGGGACGGTGAACTCGCGCAATGACTTGCTCCTTGTGGCGCTTCGCGCAGCGCCGGTGACGGTACCCCACCGCGAAACGGGCGGGGAGAGCCCGTGCGGAACCGCAGCGGGACCGTATCGCTCCAGGTCAGCGCCCGGATCCCGCCCGGATCGACCGGACGGGGGCTGTCATCCGGCCTCGGAGTGGATACGCGCGGGCCGGGATTCTCCACCGAATCCGTACGCCACTGACACGTGCGCTCTACCGCCAGGGGCCTTGGTCTGTACCTCTGTGCGGTAGGGGACGCGTGTGCCATGCGTGGCCGGACGCGCCGTACGCTGCCCGTCAGCCGTCAGCCGTCAGCCGTCAGCCGTCAGCCGAGGACAGGCGGTGCAGCCGGTCACCGGCCGCCAGGATCGCCGCGGCCAGGGCGTCCGCCGCCGCCAGGGCCGCCGCGTGCCCGCGGCCCCTTCCGTGCAGCAGGACGAAGTGCACCTCGCCCAGCTCGGGCAGATCCGCCCCGGCCGGTACGGGGGCCAGGCCCGGCGGGACCAGCCCGCGGGTGTGGGCCATGACGCCGAGCCCCGCGCGGGCCGCCGCGATCAGCCCGCTCAGACTGGCGCTCGTACACGCGACGCGCCAGCTCCTGCCGTGTGCCTCCAGCACCTCCAGCGCACGGGCGCGGGTGATGCCCGGCGGCGGGAAGAGGATCAGCGGGAGCGGGCGGTCCGGGTCGAGCCGCAGCCGGGGCGCCCCGATCCAGTCGAGGGTGGACTGCCAGACCGGTTCGCCATGGGGGTCGCCGGGGCGCCGTTTGGCCAGTACGAGATCGAGCCGGCCGGCCGCGAGCTGGGCGTGCAGGGTGCCGGACAGCCCGACCGTCAGCTCCAGATCCACCTCGGGATGGTCGCGCCGGAAGGACTCCAGGATCTCCGGGAGCCGGGTCAGGACGAAGTCCTCCGAGACCCCGAAGCGCAGCCGGCCGCGCAGCCGGGTCCCGGTGAAGAAGGCCGCCGCGCGCTCATGGGCGCTGAGGATCGTCCCGGCGAAACCGAGCATGGCCTCGCCGTCCTCCGTCAGCTCCACCCGGTGGGTGTCGCGGGTGAACAGCGGCCGTCCCGTGGCGTCCTCAAGACGCCGGATGTGCTGGCTCACCGTCGACTGGCGCAGCCCCAGCCGACGGGCCGCCCGGGTGAAGCTGAGGGTCTGGGCGACGGCGAGAAAGGTACGGAGCTGCCCGGGGTCGTACATACGGCCAGGTTATGGGGTTATCGCGAAAACCGATCACAGTCAGAGTGGTATACGGGATTCCCGATCATGGGCGCCTGGCGGATCATGGGGAGGCACGACGCGTACCGACCGCCTGTAGTGGAGCACATGAACCGCCGCCGTACCCCGCGCCCGCACCCGCCGTTCCCACGCCCGCGCATACCGTCCTGGCTGCCCGCCGATCCGTTCGTCCTGTCGCTCCTCGCGACCGTCGTGCTCGCGGCCCTGCTGCCGGCCTCCGGCCCGGCCGCCGAGGTCGCGGACGGTGCGTCGACCGGCGCGGTGGCACTGCTCTTCTTCCTGTACGGGGCGCGGCTCTCCACCCGTGAGGTGGTCGACGGGCTACGGCACTGGCGGCTCCACGCGACCGTCCTCGCCTGCACCTTCGTGGTCTTCCCGCTGCTGGGACTGGCCATGGGGGGACTCGTCCCGGCCGTTCTGACCCCGCAGCTCTACCACGGGCTGCTCTTCCTCTGTCTGGTCCCGTCGACGATCCAGTCGTCCATCGCCTTCACCTCCCTGGCGCGCGGCAATGTGCCCGCGGCGATCTGCGCCGGATCGTTCTCCAGCCTCGCGGGCCTCGTCCTCACACCGCTGCTGGCGGCACTGCTCATCGGCGGCGGCGCGGCCGGGTTCTCCGCGGGCTCGCTGACGGGGATCGTGGTGCAGCTCCTGCTGCCCTTCCTGGCGGGCCAGGCACTGCGCCGCTGGGTCGGCGCTCTCCTGACCCGGCACAGGAAGCTGCTGGGGCTCGTCGACCGCGGGTCCATCCTGCTGGTCGTCTACACCGCGTTCGGCCAGGGCATGGTCGCCGGTGTCTGGCACCGGGTGACGCCGGCCGCGCTGGCGGCGCTGCTGGCCGTCGAGGCGGTGCTCCTCGCGGCGATGCTGACGCTGAGCTGGTACGGCGCCAAGCGGCTCGGCTTCGCGAGGGCGGACCGTATCGCGATCCAGTTCGCGGGCTCGAAGAAGAGCCTGGCCGCGGGACTGCCCATGGCGAGCGTGCTGTTCGGGCCCGGGGCGAGCCTCGCCGTGCTGCCCCTGATGCTCTTCCACCAGATGCAGCTCATGGTGTGCGCGGTCATCGCGAAGCGCCGCGCCGCGCGGTACGACGGCCCGGTGGGTGTGGCCGCCCCCGGTGGCACGGTCTCGGCGGCCCTGCCTGCGGGCGCGGGCGTGGAGGCTTCCGCGCCGACCGGTGTCGCGCCGCGGACCGTCTCGGTGGCCGGGAGGGAACGCCGCTGACGCGGTGCGCCGTCCGGCGGGGGGTGCGGTGGGTGGGTGGTGCGGTGCGCCTCCCGGCGGGGGGCCGTGGTGGGTGCGGGTGCGGTGCGGGTCGCCTCCCGGCGGGAGGTGCGGTGGGTGGGTGGTGCCGGGTGCCGGGGCCTCCGGAGGTACATGTCCGGACGGCATGATTTACGCCGCGTGCGGGCCGGTTGTCGGGTGCGGGCCCGTGTGCGGCACAAATCACGCTTTAGTGTCCGGACACGCACCTCCTACGACCCCGACCCCCTCCCGCCCGTCGCCCACTGCGGGTGGGTGGGCTTACGCCGGCCGTGGTGGCCTCCCGCCGGTGGGCCCCGTTCGGGTGCCGGGTCACCTCGGCCGCCCGGGGTGCGTTGACGTTCTGGCTGCTGTCGGCCGCCGGCGAGTGAGCCGAAGGGGCGCGTCGGTGCCGAAAAGGAGAGCGCGCGGAGGTTCGTGAGGTACGAGCGGACCGAGCACGGTCGACTGTCGGCATCGACATGAGGCGCCCCGGAGGCGAACCGAGCCCTCAAAAAACTACTGCCGGAACGGACCCGGCCGGCGCAGGGGGCGCTCCCCGCCGGCCAGGTCCTTGTCCCGTGCAGCGGGGAGAGTCACACCCCGGTGTGCAAGGCGATTCGCTCATCGCCCGCGTACACGTTCATGGACGAGCCGCGCAGAAAGCCGACCAGGGTCAGCCCGGTCTCGGCCGCGAGATCGACGGCGAGGGACGACGGCGCGGAGACCGCCGCCAGCACCGGAATACCCGCCATCACGGCTTTCTGCGCCAGCTCGAAGGAGGCACGGCCGGACACCAGCAGGATCGCCCGGGACAGCGGCAGCAGATCCTGCCGCAGTGCCCGGCCGACCAGCTTGTCGACCGCGTTGTGCCGGCCCACGTCCTCCCGGATGTCCAGCATCTCGCCGGTCTCGGAGAACAGGGCCGCCGCGTGCAGACCCCCGGTCCGGTCGAAGACCTGCTGTGCCGCCCGCAGCCGGTCGGGCAGACCGCTGAGGAGGGCGGGCTCCACCTGGAGCCGGGGAGCGTCCTCGATCGGGAACCGGGCCGTGGTCCGTACCGCGTCCAGGCTCGCCTTGCCGCACAGTCCGCACGACGAGGTCGTGTAGACGTTGCGCTCCAGTGTGATGTCCGGGACCGGCACACCGGGGGCGAGTTGGACATCGACCACGTTGTAGGTGTTGGAACCGTCGTCCTTGGCTCCGGCGCAGTACACGATGGAGCGCACGTCCGCGCCCCTCGCGAGCACACCCTCGCTCACCAGGAAGCCCGCCGCGAGCGCGAAGTCGTCGCCCGGGGTGCGCATCGTGATGGCCAGTGGCTTGCCGTTCAGCCGGATTTCCAGTGGCTCTTCGGCCACCAGGGTGTCGGGGCGTGCCGAGACGGCTCCGTCCCGGATACGGATGGTGCGACGGCGCTCGGTGACCCGTCCCATGGTGATCCGTCCTACTCGTCAGGCGTTCAGCGCTGCTGTACGTGCTGGAAGCCGAAGCGGCCCTTGATACAGAGATTCCCGTGTGTCACGGGGTTGTCGTGCGGAGAGGTGACCTTCACGATCTCATTCTCCTGCACATGCAGTGTCAGGTTGCAGCCGACGCCGCAGTACGCGCAGATCGTGGTGGTCTCCGTCTGTGCCGACTCGTCCCAGGTACCGGCTTCCCGCATGTCGAACTCCGACTTGAAGCTGAGCGCCCCGGTCGGACACACCTCGATGCAGTTGCCGCAGTAGACACACGCGGAATCGGTGAGCGGAGTGTCGTGCTCGGTGGAGATACGGGCGTCGAAGCCGCGGCCCGCCACCGAGATCGCGAAGGAGTTCTGCCACTGTTCGCCGCACGCGTCCACACACTTATAGCACTGGATGCACTTGTCGTAGTCACGGACGTAGAGATCGTTGTCGATCTTCGGTTCCTCGTTGAGCCGGGCCGCGTCCGGACCGAAGCGGGCCGGCTTGGCGTCGTACTCCTTGATCCATTCGGCGGCCCTCGGGGTGGTCGAGAGGTCCGTCGAGGAGGCGAGGAGTTCCAGGACGACCTTGCGGCTGTGCCGGGCCCGCGCGCTGTCCGTGCTGACCGTCATCCCGGCCTCGGCCTTGCGTGAGCACGCCGGGGCGAGCACGCGCGCGCCCTCGACCTCGACGACACACACCCGGCAGGCGTTCTTCGGGGCCAGGGTGTCGCCCTCGCAGAGCGTCGGGATGTCCTTGCCCGCCGCCCGGCAGGCGTCGAGGATCGTGGAGCCTTCCGGCACCCGGGTCTCCTGGCCGTCGAGAGTGAACTCGATGAGACGGCGCGGAAGCTGAAGCGGAATCGCGGTCACTTGTAGGCCCCCAGACGGTCGATGGCGGACTCGATGGCACTCCACGCGGTCTGTCCCAGACCGCAGATGGAGGCGTCCTTCATGGCCTGTCCGACCTCGCGCAGCAGCGCGATGTCGTCGGCCGCGGCGGCGCCGGTGCGGTCCACGATCCGGTGCAGCGCCTCCTCCTGGCGGACCGTGCCGACCCGGCAGGGGACGCACTGGCCGCAGGACTCGTCACGGAAGAACTCGGCGATACGGAGCAGGATCCGGGGCAGTTCGACCGTGTCGTCCAGCACCAGCACCACCCCGGATCCCAGGGTGGTCCCGGCGGCCCGGGTGCCCTCGAAGGTGAGCGGGATGTCCAGCTCGTCGGGGCGTACGAATCCGCCCGCGGCGCCGCCCAGCAGGATCGCCCGCATGGTGGGCGAGGGGCCCGCCAGGTCGAGCAGTTCGCCGAGCGTGGCGCCGAACGGCAGCTCGTAGATGCCGGGCCGCTCCACATTGCCCGAGACACAGAAGAGCTTGGGGCCGGTTGACTGGCCGGTACCGATCGCCGCGTAGGCCTGCGCGCCCCCGGTCAGGATGGGCAGCACATTGATCAGGGTCTCGACGTTGTTCTCGGCGGTGGGCTTGCCGAACAGGCCCTTCTCCACCGGGAACGGGGGCTTGGAGCGCGGCTCGCCCCGGTAGCCCTCGATCGAGTTGAACAGCGCGGTCTCCTCACCGCAGATGTACGCGCCGGCGCCGCGCCGGATCTCGATGTCGAACGCGTACCCCTGGCCGAGGACGTCGTCCCCGAGCAGTCCGCGGGCGCGCGCCTGGTCGATCGCGTGCTGGAGCAGACGCAGGGCGCGCGGGTACTCGCCGCGCAGATAGAGGAAGCCGCGCCGCGCGCCGACGGCGTACCCGGCGACGGTCATCGCCTCGATCAGGGAGTACGGATCGCCCTCCATGACCACCCGGTCCTTGAAGGTGCCGGGCTCGGACTCGTCGGCGTTGCAGACCAGATAGTGCGGGTGGGCGGGCTGGGAGGCGGTGGCCTGCCACTTGCGCCCGGTGGGGAAGGCGGCGCCGCCCCGGCCCACCAGCCCCGCGTCCGTCACCTCCCGGATGACCCCGGCGGGCCCGAGTGCGAAGGCCCGCCGCAGCGCCGTGTAGCCGCCGTGCGCGCGGTAGTCGTCGAGGCTGTACGGATCGACCACCCCGACCCGTCCGAGCAGGGTCAGTCCGGGCTGTCCGGCCTGCGGTACGGCCATGGCGGCGGCCGGTTCGGCGGGCGCCGCCCCGGGCTCGGCCGCCGCGAGGACGAGCGCCTCGGCGGTCGCGGGCGCGATGACGGCCGTGGCGTACCGCCGGTCCGCCGGCTCCCGCGGTGCCGGGTCCGCGCCGTCGGGCCGGCGCCCGTCCACCGTCGCGGTGGAGCCGGCGCGGTATCCCGGCCCGGCCGGGTCGGCCCCGGCCGGCCAGGCGGGCCGGGCACCGGCGGAGGGGGGTGCCGGCTCCGCGCCGTCCCGCGCGGAGCCGGCGTTCAGGATGGTCGTGGTGGCCTCGGACGGGGCGCCGGCCTGGATGACCAGTGCGGCCGGGGCCCGTTCACAGAGGCCGAGACAGGGGCTCGGCTGCCAGACGACCCCGCCCGCGGCGGAGCCGGCCGCGCCGAGGCGCTCCTCCAGCGCGGCGCACAGCGCCGTGGAGCCATGGGCCGCGCAGGCCACGTCGGTGCAGACGTGCAGCACCTTCGCGGGGCGCGGCTTGACCGCGAACATCGCGTAGAACGTGGCGACGCCGTACGCCTCGGCCGGCGGCACGGTGAGCCGCCGGCAGAGGTAGTCCAGCGCGCCCTCGCTGATCCAGCCGATCCGGTCGTTGACCGCGTGCAGCCCCGGCAACAGCAGGTCCCGGCGCTCGCGCGCCTCACGGCCGCCCCGTGCCCAGCGCAGATCCGTGTCCGTACGGTCGTCCGCGCCTTCCCAGGCCGACGTCGGGGGCCCGAGCAGCGCGTCGACCGCCGCCCGTTCCTCGTCGGTCGGCTTGCTGTCACCGAAGTGCAGATCCACTGATGATCAGCTCCTCACGCCGATACGGACGCGGTCGTCACGGACAGCTTCTCGATACGGATGGCCGACGCCTTGAACTCGGCGGTACCGGCGATCGGGCAGTTGGCCTCGATGGTGAGCTGGTTGGTGTCCACCTCGTCCGGGAAGTGCATGGTCATGAAGGCCAGGCCGGGCCGCAGCCCCGGATCGATCCAGACCGGCGCCTGGACGGTGCCGCGCCGCGAGCTGATCCGCACCTCCTCGCCGACCGTCACCCCGTACCGCGCGGCGTCCTCCGGGCACAGCTCCACATACTCGCCGCGCCGCATCGGGGAGGCGAAACTCCCGCTCTGCACACCGGTGTTGTACGAGTCGAGCCGCCGGCCCGTGGTGAGCCTGATCGGGAACAGATCATCCGTCAGATCGACCGGGGGGTCGTGCTTGACGAGGCCGAAGGGCGCGAGCCTGCCGCGCCTGGCGGGATCCGCCTCCCACAGCCGGCCGTGCAGATAGGTGGGTTCGAGCCGCTCCGTGTCGGGGCAGGGCCACTGGATGCCCTGGTGCTCCTCCAGCCGCTCGTAGGTCATCCCGTAGTGGTCGGGGGATACCGACCGCAACTCGGTCCAGACCGACTCCGCGTCCGCGTACTTCCAGGGGTGGCCGAGCCGTCCCGCCAGATCGCAGATGATGTCGATGTCCTCGCGCGCCTCGCCGGGCGGCTCGACGGCCTTGCGTACGCGCTGCACCCGGCGTTCGCTGTTGGTGGTGGTGCCCTCCGTCTCGGCCCAGGCGGCCGTGGCGGGCAGTACCACATCGGCGAGTTCGGCGGTCCTGGTGAGGAAGATGTCCTGGACCACCAGACAGTCGAGCCGCCGCATGCGCTCCACCGCCTGCTCGCTGTCCGCCTCGGACTGCGCGGGGTTCTCGCCGATGCAGTAGACGGCCTTGAGCTCGCCGGTCTCCATCGCCTCGAACATCTCCGTCAGCGTCATCCCGTACCGGGGCTGGATGACGGTGTCCCAGGCGGTCTCGAACTTGCGCCGTGTGTCCGGCTCCAGGATGTCCTGGAACCCGGGCAGCCGGTTGGGGATGGCGCCCATGTCGCCGCCGCCCTGCACATTGTTCTGGCCGCGCAGCGGCTGCACACCGGAGCCGTACCGTCCGACGTGCCCGGTGAGGAGCGCGAGATTGATCAGCGCCCGGACGTTGTCGGTGCCGTTGTGGTGCTCGGTGATGCCCAGCGTCCAGCAGAGCTGGGCCCGTTCGGCGCGGGCGTAGGCATGGGCCAGATCGCGGATGGCCTGGGCCGGTACGCCCGTCACCTTCTCGGCCACCGAGAGGGTCCAGGGCTCGACCTCGGCGGCGTACTCCTCGAAGCCGGTGGTGGCCCGCTCGATGAAGGACGTGTTGTGCAGTCCCGCGTGAATGATCTCGCGGCCGACCGCGTGCGCCAGGGGGATGTCCGTACCGACATTGAGACCGAGCCAGCTCTCGGCCCATTCGGCGGTGGAAGTACGGCGGGGGTCGACGGCATACATACGCGCGCCGTTCCGGATACCTCGCAGCACATGCTGGAAGAAGATGGGGTGTGCGAAGCGGGCGTTGGAGCCCCACATCACGATCAGATCGGTGTGGTCGACCTCGCCGTACGAGGAGGTGCCGCCGCCGGACCCGAAGACCGCAGAGAGACCGGCCACACTGGGCGCGTGGCAAGTCCTGTTGCAGGAGTCCACGTTGTTGGTGCCCATGACCACACGCGCGAACTTCTGCGCCACATAGTTCATTTCGTTGGTCGCGCGTGCGCACGAGAACATCCCGAACGCTCCGCGCGCGGCGCCCAGGCCCGCCGCGGCCCGGTCCAGCGCCTCGTCCCAGCTCGCCCTGCGGAGCGGGCCGCCCTTTTCGTCCCGGACCATCGGATAGGTGATACGGGCATACGTCTTCGGTGTTCGGTCTCGTTTCTTCACGCCGCGCTCTCCTCATGAGTGAGGGCCAACTGGCCGCGCCCATTGCATACAGTATTCAGTAGGCGGGTACGCGTGGGAACCCCCCGGTAGGGGAATTGACGCGTACCCGCCTATCGCGAACGGGGATCAGGTAATGCGGGCGGCGGTCAGGCCGCCGCGCCGCGGGCGAGCAGGTCCGAGATCGCCTCGACCGTGCGGAGCGTCGGCACCGGCACGCCGGTGATGTCCGCGAGCTCCACCACGGCCGAGAGCAGCACGTCCAGCTCCAGTGGCTTGCCCTTCTCCAGGTCCTGGAGGGTGGATGTGCGGTGGTCCCCGACGCGTTCGGCGCCGGCCAGCCGCTTCTCGATCGAGATGTCCGGGCGGCAGCCGAGTGCCCCCGCGACCGCCAGAGTCTCGGCCATCATGTGTTCGATCACCTGGCGGGTACTGCCGTGCAGACACATCTCCCGCATGGTCGCCCGGGTGAGGGCGCTGATCGGATTGAAGGAGATATTGCCGAGCAGCTTGATCCAGATGTCATGGCGCAACTCGGACTCGACGGGGCATTTGAGACCGCCCGTCCGCATCGCCTCGCTGAATTCCAGACACCTTCCTGAGACGGAGCGGTCCGGCTCGCCGATGGAGAACCGGGTTCCTTCGAGATGCCGGACGACGCCCGGTCCCTCCAGTTCCGTCGCGGCGTAGACCACGCAGCCGATCGCGCGCTCGGGCGGCAGTACGGAACTGACCGAGCCGAGCGGATCCACGCTCTCCACGCGCCGGCCGTCGTACGGGCCGCCGTGGCCGTGGAAATACCACCAGGGGATGCCGTTCTGGGCGGCGATCACCGCGGTGCTCTCCTTGAACAGAGGCGACACCAGCGGCCCGCACGCCGCGTAGGAATTCGCCTTCAGGCCGAGGAACACATAGTCGACCGGGCCGATGTCCTCGGGCCGGTCGGTGGCGTGCACCCGCGCGGTGAAATCGCCGCGGGGGCTGAGCACGCGGACTCCGTGCTCTCTCATGGCCGCCAGATGCGGCCCGCGGGCGATGAGATGAACGTCGGCGCCCGCTCGGTCGAGGGCGGCTCCGACATAGGCGCCGATCGCTCCGGCGCCGACAACTGCGACTTTCATGTGGGGCTCTCCGTTCGGTTTGAGGGGGACCGAGGGAAGGGTCACACTCTGTTGCTCGTACTCCGATGGGCGATATATTGTCTACAGTATGGAGTTCTGGGCGACAAGGCTCCTGTTCGGTATGCAGTCGGCAAACTCGGTTGCAGATCTCCCTCGGACCTTCCCAACCTGGGCATTCGGTTTCTAGAGTTCGGGAAATGACCCCACCACTCGCACCGGTCGGCTGGAGCCGCTGGCTGGTGCCCCCCGCCGCGCTGTCGGTGCACCTGTCGATCGGCCAGGCCTATGCCTGGAGCGTGTTCAAGCCCCCGCTCGAATCCGCGCTCGGTCTCTCCGGCACCGCGAGCGCACTGCCCTTCCAGCTCGGCATCGTGATGCTCGGCCTCTCGGCCGCCTTCGGCGGCACCCTCGTGGAGCGCAACGGGCCCCGCTGGGCCATGACCGTCGCGCTCTGCTGCTTCTCCTCCGGTTTCCTGCTCGCCGCGCTCGGCGCGGCCACCGAGCAGTACTGGCTGATTGTTTTCGGCTACGGCTTCGTCGGCGGCATCGGTCTCGGCATCGGCTACATCTCACCGGTCTCCACCCTGATCAAGTGGTTCCCCGACCGGCCCGGCATGGCCACGGGCATCGCGATCATGGGCTTCGGCGGCGGCGCGCTCATCGCCTCGCCCTGGTCCGCCCAGATGCTGGAGTCCTTCGGCACGGACTCCGGCGGCATCGCGCTCGCCTTCCTGGTGCACGGCCTGGTGTACGCGGTGTTCATGACGCTCGGTGTGCTGCTGGTCCGGGTGCCCCGGCCGGACAGCCGGCCGGGGAAGGCGCCTGCCCCGGCGCGCCCCGCCGACACGCTGATATCCACCGCGCAGGTGTCGGCGCGCTCCGCCGTGCGCACCCCGCAGTTCTGGTGTCTGTGGGTTGTGCTGTGCATGAACGTCACCGCGGGCATCGGGATCCTGGAGAAGGCCGCCCCGATGATCACCGACTTCTTCACGGAGACGGACACCCCGGTCTCCGTCTCCGCCGCGGCCGGATTCGTGGCCCTGCTCTCCGCCGCCAACATGGCCGGGCGCATCGGCTGGTCGTCGGCCTCGGACCTGATCGGCCGCAAGAACGTCTACCGTGTCTATCTCGGCGTCGGCGCCGTGATGTATCTGCTGATCGCGCGGTTCGGCGACTCCTCCAAGCCGCTGTTCGTGATCTGCGCGCTGGTGATCCTCTCCTTCTACGGAGGCGGTTTCGCCACCATCCCCGCCTATCTCAAGGACCTCTTCGGCACCTATCAGGTCGGCGCGATCCACGGCCGGCTGCTCACCGCCTGGTCCACCGCCGGCGTGCTCGGCCCGCTCATCGTCAACCGGGTCGCGGACAGCCAGGAGGAGGCCGGCAGGAGCGGTTCCGGACTGTACGGACTCTCCTTCACCATCATGATCGGCCTGCTGGTCATCGGCTTCGTCGCCAATGAACTCGTCAGGCCCGTCCACCCCCGCCACCATGTCCCCGTCCCGAAGGAGGCAGCAGATGACCGTCCCACCGTCCAACAGCAGCACCACGCCTGAGAGCGGGCCGGCCGGGGCGCCCCGGCGGAGCGGTTTGATCGTCTTCGCCTGGCTTTGGGTGGGCCTCCCTCTCGCGTACGGTGTGTACGAGCTGGTTCTCAAGGCCAAGCAGCTCTTCACCGGATGATCGGGAGTCTCCAAGCGGCGCCGACGATTCCTGTTGGTTCACCTGCCCCCTTACCGGTGAGTCGCTGAGGAGACTGGAGCACTCCTGACGTCGACAACAGAGGGGGTCCCGGGCATGACCGGCACTCGTATCGCCGCGCTCGGGCACTATCAGCCCGCCAAGGTGCTCACCAATCACGACCTGGCGGCGATGGTCGACACCAGTGACGAGTGGATCAGCAGCCGGGTCGGAATCAGGACCCGCCATGTGGCGGGTCCCGACGAGCCGGTGGACGAGCTGGCCGCGCACGCGGGAGCCAAGGCGCTCGCCGCGGCCGGCCTCGTCCCGGCGGACGTCGATCTCGTCCTGGTCGCCACGTCCACCGCGATCGACCGCTCGCCGAACACCGCGGCCCGGGTCGCCGCCCGGCTCTCCATGGGCTCGCCCGCGGTGATGGACCTCAATGTGGTGTGCGCGGGATTCACCCATGCCCTCGCCACGGCCGACCACGCCGTACGGGCGGGCTCCGCGTCCCGGGTGCTGGTCATCGGCGCCGACAAGATGGCCGCCGTCGCGGACTGGACGGATCGTTCCACCTGTGTGCTGGTGGGGGACGGCGCGGGCGCGGCGGTGGTCGTGGCGACCGGTTCCGCCGAGGAGCCGGAGATCGGCCCGGTGCTCTGGGGCTCGGTGCCGGAGATGGGCCATGCCGTACGGATCGAGGGCACCCCGCCCCGGTTCGCCCAGGAGGGGCAGTCGGTCTACCGCTGGGCCACCACCCAGTTGCCCCCGATCGCGCGCAAGGTCTGCGAACGGGCGGGGGTCACCCCCGAGGAGCTGGCCGCGGTCGTGCTCCACCAGGCCAATCTGCGGATCATCGAGCCGGTCGCCCAGAAGATCGGCGCCGTCAACGCGGTGATCGCCCGCGATGTCGTGGAATCGGGCAATACGTCCGCCGCGTCGATCCCCATGGCCCTGTCCAAACTGGTGGCCCGTGGCGAGATCGAATCCGGTGCCCCTGTACTGCTCTTCGGCTTCGGGGGCAACCTCTCCTACGCGGGTCAGGTCATCCGGTGCCCATAACCCCGGCCGTTCTCGGTAGACTGTAGACGATAGCCAATGTCTTGAAGTCACGTCATTACCGTCTTGACACCGCCGGCCATGAGGGGGACCCGCGATGTTGTCCGCGAAATTGGCACAGGGAGCCGTACCCAAGCTCGAGCGGCCCGGCCCGCTGCGCGAGCGTGTGTACGAAGCCCTGCTCGAACTGATCACGACCAGGGCACTCCGGCCCGGCCAGCATCTCGTCGAGAGTGAGCTAGCGGGCCATCTCGGAGTCTCCCGGCAGCCGGTGCGCGAGGCGCTCCAGCGGCTGAACACGGAGGGCTGGGTCGATCTGCGTCCGGCCCAGGGCGCCTTCGTCCACGAGCCGACCGAGGAGGAGGCGGACCAGCTCCTCTCGGTCCGCACGCTCCTGGAGGCGGAGGCGGCCCGGCTGGCCGCCGCCAACTCCGGCTCGGCCGGGATCGCCGCCCTGGAGGCGCTCTGCGACCGGGGTGAACAGTCCGTCGCGGACGACGACGTGGATCTGACGGTCGCCACCAACGCGGCCTTCCACGCCAAGGTCATGGAGCTGGCGGGCAATGTGGTCCTCGCCGAGCTGGCCGCGCAGGTGGACCGCCGGGTGCGCTGGTACTACACCCCGGTCGCCAGGCAGCGCGGCAAGCAGTCCTGGATCGAGCACCGGGAGCTGATCGCCGCGATCGCGGGGCGTGACGAGCGGCGGGCCGTCGAGGTCATGAAGGGCCACACGGAGCACACCCGCAACACGTACCACCACCGTACGCAGACCTGACCGGCCCGAATCCGGACGACCGGCAGAAGCGGGACACAAGGCCCCGAGGGGCCTCAAAAGGCATGCCCGAAAACAGCTTTGTCCTCGGTGTGGAGAAAGTTGGGACTGATTCCCGCGCAACTTCTTCCCACTGAGGGCAAGCGCTGCTACGTTCCCCTCGAAAGCCCGACAAACATGGCCGAGAAGGCGGGGAGGGGCGCGTGAGACGTATGACGGCACGACCCGCGAACGCCCATCAGGCGCGACTGCTCAGGCTGTTGCGCGACGGTGGGCCCAACTCCCGCGCGCAGCTCGGCGATCAGGTCGATCTCTCGCGCTCCAAGCTCGCCGTCGAGGTGGACCGGCTGCTGGAGACCGGACTGGTCGTCGCAGACGGACTCGCCGCCTCCCGCGGTGGCCGGCGCTCCCACAACATCCGGCTCGCGCCCGCCCTGCGCTTCCTCGGTGTCGACATAGGCGCCACCTCCATAGATGTGGCCGTGACCAACGCGGAGCTGGAGGTGCTGGGGCATCTCAACCACCCCATGGACGTCCGCGAGGGACCCGTCGCCGTCTTCGAGCAGGTGCTCGCCATGGCGGCCAAGCTCAAGGTCAGCGGACTCGCCGAGGAGTTCGACGGCGCGGGGATCGGGGTCCCCGGTCCCGTCCGCTTCCCCGAGGGCGTCCCGGTCGCGCCGCCGATCATGCCCGGCTGGGACGGCTTCCCCGTACGGGAGGCCCTCAGCCAGGAGCTGGGCTGCCCGGTCATGGTCGACAACGATGTGAATCTGATGGCGATGGGGGAGCAGCACGCGGGCGTCGCGCGCTCCGCGGGAGACTTCCTCTGCATCAAGATCGGCACCGGTATCGGCTGCGGCATCGTCGTCGGCGGTGACGTCTACCGCGGTACGACCGGCAGCGCCGGTGACATCGGCCATATCCAGGTCGTGCCGGACGGCCGTGCCTGTGCCTGCGGCAACAAGGGCTGTCTGGAGGCCTACTTCGGCGGTGCCGCGCTCGCCCGCGACGCCGAGGACGCGGCACGCACCGGGCGTTCGCCCGAGCTGGCCGGCCGGCTGGAGAGATCGGGCCGGCTCACCGCCGTGGATGTCGCCGCCGCTGCCGCCGCGGGGGATCCCACCGCGCTGGACCTGATACGCGAGGGAGGCAACCGCGTCGGCCAGGTCATCGCGGGCCTCGTCAGCTTCTTCAACCCCGCCCTGGTGGTGATCGGCGGCGGGGTGACCGGCCTCGGCCACACCCTGCTCGCCAGCGTCCGCACCCAGGTCTACCGCCAGTCCCTGCCGCTGGCCACCGGCAATCTCCCCATCGTCCTGGGGGAGTTGGGCCCGGCCGCCGGAGTGACCGGCGCGGCCCGGCTCATCAGCGACCATCTGTTCTCGCCGGCCTGAGGCCGGCAGCGCACCACCGCACACCACGCACCGCACACCAGGCACCACCGCACACCAGGCACCGCCCGTACGAGCCGCACCACCTGTAAGAGCCGCACCACCGGTACCACCCGTAAGAGCCGCACGAACAGCACCGCCGGGGGCCTCCCCGTACGAGCCGCACCACCCGCACCACCGGTACCACCGCACCACCCGCATCACAGGCACGAGCCGTACCCGATGTCGCCGCGCTCCCGTGTCCCAGGGGCCCGGCACCCGCACGAGCCGCACACCACCCGACACAGCGTCAGCACGAGCCGCCCGCACCGGCACACCGTACGACCGGCTTCGCCGTACCCGTACGGCCTCACCCAGCTCCGCCGCACCTGGTTCCGCCCTGCCCTTGTACAGCCCTGCCTCTGTTCTGCCCTGCCCGCGGGGCGGGCCGCATCCGCCGAGGGGATACGCCATGGCACCAGCACCACCAGAGAGCCCTCTGCTCACCATGTCCGGCATCACCAAGATCTTTCCCGGTGTCCGCGCGCTCGACGGTGTGGACCTGGAGGTCCAGGCGGGCGAGGTCCACTGCCTGCTGGGCCAGAACGGCGCCGGCAAGTCCACCCTCATCAAGGTCCTCGCCGGGGCCCACCAGCCGGACGGCGGAGTGATCACCTGGCAGGGCGAAGAGGTCACGCTCAAGTCGCCCATCGCCGCCATGCGGCTCGGCGTCGCGACCATCTACCAGGAACTCGACCTGGTGGAGGGCCTGTCGGTGGCCGAGAACATCTTCCTCGGCCATGAACCGACCACCGCCGGCTTCGTGGTCAAGGGCCGGGAGGCGAGGAGCGCGGCGACGGCGCTGCTCAAGCGGCTCGGCCACCCCGAGATCCAGGCGCACCGGCCCGTCGGCTCGCTCTCCGCGGCCCAGCAGCAGATCGTGTCCATGGCTCGGGCCCTCTCCCACGACGTACGGCTGATCGTGATGGACGAGCCGTCCGCGGCCCTCGACCCCGACGAGGTCGACAACCTCTTCCGGGTCGTCTCCACGCTGACCGCCGACGGTGTGGCCGTCATCTACATCTCGCACCGGCTGGAGGAGATCCGGCGCATCGGCGACCGGGTCACCGTCATCAAGGACGGCCGCACCGTGGCCGTCGCCCTGCCGGCGAAGGAGACCCCGACCCGCGAGGTCGTCGCCCTGATGACCGGCCGCAATGTCGAGTACGTCTTCCCCGAGCGGCCCGTCCCGTCGGCCGCCGCCGCGTCGGCCGAACCCGTGCTCCGCGTCGAAGGCCTCTCCAGGGAAGGGGAGTTCGAGCCCGTCGACTTCGAACTGCGGCCCGGCGAGATCGTCGGACTGGCGGGGCTCGTCGGCTCGGGACGCTCCGAGATCCTGGAGACCGTCTACGGGGCGCGCAAGCCCACCACGGGCCGTGTCCTCGTCGACGGCACCCCGCTGCGGCCCGGCAGCGTGCCCGCCGCCGTCCGCGCGGGACTCGGCCTGGCACCCGAGGAGCGCAAGGCCCAGGCCCTGCTGATGCTTGAATCGGTCACCCGCAATGTGTCGGTCTCCTCGCTCTCCCGGTTCGCGCGGATGGGCTGGCTCGACCGCTCGGCGGAACGCACCCGGGCCAGGGCCGCCACCAGGGAACTCTCCCTGCGCCCCGACAGCCCGGACGCCCCGATCCGTACCCTCTCCGGCGGCAATCAGCAGAAGGCCGTCCTCGCCCGCTGGCTGCTGCGCGGCTGCCGGGTCCTGCTGCTCGACGAACCCACGCGCGGTGTCGATGTCGGCGCCCGCGCCGAGCTGTACGCCGTGATCCGCCGGCTGGCCGACGAAGGCCTCGCCGTACTGCTCGTCTCCAGCGAGGTACCCGAAGTACTGGGCCTCGCCGACCGGGTGCTGGTGCTCCGTGAGGGCCGGGTCGTCCACCGGTCGCCCGCCCAGGAGCTCGACGAGCACCGTGTACTCGACCTTGTGATGGAAGGGAGCCCGACGCCATGAAACAGCCTGCCTCCGAGGCGCAGCAGGGCGGGCCCGACGCCGTGCCCGAGCCGCCCACACCCGCCACGAACGCCACATCCGCCTCCTTGGCCAAGTCCACGGAGGAGAAGGGCGGCTGGCGTACCCTCGGGTTCCGCCTCGACGTCCGCAACCTCTCCCTGCTCGGGGTGCTCGCCGCGCTGATCATCGTCGGCGGTATCACCAAGCCCGATCAGTTCCTGGACACCAACAACCTCCAGCTCGTCCTCACCCAGGCCTCGGTCATCGGTGTGGTCACGGTCGGCATGACCTTTGTGATCACCAGCGGCGGCATCGATCTGTCGGTGGGCGCGATCGTGGCGCTGGCCTCGGTCTGGGCGACGACACTGGCCACCCAGGCGTACGGCTTCGCCGGCATCCTCTTCACCGCCGTGATCGTCGGTCTGGGCTGCGGACTGGTGAACGGAGTGCTGATCGCGTACGGCAGGATGGTGCCGTTCATCGCGACCCTCGCGATGCTCGCCTCCGCCCGGGGCCTGGCCCTCCAGATCACCGACGGCAAGACCCAGATCGTCACCGTCGACTCGGTGCTCGACCTCGGCATCCCCGACTCGTACATCCTGGGGATCCCGCCGCTCGTGCTGGTCTTCGCGGCCGTCACGGTCATCGGCTGGCTGGTGCTCAACCGCACGACCTTCGGCCGGCGCACCGTCGCCGTCGGAGGCAACGCGGAGGCCGCCAGGCTCGCCGGTATCGATGTCCGCCGCCAGCGGCTCTATCTCTATCTGCTCTCCGGGCTCTGCTGCGGTATCGCGGCCTTCCTGCTGATCATCCTGGCGGGCTCGGGACAGAACACCAACGGAAACCTGTACGAGCTGGACGCCATCGCCGCGGCGATCATCGGCGGCACCCTGCTCAGCGGCGGCCGCGGCACCATCGTCGGCTCCGTCCTCGGTGTTCTGGTCTTCACCACGATCACCAATATCTTCGCGCTCAACAACCTCCAGAGCGATGTCCAGCAGATCGCGAAGGGCGCCATCATCGTCGCCGCCGTACTGGTCCAGCGCCGCACCGTGCGCAACGGCGAGGCCTGACCTCCGACCTCGCACCCGCCTTCCTGTACCGCCCTACCTTGAAGGGTTGAACCGCCATGCCAGAAACCAGCCGCAGAGGACTGCTCTTCGGCACCGCCGCCATCTCCGCGGGTGCCTTCCTCACCGCCTGCACCAGCAACGAGCCGGCCGAGAAGGAGCCGGCGGCCAACACGCAGCCCGCCGCCGACGACAAGCCCGGCACGCCCGTCACCATCGGCTTCGCGGGACCCCAGGCCGACCACGGCTGGCTCAACGCGATCAACGAGAACGCCAAGGCGCAGGCCGCGAAGTACTCGGAGGTGACGCTGGACATCACCGAGGGCTCCAACGACACCGCCGCCCAGATCGGCCAGGTCGAGACGCTGATCAACAAGAAGGTCGACGTCCTGGTGATCCTGCCGGCCGACGGCAAGGCGCTCACCCAGGTCGGGCTGAAGGCCATGCGCGCCGGTATCCCGGTCATCAACCTGGACCGCATCTTCGCGTCCCCGCAGGCGTACCGCTGCTGGGTCGGCGGTGACAACTACGGCATGGGCCTCAACGCCGGCAACTACATCGGCGAGAAGCTCAAGGACAAGCCGAACGCCACGGTCATCGAGCTGTCGGGCCCCGACAGCCTGGAGCTGACCCGCCAGCGCACGCAGGGCTTCGACGACGCCCTGAAGAACTACCCCAACATCAAGAAGGTCGCCCGCCAGGCGGCCGACTTCACCGTCGAGTCGGGCCAGGCCAAGATGGCCCAGCTCCTCCAGGCGCAGTCCAGCTTCGACGCGATCTGGAACCACGACGACGACCAGGGCGTGGGCGCGCTGCGCGCCATCCAGCAGGCGGGCCGCGACGGCTTCCTGATGGTCGGCGGCGCCGGTGCCAAGGCCGCCATGGACGCCATCAAGGCCGACGACAGCGTGCTCAAGGCGACCGTGCTCTATCCGCCGATCATGGCGGCGTCCGCCATCGACCTGGCCCGCGCGCTGGGTCAGAACAAGGGCGTCAGCGGGTTGTCCGGGCTGGAGATCCCCGCACAGGTCACGCTGTTCTCGGCGGTCGTCGACAAGACGAACATCGACGACTACCTGCCTCAGGGCTTCAGCTGACCGGCCCGTTAGCGGCCGCCCCCACCAGCGAGAGACGAGGAGTACTCCGTATGACCCCCAGGGAAGCGTCGGAGAAAGAGGCCGGTGCGCCACCGACACTCGGTGTCGGCATGGTCGGATACGCGTTCATGGGCGCCGCCCACTCACAGGGGTGGCGTACCGCGGGACACGTCTTCGATCTGCCGATGCGGCCCGTGCTCGCCGCGATCTGCGGACGTGACGAGGGCGCGGTGCGCGCCGCGGCCGCGAAACACGGCTGGGCCGCTGCGGAGACCGACTGGCGGCAGCTCATCGAGCGCGACGATGTGCAGGTGGTCGATGTCTGCACACCCGGGGACAGCCATGCGGAGATCGCCATCGCCGCGCTGGAGGCGGGCAAGCACGTGTTGTGCGAGAAGCCCCTCGCCAACTCGGTGGCCGAGGCGGAGGCCATGGTCAGGGCCGCGGAGGCGGCGAAGGCACGCGGTCAGCTCGCCATGGTGGGCTTCAACTACCGCCGTGTGCCCGCCGTCTCGTACGCCAGGAAGCTGATCCAGGAGGGCAGGCTCGGCACGCTGCGCCATGTCCGGGTCACCTATCTCCAGGACTGGCTGGTCGATCCGGAGTTCCCGCTCACCTGGCGGCTCAGGCGCGAGCAGGCGGGTTCGGGCGCGCTCGGGGACCTGGGGGCGCACATCATCGACCTCGCGCAGTTCCTGACGGGGGAACCGCTGGTCGGGGTGTCCGCGCTCACGGAGACGTTCGTCAGGGAACGGCCGCTGCTCAACGGGGTGTCGACGGGGCTCTCCGCGTCCGGCGGCGGCGATCTCGGCCCGGTGACCGTGGACGACGCCGCGGTCTTCACGGGCCGGCTGGCCTCGGGCGCGCTGGCCTCCTTCGAGGCCAGCCGGATGGCGGCGGGACGCAAGAACGCGCTGCATCTGGAGATCAACGGTGAGCGCGGCTCGCTCGCCTTCGATCTGGAGCGGCTCAACGAGCTGTCGTTCCACGACCACACCGAGCCCGCGCCCTCGTCCGGCTTCCGCCGGATCCTGGTCACGGAGCCGGAGCATCCCTATCTGGAGGCGTGGTGGCCGCCGGGCCACGCGCTCGGCTACGAGCACACCTTTGTCCACCAGGCCCGTGATCTGGTCGAGGCGGTCGCCGCCGGGACCGATCCGGTGCCGTCCTTCGCGGACGGGCTCCAGGTGCAGCGGGTGCTCGCGGCGGTGGAGGACAGCGCGGCGAAGAACGCCGTGTACACGCCGGTGGCGCAGCCGTCGGAGAGCGGTCAGCGGTCCGCGTAGCGGGCACGGAAGACGCGGCAGTACCGGTGCCGCCGCGGCGCGCGACGGCACCGCATCAGCGAAGGCACAGCACCTAGAGAAGGAGGTCCGAATGCCACGCCCGTTCACGCTGTTCACCGGCCAGTGGGCCGATCTGCCCCTGGAGGAGGTGTGCAGGCACGCCCGTGACTTCGGTTACGACGGTCTGGAACTCGCCTGCTGGGGCGACCACTTCGAGGTCGACAAGGCGCTCTCCGACCCCGGGTATCTGGACAGCCGCCACCAGTTGCTCGACAAGTACGGGCTGAAGTGCTGGGCGATCTCCAACCATCTCGTCGGCCAGGCCGTCTGCGACAGCCCCATCGACGAGCGCCATCAGGGCATCCTGCCGGCCCGGATCTGGGGCGACGGGGAGCCCGAGGGGGTCAGGCAGCGCGCCGCGGCCGAGATCAAGGACACCGCCAGGGCCGCCGCGGCCTTCGGGGTGGACACGGTCATCGGCTTCACCGGCTCCTCCATCTGGCACCTCGTCGCGATGTTCCCGCCCGTGCCGCCCGGCATGATCGACCGGGGCTACGAGGACTTCGCGGAGCGGTGGAACCCGATCCTCGACGTCTTCGACGCGGAGGGCGTGCGCTTCGCCCACGAGGTCCATCCGAGCGAGATCGCGTACGACTACTGGACCACCAAGCGCGCGCTGGAGGCGGTCGGCAACCGTCCGGCGTTCGGGCTCAACTTCGACCCGAGCCACTTCGTCTGGCAGGACCTGGACCCGGTCAACTTCCTCTACGACTTCCGGGACCGGATCTACCACGTCGACTGCAAGGAGGCGCGCAAGCGCCTCGACGGCCGCAACGGCCGGCTCGGCTCACATCTGCCCTGGGGCGACCCGCGGCGCGGCTGGGACTTCGTCTCGGCGGGCCACGGCGACGTCCCCTGGGAGGATGTCTTCCGGATGCTGCGGTCGATCGGCTACGAGGGCCCCATCTCGGTCGAGTGGGAGGACGCCGGTATGGACAGGCTGGCCGGCGCCCCCGAGGCGCTCAGGGATCTGAAGCGCTTCGACTTCGACGCGCCGACGGCCTCCTTCGACGCTGCTTTCGGCGGCGGCGAGTAGGACCCGGACGCGCCCCGGCACACGGCACGGCCGGGCCGCCCGGCTCGCCGTCCGTCCTCGGCCGCCGGACGGGCTGACCTCAGCCCGTCCGGCGGCACGGGGCGGAGAACACGCCGCGCCCCCCCGGACGGTTCACCCCGTCCGCCGGGGACGCGGAACGTTCGCCTGCCCACGGCCGCCGGGGCGAGTGAGCACCCCGGCGGCGAACCGGGCCCGGTCAAAGCCGACCCGCTTTGTCCTGGGGCAGGAAGAAGTACAACTTCTCCTCTGCGCAAGGTCTTTCGGTCCCGGACGAACACAGCTACGGTCCACTGAGATGTACAGGACATAGGTGGTCACCGATGTGACGGCGCACGCCGGTGACACAGCCACCTCCCCCAGGGATCCGGTGCCGGACGAGCACCGCCCCCGAGAGGCGAGCGCATCCCCTTCCGCGCTCCATTGGCAACCCGCACGTACGAACAGCCCATTGTGGAGGACTTTCGTGCACAGAAAACGCCCCAGAGCCAGAACCCTCCTCGCACTCCTGACGGGCGCCGTGCTCGCAGGTTCGAGCATCAGCGCCGTACCCGCCGCCGCGCACCCGGATCACCCGGTCGCGGAGGAAAGCTTTCAGCAGGTGACCCTCGCGAAGGGCGCCGACGAGGTGGGCGAGCCGATGTCGCTCGCCGTCCTGCCGGACCGGCAGGTGCTGCACACCTCGCGCGACGGCACGCTCCGGATCACCGACACCGGCGGCGACACCACCGTCGCCGGCACGCTGGACGTGTACAACCATGACGAGGAAGGTCTCCAGGGCGTCGGGGTCGACCCCGACTTCGCCGAGAACCGCGCGATCTATCTCTTCTACGCGCCCAAGCTCGACACCCCCGCCGGAGACGCGCCCGAGAACGGCACGGCCGCCGACTTCGCCCCCTTCGACGGGTACAACCGCCTCTCGCGCTTCACGCTGAACGAGGACGGCACCCTCGACAAGGCGAGCGAGAAGAAGGTCCTCGACGTCGCCACCTCCCGCGGCACCTGCTGCCATGTCGGCGGCGACATCGCCTTCGACGCGGACGGCAATCTCTATCTGTCGACCGGTGACGACACCAACCCCTTCGCGTCCGACGGCTACACGCCGATCGACGAGCGGCCCGACCGCAACCCGGCCTTCGACGCCCAGCGCAGCTCCGGCAACACCAACGACCTGCGCGGCAAGGTCCTCCGTATCAAGGTGGCCGAGGACGGCTCGTACACCATCCCGGAGGGCAACCTCTTCGCCCCCGGCACCGAGAAGACCCGGCCCGAGATCTACGCGATGGGGTTCCGCAACCCGTTCCGCATCTCCGTGGACCAGCAGACCGGCATCGTCTACGTGGGTGACTACGGCCCCGACGCCGGCGCCGCGTCCCCGACCCGCGGCCCGGCCGGTCAGGTGGAGTTCGCCCGGGTCACCGAGGCCGGCAACTTCGGCTGGCCGTACTGCACGGGTGACAACGACGCGTACATCGACTACAACTTCGCGAACCAGACCTCCGGCGCCGCCTTCGACTGCGCGGCCCCGAAGAACAACTCGCCCCACAACACCGGACTGACGGACCTGCCGCCGGCCCAGGCCGCGTGGATCCCGTACGACGGCGGCAGCGTGCCGGAGCTCGGCTCCGGCTCCGAGTCCCCGACCGGTGGTCCCGTCTACCGCTACGACGCCGATCTGGACTCCCCGGTGAAGTTCCCCGAGGAGTACGACGGAGACTTCTTCGCCGGTGAGTTCGGCCGCCAGTGGATCAAGCGGATCGAGCAGGGCGAGGACGGCACCGTCCAGTCGATCAACCCCTTCCCGTGGACCGGCACCCAGGTCATGGACATGGAGTTCGGCCCCGACGGCGCGCTCTACGTACTCGACTACGGGCTGTCCTGGTTCGGCGGTGACGAGCACTCGGCCCTCTACCGGATCGAGAACGCCACCGACGGCAAGTCGCCCATCGCCGAGGCCAGCGTCGACAAGACGTCCGGCAAGGCCCCGCTGAAGGCGGTCTTCTCCTCCGCGGGCACCACGGACCCCGACGGCGACGACACCCTCACCTACGCGTGGGACTTCGGCGACGGCGGCACCTCCACCGAGGCCAACCCCACCTACACGTACAAGAAGAACGGCACCTACAGCGCCAGGCTCACCGTCACCGACCCGACGGAGCGCACCGCCACCGCCTCCGTGCGGATCGTCGTCGGCAACACCGCGCCCGAGGTGGAACTCGACCTGCCCGACGAGGGTCACCTCTTCAACTTCGGTGACACCATCCCGTTCAAGGTGAAGGTCAAGGACCGGGAGGACCGGGACAACGGCCCGATCGACTGCTCCAAGGTCATCGTCCGCTACATCCTGGGCCATGACAGCCACGGCCACCCGATCACCTCGGTCAACGGCTGTGAGGGTGTCATCACCGCGCCCGCGGACACCGAGCACGACCCCAACGCCAATATCTTCGGTGTCATCGACGCCGAGTACACCGACGGCGGAGGCGGCGGCCAGGCCCCGATCACCAGCCACGACCAGTCGCAGCTCCAGCCGCGCCACCGGCAGGCCGAGCACTTCAGCGCCTCCTCCGGCATCAGGACCTACGACAAGGCACCGGCCAACGGCGGCAAGACCGTCGGTGACATCGACGACGGCGACTGGATCTCCTTCACGCCGTACAACCTGACGGGGTCCAAGACCCTGACCGCGCGGATCTCCTCCGGCGGCGCCGGCGGCTTCCTCGAAGTACGCACGGGCTCCGCCACCGGCGAGCTGCTGGGCTCCTCGCCGGTTCCGGTCACCGGTGGCTGGGAGACCTTCCAGGACATCGACGTACCGCTGCGCTCCGTACCGAAGAAGACCACCGAGCTGTTCCTGGTCTTCAAGGGCGCTGTCGGCGGGGGTGCCCTCTTCGACCTGGACGACTTCGAGATCTCGACGGCCGTGGCCGGCAAGACCGAGAAGCGCGTCCTGGTCTTCTCCAGGACCGCGGGGTTCCGTCATGACTCGATCCCCGAGGGTGTCGCCGCGCTGAAGGAGCTGGGCGCGACCACCGGGATCAAGGTCGACGCCACCGAGACGGGCGCGCAGTTCACCACCAACAACCTGGCCCGGTACGACGCGGTGGTGTTCCTCTCCACCACGGGTGATGTCCTCAACGCCGACCAGCAGAGGGCGTTCGAGAACTATGTCGCGACCGGCGGCGGCTACATGGGGGTGCACGCCGCGGCGGACACCGAGTACGACTGGGCCTTCTACGGCGGTCTGGTGGGGGCCTACTTCACCTCTCACCCGCAGATCCAGCCGGCCACCGTCCGGGTCGAGGACCACGACCACCCGTCGACCGCGCATCTCGGCGACGAGTGGCAGCGCACCGACGAGTGGTACAACTACCGCACCAACCCGCGCGAGCAGGCACGTGTGCTCGCCACCCTGGACGAGACCACCTACCAGGGCGGCAGCATGAAGGGCGATCACCCGATCGCCTGGTGCCAGACCTACGAGGGCGGCCGTGCCTTCTACACCGGAGGCGGCCACACCAAGGAGTCCTACGCGGACGACGCCTTCCGCAAGCACCTCCTCGGCGGACTGCGGTACGCGTCCGGCCAGGTGAACGCGGACTGCACGCCGCAGACCGGCTACCGGGACCTCTTCAACGGAAAGACCGCGGAGGGCTGGAAGCAGGCGGGACCGGGCAAGTTCAACGTCGTGAACGGTGAACTCCGCTCCGAGGGCGGCATGGGTCTGCTCTGGTACCAGGCCAGGGAGCTGAAGTCCTACTCCCTGAAGCTGGACTGGAAGCTGGACGGGGACGACAACTCCGGTGTGTTCGTGGGCTTCCCCGCCTCCGACGACCCCTGGTCCGCGGTGGACAAGGGATACGAGGTGCAGATCGACGCCACCGACGCCCCGGACCGCACCACCGGCTCCGTCTACGGCTTCAAGTCGGCCGAACTCAAGGCCAGGGACCGGGTTCTGCGCCCGCCGGGGCAGTGGAACAGCTACGAGATCAAGGTCCAGGGTGAGCGTCTGCAGATCTTCCTCAACGGCGCGAAGATCAACGACTTCACCAACAAGGACCCCGAGCGCAGCCTCAAGGACGGCTACATCGGTCTCCAGAACCACGGCGCCGACGACCAGGCGTCCTTCCGCAACATCCAGCTCAAGGAACTGCCGGCCGCCTAGGGACTCCTAGGACGGACGGTCCGCCGGCCGGCGGCGGGCGGGGAGGCGCCGTACCCCCCGCCCGCCGTCCACCAACCACCACCACACCATCGGCAGGGAGGCAGCCCGTGACGACGAGCGGTACGGAATCGACTGCAGTACGCACCGGAGTCTGGTTCGTCGGAGCGCGCGGCTCCGTCGCCACGACGGCTGTCGCGGGATGCGCGGCGGTCACCGCCGGGCTCCATCCCGCGACGGGCATGGTCACCGAGACCGCGCCGTTCGCGGGGACGGGCCTCCCCGCCCTCTCCTCGCTCGTCTTCGGCGGACACGACACGGCGAGCTGCCCGCTGCCCAAGCGGGCCGAGGCGCTGACCGTGGCGGGCGTGCTGCCGCACGGTCTGCCCTCCGCCATCCACGCCGAACTGACCGCCGCCGACCAGGAGATCAGGACCGGCGGTCCCCAGCCGGGGGACACCAGGAGCGACGAGGAACTCATCGCCGCCTTCGCCGACGACATCACGGACTTCGCACGCCGTACGGGCGTGGCGCGCACGGTCGTCGTCAATGTCTCCTCCACCGAACCCACCCCGGAGCCGGGCGATCCACGGCTGCCCGCCAGCTCGCTGTACGCGGCGGCGGCGGTCCGGGCCGGCTGCTCGTACGTCAACTTCACGCCGTCCACCGGGCTGCGTACCGAGGCCCTGACAGCGGCCGCCGAGGCCGGCGGACTTCCCCACGCCGGCCGCGACGGCAAGACAGGCCAGACGCTGCTCCGTTCCGTGCTCGCCCCGATGTTCATGCAGCGTGCCCTGACCGTACGGGCCTGGTCGGGCACGAATCTGCTGGGCGGCGGGGACGGAGCGGCGCTGGCCGACCCGGCCGCGGCGGCGGCCAAGAACGCGGGCAAGGAGCGCGTACTCGCCGACACGCTGGGCACGGCGCCCGAGGGCGAGGTGCACATCGACGACGTGCCGGCCCTGGGCGACTGGAAGACGGCCTGGGACCACATCGCCTTCGACGGCTTCCTCGGCTCGCGGATGATCCTCCAGACCATCTGGCAGGGCTGCGACTCGGCGCTCGCGGCGCCCCTGGTGCTCGATCTGGCACGGCTGGTGGCGCGCGCGCACGAGGCCGGGCTGAGCGGGCCCCTGCCCGAGCTGGGCTTCTACTTCAAGGACCCGGACGGCGGACCGGCCGCGCTCGCCGAGCAGTTCGAGGCGCTGCTGCTGTTCGCCGACCGGCTGAAGGAGAGCCGGTGAGCCCGACGGGATCCGGACGGACGACCCTGCGGGCCTGGGCGGAACTGCTGCGGGTCTCGGCCCTGTTCACGGTCCCGGGCGACGCCCTGGCCGGCGCCTCGGCCCTCGGCGTGCGCCCGAACCGGGGCACGGCGCTGGCGGTGGGCGCGTCGTTGTGTCTGTACGAGGCGGGCATGGCCCTCAACGACTGGGCGGACCGCGAGGAGGACGCGGTGGACCGCCCGCACCGCCCCATTCCCTCGGGCCGCATCAGTCCCGCGGCGGCCCTGACGGCCGCCGCCGCGCTGACGGCGGCCGGTCTGGCCCTCGCCTCCCGGGCCGGGCGGCCGTCACTGGCGGTCGGCACCGCCCTGGCCGGTGCGGTCTGGTCGTACGACCTCCATCTCAAGCACACCCCGGCGGGTCCGCTGGCCATGGGCGCGGCCCGCTCCCTGGATCTGCTCCTGGGCGCGACGGCGACGGGAACGGCGGGCGCGCGGGGCACCCTCCCCGTCCCCGGCCGCGGGCTGTCGTCCGGCACGGGCACAGGCATGCGCCGATGGATGCCCCGTACATCTGTTCAGCCGTCCGGCGCGCGGGACGGCGGGCGCGCGTGGCCGTCCCGTACGTCTCGTACCGCGGGACCGGCCGGGTCCGATGTACGCAAGGCACTGCCGGCCGCGGCCGTGCTCGGGGCGCACACCGTCGCCGTGACCGTCGTCTCCCGGGGTGAGGCGCAGGGCGGATCCACCGTCCCGCCGCTCGCCGCGCTGCTGAGCACCGCCACGCTGGGGGCGCTGACCGGGCGGTGGCGCCGGGGGACCCCGGCCTCCGCGGGGACCCTGGCCGCCGGGGGCCTCGCCGCCCTCTACGCCGGGACCGCGGGCCGCCCCCTGGCGCACGCCGCGCTCAATCCCTCCCCGCCTCTCACCCAGCGCGCCGTCGGGGGCGGGATCCGGGCGATGATCCCGCTCCAGGCGGCGCTCGCCGCACGCGGCGGGGCCGCCGGGACCGCGCTGGGAATCATGGGGCTCGTACCCCTGGCACGGACCTTCGCACGGAAAGTGAGCCCCACATGAGTCTGCGTTTCGGATACGGCACCAACGGGCTCACCGATCTCCGGCTCGACGACGCGCTCGGGCTGCTCGCCGATCTCGGCTACGACGGGGTCGGGCTGACCCTCGACCACATGCATCTCGACCCCATGGCCCCCGACCTCGCCGCCCGTACCCAGCGCGTCGCCCGGCGGCTGGGGGAGGTGGGGCTCGGGGTCACCGTCGAGACCGGCGGACGGTATGTCCTCGACCCGCGCCGCAAGCACGGCCCCACCTTGCTCGACCCGGCCCCCGAGGGCCGCGCCGCGCGCACCGGGCTGCTGGTGACGGCCGTGAAGGTCGCCGCCGACCTCGGCGCGCACGCCGTGCACTGCTTCAGCGGGGTGACCCCGGCGGGCACCGACACCGACACCGCCTGGAAGCGGCTCGAAGAGGCGATGGCCCCGGTGGTCGACGCCGCCGAGAGCGCCGGCATCCCTCTCGCAGTCGAGCCCGAGCCCGGCCATCTCGTCCCGGACCTCGCCGGTTTCCACCAGCTCAGACACCGGCTCGGCGACCCGGATCCGCTCGGCCTCACCCTCGACATAGGCCACTGCCAGTGCCTGGAGCCCGCCCCGCCCGCCGACTGCGTCCGCGAGGCCGCGCCCTGGCTGCGCCATGTGCAGATCGAGGACATGCGGCGCGGGGTCCACGAGCATCTTCCGTTCGGTGAGGGCGAGATCGACTTCCCGCCGGTGCTCGCCGCGCTGGCCGCCACCGGTTACGAGGGCCTCACCGTCGTCGAACTGCCCCGCCACTCCCACGCGGGCCCCGAACTCGCCCGTACCTCCCTGGACTTCCTCCGTACGAAGGGAGCAGCATGACCGCGAACCCGCCGCCGGCCCGCGAGGAACTGGCCGCCCGGCTCGACGGGACCGCCCGGTCCTGGCTCGACACGGCCCTCGCCGAGGCCGCCGCGGCCCCCGGGCACCCGGCGGAGGGCGACAACGTTGCCGTCGCCCCCTGGGAGCTGCGGTTCGCCGCCGCCGGACGCCACTGCGGCCAGGAACACGCCGACTCCGTACGGGTGCTGCTCCTCCAGGAGGCCCGCGCGGACCTCGCCACCCTCACCCGGCTCTACCACCAGGGCACCGCCGGCGAGCGCCGCGCCGTGCTGCTCGCCCTGCCCCTGCGGGTCACGGGCCCCGAGGCGCTGCCCCTGACCGAGGACGCGCTGCGGACCAATGACACCCGGCTGGTCGCCGCCGCCGTCGGTCCCTACGCCGCCGCCCATCTGGACCCCCACTCCTGGCGGCACGCCATCCTCAAATGCCTCTTCACCGGCGTGCCCGTCACCGCCGTCCACGATCTGGGGACCCGCGCCCACGGAGACGCCGAACTGGCCCGGATGCTCGCCGACTTCGCGGCCGAGCGCACCGCCGCCGGCCGTCCTGTACCCGCCGACCTGCACCACGCGCTGAATCTGACCGGCGAGGAGTCCTGATGCGCATCTTCGACCCCCACATCCATATGACCTCCCGCACCACGGACGACTACCAGGCGATGTACGCCTCCGGTGTCCGCGCCCTGGTCGAGCCGTCCTTCTGGCTGGGCCAGCCCCGTACCTCACCCGTGAGCTTCTTCGACTACTTCGATTCTCTCCTCGGCTGGGAGCCGTTCCGCGCCGCCCAGTACGGCATCGCGCACCACTGCACGCTCGCCCTCAATCCCAAGGAGGCGAACGACCCGCGCTGCGCACCCGTCCTGGACGCCCTGCCCCGCTATCTCGTCAAGGACGGGGTGGTCGCCGTCGGTGAGATCGGCTACGACTCCATGACCCCGGCCGAGGACACCGCGCTCGCCGCGCAGCTCCAGCTCGCCGCCGACCACGGGCTGCCCGCGCTGGTCCACACCCCCCACCGCGACAAGCTGTCCGGGCTGCGCCGCACCATCGACGTCGTGCGCGAATCCGCCCTGGACCCGGAGTGGGTGCTGCTCGACCACCTCAACGAGACGACGGTCAAGGACGCGGCGGAGAGCGGAAGCTGGCTGGGCTTCTCCATCTACCCCGACACCAAGATGGACGAGGACCGCATGGTCGCCGTCCTCAAGTCCCACGGCACCGAGAAGGTGCTGGTCAACTCGGCCGCGGACTGGGGCAAGAGCGACCCGCTCAAGACCCGCAAGGTCGCGGACGCGATGCTCGCCGCCGGTTTCGGCGAGGACGACGTCGACCAGGTCCTGTGGCGCAACCCCGTCGCCTTCTACGGGCTCAGCGGGAGACTCCAGCTCGACGTCCCCGCCCCGGAGGCCCTCCACGAGGGCAACTCCATCCTTCGCGGCGGGGAGTGATCCCATGCGCTTCCGCCACCCCGACGGCTCCACCGTCCATCTCTCGTACTGCACCAATGTCCACCCCGCCGAGACGCTCGACGGTGTGCTCGCCCAACTGCGCGACCACTGCGAACCGGTGCGCAAACGGCTCGGCCGCGACCGCCTCGGCATCGGTCTCTGGCTCGCCAAGGGCGCGGCCCAGGCGCTGATCAACGATCCGGCCGCGCTGCGCGGACTCCGCGCCGAGCTGGACCGGCGGGGACTGGAGGTCGTCACGCTCAACGGCTTCCCCTACGAGGGATTCGGCGCCGAGGAGGTCAAGTACCGCGTCTACAAGCCGGACTGGGCCGACCCCGAGCGGCTCGCCCACACCAGTGATCTGGCCAGGCTGCTGGCCGCGCTGCTGCCGGACGATGTCACCGAGGGCTCCGTCTCCACGCTTCCGCTCGCCTGGCGCACCGACTACGACGCCACCGCGGCCCGCACCGCCAGGACGGCGCTGGCCACGCTCTCCGAGCGGCTCGACGGGCTGGAGGAGCTGACCGGCAAGTCCATCAGGATCGCCCTGGAACCGGAGCCCGGCTGCACCGTCGAGACCACCGCCGACGCGATCGGCCCGCTCACGGAGATCGGCAGCGACCGGATCGGCATCTGCATCGACACCTGCCATCTCGCCACCTCCTTCGAGGACCCGGCCACGGCCCTGGCCGCGCTGCACGCGGCGCGCGTCCCGATCCCCAAGGCGCAGCTCTCCGCCGCCCTGCACGCCGAGAACCCGCATCTGCCGGAGGTACGGGAGGCGCTCGGCGCGTTCGCCGAACCCCGCTTCCTCCATCAGACGCGTACCCGCACCGCCGCCGGGCTGCGCGGCACCGACGATCTGGACGAGGCACTCGGCGGAGAGGCGCTGCCCGACGGCGCCCCCTGGCGCGCGCACTTCCATGTGCCGCTGCACGCCCCGCCCGCCCCGCCGCTCACCTCCACGCTCCCCGTGCTCCAGGACACCCTCACCCGGCTGATCGGCGGCGCCGAGCCGCGGACCCGTCATCTGGAGGTCGAGACCTACACCTGGCAGGCACTCCCCGCCGAGCTGCGGCCCCGCTCGCGCGGACAGCTCGCCGAGGGGATCGCCGCCGAACTCACCCTGGCCCGCGACCTGCTGGTCGACCTCGGCCTGAAGGAGCTGCCATGACCGAGACCCCGGCCGTGCCGCCGGCCGGCCCCACCGCGGGCACCGCGGCCGAAGCCGCCGCCCCCGTACCGGTGACCGCTCCGGTACCGGCCCCGGCCCCCGAAGCGAATCCCACGCCGGCCCCGGCGCCCACACCGCTCCTGGTGCTGGACGTCGTCGGGCTCACCCCCCAACTGCTCGCGCACATGCCCCGTCTGCGCGAGCTGGCGGCCACGGGTTCGCAGGCCCCGCTGAGCACGGTGCTGCCCGCCGTCACCTGTAGCGCGCAGTCCACCTTCCTCACCGGGACGCTCCCCGCCGAACACGGCATCGTCGGCAACGGCTGGTACTTCCGCGAGCTGGGGGACGTCCTGCTGTGGCGCCAGCACAACGGGCTGGTCTCCGGGGACAAGCTCTGGGACGCCGCCCGCCGGGTCCACCCCGGCTACACGGTCGCCAATATCTGCTGGTGGTACGCGATGGGCGCGGACACCGACTTCACCGTCACCCCGCGTCCCGTCTACTACGCCGACGGCCGCAAGGAACCCGACTGCTACACCCGTCCGCCGGCGCTGCACGACGAACTCACCGAGAAGTTCGGCACCTTCCCCCTCTTCCACTTCTGGGGCCCCGGCGCCGATCTCGTCTCGTCCCAGTGGATCATCGACGCCACCCGCCACATCATCAGCACCCGCACCCCCGATCTGGCGCTCTGCTACCTCCCCCATCTGGACTACGACCTCCAGCGCTACGGCCCCGACGACCCCCGCTCCCACCGGGCGGCGGCCGAGCTGGACGCCGCGATGGCCCCGCTCCTCGACGACGCGAGGGCCGAGGGCCGTACCGTCGTCGCGCTCTCGGAGTACGGCATCACCCGGGTCTCCCGGGCCGTCGACATCAACCGGGCGCTGCGCAGGGCCGGGCTGCTGGAGGTCCACACCCAGGACGGGATGGAGTATCTCGACCCGATGGCCTCCCGGGCCTTCGCCGTCTCGGACCACCAGATCGCCCATGTCTATGTGCGCCGCCCGGAGGACCTCGACGTCACCCGTGAGGCGCTCCAGGACCTGCCCGGTATCGACACGATCCTGGACGACGAGGGCAAGAAGGCGCACGGACTGGACCATCCGCGCTCGGGCGAACTGGTGGCCGTCGCCGAACCCGACGCGTGGTTCACGTACTACTACTGGCTCGACGACGACCGGGCGCCCGACTTCGCCCAGCTCGTCGAGATCCACCGCAAGCCGGGGTACGACCCCGTCGAGCTGTTCATGGACCCGCTCGACCCGTACGTACGGCTCAAGGCGGCCAAGGCGATCGCCCGCAAGAAGCTCGGTATGCGCTACCGGCTCGCGGTCGTGCCCCTCGACCCCTCCCCGATCCGTGGCAGCCACGGACGCCTTCCGCGGAGCGACGACGAAGGTCCGCTCATCCTGTGCTCCGCCCCCCGTGCCGTCGGTGACCGTGTCGCGGCCACCGATGTGAAGTCACTCCTGCTCCACCTTGCCGGACTGCACTGACAGAAGGAGTTCCGCAATGAGCCGCAAGAAGTCAGCCGACCCCGAGCTCGCCCAGAAGCTGAGCAGACGCTCCATGCTCGGGGTCGCGGCCGGCGCGACCGCCGCCGCTGTCCTGGGCGCGGCGGCCACCCCGGCCGCCGCGCAGGGCAAGGGCGAGGGGCACGGGCACGGCCATGGGCACGGACACGGCAAGGGACAGCCCGTCCTGCCCCCCGGCCGCCTCGGCGTCCAGCTCTACTCGCTGCGCGACAAGGTCTCGACGATCGGTTTCGCCAAGGTCTTCGACGAACTCGAACGCTTCGGCTACGACGAGATCGAATTCGCCGGATACACCCAGGGCTCCGCGGGAGAGATCACGCTCGCCCAGCTCAAGCGGCTGGCCAGAAACCACGGGCTCAAGCCCATCGGCAGCCATGTCAACTACTACGACGACGGCAACCCGAACGCCTACAGCTTCGCCCAGAACCTGGAACAGGTCCTGGACGACGCCCAGGCCCTCGGTCTCGAACATGTGGGCACGGCCTCGGGACCGTTCCGTTACGGCTCCACCGTGGACGCCTGGAAGCGGGCCGCCGAGGACTTCAACACCTATGGCGCCGCGGCCAGGCGACGGGGGCTGAAGTTCTACCAGCACAACCACGCGGAGGAGTTCTCCTTCGCGACGGACCAGCCGAACGTCCGTCTCTACGATGTCCTGCTGGCCGAGACCGACCCCGATCTGGTCTTCCTGGAGATGGACATCTACTGGGCCTTCGCGGGTCAGTTCCGCTTCAGCAAGACCCCGGAGGGCAGGCCCGCCCCCTTCGACCCGCTGCGTTATGTCCTCAAGCAGCCCGACCGCTACCCGCTCTTCCATGTCAAGGACGGCATCGAGGACATCGCCGCCCGCGACGGGTACCGGATGGTGGACGTCGGTGACGGCGACATCGACTACAAGCGCTTCATATCGGCGGTGAACAAGACCCGCGGCGGCCGCCGCGACCACCACTGGCAGGTCGAGCACGACCAGCCGGTGGACTCCATCGCCTTCGCCCGCAAGTCCGCGGCGCACCTCCACTCGCTGCGCGAGCGGCGGTAGCCCCCGCCGTACCGCGAGGGACCGCGGACGGCGGCGGTACACGGACGACGGCCCCCCGCACGGCTTCTCCCGAAGCCGTGCGGGGGGCCGTCGGTGTGACGCGCCCGCCCCCACCGGGTCAGGCGGGCGCCTCACCGGGCGCGCGCGTACGCGCCCACGGCAGTACGGCCGTCCTTCGCCCGCGTTCCGGACCGCCGGGCTGCCGCAGTACCAGTGAGAGTCCCGCCGCGATCAGCGAGACCACACCGGAGGCCACATACGCGCCGACGAAGCCCCAGGAGGCCACCACGACGGCGCCGAGACCACCGCCGAACAGGCCGCTGACCAGCTTGGCGCTGTACACCATGCCGTAGTTCGAGGCGTTGTTGTTCTCCCCGAAGTAGTCGGGGACCAGCGCCGCGAACAGCGGATAGAACGCACCGCCGCCGAAGCCGGACAGGAAGGCGAAGACCAGGAACAGTGTCTGGTTGCGGATCTCACCCGCCCACAGCACACCGAACTGAGCCACGGCCAGGGTCAGACACACATAGGTCAGCGTGGTCTGCCGCCCCAGCTTGTCCGACAGCCAGCCCACCACACCGCGCCCGGTGCCGTTGATCACCGACATCACACCCATGGACGACGCCGCGATGAGCGGGCCGAAGCCCATCTCCTTCGCGAACGGCACCTGGAACGAGATACCGAAGATCGACACGCCGGCGCAGCAGAGCATGCAGAGCCACATCAGCGGCACCACACCCGTCCTCAGCGCCTCCTTCGGCGTGTACTGCCGTACCGCTGGAGGGTTCTTGGCGAGAGCCCTCCCGGTCTTCGAGTCCCCGGCGATATTGAGCGGATCGACCTCCTCCGGCCACCAGTTCTTCGGCGGATCCTTGAAGAACAGGCCCGAGACCAGCGTCAGCACCAGGACATAGACCCCCACCAGGTCGAGCACCGTGTGGTAGTTCGAGGTGTCGAAACCGTAGGTGAAGAGGAAGATGAACGGCACGGCGCCATAGGCGAACGCCCCGTTGACCAGTCCGGTTTTGCCGCCCCTGCGTTCCGGGTACCACTTGCCGACCATATTCACGCAGGTCGAGTAGATGAGTCCGGAACCCACCCCGCCCAGCAGGCCGAAGCCCACCAGCGCGAGCCAGATGTTCGGCGCGTGACTGAGGCTGACGAACCCCACCAGCGAGAAGAACGAGCCGATGAGCATGGCGGCCCTGCTGGTCAGGATGCCCTTCTCCCGCAGCCGGCCGGCCGGGAAGGAGACGGAGGCCTGGAAGAAGATCCAGACGCTCAGCACCCAGAAGGTGTTCGTCGAACTCCAGTGGTGCGCCTTGGACAGGGTCTCCTCCGCAGCCCCGAAGGCGTACTCGAAGACGCTGATGGCGAGCATGGCGAGCCAGGGCAGCGCCACCATCGTCCAGCGGGGGAGGCCGAGGATCTGCCGGTCGGATTCACCGATCCGGTAGACACGGCCGCGTGCGTCGGTGATTTCGCGGTAGTCCGCGCCGGCCGTGGCCGGCGCGGACGTACCGGAGAGAGGTTGTGCTGACATGTCAGGCGATCTCCCGGCCGATCGGGTTCGGGTTGGGCTGTATCTTCTTGCGGTTCGGCCTGTCCGGCGCCTTGAGGAACAGGGCCAGTACCGCCGAGGCGATGCCGATGCCACCGGCGATGATGAACGCGCCCTCGTAGTCCCAGGCGGCCACCACCACGGCTCCCATACCGGAGCCGACCAGGCCGGAGATCAGCTTGGAGCTGTAGACCATGCCGTAGTTGGAGGCGTTGTTGTTCTCTCCGAAGTAGTCCGCCGTCATCGCCGCGAAGAGCGGGAAGATCGCGCCGCCGCCGAAGCCGGAGACCATCGAGCAGAAGAGGAAGAACGGCATGCTTCCCATGGATCCGGAGATGAGCACACCGAACTGCGCACTGCCCAGGACCAGACAGACGAAGATCAGTGTGCTACGGCGTCCGTACCGGTCGGAGATCCAGCCGATGACACCGCGTCCCGTACCGTTCACGATCGCCTTGAGCGACATCGCGGTGGCCACGATCCCGCCCGCGAAGCCCATGTCCTTGCCGAAGGGCACCTGGAAGGCGATACCGAAGATGTTGATACCGGCCGTGCAGAGCAGGCAGAACCACATCATCCACAGCACGGGCGTCCGTGCCGCTTCCTTCGGTGTGTACTGCTTGACCGCCGGAGGGTTCTTCTCCAGCGCACGCCGGATACGGGGGTCCTCCGACGTCTTCAGCGGGTCCGCTCCCGTGGGCCACCAGTACTTCGGCGGGTCCTTGAAGAACCAGCCGGCGACGGCGACGACCAGGCAGCAGATGACACCGACGGAGACCAGGACGACCTGGTAGTTGCTCAGGTCCATGTACGAGGTGAAGAGGAAGACGAAGGGCACGGAGCCGTAGGCGAAACCGCCGTTGACGAGGCCGGTCTTGCCTCCCTTGCGCTCCGGATACCACTTGCCGACCATGTTCACACAGGTGGCATAGACCAGACCCGCGCCGATACCGCTGAACATACCGAAGCCTATGTACGCCACGATCACATGCGGCGCGTAGGCCAGGGAGAGATAGCCCAGGAACGTACCCAGCGCGCCGAGCATCATGGCGTACCGGGCGGGCAGCTTGCCGCTCTCACGGAGCTGCCCGGCGGGGAAGGCGACGGCCGCCTGGAAGAAGATCCAGACGCCCATCAGCCAGAAGATGTGCCCGCTGTTCCAGAGGTGTGCCTCGTGCAGAGTGTCCTCCGCCGAGGTGAAGGCGTACTCCGACGAACTGATGCCCATCATCCCGATCCAGGGGAAGAGCACCATCGTCCATCGGGGACGGCCCATGATGTCCCGGTCGGTCTCACCGATCCGGTACACGCGTCCGTTGCCGTCCGTCACCTCCTTGAAGGGGACGGAAGTCGAGATTTCGGTAGTTGTCATGTGGTGTTGCACCCCTTGCATCGAAAGAGCTGGCCAGCGCCCCCTGTCCAAAACCTTTCGTGCTGCCCCGGGCGGGCTAGGTCATCGGTAACCTCCCAACCACCTGACCGGTGTGCTGTTCCGACGGTGCACCGGGCATGCGGGTCTGACGGTGTCTCAGAAGAGCCCCGCGGCCCCGGTCCACTGACTGTGTTGTCCCGGGTGCAACCCCCGGACCTCCGGCGGCCCCGGGCGCGATCCCCGGTCCACCGGACGACTGTGTGTACGGACGGCGTGTCACAGCAGCCCCGCCGCCCTGGCCCACCGGTACTTCGCACCGAGCGCGGCGACCGGCTTCTCCGTGGTGTACGGATAGGCCACCACCCCGCGCTCGAAGAGGTACTGGCAGGCCTCCTCGACCTCCGCGTCGCCCGCGAGCGACGCCACCACGGGCTTGCGCACGCCCCGGGCCCGGAACTCCGCGACCACCCGTGCCGTCAGCTCGGCGAAGGCCTTCGGAGGAGTGACGATCGTGTGCCAGTACCCCAGCACCAGCGCGTGGATCCGTGGATCCTCCAGCCCCAGCCTGATCGCCGCCTCATAGGTGGAGGGAGGCTCGCCCCCGGTGATGTCCACCGGATTGCCGGCCGCCCCGAAGGGCGGGATGAGGGCACGGAACGCCGCGTCCAGATCCGGCGGGATCTCCATCAGGGACAGGCCGTTGTCGACGACGGCGTCCGAGAGCAGCACTCCCGAGCCGCCCGCGCCGGTGATGATCACGACGTTGTCGCCCTGCGGTGTGGGCAGCACGGGCAGCGCCCGCGCGTACTCCAGCATCTCGTTGAGCCCCGGCGCCCGGATCACCCCGGCCTGCCGCAGGATGTCGTCGTACACCGCGTCGTCCCCGGCGAGCGCGCCGGTGTGCGATCCCGCCGCCCTGGCCCCGGCCGCCGTACGCCCGGCCTTGAGGACCACCACCGGCTTCTTCGGCACGGTCGCGCGCGCCGCGTCGACGAAGGCGCGCCCGTCCTTGAGGTCCTCCAGATGCATCGCCACGCACTCGGTGTCGGGGTCCTCGCCGAACCAGGTCAGCAGATCGTCCTCGTCCAGGTCCGCCTTGTTGCCGAGGCCGACGATGGCCGAGACACCCGTTCTGGTGGTCCTGGCGAAACCGAGGATCGCCATGCCGATACCGCCGGACTGCGAGGTCAGCGCCACGCCGCCCTTGACGTCGTACGGCGTGCAGAAGGTGGCGCAGAGGTCCTGCCAGGTGGAGTAGTAACCGTAGATGTTCGGCCCCAGCAGCCGTACGCCGTACTCCTCGCCGATGGACACGATCCGCGCCTGGAGTTCGTGCTCGCCGGTCTCGGCGAAGCCGGACGGGATCAGCACCGCGTTCGGTATGCCCTGGCGGCCGACCTCCTCCAGCGCCGCGGGCACGGACCCGGCGGGGATGGCGAAGACCGCCACATCGGGCTCACCGGGCACGTCCATCACGCTCTTGTACGCCTTGCGGCCGAGAATGTCATCGGCCTTGGGGTTCACCGGATGGATCTCGCCCGGGAAACCGCCGTCGATCAGATTGCGCATGACCGAGTGGCCGATCTTGCCCTCCTCGGCGGAGGCCCCGATCACCGCGACCGAACGGGGCCTCATCAGCCGCCGCATGGACGCGAGGATCTCCTCACGGGTGTACCGGCGCCGCGCCACCGGGACCTCACGGGTCAGCAGGATCCGTACATCGGCGGCCATCACCCCGTTCTCGGACGCGAACACCGGATTGAGGTCCACCTCCGCGATCTCGGGGAAGTCGCCCGCCAGCCGCGACACCTTGACCACCAGAGCGGCCAGCGCCTCCCGGTCCACGGCCGCTCCGCCGCGCACCCCGCGCAGGATCCGCGCGGCGCGGATCCCGTCGAGCATCGACAGCGCGTCGTCGGTGCTCGCCGGCGCGAGCCGAAAAGTGACATCCCCGAGCACCTCCACCAGGACCCCGCCGAGGCCGAAGGCCACGAGCTTGCCGAAGGTCGGGTCGGTGACGGTACCGATCAGCACCTCGGTCCCGGCCGGCACCATCTGCTGCACCTGGACACCGAGGATCCGCGCCCGCGGATCGTACGCCCGCACATTGGTGACGATCGACAGGAACGCCCCGCGCACCTCCGCGGGCGAGTTCAGACCGGTCCGGACCCCGCCCGCGTCCGTCTTGTGCGTGATCTCGGGAGAGACGATCTTCAGTGCGACCGGGAAACCGATCCGGTCCGCGAGGGCCACGGCGTCGTCGACGGTCTCGGCGAGTGCCTCGGCCGGGGTGGGAATGCCGTAGGCGTCGGTGACGGCCTTCCCCTCGGGAGCGGTCAGGGCCGTACGGCCTTCGGCGAGCGCGGCGTCCAGGACCGCCCGTACGGCCTGCTGATTCGGTTCCGTGCTGTCCACTGCTAGATGACTCCGTTCGTCTTGAGCAGGCGCAGTTCCTCGTCACCGAGACCGAGTTCGCCGATGTACACCTCTTCGTTGTGCTCGCCCAGCAGCGGCGAGGTGACCACGTCCACGGGGGAGTCGGAGAGCTTCAGCGGGTTGCCGACCGTGGTGAACGATCCGCGCTGGGGGTGCGGGACCTCGATGACCATGTCGTTCGCGGCCAGCGAGGCGTCCTCGATGATCTCCTTGGTGGAGAGGATCGGTCCGCACGGGATGTTGTGGGCGTTGAGCTTCTCCAGCACCTCCCACTTGGGAAGGGTGCTCGTCCACTCCTCGATGAGCTGGAACATCTTGCCGAGCTTGGGCAGCCGGGCCTCCGGGGTCGACCACTCCGGGTCGTCCGCCAGTTCGGGACGGCCCATCAGCTCGGTGACCGGCCGCCAGCCGACCGGCTGGATGATCACATACACCCAGTCGTTGGGTCCGCCGGGCGCGCACCTGACCGCCCAGCCGGGCTGACCGCCGCCGCTCGCGTTGCCGCTGCGCGGCACCTCGTCGCCGAAGTCCTCGTTCGGGTACTCGGCGAGCGGACCGTGGGCCAGCCGCTGCTGGTCACGGAGTTTGACCCGGCAGAGATTGAGCACGGCGTGCTGCATCGCGACATTGACCCGCTGGCCGCGCCCGGTGTGCTCACGCTGGAAGAGCGCGGCGAGAATGGCGGCGACGGCGTGGATACCGGTGCCGGAGTCGCCGATCTGCGCACCGGTCGCGAGCGGGGGACCCTCCTCGAAACCGGTGGTCGCCATCGAACCGCCCATGGCCTGCGCGACGACCTCGTACGCCTTGAAGTTGGTGTACGGGCCCTCGCCGAAGCCCTTGATCGAGGCGTAGACGATTCTCGGGTTGATCTCCCGGATGCGCTCCCAGGTGAAACCCATGCGGTCCACGGCCCCCGGGCCGAAGTTCTCGACCATCACGTCGGAACGGCGGATGAGTTCCGTGAGGATCTCCTTGCCGCGCTCCGTCTTGGTGTTGAGCGTGATGGACCGCTTGTTGCAGTTGAGCATCGTGAAGTACAGCGAGTCGACACCGGGGAGGTCACGGAGCTGCTTGCGGGTGATGTCGCCGGTCGGTGCCTCCAGCTTCACCACGTCGGCGCCGAGCCAGCCGAGCAACTGCGTCGCCGACGGGCCGGACTGCACGTGGGTCATGTCCAGCACCCGTATACCGGTGAGCGCCTTCGTTCCCACCGCGGTCTCAAGAGCCTGCGTCATGAGGGGGCTCCTCTACTTGTCCATGGTCTGGTTCATGGTTCCGGGCACGTACGCGTCGGGGTCGACCCGGACGTCGATCAGCGAGGGCAGCCCGGACTCGCGAGCCCGCAGGAGCGCGGGCGCGATATCGGCCGGGTCGCGTACTTCTTCGCCGTAACCACCCAGCATCTGGGCGAATGTGTCGTAGTGGGCAGCTCCGAGGGTGTTGCCGACGACGCCGATGAACGGCAGCCGGTGGCGTACGAGTAAGGCGAAGTCCCAGCCGGTCCGTGCGAAGGCGTCGGCCCCGAGGAGCGCCACGACCTCCTTGCCGGGCCGGGCCCGTCCGGCGGCGAGAGCGAAGGGAACAGCGGCGCCGGCGGCGCCGAGCGGGCCCGGATCCATCCAGTGGCCGGGGGACTTGGGCCGGACGATCCGGCCGGCGAAGGCGGTGAGGTCGCCGCCGTCACCGATATGGACGGAGTCCTCGGTGAGGAACGCGTCGATCTCATGGACCAGTCGGTACGGGTGGACGGGTACGGCGTCCGAGGTGATCTGCGGCAGCAGCATCTCCGCCGCCGTCCGCTCGGCGGCGCGCAGCTCGTCGAGCCAGGCCTCGCGGCTGACGGAGCCGGAGTCGGCGTGCGCGTCCACGGCCCGGATCAGCGCCGCCAGTACGGGCCCCGCCTCGCCCTCGATGGCGGGGGCGGCGCCGTCCCTCTCACCGGGGGCGCGGTGGCCGAGGCCGATCCGGACGACGGTGGCGGCCGGTGACATTTGTTCGCCGTGTCCCGGCTCGCTGTCGAAGGGGGTGCCCACGACGACGAGGAGATCCGCGTTCGCGAACGCGTACCGCCGGGAGAGCAGGAAGTGGTGCGGGTCGCCGGGCGGCAGGGTGCCGCGCCCCGCCCCGGTCATATAGGCGGGTACGTTCAGTGCCCGCACCAGCGCGACGGCGGCGTCCGTCCCTCCGGTCGTCCAGACCTGGCCGCCGAACAGCACGGCCGGCTTCTCGGCCCGGACGAGCAGACCGGCGAGCTTCTCGACGGCCTCGGGGTCCCCGGCCGGGCGGGCCGGGGACCGGTGGTGGCCGGCCTCGGGGATCCGGGCCTTCTCCAACGGCACCTTGGCATCCAGTACATCGCGCGGGATCTCCAGGAAGGACGGGCCGGGGGCGCCGAGGCGGCACGCGCGCAACGCCGTCGACACCATCTCGGCCACACGTGCCGCGTCGGGCACGGTGGCGGCGAATGTGGTGATCGGGGTCATGAGTTCGACGTACGACGGATTCCGGAACGGTCCCGGCTCCCGCCGGTCGTACGCTCCTTGGCCGCCGATGAGCAGGACCGGGGATCCGTGGTGGTACGCGGTGGCGACGCCGGTGACGGCGTCCGTGATGCCGCGGCCGTCGGTGACCACCGCGCAGCCGGGCTTCCCGGTGAGCCTCGCGTAACCGTCGGCGGCGTGGACGGCCATCTGTCCGTGCCGTACGCCGGCCAACTCGATGCCGGCGTCGGCGCAGCCGTCATGGAGGTCGCTCAGCCGGCCGCCGAGCGGGGTGAAGACGACCTCCACACCCTCCGCTCGGAGCGCCTTGGCAATGAGCTGACCACCAGTAACGAGCTCCTGGCCGGCATCGGACATAAGGACGGTCCTGTCCCTTCTCGGGGGAGGGCAGGCGCCCTCCCGGTACATTGCATACAGTCTTCGAATACTGTATGAAGCTTGTTATCCCGCATCCGGTGGATGGTGTCCAGGGGGCGTGCGGCACTTTCGTCAAATGGGAGCCGGCATGGATCTGTATGAGCACCAGGCAAGAGAACTCTTCGCGGACTACGGCATCCCGGTGCCCGAGGCCGAAGTGGTGGAACTGTCCAGGGAGGCGCGGTTCGCGGCCGAGCGTCTCGGCGGCCGTGTGGTCGTCAAGGCACAGGTGAGGACGGGGGGTCGGGGGAAGGCCGGGGGAGTGAAGCTCGCGGTCGACCCGGCCGCCGCCGAGCTGACCGCACGGCAGATCCTCGGCATGGACATCAAGGGCCACACCGTCAGGAAGGTGATGCTCGCTCAACCAGTGGAAATCGAAGCCGAGTTCTATGTCTCGTACGTCCTCGACCGGACGGCGGGGACCTTCCTCGCGATCGCCTCGGCCGAGGGCGGAGTGGAGATCGAGGAGGTCGCGGCCACCCGCCCCGAGGCCGTCGCGCGGATCCCCGTCGACCCCGTGGAAGGGGTCACCGAGGCCAAGGCGGCGGAGATCGCCGCCGCCGCGAAACTGCCTCCGGATACGGTTCCGGTACTCCAGGCGCTGTGGCAGGTGCTGGTCCGTGAGGACGCTCTGCTGGTCGAAGTGAACCCTTTGGTGCGCACTTCGAATGGGCCGATTATCGCCCTCGACGGCAAAGTCACCCTTGACGACAACGCCCGCTTCAGGCAAGCGCGCTGGGGCGACAACGGCGAGGATCCGCACGCCGATCCGCTCGAAGCCGCCGCGGCGGCCAAGGGCCTCAACTATGTGAAGCTCGACGGCGAGGTCGGCATCATCGGCAACGGCGCCGGCCTGGTCATGTCCACCCTCGACGTGGTCGCGGGCTGCGGCGCCCGGCCCGCCAACTTCCTCGACATCGGGGGAGGGGCGTCCGCCCAGGTGATGGCCGACGGACTGTCCGTCATCCTCTCCGACCCGGACGTCAAGTCCGTGTTCGTCAATGTCTTCGGCGGCATCACGGCCTGCGACGCCGTCGCCGAAGGGATCGTCCAGGCGCTGGAATCGGTGCGGCTGACCAAGCCGCTCGTGGTGCGCCTCGACGGCAACAGCGCCGCCCGTGGCCGCGCGATCCTCGCGGACCGCGCGCATCCGCTCGTGGACCAGGTCACCACGATGGACGGGGCGGCCCGCCAGGCCGCCGTACTGGCGTCCGCCGGATAAGACGCCCGACCACCCGGATCCGACCACCCGGCTCAAGGAGAGCGGACACCATGGCGATCTTTCTGACCAAGGAGAGCAAGGTCCTCGTCCAGGGCATGACCGGCGGCGAGGGCATGAAGCACACCCGGCGGATGCTGGCCGCCGGCACCGATGTCGTCGGCGGTGTCAACCCGCGCAAGGCGGGCCGCACCGTCGACTTCGACGACCGCGCCGTACCCGTCTTCGGCTCGGTGCGCGAGGGCATGGAGGCCACGGGCGCGGATGTCACGGTCGTCTTCGTACCGCCGCCGTTCGCGAAGGCCGCCGTCATCGAGGCCGCGGACGCGGGCATCGAACTGGCGGTCGTGATCACGGAGGGCATCCCCGTCCATGACGCGGTCGTCTTCCACGCGTACGCCAAGGAGCGGGGCACCCGTGTCGTCGGCCCCAACTGTCCCGGGCTGATCAGCCCCGGACAGTCCAACGCGGGCATCATCCCGGCGGACATCGCCGCCAAGCCCGGCCGGATCGGGCTCGTCTCCAAATCCGGCACCCTCACCTACCAGCTCATGTACGAACTGCGGGAGACGGGCTTCTCCTCGGCGGTCGGCATCGGCGGCGACCCCGTCGTGGGCACCACCCACATCGACTGCCTCGCCGCGTTCGAGGACGACCCGGACACCGAGATCATCGTGCTCATCGGTGAGATCGGCGGCGACGCGGAGGAGCGGGCGGCGGCCTATATCGCCGGCCATGTCACCAAGCCGGTGATCGGCTACATCGCCGGATTCACCGCACCCGAAGGCAGGACCATGGGGCACGCGGGGGCGATCGTCTCCGGCTCCTCGGGTACGGCCGGGGCCAAGAAGCGGGCGCTGGAGGCGGTCGGCGTACGGGTCGGCTCGACTCCCTCGGAGACGGCGCGGCTGGTTCTGGACCGTCTCGCGGTGACGCGGGACGTCACTCATAATTGAACGGAGTGCCTGCCGCTGCCCGCCCGGTTTCCTACCGGCGGGTAGTAGAGACCGGCCGGGCGACGAACCGGTCGGTCACCGTCGAGCAACAGAGGTCGTGGCCCCCATGGCGACCTGATCTCCTCATCACCTCTCGCCCTTGCCTCCCGGCTTCCACGGCAGGCAGGACGACTCATGTCATTTCCCGCCCCTGAAAGCGGAGACCCTCGATGACACCCACCCTCACTCCTCAATTGACTCTGTCGCTGAAGCCCGGAACGTCCTGGTCCGACGCCTGGGAGCGCTGCCTCGCCGTGGCGCCCGAGGCCTTCCTCGACGACCGGGTGCGTAATCTCTGGGCCGGGTCGTGGCAGGCGGACGGCCGCGCACTGCCCGCCACCAGCCCGGTCGACGGAAGCCCCATAGCGGGGCCGCCGCGGCTGGACGCCGCCACCGCCCAGCAGGCTGTGCGTGCCTGCCTGGACGAACACCGCGCATGGCGGCATGTGCCGCTGGCGGAGCGCAAGGCGCGGGTGAGCGCCACGCTCGACGCGCTCACCGAACACCGCGAACTGCTCGCCCTTCTCCTCGTGTGGGAGATCGGCAAGCCGTGGCGCCTCGCCCAGGCCGACGTCGACCGTGCGATCGACGGTGTGCGCTGGTACGTCGACGGTGTGGAGCCGATGCTGGCGGGCCGCACCCCACTGGCGGGCCCGGTCTCCAACATCGCGAGCTGGAACTATCCGATGTCGGTCCTGGTCCACGCCATGCTGGTGCAAGCACTCGCCGGCAACGCGGTGATCGCCAAGACCCCCACCGACGGCGGAGTGGCCTGTCTGACCCTGGCCTGTGCGCTCGCCGCCCGTGAGGGCATCCCGATCACCCTGGTCAGCGGCAGCGGCGGCGAACTCTCCGAGGCGCTCGTGCGCTCGCCGGAGATCGGCTGTGTCTCCTTCGTCGGCGGCCGGGACACCGGCGCCAGGATCGCCACCGCCGTCGCCGACCTCGGCAAGCGCCATGTGCTCGAACAGGAGGGACTCAACACCTGGGGCATCTGGAACTACAGCGACTGGACCGCGCTGACGGCCGTCATCCCGAAGCTCTTCGACTACGGCAAGCAGCGCTGCACGGCGTATCCGCGCTTCGTCGTCCAGCGCTCGCTCTTCGCGGACTTCCTCGCCGCCTACCTCCCCGCCGTACGCTCCATCCGGCTGGGGCACCCCCTGGCGGTCGAGCAGCCCGGCGACCCATTGCCCGAACTGGACTTCGGACCGCTCATCAACGCGGCCAAGGCCAAGGAACTGGCCGATCATGTCGCCGAGGCGATCAGCCGCGGCGCGGTCCCGCTGCACGAGGGGTCGCTGTCCGAGGGACTCTTCCTGGCCGGGCAGGACACCAGCGCGTACCTCCCGCCGGTGACCCTCCTCAACCCGCCCCCGTCCTCCCCGCTGCACCACGCGGAACCCTTCGGCCCGGTCGACACCATCGTCCTGGTCGACACCGAGGCGGAACTGCTGGCCGCGATGAACGCCTCGAACGGCGCCCTCGTCGCGACCCTCTCCACCGACGACCCGGCGACCTATGCCCGGCTCTCCCCCCAGATCCGGGCCTTCAAGGTCGGCCACGGCAAGCCGCGCTCGCGGGGTGACCGCGACGAGCTCTTCGGCGGCTTCGGCCACTCCTGGCGGGGCGCGTTCGTCGGCGGCGAGCTGCTCGTACGCGCGGTCACGGACGGCCCCGCGGGCGAGCGCCCGCCGGGGAACTTCCCGGACTACCACCTGATGCCGTGACCCGCACCCGCTGACCCGCACCCCACCGCTCCGCCCCCGGCCGGACGCCCCTCCCCACCCCGGAGGAGCGCCCCGCGCCGGGGAGGCCCACCCCGGTGGTCAGCGCCCCACGCGGACCGCTGACCACCGGATATACGGGTGAGGAGCACCTCCATCCCCTGGTATCGTTATCCGTGTCGCCGCGAGCGAAAGCCGCGGTTCGACCACTCGTCCGGGTGGCGGAATGGCAGACGCGCTAGCTTGAGGTGCTAGTGCCCTTTATCGGGCGTGGGGGTTCAAGTCCCCCCTCGGACACGAACCATTACCCCACGGTCTCTCTGGGACTGTGGGGTTCTGTCGTGGTGTGGGTCCGGGGTGTAGACGAGCCGGAGGCCGAGTTGGTGGTAGATCTCGGCTTTGTCCTCGGTGTGGGCTTGGCGGATGACGGCGGTGAGATCGCCGAGGGAGCGGACCAGGCGGGCGATCTCGTCGCGGGTCATAGGGGCCGTGGTGCCCTGGGTGGCGGAGCGTAGGTCGACTCCGGCCGCATCCGCGCGATGAACGGCGGGCCGCCCACCGGCCCGTCCGCCAGCCACTACGTGGCCCCAAGCATCTGTATGCCGAGCACGGCTATGACCACGAGGTCTACCGGGACAACGTCCGCGGCGTACGGCTGCCAGCCGGAGCGTCGCCGTCGTTCAGGTGGCGCATGGCGTAGACGCGTTCTTCGGGGTGTCGGATCAGGCGTGCCGGCATCCAGGCAGTGCTCCGAGGCGGCGGGCCTGCCACGTCGTACGGGGAGTGAGCACCCAGCGAGCCGGGGAGAAAACGGACGCGTCCCGTGCCCGACGCGGTCGCTTCGCGGGGTGAGGCCCTGGCTCGCCGCCCGGGTCGAGCGTGTCAGGAGTATTCGGTCCAGTGTCGGCCGCTGCGCGAGTCTCACGGCCCCTCCGGGCAGCGAGGGCGTGATCAGGAGGCGACCACCACGCCGGCGATGCGTCCGCTCCTGGCGAGGTGCCGGTGGTCGGCTGCGCAGTGCAGCCGACCACCAGCAGCGCCATGGCTGTGGCGCATGCCGGACGCAGGTCAGAACGTGCCGGCGGAGTTGCACTTGGCCTTCTGGGTGATGCAGTCCTTCACACGGTGCCCCTGAGCGGCGTTGTCCCACGCGTTGAAGAAGTCTCCGTGGATGGACGATGCCATGCCCGAGGCCAGCCGGAAGCCGGCCGTGCTGCCGTTGGTCGGGTAGCTGACTACGAAGGAGAGGTTGGGGATGGCTACGGGATAGGCGCCGCTGCACTTGCCGTCGTAGGTGTACGCGACGTGCGACTTGTGGTCGGGGCTGTCCAGGTTCTTGCCGTCCCAGCAGTCGGGGAAGACAAGCTGGTGGGTGAGGTGTGCGGTCGGAGCACAGACCGGCCAGTTGCCGTCGGCGCTGCGGCCGATCTCGCCGCCCGTGCCGGCGCACCAGTACTGGCCCGGCGATCCCGCGGGTGTGGATGTCTGCGCCCTGGCGTCGCCCGCGATCATGCGGAAGCCCTCGGGGAAGGGCAGTGTCGCCGAGGGGTCGGGCAGCCGGGAACCGTAGTAGACGATCATGTTCTCGGGCTCGACAGCCCTGTTGCCCTCGTACAGTGTCGGGATCCAGTACGCCGAGAGGTCCTCGGCGGGTGCGCAGGTGGTGGCCTTGTTGTTCAGCAGCGACTGGGTGGTGGAGAACGCGTCGGTGCTCTTGTTGCCGAAGAAGCTGTGCATGTGGGACGCGCCGGCGAGTCCGGGCAGGACGATGGGGTCGTCCGGCTTGGAGTGGCTGTAGTCGCAGGTGGCGTTGAACTCAGGAACTCGGACCACGTCGGCGGGTACGGTGGCCGGGGTCATCGCGCGGAACTGCGCCACCTGGGCGTTCCACTTGACCTGGTCGACGGGGACCCAACCTGCCGCCTGGCCGTCTCCATCGCCGACGAAGGAGAACCAGTTGATGTTGACGAAGTCACCGGGTGCGGTGCTGCGCAGTACGGCGAACACGGTCTGCGCACCGGTGGGGTAGGTGGTGACGTCGGTGGTGCGGGTGGCCCAGTTCTGCCAGCCGCCGGTCGGCGCGACCTGTATGACGGCGAGCAGTGGCCCGGTGGCGCTGGTGGTACGCAGTTCGATGGTGCCCGAGCCGACGGCGGAGGCGATCCGGGCGGAGACGGTCAGCCGGCTGGCGGCGCCAAGGTTGACGTTGTCGAAGCGCATCCAGTCGCCGTCGGCGAGGAACGCCGCGTTTTCTCCTCCTCCGGAGTCCGCAGTCGCCTCCAGGCCGACGCCGGACTGGGCGGCGTAGGACTCCGCCTGGACGGTGACCGTGGCGGCCTGCGCCTGCTGGGTCGACACGGTCAGGCTCACGGCGGCGGCCAGCGCGACCACCAGTGCTCCTACCAACAGCGTGTACAGATGGGCGGGATATCTGCGCATCTCACTTCCTCAGGGATGTCGGGATGAAACGCCGGATCCTTCGACCGCGGCGGCAGGTGAGGACCAGAGGGCAGAGAGCGGGGTGCGCCTGCCGCGTGATCCGGAGGTCCCGGGCCGCACCCAGGAGCGGGCGGGCGCGGCCCGGGGGAGGGGAGGTGTTCGCGCGTGTTTACTGGAAGACCCGCACGTAATCGACGAGCATCCTGGACGGGAACGGGGTGCTGGAGTCGGTCGGGCCGGGCCAGTCACCTCCGACCGCCAGGTTGAGGATCATGTAATGGGGGTGGTCGAAGATCCACGGTCCACGGGTCTGCTCCACCTGGTCCTTGTCCAGAGAGAAGACGACCCGGCCGTCGAGGCTGTAGGTGATGCCCCTGCTGTTCCAGTCGGCGGTCCAGGTGTGGAAGTCGTCAGAGAAGTCAGCGTTCCCGGGCAGCTTGTAGGGGGCACCGATGCCGCCTCCGCCGTTGTAGGCGGGCGCGTGGACCGTGGAATACGCGGTCTTCACATCCTTGCCCAGGACTTCCACGATGTCGATCTCGCCGTTGTACGGCCACGGCCGCCCGGTCAGGAAGTCGGCGCCCATCATCCAGAACGCGGGCCACAGTCCGTTGCCCTTCGGCACCTTGATCCGTGCTTCAACCCGGCCGTATGTGAACTGGAACGTCGCGCCGGTGTTCATCCGCGCCGAGGTGTACTGGCACGTGGTGCTGCCGCTCAGGGGGTCACGCGGGCACGACGATCCGGCCGTGGCCTCCTTACGCGCCTCCATCACCAGGTGTCCGGCCCCGTCCAGCGCGGCGTTGCGGTGATCGGTGTAGTACTCCAGTTCGTTGTTCGGCCCCGTCCCCGGATCGGCCCTCCACTTCGAGGCGTCGGGCCTGCTGCCCGCAGCACCGTCGAACTCGTCGCTCCACACCAGCCGCGGCGGGTTCGCGGGGTCGCTCGGCAAGGGCGGAGCCGGTATCGGAGCGCCACCGCTGCCGTACACCTGGAATTCCCACAGCGAGTAGCCGTACGGGGTGGCACGCTCCGTGCCGTACATGCGCACATAGCGGCCGGTGCCGGAGACGGTGAGCGTCTGTTTGAAGCCTGTGCCGGACGTCGTCGAGTAGATGGGGGTCCAGTCCTGTCCGTTCGGTGAGACCTGGATCTGGAACGACTTGGCATAGGCCGGATCCCACTGCAGGACGACTTTGTCGATCTGGGCCGTCGCGCCGAGATCGATGGAGATCCAGCCCGGATCGGTCCATCCCGTGGTGGAGCTGGTCGCCCAGCGCGACGCCGGGTCGCGGTCGAATGCCCTGGCCGGTGTGCACTCCCAGCAGTTCTGGTCGCTCTGGGAAGAGGAGGCCGTGCCGGTCCTGCCGTAGGAGAGCAGCGTGCCGGCATCGCCCGGCCCTCCGGAACCGGTGGTGCCGTACACCTGGAATTCCCACAGCGAGTAGCCGTACGGAGTGCCGCGCTGTGTGCCGTACATCCGTACGTAGCGGCCGGTGCCGGCAACGGCCAGGCTCTGAGCGCCCCCTGTGGCCGTGGTGGTCTCGTGGACGGGGGCCCAGTCCTGTGCGTTGTTCGACACCTCGATCCGGAACGCTTTGCCGTACGCGGCCTCCCAGTTGAGGGCGACGCGGCTGATGCGGGTTTCGGCTCCGAGGTCGATCTGTATCCACTGCGGATCGGTGAACGCGCTGGACCACCGGGTGCCCAAGTCGCCGTCGACGGCGGCGGGTGCGTTGAAGGCTCCCTCGGTGCTTGAGGCGGTGGCGGGCTTGCCCTGAGAGAGCAGAACCTCCGCTGCCTGGGCGGATGGTGCGGGCAATGCGACGAAGGCCAGTAACGAGGCGGCTATCGCCCAGAAGAGGATGAACCTTTTGCCGAGAATTTGCACGTGCAACTCCTCGAGTGGGGTTTGAGGTGGGGGAGCGCTCCCTGAGGGGAGAATGGAGGGGGCGGAGGGACCTGTCAAGACTCCTATCCACTAAGAAAAATCGACGACAGAAGGGTTGTCGGACGGCGAGGGAACGATCCCCGGGGTATCTCCGCAGAAGGCAAACGCTTGCGAGAAACTGCAAAGGTGGATGATGACGTGGGCGAGTTCGTGCCGCCCCGCCTGCGGATACGCTGCTGTCCTTGCCACGACGCAGAGCCGGAGATCGCCTCGATGAGAAAACCCTCCTCGCGCACGTACCCGGGCGGCGGCACGGGGGACGGCCAGACATGAAACGCCCCACTCTCGAAGTGGTCGCCGCCCGGGCGGGCGTGTCCAAATCGAGCGTCTCCCGCGTCATCAACGGCGAGACGACCGTTGCTCCGCAGATCCGGGACGTCGTCATGCGGGCCGTCCGCGAACTCGGCTACGTGCCCAACGGAGCGGCACGCAATCTCGTCACGCGGCGCACGGACACCCTCGCCCTGGTCATCTCCGACCCACCTCAAGGAGTCGTCTCCGACGACCCCCTGTTCTCCGCCGTTGTGCGCGCGGTCAGCCGCGAACTGGAGGCCGCGGGCAAACGGCTTGTGCTCATGCTCGCGGAATCGGACCAGAGCCGGACCAGAGTGGAGCAGTACGTCGCCGGCGGGCACGTGGACGGCGTACTGCTCGTTGCCCTGCACGGCACGGATCCACTGCCGGCGGCGCTGGCCCGTCAGGGCCTGCCTCTCGTCTCCTTCAACCGCACCTCCGCACAGGACGTCCCGTACGTCGCCCTGGACAACACCGGCGGGGCGGCGCTGGCCGTACGTCACCTGCTGGAACGGGGCCGGCGCCGGATCGCCACCATCACCGGACCACTCGAACTCCACGAAGCCCGGGAACGCCTTGACGGCTACCGCCGAACACTGCGCGACACAGGCCGCCGTTCCATCGTGGCCCTGGGCGACTTCACCCGGGTCTCCGGCGCCGAAGCCATGCGTCAGCTCCTGGAGGACGACCCCGACCTCGACGCCGTCTTCGCGGCCAACGACCTGATGGCGATCGGAGCCCTGCGTACCCTCCGCCAAGCAGGCCGGCGCGTCCCGGAAGACGTGGCCGTGGTCGGCTTCGACGACATAGAAGCCGCGTCCTACACCACCCCCGCGCTCACCTCGGTGCGCAGCCCGATGGCCAACCAGGCAACCGCCGCCGTCCACTTGCTCCTCGGCCTCATCAACGGTGGCCCCACAGACCCGGTGATCATGCCGAATGAACTTGTGGTCCGCGAATCGACCTGATGTGAACAACTCGCTCCTCAGTCGCTCAAAAGGGCGCGAAGTGCGGTCGCGGAGGGCCTTGAGTCGTCGGTGAGAGTGACACCGAGTGGGCGGTAGATCTCCGCCTTGTCCTCACGCCCGGCCTGGCGTACGGCGGCGGCGAGGTCGCTGACAGAGCGGACGAGGCGGGCGAGCTCGGCACATGACATACGGGTGCCCTGAGGGTTCGCCGATCACGACCGCGTCGAAGTCACGGTCCGGTGCGGATCCACGCCGAGAATCTCGGCTGGGGAATCACCTGACGTCGGCCGCCGGGCCTTACGTGACCATCGACAGTCCGGACCCCTGGGACGGCATCGGGGACGGCCGTTCCAGGGTCGGGGCCGCATCGGTCTCGATGGTGACCTCGCCGCTCAGACAGGTCCTGTTGTTCTGTTCTACGACAGCCTTCAACGCGTTGCGGCGCAGGGGTGCGGCTGAGACCCAGGCGGGGGCGTCCAGTTCCACCCAGCCCTGGAAAGAGACGGACATCCCTGTCACCGTGCTGTCGCTGGCTGGGGAGACCACGTGAGCAGCCTGACGGAGCGCTTCCAGGAGAAGCATGCCAGAGGCGTGGTCGACGGGGTGGTCGAACAGCACCGAGTGGTCCTGGTCGGCGCGCAACTGCCATCGGCCCGCGTGTTCCGCTTCGGCCAGGACCACATTCTCGGGCAGGACGTGTCCGACCGCGGCGGGCGGCAGGGCGGGGGGAAGCGGCACGGTCCGGCGGTCCCTTGCTCCGAGGCCGTACTGACCACGCAGCCGGCGGTATACGGCCGGGGAGTGGTTGGTGAACCGGGTGCTGGCGGCTCCGACGTGGCGGCCGTTGAGGCGGACGTCCGCGTGCATGGTCATCGAGACCAGGCAGTCTTTCCTCATTCGGACATCGGAGCACGTGATCTCCAGGACGACGTCGGCCGGGGACCGCGGGATGAGCATGGCCCGTGGCTCGACCTCGAAGCTGAAGCTGTCCCAGACCAGATGGCTGCCGAAGGGTACGCCGTAGGCGACGTGGGACAGCAGCGGGAAGGTCTGGCGCACGGTCTCGACGAAAAGCAACGGGTCGAAGCGTCGGTTGCGGGGCCGGTAGAAGGTGTGGGAGTGGGGCCACCGGGCCCGGACGGTGTGCCGGTTGCCGCCGTGAGTGGTCCAGCCGGTGAGGAGCACTTCGGTGGCCGCGTGCTTGTGGACGAGCTCTTGAGGAACCTTCTCGATGGCCTGTGGTCTGTTGCTTCCGTAGCCGCGTAAGTGAGGCATGCCGATGCTCTCCCCCTGTATCGATGGCCCGCTCAACAGCGATACGGTAAACATAAAGTACGTTATCTATGTCTGTCGAGGAGTGATCGCCAGTGCCTACTGCCAAGGCGGAGCAGGCTGCCCGTACGCGCCAAAGAGTCCTGCTGGCGGCGGCCGAGGTCTTCGACGAGGCGGGTTACGAGCGGGCATCCGTGACCCAGATCGTGGAACGGGCGGGGCTCACCCTCGGCGCTCTCTACTTCCACTTCGGTTCCAAGCAAGGACTGGCCGAAGCCCTGATGAACGCTCAGCCGGAGACGATAGAACCCCGCCTCGCGTCAACGGGGTTGCAGCGCCTGGTGGACATCACCCTGGTGTGGGCGGACCGCATGAAACGTGATCCGGTCCTTCGTGCGGGGGTCCGTCTCGCCACCGAACAGGGCAGCCACGGCATGAACGACGCCACCTCCTTCGAGGAATGGCGGAAGCTGATGTGCAGTCACCTGGACATGGCCCGGTCCAGCGGTGAACTCCGCGACGGGGTCAACCCCGACCATCTGGCCCGCTTCGTCGTCGGCGCCTGCACCGGTATGCAGGTCTACTCGGACCTCGCGACCAAGCGCGCCGACCTCATGGAACGCGTCTGCGACATGTGGGACTTGTTGTTGCCCAGCATCGCCTCGGAAACGATGCTGCACGACATCCACGTCGGCCCCACACGTATCCCCGCCCAGTGACCGTGACAGCGGGCGCGTCCCGGCACATCGTCCTCACCGGGGCCACCGGGCAGATCGCTTCGTTGATGGTGAGGCACCTGGCGCCTCACCACCGCCTCACCCTGGCCGGCCGCACGCCCCCTCGCACCGTGCGGCGGTCCGGCATCCGGCACGTCACCTGCGACTACGGCGATCTGGAGAGCCTCGTGGTCGCCTTTCGAGGCGCCGACGCCCTGTTCATCGTCACGAACGATCCCACACGGCCCGAACACGACCGCAACATCGTGCGCGCGGCTGTCAAGGTGTCGGTGGGACATATCGTCAAACTCTCCGCGGCGGCGGTGCGCGACAGCGCGGCGCACGATCTGATCACCGAGTGGCAGCGCACCAACGAGGACCGCATCAAGTCGAGCGGCATCCCCTGGACCATGATCCAGCCACGGTCGTTCATGTCACATGCCCTGGTGTGGGCGTCAAGCATCCGTGGCAGCGGCACCACATACGCGTTGCACCCTCACAGCCGCAACGCGTGCGTCGCGCCCGAGGACGTCGCAGAGGTGTCGGCGCGCGTCCTGGGTGATGCCAGGCACCATTTCCGCTCCCATCAGGTCACCGGTCCGCAGTCGCTGTCGGCCCACGAACAGACGGCAGTGCTGGCCGAGCTGCTCGGACGCCCCGTCACATGCCGGGAGCTCTCCCCTGAGGAGGCCTACGCCACCTACGCACACAGATACTCACCGGTGCTGGCCGATGCTCTCATCGCAAGCGCCGAGCGGCAGCTGGCCGGCGCCAAGGCACGCACCACGGACACGGTCGGGCGGCTGACCGGAAGGCCTGCGACCACCTTCGCCCAGTGGGCGGCCGGCCACAGGGACAGTTTCGAGTGAGAGCGGCGGCCGCTGTGCCGTGAAGAGCCGTGCCCGACGCGGGCGGCAGCCAGGTTACCGGGGGCCGGGCTGTCACCACGGTGCGGCCGGAATGACGTGGTTCCGTTGCGGGCAGGCCGGAAATCACCAATGTGTGGCTTGCCCATTCTTTCTCTTTCGAGTCAGGATCCCCGGGCCTGTTACGCCAACAGAAGGCGTGGTGCGGCGTCCACGTTAAGGAGCCTCATGCCCTCACAGGGTCTGTTGCCCGGCAAGACGGTCCTCATCACGGGAGCGAGCAGCGGCATCGGCGCAGCGGCGGCGGAGCTCTTCGCCCGGGAGGGTGCCTGCGTCGTCCTGACCGCCCGTCGAAAGGACCGGCTGCTGGAGCTGGTGGCCGGGATCGGTGCAGCGGGTGGGCAGGCCACCGCCGTGGTGGCGGACGTGACCCGCGCGGGGGACATGCGCGCGGCTGTGGAGACAGCGCTGCGGACGTACGGCCGGCTCGACGCCGCCTTCAACAACGCGGGGTGGACCTCCACCGGTACGCCGATGCACCTGATGGACGACGCGGAGTACGACCGCATCATGGATGTCAACGCCCGAGGCGTGTGGAACGCGATGCGGGCACAGATAGCCGTGATGCTCGAACACGGCGGCGGCTCCATCGTGAACACCTCCAGTGTCGCCGGGGTTCGCGCGACCGGCGCCGCTGCCCCCTACATCGCCGCCAAGCACGCCGTCATCGGCCTGAGCAGGGCCGCGGCCGACGAGTACGCGGAACAGCGCATCCGTGTCAACGCACTCGCCGTCGGCAGCACCCGGAGCGAGCTGATGGACCAAGTGCTCTCCGACACGCCCGCACTGTTCAAGCCGTTCACCGAGCGCGCCATGCAACAGCGCCTGGCCGACCCCATGGAGATCGCTCAGACGGCCGCCTGGCTGTGCTCGGACCGCTCGTCGTTCACCACGGGCGCGGTCATCGCGGCCGACGGGGGATGGACGGCCCGTTAGGTCGTGTCCGGGCGATCCTCCGCCGGCAACGCGGCGAGGCGCGGTGCCGGTGCACGCGAGCCCAGCACGATCCGGGCGGGAGGCCCCAGCCGCACAGCAGCGGCGGACTTGCTCGAAACGCTCCGGGTTCTCTTCGTTCTCGTGCCCGTTACCCGGCCCTCACCATAAGGTCGGACCGCCCGTCGAGCCGCAGCCGCGGGACCGCTCCGCCCGCGGCCACGGGCAGCCGAATCTGGGACGGTACATGAGAGACCTGGCAGGCCTCGTCATGGCGAAGGGCGACAGGAAGCCGGCGCGGGGTCCGGAGCACGCGCCCAGCTCCACGACGCCCCCCTCCGGGGAGGTCACGGCAGGCCCGGTGGGAGACCCTCAGGGAACCGCCCGCCGTGACGCTGACCGGTGTCCGACCGGCCCGACCGGCTCCACCGCATCCGTTTTCCGTGGGCCGGCCCGCGCCCTCATATTCGTTGTGACCCCTGAGGCATCTTCATGAAGAACAGAGAACGCGCCGCATACACCCGCGCGAACCTCGTCTTGGCAGCAGCGCGCCACTTCGACCAGTACGGATACGACGGTACGACGCTCAACTCCGTCTGTGTGGAAGCGAACGTCACGCTCGGGGCCATCACCTTCCACTTCCGCTCCAAGGCTGCACTGGCGTCGGCGGTGGTGGAGGAAGGCACCGGCGAGCTGAAGCGCCTCTGCACGGCGGGCTCCGCAACCGGTCGGCCCCTTCGTGACCTCTCCTCCCTCACGCTCCGGGTGGCCATGGCACTGCAGACCGCTGTGCTCACCCGGGCTGCTGTGCGGCTGGTCGGGGAGGGACATGTGCACTCCGACTGGCTCGGTGCCTTCCGCGCGGAGGTCCTGCGGTTGCTGGAGGAGGCCTCCGTCACCGGTGACCTGGCCGCCGACGTGCGGCCGGCCACTGCTGCGCATCTCATCCTGTACGTGATGGAAGGAGTGGCGGCACACTCCCGAAGGGCCGCAGCCGAGGGCGGCTCGACGGTTGTCGATTTCGCGGAGATCTGGCGCGCCGTGCTCGGCGGTCTGGCACCGGACATGCCGTGAGCACGCCGTGCTGCCACGTGGTGCTGCCACGTGCTGCTCAATCGGGCGACGCGCTCTCGACCGGCGGCCATGCCCCGGGGCGGCACTCTCACGTGGGGCCGGACGCCCGTTTCGCCGAGCGACAGCCACTCCCGTCACTCACCCGCGCAGCCGGTCGCGGGATACGGGTAGGCGACCGTGGAGCCGGAAGTAGACGAACGCGGCGGACACCAGGGTGGTGTGGTGATGCCAGCCCGGGAACGACCGCCCTTCGAAGTCCCCTAGCCCGAAGTCCTCGTGGAGGGTGCTGACCACGCTCGCTGCCAGACGCGGCTGTCGCATCAGCGGGCGCAGGTCGGGCAGCGGACGGTCGACCAGGTTCGTCAGCCAGATCTGTGCCGAGTTGTTCGGCCGGTGCTGGACGAACAACCGCAGCGGGACGCGTCCACTCGACGGACTGGGCAGGGACACCGGGAGAGTGAGGACGTCCTGCCGTTCCTCTGCGGCCATGCTGCCACGGCCCGTGAGGAGTTGGTGCACGGTGAGCGCTGCCGAGTCGGCCGACGGGGACGGCGCGTGTATGACGCGCACGGTGTCGGGGACTTCCACCACGAAGGGCTGTTCGCTCTGGGTGAGGTCATGGAGAAAGGCCTCGCGGTCCGGTAACCAGGACAGGTCGGCCGTGACAGGAGCACATCGGCCGGGAAACAGCGAGGAGGTGCGTCGCAGGAGATCCGCCGCCTGGGACCACAGCGGACCGCGGATCTCGTCCGGCACCCGCACCTTCGACCGCCGTGCCCGCGCCCATGTCCGAGGGATGTACAGGCTCCAGTCGACGGGCAGAGGGCCGTGCTCGCCCGTGGCCAGCATCACCAGACCGAGCTGGCAGTTCTGCAGTCGGCCCAGCACCGGGTCGAACCTGCGGTGAACCCCGGCGGAGTGCTCGCCGCGCTTGGGTATGAAGGCGGGTGCCAGTGTCCAGGCCGTTACCGCTTCGCCGGTCGGCGCCACCCGGCGCAGAAGATTCCGGCGTGCCGCCGTCCAGTCCCAGGGGCTGGCGTTCACGAACTGGTGCAGAGCCTGTGAGGCCGTCGGCGAGTCGCTGACGGATTCCGCCAGCCGCCGCAACGACTTCTTGCCGGGTGTCCGCAGCAGTGCCCTCACGTACAGCTCGGCCCACCTGCGCTGGTCTGCTCGGGGCAGATGGTCGAAGACGGTTTCGACGAACGACCGGAGGCAAGGGCCCTGGACGCCCGGGGGGAAGGTTCTCGGTGCCGGCTCGTGCAGCAGTGCCATCGGGACCTCCCTCCCACGCGACGTACCGCTGTCGCCGACTTGTGTGCGCGGCCCCGCCGCCGACGACGGGGGATTCCCCGGCGGCGAGGCCGAGCCAAGCATAAATAGCGCTCTTTATCCATGGCTAGAGGGGGAGGGCCGCGTGACGACTTGGGCAAGTCCAACGGTGCGGGTGGCTCGAAAACGCGGGCGTACGGCACCGGGCCGTGTCGGCGCGGCAGCGCCGCCTCGTCATCCGGCGCGGGAGGTCGGGCGAGCCGGACAAGTACGCCGAGCCGTGCCGGTGCCTGCCCTGCCTGTGCGGTCGGCTGGTGCGGTCGGCTGCGCAAGTTCGTCCCGGTTCACCATGGTCAGGACGGTTCGTGCGGGCGGACTTGGCCGAGTGGCGTCACACCGCTTCACCGACTCGCATAAATAGCACTCTTTATGCTTGGATCGGCCTCGCCGTCGGCTGATCCCCCGCAGCCGGCGGTGAGGGCCGCCGCACATCGATCGGGGACAGCGGTATGGCGCTTGGGAGGAAGTCCCGATGGCACTGCTGCACGAGCCCACACCAGGAGCATCCGCCGAGCCTGTCTTCGACCGTACGGCGAGGGCAGGCCGACGCCGGGTGAAGCCGTACAAGGAACTGATTCTCGCCTGTCGGCCGTCCGGGGACTGACGGACCGGCCGTGCCCGTTCCGCCGATATCCGGGCGGCTCCCGGGCAGGACCTCCGCCCCCGCGGACCGAGCCGTCAGGCCGTCGGCCGAGGCGCGTCCGCGCTGTCCGTGGCGATGCCCCACCCCGCCATGACAGTCCTCGCTCGCCGCGAGACCCACTGCGCCGCCCTTCACTGCACGGCACCCCTGCGCCGGGCATCACGCTCACCGGACCCGACGACGTTCTCCTCGGTGCTTGCAGCCCTCCACATGCAGACAACCGACAGAAAGCAGATCTTCGGTGCCTCCTTCAGACCTTGTGGACAACCCGCCCCCCACGCGCCTGCCGGACCGGTCGCGGACGGCGGCTCAGGATTCCGCCCCGACGACGGCGGCAGAGTATGCCGACGTTCATCTGACGCCCGTCGTCTCGCTGGTGGATGCCGACTCGCCGCGTCTGGGAGGGCTGAGCCAGGACCACATCGACGTTCTCGCGCAGGGCGACATCGAGCCGATACTGGTACATCGGGACACCCGGCGCGTGGTCGACGGGATGCATCGCCTCCGGGCCGCCCGGCTGCGAGGAGAGGAAATGATCCCGGTCCGGTATCTGGACGGGCCGGCCAATGAGGTGTTCATCCACTCCGTGGCGGCCAACGTCAGCCATGGTCTGCCACTGACCCTCAAGGACAGAAAAGCCGCAGCCCGGCGGATCTTGACCCAACACCCCGATCTGTCGGACCGGGCGATCGCGCGCATCACCCGGCTGTCGCCCAAGACCGTGGGCGCCGTCCGCCGCGCTTCGAGTGAGGAAGTTCCACAGTCGAAGGTCCGGGTCGGGGCGGACGGCCGTTCTCGTCCGCTCGACGCGGCGCAACGCCGGGAGGCAGTCCGTGCGTTCCTCGCCGAGCACCCGGCCGCCACGCTCCACGAGACGGCCACCGCCGCAGGGGTGTCGGTCAGCACGGCATGCGAGATCCGGCAGCGGATCCGGCAGGGCGAGCAGGAGTTCAGGCCGCTGGACCGGAGCACCGCACGCGAAGTCCGGAACCCGCCCCTCGCGGGCGGCGCGGGCAGTCCGATGACCAGTCGCCGCGCAGGGCGCGGTCGGGCCCGGTACATCGAGACCCTGGCGAAGGACCCGTCCCTCAGATTCACCCAGTCCGGGCGGGCGTTACTGCGCTGGCTCCACGAGCGAGCGCCCGATCTTGAAGCAGGGCAGCAACTGCTGGCCGCGGTGCCGCCGCACTGCGCCGTCGCCGTCGCGGACCTGGCCAGCTCCTACGCCCGGGAGTGGCAGCGGTTCGCCAGCGCTCTGGACCAGGCAGTCGGTGACGCGGACGAACAGGAGAGCGCGCCGGAGCCGGGACGCTCGGGGCGGGTGAGCGGGCCGCCCCGTCCGGCTCAGCCCGAAAGCGGCCCCGCACCGTGCGATCCGTGAATAGCGGCGGGCGGAGTTTCGAATCCATTTCTTGACGGCGGATCAGAGCCCCTGAATGATGAGAAGCAGTTCAGCGGCAGCAGTGCCGGACATCGGCGGGGAAAAGCCGAACGGCAGGAAGACGAGTTGCTGCACGTCACCCGTACGACCGGTTCTCGAAATTGGGCAGCAGAGTTCTTCGGCCGAACGCTAGAAACATCTGGAGTTCAGGATGGACCAAGCAGGGGTTCGAGTGGAGACGACCATGACCGACGCGGAGACGAGCGCGGACGTGGCTGTGGTCGGCGCAGGGCCGGCCGGTCTGTACACCGCCGGCTGCGCGGGCTTCCGAGGGCTTTCCAGCGTGCTGGTCGATGCGCTGCCGGAGCCGGGCGGACAGGTCGCGGCCTTGTACCCGGAGAAGCGGATCTATGACGTCGCCGGTCATCCGGCCGTACGGGGCCGAGAACTGGTCGACGGTCTGATCACCCAGGTGGAGCCGTTCCATCCGCGTTTCCTGCTCGGCCGGACAGCGACCTCCCTGGTGCGGGAAGAGGGCGGGGGCTGGGTGATACGGCTGGAGGACGGCGGGCTGGTGCGTGCCGGAGCCGTCGTGATCGCGGCGGGGCTCGGCCGTTCGGTCCCGCGTACCCTGCCCTGTCTGAGGCCCTATCAGGGGCGTGGCGTGACACATCACGTGCGGCGTCCGGACGAGCACCGGGACCGTGACGTGGTGATCGTGGGCGGCGGCGACAGCGCGGTCGACTGGGCCCTCGCCCTCGCGCCGATCGCACGGTCCGTCACGGTCGTCCACCGGCGCTCGTCCTTCCGCGCCCACGAGCACAGCGTCAAGCAGATGTACTCCTCGGGTATTCGAGTGGTGACCGACGCGCAGGTGACGGCCTGCAAAGGAACCGAACGTCTGGAAGAAGTGTGGGTCCGGGCCGATGAGCAGGAATTGAAGATGCCCGCGCAGGTTCTCGTCGGAGCGCTGGGATTCATTACCAACCTAGGTCCGATCGCCGATTGGGGACTCCAGATGAGTCATCGCCTTATTCTGGTCGACGGAGCGATGCGGACGAATGCGCCGGGAGTGTACGCGGTCGGTGACATCTGCCATTACGAGGGCCGCGTTCCGCTCATATCGGTGGCCTTCGGCGAGGCGGCGACCGCGGCGAATCACGCGGCGGTCGAGCTGCGCCCTGGATCGCGCCTCGTACCGGAGCACTCCACCGACATCGATGCCGCGATCTTGTCATGAACCTGAAAAAATTGACGATCCTTCCGGCGGGAACCGAAATCCTGCTGCCGGCGGGATCTCCCCTCACCGAAGTCGAGTACGAGACGCCGCAGCGGCCCATCCCCTTCGGATGCCGTTCCGGATCGTGCGGCGCGTGCGTCATCGAGGTGCTCGAGGGTCTTGACTCCCTCGGCGAACCCGACCACGACGAGCTCGACTTCCTGGAGGACCTCGGCCGCACCGGCGGCACCCACCGCCTGGCCTGCCAGTGCCGGCTGCGGGGCGACGCGACCGTTCGCGTCGCCGACATCTGAAACCGCTCGCACCGAGAGTCCGAGCGTCCAACCGAAAGGTGAACCATGCCGAACCGCGTGACCAACGTCGGCTACGGGGACCGTACCTGGTTCCTCAACAGCACTGCCTCGGCGGAGCTGCGCGCCGAGATCGACGCGCAGCTCGACCAGCAGGTCCTCGAGTGGTACGCCAACGTCCCCGAGGCCGCCCATCTCGAAGGCAGGAACGTCGACTCCGAGTACTACAAGCGGAACCTGATCGAAACCGCCTGGCGCATCCGGATGCTGCGCGTGTCCGAGGCCAAGGCGCTGGTGGAGATCGCCAAGATCAGCCCCCAGGCGGCGCAGGTCTGGGCCAACTACGAACAGGAGGAGATGCTCCACGACGAGCTGTTCATCGCCGACCTGGAGAAGGCGGGGGTGTCCCGCGAGCAGTTCCTGGCCACCGAGCCCTACCTGTCGACCAAGCTGCTCACCGGCTACTTCTCGTACCTCCTGGACCACGAGGGCCCGCTCGGCGTGGTGGCGTACTCCTACCTCGTCGAGTACGTGAACGTGAAGCTGGAGCCCAAGAAGCTGGAGGCGCTGAAGAAGTCGGTCGGCGAGGCCAACATCGGCGGCCAGATCAACCACTCGCACACCGACATCAACGACGACCACCCCGGCGAGGTGTGGGCTGCCGTCCGGCACCTGCTGCGCGGCCAGGACGACATCGACTCGTTCAAGCGGTACCTCCGCGAGCACCAGCAGATCCTGGCGCAGTACTTCGAGGAGCTCTACCTGGACACCATCGCCAGGGCCGAGAAGCAGCCGGCCTGAGATCCGTCCCAGCGGGGGCGCGGCGCGGCCGCGCCCCCGCCTGCCGGTAAGGAGGCCGGAATGAGCACCGAAAATGCCAGGGGCGTGCTGCTGCTCAGCCATGTCGGGTTCTCGTTCATGGAGGACCTTCTCGGCACGGTCACGGCGCGGGGACTGAAGGGCTATGTGCTCAGCTCCTTGCCGGAACCGCAGCACCAGACATCCAGGCCGGCGACGCTGGCCGACATCGCCGCCGACGTGCGGGTGACCACCGGGCACGTCCTGACGGTCCGCGACGTCGAGGACTACCTCGACCAGCTCCGGGCAGCGGGCGTGGCGGTGCAGTGCTGCCTCACCGTCTGGGAGGGCTACCGGCATCTGATGGCGCTGGCCAACGCCCGTCTGGGGGTCCCGGACCTGGAGGAGAAGCAGGTCCTGGACCTGCGGGACAAGCGGACGCTGCGAAACCGGCTTGCCGACGCCGGGCTCAGCCGTGGCCGGGCGTCCGCTCTCACCCCCGAGACGCTCGCCGAACGCCAGCGCGAGGGCGGCCGCTACTTCGTGAAGCCGGTCAGCGGCATCGCCTCCTTCGGGACGTTTCCACTCACCGCCGACACGACCTGGACCGACGTGGAACGCATCGCCGCCGAGGCCCGGTCCGACACGGTCTACTCCAGCGTCTTCGCCGCCCAGCCCGGCTCCGGCGATCCCGTGGGACCGGGCCCGCACGCGCACCCGGCCGTGGAGGAGGGTGTGGACCCGGGAGCCGGCTCGGACCACGGTGTCGCCGGCGGGATGGAGTTCCTCGTCGAGGACTATGTGCCGGGGCGGGAGTTCAGCTTTGAGGTGATCGTCGTCGACGCCGAGCCCCACGTCGTGGCTGTGCACGAGAAGTGCCAGGTCACGGAGACGGCGGGGACCGTGCTGGAGAACGCCTGCGTCAGCCCGCCCACCAGCCTGTCGCAGGAGGAGATCGCCGCCGGAATCCGCTGGGTGACGAGTGTGCTGGATGTCCTCGCCCTCGACTGGGGCTGTTTCCATGTCGAGGCGCGGCACGCCGCGTCCGGCTGGGATCTGATCGAGGTCAACCCGCGGGTCGGCGGCAGTCTGATCTCGCCCAGTGTGGCGGCTCTGACCGGCGGTCCCGGCCTGCTCGACCTCTGGCTGGACTCCCTGCTCGCCGCCGGCCGGCCGGCCGGCTTCAGCAAGGCGCTGAAGAGCCTGTCATTCGCGGCGGACGGCACGACGCAGGGCCGTAACGCGACGTTCTTCCGGGTCTTCTTCGCCGACCCCGGAACGATCCGCGCGGTGCGTCTGAACGACGACCTCCCCCTGCCGCCGGTCGTGTCGCAGGTCCTGCTCAAGCCCGGCGACGTCGTGCGCTCGTCCTCGCGCGAAGTGTTCCTCGGCCAGGTGCTCTGGCGCATGGACCGAGCGGACCGCGATGCGGTCCTCCCCCGGCTGCTGCCCGCCTCCGAGCACGCCATCGAGATCGTGTACCAAAGGGAGCGCGGATGACCAGGCCGATCCTCCTCATCGTCGACTACAACCTGAGCCGCGTCGACGAGGTCCGCCACCTGCGGGATCACGCGCGCGAACACCACGGCGCGACGGTCATACTCATCCGCGCCGACGCCACCGGGACCGACCGCGCCCTCGCCGACGAGGTGATCGACCTCGATCCGCTGCGCGACGACTTCGCCGAGATGGGCGAGAAGCTGCTCGGCAACCGGCGTGAGCGGATCAGAGCGGGCATCGTCTTCTCCGACAACGCCGTGCGCAGCGGAGCCGAGCTGCTGGAGCGGCTGGACGTCCCGGTCGATTCGTCGCGACTGGCCGAGGGCGCGTTCTCCAAGTACCGCTACCGCCTCGGCGAGGCGCGCGTGGCCGACCTGCTGGAGACGCAACGGATCATGGTGCCCGCGTTTGCCGAGATCGCCTCGCTCGACCAGCTGAAGGGATTCGCCCGCGACCACCCCCAGGGCTTCGTCGTGAAGCCCGCGGCGGAGGGCAACAACCGGGGCGTCGTCGTGGTGCGGCCGGGCGACGACCTCACGGCGGTGTTCGCCGAGGTCCTTCCTTATCTGGAAGGCGGGGTGATCTGCGAGGAGCTCATTCCGTACCGGCGGGAGTACTCCTTCGACGGACTGGGTCCGCTGGCGTTCCTCACCGAGAAGATCAGCGCGCGCGGCCGGTACCCGGTCGAGATCGCCCAGGTCCTGCCCGCCCGGGTGTACGAGCACGAGCGCGCGACGCTGGAACGAGCGGGACGGCAGGCGAACCTGCTCGTCGGGCAGTGTGACGGGCCCTTCCACAACGAGATCAAGCTGAGCGACGACGGGCTGCGCGCCGCGGTGGTGGAGCCCAACCGGCGACCGGGCGGAATGAAGATCTGGTCGCTGGCCCGATGGGTGTACGGAATCGACCTGCACCACCGCTGGGTCGACACGGCCTTCGGTACAGCCGTCGGCACGCCGGAACTGGTGGCCGAGTGCTCGGCGGCGACCGTGCTGCTCGGCGTCGCCACCGACCGCTCGTTCTCCCCGGACGACGTCCTGTCCGGCACGGACCCGTTCGCGGACGCCGTCCAGGCCACCGCGGAACGCCTCGGCCTGGCCGAGGGGGAACTGGCTGTCACGGAGTTCTCCTGGCTGTCGGCCGAGCGCCGCGACCTGCACGCGGTCGCCCGCGACAACGCGGACTTCGCGGCACAGTGCTGCGTCGTCCTGCGCGGCGGCCGCACCGACATCCGCACCGTCGTCCACGCACTGCGCGAGGCCTGGTCGGACGCCTTGGACCACGCCCTTCGCTTCCCCGCTTCCTCAAGGAAGGCCCGATGAAGATTCTCATTCTGCACCGCGTGCCCTACTTCAAGATCGAATATCACCGGGGGATCTCCCACGACCGGCACGAGGTCACCTATTTCGGGACCGACCAGGCGCTGGCCACCTTGCCGCCGCAGCTGCGCTGCGAGCGGGTGAGCCGTCCGGGTCTGCGCCCGGCTTTCGAAGAGGCGCGGAACTGGCTGGCACACCGGCCCCGCGACTTCGACCGGGTCATCTCGGTATCGGAGTACGAGCTGCTCGACGCCGCCCTGCTGCGCGAGTACCTGGGCGTGCCCGGCCCGCCGGCCGGCCAGGTGGCGCTCGCCCGGGACAAGGTCCTGATGAAGCAGGTGGTCGAGAACGCGGGTCTGCGCGTGCCCCGCTTCTTCGCATTGCCGGACTTCCTCGAGCTGGAGGGCCGGGTTTCCTGGTACGGCCGGACCGTATTGAAGCCGCATCGCGGTGCGTCCAGCGAGGACGTCCTCGTCTTCGACACACCCCGGCAGGCTGCCGCGGCCATCACCGAGGGCCGCACCGGCATATCCCGGCTCGACACGGGCAGCGACCGGGCCGACTTCGAGGTGGAGGAGTTCGTCTCCGGGCCGATCAGGCACTTCGACGGCCTGGTGCAGGGCGGCGACGTACTGGTCCTCAGCGCGAGTGAGTACGTCGGCACCTGCCTGGAGTACGCACAGGGCCGGCCACTGGGGTCGTTCCAGCTCGCGCTGTCCGAGGAGGAGCGCGCCTGGGTGTCCCGCGTCCTGGCGGCGGTGCGTGTCGAGGACGGCAGTTTCCATCTGGAGGCGATCGCGGACAGGGGGGAGCTGGTCTTCCTCGAGGTCGGCAACCGGGTGGGGGGAGCCGACGTGGTGGCCACCGTCGAGCTGGCCACCGGCGTCCACCTGCCCTCCTACGAACTGCGCGCTCTGCTCGGCGAGCGCGTCACCGGAACGCTCCCCGAGCCGCCTGCGCAGCGGCGTCGGTACGGCTGGTTCGTCTGCCCCGGCCACCACCTGGCCGGACGGGAGTTCCAGGGGCTCGACGGGACAGCGGCGTTCCGGGACGACCCGTCCGTGGTCGCCTGGAACGAACTGCCGCCCGGCTCGCCGCTGCCCGACCACATCACCTACCAGGCCGGCGAGACGGTGCTCGCCGGGATCGTCGCGAGTGACACCCCCGAGGGCGGCCGGCGCTGGATCACCGACCTGTTCGCCTCGCTCTCGGTCCGCACAGGCCCGGCCGCTCTCACGACGTCCGAGCAGGTGCCGGCATGAGGAAGCAGCACCTGTCGTGTGCGGTGGCCGTCGCCGCTCCCGGGCTGCCGTCGCCGAGCCGGTCCCGATCATGACGGCACTGGACGATCTCACGGATCAGTACGTGGACGAGCTGGCCGTACTGGACCCCTGCCTCGCCGCGGCGATGGGCATCGCCGGTCAGGAGACCCGTCTGACCGACTTCGGCCCCCAGGCGGTGCAGGAGCGGGCGGCGTCGGCGCGCCGCATGCTGAAGGCGGTCGACGACACGCCTGTGGCCGGGGACGCGGAGCGCGTCGCGGCAGCGGTGCTGCGTGAGTGGCTCGCCACGCAGGTGGCGCTGGCCGACACCGACGTGTACGGCACGCTGCTGGACACCCTCGACGGGCCGGTCCAGCGTCTGCGTCAAGCGGTGGGGCTGCTGGATCAGGGCCGCGACACCGCGTGGGAGATGTTGCTGGCGCGGCTGTCGGCCCTCCCGCAGGCGCTGGCGGGACTGCGGGAGAGTCTGGTGGCGGCGCGGCGCGGCGGCCGGGTCGCACCGTACCGTCAGGTGATCCGTAACGCCCGGGAGTGCCGTGACATGCGGCAGTACCTGGCGGGGTTGCCCGCCGGGCACGGCGACGGTGAGCTGCGGGGCGCACTGGAGCAGGCCGCGGCGGCTGCGAACCAAGCGCTGACACGGATGGCGGATTACCTGTCGCGGGAGCTCGCGGCACAAGCGCCGAAGCTGGACGCCGTGGGCGAGGAGCGCTACCAGCTCGGTGTGCGGGAGTTCCTCGGCACCCGGCTGGACCTGCGGGAGACCTACGCCTGGGGCTGGGAGGAACTCGGCCGGATACAGCGGGACATGACGGTGACAGCGGCGCGGATCGCGCCCGGCGAACCGGTGCCGGCCGTGCTGGCGCGGCTCGATGGGGACCCGCGCCACCAGATGACGGACAGGGCGCGGTTCCGCGACTGGCTCCAGGAACTCGCCGACACGGCCATCACCGACCTCGACGGCACGCACTTCGCGATCCCCGGGCCACTGCGACGCATCGACTGCCGGATCAGCCCTGCCGACGGGCCCGCCTTCTATCTGGCGCCGAGCGAGGACCTGTCGCGTTCCGGCACGGTCTGGTGGACCAGGCCCGAGCCGGGCGCGCCGATCCGGACGTGGACCGTGCCGAGCACGATGTTCCACGAGGGTGTCCCGGGCCACCACCTGCAACTTGGTGTGACGACGCTCAACACCTCCGGGCTCAACCGGTTCCAGCGGCTGTCGTGCGAACTGCACCCGGGGCACGTCGAGGGGTGGGGCCTGTACGCCGAGCGGCTGATGGACGAACTCGGATACCTCGCCGACCCGGCCCACCGGCTGGGGATGCTGGCCACCGGGCAACTGCTGCGCGCCGCACGGGTCGTCCTGGACATCGGGCTGCACCTGCGGCTCCCCATCCCCGCGGGCACCGGGTTCCACGAGGGAGAGCAGTGGACGCCGCAGCTGGGCCGCGAGTTTCTCACGGAACACTGCGGGCTCGGTCCACCAGGGTTCGTCGAGTTCGAGATCGACCGGTATCTGGGACGCCCGGGACAGGCCCTCGCCTACAAGCTGGGAGAGAGGGTGTGGCTGGAGGCGCGGGAGGCGGCCCGCCGTCGCGACGGCGCGGCCTTCGACCTCAAGCGGTTCCACCACCATGCGCTGAACCTGGGGCCGATGGGCCTGGATCTGCTGCGCGCGGAGCTGACGCGCGCGGGTCGTGCCCGCTGACCGTGCGGGGACAGGACGGATACGAGCGGAGCGCACCACATGGCGAGAAAGCGAGCGAGCGGATGATCACGGCAGTAGGACATGCCGACCTGACCTCGGCCACATGGGATCTGGTCCGGGCCGAACTACGGGAGCGCGTGCGGGGCCTGCCGCCCCGCGCGACGGCACTGGTACGCGCCGGCGCCGGACTGCCCCTGGTGTTCGGGCGGGTGGTGAACGAGGTGGGGCAGCGCCTGGTGGTCCTGCTCCCGGAACGGGGCGACGCCTTCGCCGACGCTCCTTTCCACGACCGGCGGGCGCACCGGGAGTTGCTGGCCCTGGCCGAGCAGATACGGATGCTTCCCTTCGACCCGCTGGACCGGGACGCCTGTGTGAGCGCGGACGAACGGCTGGTCAGCGGCTGTAGCCGGCTGCTGGCCGTCTGGGACGGTTCACCGTCCAGCGGGCAGGACGCCACCGCCCACATGGTCGCGTACGCCCGTGCCCGCGGTATCGCCGTGGAGGTCGTCTGGCCTGCGGGTGCCGCCCGAGAGCCGGCCGGGCACACCTCGTCGCTGTGCGCGCCCGGGTACAGACGCTGACCGTCTCGTCGGCCCGTCGGCCCGTCGGCCCGTCGGCCCGTCGGCCGTCGCCTCACCGGTGCCGTTCACCGCCGGTCTTCCGCACGTAAGTGGTGTCGGCGTCGATGAGGGCGCCGTTGGCGCCGGTCGGCTTGATGTCCGGCACGCGGTTGCCGTGCTGGTCGACCAGTGTGGAGTGTGGCTCGCCGGGTTCGAAGGCGTGGCGCTCTCCCCACTGGCGCAGGGTGAGGAGGAGAGGGAAGAGGTCGCGGCCGGCGTCGGTGAGCACGTACCGCAGGCGGCGGCCCGAGGGCGCGGTCTGCTGGGTCAGGACTCCGTGGACGGTGAGCTTGCGCAGGCGGTCCGTGAGGATGTTGCGGGCGATGCCGGTCCGTCGCTGGAACTCGGTGAAGGACCGTGCCCCGTCCATCGCGTCCCGGATGACCAGGAGGCTCCACCGGTCACCGACGAGGTCGAGTGTGCGGGCTACCGGGCAGTCGGGATCGGTCCAGGCAGGGCTCGGAGTGCCCGTGGAGGGGCGCGGCATGACACCTCCCAATGAGTTGCGGATCGAAACCATCATGCCCTACGGTCAAATTAGTTTCACTTTGCTACTTATCATGTGAGGAGTGCGATGGACGTCTGGCGACGGTTACTCCTCGCGACCGTGTGCGGTGTCGCGGTAGCGAGCGTCTACGCTGCGCAAACAGTGCTGCCGCCGATGGGAGACAGCCTCGGGGTGTCGGCACAGCACGCCGGGTGGATCGTCTCTACCAGTCAGTTCGGCTACCTGGCCGGTCTGGTGCTGCTGGTGCCGCTCGGCGACGTGGTCGCCAACAGGCGCCGGCTCATCGCAGTGCACCTGGCCATCACCGCGGCAGGACTGTTCCTGACGGCTGCGGCTTCGGCCGCGTGGACGGCCTTCGCAGGGCTCGCGCTGGCCGGGATGTTCGCGGTCGTGGTGCAGACCACGGTGGCCTACGCCGCGTCGGTCTCACCGCCCGCCGAGCGCGGACGCAACATCGGTGTCGTGACCTCGGGCGTGGTGGTGGGCATCCTGGGCGCGCGGGTCGTGACCGGCGCGCTCGCGCAGGCGTGGGGCTGGCGCAGCATGTACGCCGTGCTCGGTGTGCTCGCCCTCGCCCTCGCCGCCCTTGCCCTGCGCGCACTGCCGCCCGAAGACAGCTCTCGCCGGCCCGCGGGCTACCGACAGGCCGCCGTCTCGCTCGGCGGTCTGTTCGGGCAACGTCTCTTCCTGACGCGCGGTCTCATCGCGTTCTTCCTGTTCGCATCGTTCGGCACTCTGTGGAGTGGCCTGTCCTTGCCGCTGGCGAACGCACCGTGGCAGCTGAGCGAAAGCCAGATCGGACTGTTCGGCATCGTCGGACTCGCCGGTGCACTGGGCGCGGCACGTGCGGGACGGTGGGCGGACGCGGGACGGGCGATCCCGATCAGCGGCCTCGCGCTGGTTCTGCTCATCGTCTCCTGGGCCGCGACCGCGCAGTTGGCCTGGTCCCTGTGGCTGCTCGTCATCGGCATCGTGGTGCTCGACTTCGCGGTCCAGGTCGTGCACGTGAGCAACCAGCACCTGCTCACCACCGCGCATCCGGAGCGCACCAGCAGTGTCATCGGCGGTTACATGGTCTTCTACTCCCTCGGCTCCGCCCTTGGCGCGGCCACCACCACCTCCGTCTTCAGCTCCCACGGCTGGGCGGCCTCCAGTCTCCTCGGGGCCGGATTCGCGACCTGCGCGCTGATCGTCTGGACAACCGACGGACGCCGGCGCTCCAAGGAGGCGGACGCGCACCGTGGCGAGAAGGAGAAACAGAGGAGCGAAACGGATCAGGCCGCCCCGGTGGCGGACCGTTCCAGGGTCTCCTGAGAACTCCCGGCTCGACCATCCACTCGCAACCGGCAAGCCCGACAAGGCGCCGGACGACACCGGAAGAGCTCGGGCGGAGGAAAAGGGAGCGGACCGAGATTCCTTCCGCCTTTCCGGGCAGTGGTCCGGCGCCCGCACAGATGCAGCCCAGTCTCAGTCAAGAGGAGTGATCGTGTCTCTTTCGAACCCTGCAAGCCTGGTTGACTCCGACCTTGCGGATTTCTCGCAGGTCACGCGGGAGGCCGCAGCCCAGCCCTTCGATCCGGGCGACTGGAAATCCGTCCGTGCGCAGTTTCTCTTGTCGCCCGACCTTGTGCACCTGTCCAATTTCTACCTTGCCTCGAACCCGACGCCTGTCCGTGACGCCATCACGAACTACCGGCGCGCGTTCGACGAGAACCCGCACAGCTTCCTCGACGACAACATGTTCGCCCGGGAAGAGGACAAGCTGTGGCGTTCCGTCTGTGCCGAGGCGGCGGAGTACGTCGGTGGACAGGCCAGTGAGATCGCTCTGACCAGCAGCACCACCATGGGACTGGCCCTGACGTACAACGGCCTGCCGCTGAAGCCGGGCCAAGAGATTCTGACCACCACGCACGAGTTCTATCCCCACCACGAGGCGATCCGCCTGGCCGCCGACAAGTGGGGCGCGACCATGCGCTCGATCTCGCTCTACGACTCGTCGTTCGACTTCTCCGTCGACGAGGCCATCGCACGGTTGCGCGCCGCCGTGCGCCCCAACACCCGTGTGTTCGGTGTGGCCTGGGTGCACTCCAACACCGGCGTGCGCCTGCCGATGTCCCGGATCGCCGAAGTCATCGCCGACCTGAACCGGAACCGCGACGAAGCCGACCGCATCCTGCTGGTGGTGGACGGGGTCCACGGGTTCGGCGTCGCGGACGAGGACGTCGCACAGATGGGTTGCGATTTCTTCTCCGCCGGTACGCACAAGTGGATCCTGGGACCGCGCGGGACGGGAATCATGTGGGCGAAGGCGGAGAACTGGGCGCTTCTCCAGCCGACGATTCCCAGTCTGATGAGCAAGGAGACCTCCGCGGCCTGGCGACAGGACCGCCGGCCGGCCGGCCCCACGGAAGCCGCGTGGGTCAGTCCGGGGGGATTCTTCTCCTACGAACACCAGTGGGCCGCCGCCGAGGCGTTCCGCTTCGTCCAGCAGATCGGACGCAAGCGGATCCAGGACCGGATCGCGGAGCTGAACAGCCAGATCAAGGAAGGCCTGGCTGCCATGGACCACGTGACGCTGCACACGCCGCTCGACCCGGAACTGTCCGCGGGCATCGTCACTTTCGACGTGGAGGGTCATGCACCGCAGCAGGTGGCACAGATCCTCCGCGAGAACCGGGTCATCGCCAACAGCACGCCGTACGGGGTTCCTCGCGTACGTCTGTCGGCGGGAATCGTCAACTTCCCCGAAGAGATCGACTTGACCCTGAACATCATCCGGTCGCTGAAGGGCTCGCGATCCGGCGCCTGAGCGCCGAAGGAAAACCGTGACGAGAGGGTCATGCACCCCTGACGCCGCTCGGCTGGCACGTCGCCTCGGACGTCGGTGAACCGGACCGGCGCCGGGGCGGTGTGAGCGGCTGACGGCTCCCTGGGGCACGGCCCTGCCGCCGGAGCGGAAGTCGACAGCGTTCGCGTCGTCCGCCGGAGCGTGACGAAACCGCAGTACCCGGCCGGGCCCGACGGTGCCGAGCGCCAGGAGAGATCACCGCGGCACGTCCGCGGCTTGGCCGTCACCAGGGCGTGTTGCGGAAGTGCTGCCCGGCCCGCGACGCCCGGCGCGCGCACTTGCCGCGTCGGGGGAGTCAGCCGGGTACGGCCGGTCCGTCCGCACGGCTGATCCTCCGCCGTGCGATCGTCTGCACCGGGCGCCGTGGGTCCCGCGCCGCGCGCGGACGGCGCTACTTTCGCAACACGCCCTGGTACAACCGGCGCACCGATGATCTGCCCGGCTCTCCGGTTGCGCTCATGTCACACCGAACCATGCGCGGCGTCGTCGTACCTCGTACTGTCCGGCGTCCGCGGTTCCGGTGTCCTGCTGTCAGGCCCAGGGATCGAAGGGGATACCGGACGGCTTGGAGGCATTCAGGAGATTCCGGAAGCGATCGTCCTTGTCCGTGGTCTTGATGGTGGCCGACCCGAAGTCCGCGTTCATCAGGCGGTCCCGCAGAGAAGTGCTGGGCCACCCGTTCCAGTCCACGACGGGGGGCTGGCGCCAGTTGCGATAGTGGTTCTCCGGCGGCTCGTCGTTACTGTTGGCGAGCCGGAAGAAGTGGGTGCCCAGACCGTCCTTGTGGTAGACGACCTTGGGGTGGGAACCGTCGAAGCGCACCTGCGAACGCGGATAGGTCACCTGGCTGGAATGCTGAGTGGTCGTGACGTATTCCACCTGGTTGGACGCCTGGCTGATCCATGAGATCACGTGCTCGAAGTCGTGGCGGTGACCACCGAGTCCGCTGCCGGGGAGTGCCTGGTCCTTCTCGAAGTAGCTGGCGTACACGACTGCACACCATCCGTTGTTGCACTTCGAGCGGGCGTAGGTCTGGGTCCGGTCCAAGTCGGACTGGTCGCGGCAACTGCCGTTGACCGCGCCCGAGGTGTTCAGACCGGGATTGAGCGCTCCGTCGGGTGCGATGGCGGCGACGGGGTAGCAGCCGTCGCCGTCGTAGTCGTACGCGGGCGAGAACGATGCCTCATAACCCCCGGCGCTCTGGGGCAGGTTCGGCAGATTGTCGGCGTGAGCCACTGACGTCGGCAACACCACACTCAGGACCGTGGCGCCGAACAATGCCCCCAGCCAGGACCGCTTCCGCTCGAAAAACGCCAGAGCCGACCTACCCGCTCCACGCGATGCCGGATTGTCCATGTGCGTCCTCTCGGATGACTCGGCGAGCAGTCGACACGGTGCCGACATGGCCGAGTGATGGCTGCCGACAGGATCCCCCGACGGGAGTGTCCATGACAGGTCTTCCTGAAGACCACTCCGGTGAACCGCTCCTGAACAAGATCGATCCCTCCTGCGGCGGGCGCGGCGGTAGTGCGACGGCGGGGCTGCTGCGAGCCGCGTATCGGCAGCGGCCGAGGCGCACTGTCAGACCGGAAACTTCACCTGGGTGAGTTCCTCGGAGAGTTCCCACAGCCGGGCCTGCATCTCCGTGTCATGGGATTCTTTGCTTTACCGGACGGCCTTCGGGTGTCCCTTGCTTTCCAGGAAGCCGCCCGGACCGTAGTACTGGCCCCCCACCGCATCAGGGTCGGTGGCCGCGCGCAGGGTGGGCCACGCGCCCTGTTCGGAGGACTGGAACAGGAGCGGTCGGATGACCACGGCGAACGCCGCGCGAACAACAGGGCTGAAACCGCCGACCGTTCTGCGGGCCCCCTCCGTGTCCGAGCCGCCGGGGTGTGCGGCGAGCGCCGCGGGTCCGCCGCGGCCGGAGAGGCGCCGCTGTAGTTCGTACGTGAACATGACGTTCGCCAACTTCGACTGCGCGTACGCACCCGTGCTGCTGTACCGCCGGGCGGTCCAGTGAACGTCCTCCGCCACCATGCCGTCGGTCCTGCGCTCATCAGCGCTGCTGACGGTGACGACACGCGAACCCGCGACGTCGAGCATCTGGTCGATCAACAGGCCTGTGAGGGCGAAGTGTCCCAGGTGGTTGGTGCCGAAATGGAGCTCGAATCCATCGACCGTGGTCTGTTGGGGGACACGCATGACCCCGGCGTTGTTGATGAGCAGGTCGAGGCGTGGATGCGCGGCTCGCAAGTCCTCCGCCGCCGCCCTCACGGAGTTCAGTGACGACAGGTCCAGCCGCTGTACCTCCACCCGTGCCCGAGGCGCTTCGCCGGTGATCCTCGCGCGTGCGCGCTCGCCCTTTTCCAGGTCGCGCACCGCCAGTACGACAGTTGCCCCGCGAACGGCCAGCGCTCGGGCTGTTTCGAAACCTATCCCCGAGGCGGCGCCGGTGACGACAGCGGTTCTGCCGCGCTGGTCGGGTGTGCGGGCCGCGGTCCAACGCTGACTCATATATCCTCCACTGGAATCGGAACGCGCGTTCCGCTTGGGACCGTACCGGAACGGACGCTCCGCATACAAGGAGGGGACTTGCACCACACCGTCAAGCCGCTGAGGGCGGACGCCGCTCGCAACCGGGCCCGGCTGATCGAGGTCGCCACCCGGACCTTCGCCCAGGAGGGCGGTCAGGTGCCGATCCAGGAGATCGCGCGGCGAGCGGGCATCGGAGCCGGGACGCTTTACCGGCACTTCCCCACGAAAGAGGCTCTTTTCGAGGCGATCATCGCCGACCGGTTGCGGCAGGTCATCGACCGCATACAAGGCCGGGCTGAAGCGGACCCCGCCGAGGGGTTGTTCATCTTCCTTGCCCATATGACCCAGCAGGGCGCCGTGGACCTGGGACTTCAGGAGGCGCTCTCCGGCAGCGGCTTCGATCTTGCGACCGCCCTGCCGGACGTGGAACGGACCTTCACGGCCACCATCGCCGGGCTTCTCGCCGCGGCCCAGGAAGCCGGAACCGTGCGCGGCGACCTGGAGGTGATCGACGTGAAGACCCTGATCGTCGGCCTTCAGGCGATGTGCCGTTTCCGGGGCGGCGATGAGGTGGCGGAGCGCATCGCTCCCGCCCTGCGCAGATGCCTGTCGCCCGCGGATGCGCCTCTCGCATGAACCCTCAGGTGACCGTGGGCAGCCACCGGCGACAGCCCTCCGTCGCGGCCGGGGCCGCCGTCGACCGACCTCGACAGCCACTGGTGGCCGGCCGACAGCGCTCCCGCATGGCCCCGCCAACCGCTACCCGCCAACCGCTACCGGTGACCAGCGCGAGGGTCCTCGAACTGAACGTCTTCCGCGGGACGTCGGCCGAGATGAGATCGCAGCCGCTGCATTTCCTCGACGAGAGTGGCGCCAGCCTTCTCCACTTCCCTCGGGCCGAACCGGGACTGGGGGGCCGTGATGCTGCAGACCGCCAGTCCCTGCTGCAACCAGGGGATCGGCGCGGCGATCGACACGGCTCCCGCGACGGTTTCCGCCACGCTGACGGTGTAGCCGCGCCTGCGGCTCACCTCCAGCTCGGTGAGCAGCGCATCGACACCTCTGAGCGGTTCGGGGACCGCCGGGTCGGCGACGAGCTCGCGGATTGCCGAGTCGTGCAGCGTGATGAGCAGGGCCTTGCCGGCCGCGCCCCGTGTAAGGGGATAGTCCTCGCCGACACCGGCTTCGACGCGATCCGTGTGCGGGCCGGCCATCTCATGGGTGCAGGTGCGCTGATTTCCCAGACGCCAGAAGACGCCGACGGTCTCCCCGGTCAGCGCACGCAGCCGGATCAGGGTCGACTGGGTCTGTGCCACCACACTGTCGCGTTGCAGCATGACACCGGACAGCCTGAGGATTTCCGGCCCGAGGCTGTAGGTCCGGGTGGACTTGTCGAACACCAGGAAATGCTCTGCCTCGAGGGCGCGCAGCAGGCGATACGCCGTCGGCAATGAGCAGCCGAACTTCTCAGCGACTTCCCGTCCACTCAGATGGGGCCGGCGGGCCGAGAACGCGTGCAGGATCGACAGGGCGCGGAAAACGCTTCGAGTCCCTGTGACAGCAGGCTCAACCGTGTCCTTCAGGGCGCTGGCCGGTCTGCTCGTGCTGGTCGGAAATCGACTCGACGGCATCGTATCCACAGGGTTTTTTCCTCCTGTCACGTGGCCAGGACATCAGGCTGATGTGTCACATGCCGTGGAACCCGGTCAGTGGCGGTGAAGTGTCGCCCTGCTGGTCGAGTGTCGGAATTGCCGCATTCCATGGTCACTTGTGTTGTCGGACCTGCTGCGAGGGGATCGGCACACCCGTCCGGGCGATCCGGCCTTTCCTCCTCCGCATCATACAGTTCGAGGCCCGAAGCATATGAGACACGTACTGTGAGCAAACAGGACACCTATATAGATTCCGGGCCGGTGGACGCATACGTCGTCCCCGCGGCCGTGGCAGCGCCAGTGAGATCGGGCTCGGCGAGCGCGGTGTCCGAAGTCCGCGCGTGCCCGAACGAGTGCGGCAGCGCGCTGAAGCGCCCGGCGGAAATCCGTGGCTTCGGCGGAGCCCGCGGCGCCCGTGCGGGCACCTTTCGTAATTCATCAAGAAAGTCAAGACATGACTGTTTCGATGCTTCTCGGGGGACCGCTCCCCATGGCCCCTCCGATGACATGGGGTTTGCGTGTCACATGGTGATTGCCGGGTCTCGGATTTGATTGCACAGTGATCGAGGTCCGGAACGCACGTCATATATTGGTGCTGTTTTCGTTTCTCTCGTGACTGTGAATATCCTCGTGTTAGCTTTTCCGAGTGTTCCTTCATGTGAACGTACATTTTCTTGCTTTTGGGAGGCCCTTGTGGATACGTCTGCCGCGAGTATTCCTGTACTGACTCTGGCGCGCGACAAGAATGCCCCTCTCGACCCGCCGCCCCGCTACCGCGAACTGCGGCACGAGGCACCTGTGTCCCGTGTGCGCCTCGATGACGGGGCGCCGCCCACGTGGCTGGTGACCCGGTGGGAAGACGCGCGGACGGTGCTGGGCAGCGCCGCGGCCAGTTCCGACACGACCCGGCCGGGATACCCTTCGCGGACGCCCCTGGCCATGCCGCCGGGTTTCTTCAACTTCCACGACGACCCGGTCCATGCTCTCTTCCGCGGTGTGCTGACCCGGGAGTTCATGGTCAAGCGCATCAACGCGCTGCGCGCTCCGACGTCCCAGATCTTCGACCAGCTCATGAGCGGGATGATCGAACAGGGTCCTCCGGTGGATTTCGTCGAGGCGATCGCGCTGCCGTTGCCCTCCTTGGTCATCTGCGAACTGCTCGGTGTCCCGTACGAGGACCACTCCTTCTTCCAGGAGCATTCGAAGGTCCTCATCGACACAGCGGTTTCGGGCGAGGCGAAGATCACAGCGCAGATGGCGCTGGCCGACTACCTGGAGGGGCTTGTCGGGCAACGGCGCCGCGAGCCGAGGGACGACCTGATCAGCAGGCTGGGCGCACAGGTCGACGCGGGAACCTTTTCGGTACGGGACGCGGCCGACGCGGGCGCGTTCCTGCTCTTCGCGGGCCATGAGACCACGGCCAATATGATCGGTCTGGGAGTGCTGGCGCTGCTGGATCACCCCGACCAACTGCCTCGTCTTCATGCGGGAAGCGCCGAACTGGCGAACGCGGTCGAAGAACTGCTCCGCTACCTGACGATCGCGCAGTCGGGACTCAGCCGGGTGGCGACCGAGGACATCCAGGTCGGCGATGTCACGATCAAGGCCGGTGACGGTGTGATCATCATGGTCAATTCGGCAAACCGTGACGAGGCCGTGTTCTCCGCGTCCGACCGTCTCGACCTGTCCCGGAGCAACGCGCGGCAGCATGTCGCCTTCGGCTACGGCATCCACCAGTGCCTCGGCCAGCCGCTGGCCCGCATGGAGCTTCAGACCGTACTCCCGGAGATTTTCCGGCGACTGCCCGACCTGCGCGTCGACCCTGAGCGGGAGGTCACCTTCAAGAGCACCGCGGCTGCCTACGGCCCCAGCTTCCTGCCTGTTCTCTGGTGACCCCCCGGAACAGCACCGAGCCGCAACAGCGCCGAGTGAGGAAGGAAAGAGAACCCATGAATATCGAAGTGGACGTACCCCGGTGTGTGGCTTCCGGCCAGTGCGTCCTGATCGCTCCGGAGGTCTTCGACCAGCGGGACGAGGACGGCATGGTCGTCCTGCTCGACACGTCGCCTCCTCCGGCTCGGCACGCGGCAGTCCGGGAAGCGGCGCTGGTGTGCCCGGCTGCCGCCATCAAGGTGACAACACCGTGAAGCGCGTCGTCGTGGTCGGTGCCTCGGCCGGCGGGCTGGCCACCGCCGAGGCGCTGCGCGGGCTCGGGTTCGCCGGCGGGATCACCCTCATCGGCAGCGAGCCCTCCCTTCCGTACGACAGGCCGCCCCTGTCGAAGCAGATCCTCGCGGGGGAACTGGGGCCGAACCAGATCCTGCTGCGCTCCCCGGAGGACCTCGACGCCCTGGACCTGGACCTGAGGCTCGGGCAGACGGCCGAGGCGGCCGACACCATCGGGCGGAAGGTCGTGGTCGGCGGCGGCCGGATCGGGTACGACGCCTTGGTGGTGGCCACGGGGGCCCGTCCGCGGCGTCTGCCGGGCAGTGAGGGGGTGCGCGGAGTGCACCACCTCAGAACGCTCGAAGACGCGCTCGCTCTCAGGACGCACCTCGCGCCGGGGCGTCGTCTGATCGTTGTCGGGGCTGGATTCATCGGTGCCGAAGCCGCTTCCGCCGCTCGCGGCCTGGGCGTGGAGGTCACCATGATCGAGCCCGAACCCGTGCCCCTGGCACGGGCTCTCGGACCCCTCGTCGGGAGAATGCTCGCCGACGTGCATCGCGATCACGGGGTGGTCCTCCGGACCGGTACCCCGGTGGACAGCGTTCTGAGCAGCGGTGGGCGGGCGACCGGTGTCCGGCTGGCCGACGGTAGCGAAGTGGACGGGGACGCCGTGGTGGTCGGCATCGGCGCGCGCCCCAACACGGAATGGCTGAGGGGCAGCGGACTGACCCTCGCTGATGGTCTCGTCTGCGACGAGTACTGCCGGGCCGCGCCGTCGGTCTACGGAGTGGGGGACGTGGCACGTTGGCACAATGCGCTGTTCGGCGGTTCGATGCGGGTGGAACACCGCACGAACGCGTCGGAGGCGGGTCTCGCCGTCGCCCGCAATCTGCTCCGGCCCGCCGAGCAGCGCCCCTTCACGCCGGTCCCGTACTTCTGGTCCGACCAGTACGACCTGAGGATCCAGGCATACGGTCATCTGCGAGGCCATGAAGAGGTGGCCATTGTCGACGGCGGTCCCGACCGGCGCCGATTCATCGCGGCCTACCGCAAGGAAGACCGGCTGGTCGGCGTTGTGGCGGTCAACTCCCGCCCTGGGGCAGTGCGTACATGGCGCGCTGCGATTGCCGACCGGCGGCCGTGGAGGGCGGTCGCCGGTGATGCCCCGGCCCCGCTGTAGGTCGCCCCGATCGGTCGCTGTGCTCCGCTACGGCTTCGCCTGTGCCACGGCGCGGAACCCCGCCATACCGGCCTGTTCACCGTCCTCACGGTTCGAGCCGCCCCCCGGCGCGCGGTCCGGATCGATGAGGGTCCTGGCGAGCAGGCGCAGCAGGTCGTCCTGCTCCATACGGGTCAGGCGGATCAGAGGGCACGACTCCTCCAGAGCCGCCAGTGCCTTCTCCCGTGCGGCGCTGCCGGTCTCCGTGAGGGCGAGCACGCGAAAACGCCGGTTGGCGGGGTCCTCGGTCCGGGTGATGTATCCCAGCTTCACCAGCCGGTCGGAGAGGAAGGTGAGGCTGGAAGCGTTGCACCTCAGGCGCTGCGCCATCACCTTCATCGTGGGCGCCGGTTCTTCCGGGTCCATCGCCCACAGCGCGTAGGCGGTCGACATCGTCAGACCGAGAGCGGAGAGCGCCGGTTCCGCCCGGTGGGTTGTGGCCATGACGATCTCGTAGACCGCTTCCAGCGCTGACTTCGGCGAAGGTCTCATGACCTCATGGTATGTGACTCGCATCGTACGACGAATGTACGGTGCGCCATTCGAAAACTTCGACTCTCGAAAGATGACCGAATGACTTCGACCCCACTGACGCTCCCGAACCTGTGTGGCCGGACGTACGCGGTGACCGGTGGCAACGCCGGTATCGGCTACTTCATTTCCGAACAGCTCGCGGCGGCCGGCGCACACGTCGTCGTCCTCGGCAGGAACCCGGAACGGCTCGGGGCCGCCCTCGACTCGATCACCACCCGACAGGAGTCGGCCCGCGTGACATCGGTGCCGCTGGACCTGGCCGATCTCAGCTCCGTGGCCGTGGCCGCCGAGACACTGCGCGGCCTGGACCGGCTGGACGGACTCATCGCGAACGCCGGGATCAGTGACCCCGGACGGGAGCGCCGCACCACGCCCCAGGGCTTCGAACTGGCCATGGGCACCAACCACCTCGGCCATTTCGCGCTGACGGCCCTCGTCATGCCGCGCCTGGCGGCCACCCCGGGGAGCCGGGTCGTCGCCATCGGCAGCATCATGGCCAAGACGGCCAAGTTCGACCCGGACGACCTGCAAAGTGAGCGGTCCTACCGTCCCCAGCGCGCCTATACCCAGTCCAAGCACGCCGTGCTGCTCACCGCCTTCGAACTCGATCGCCGGCTGCGAGCGGCGGGTGCGGACGTCCAGTCCCTCGCGGCTCACCCGGGCCTGAGCGTGGACGCGTTCAGCCCCGCTCGCGACGGCGTTGTCCAGTCCCCGGCCTTCGGGCGCGTTCTGGGACGACTGCCGCTGCCTGTGCAGGGCAAGGACCGCGGCGCGTGGTCCGCTGTACACGCTGCTACCGATCCCCGTGCCCGGGGAGGCCAGTACTACGGTCCGCGGCGAGGCAGTTCCGGGCGGCCGGCCCTGACCCGCCCCCCGCGGATCGGCCTGGACGGGGCGGTGGCCTCGCGTCTGTGGAACTGGTCCGAGAAGCTGACCGGCATCACCTTCGACCCGGGGGCCGGCCGGGTGTGAGCTTTTCACGGGTGTCCGGCCGGTGCGTAGCCGGAAGCCGACGGGTGGACATCGGGACCGACTGGCGTCGCCGCAATCCTTTGGTGAATACTATTCACCAAAGGTGAATTCAGTTCACCTCGATGTGTGGAGTCCCTATGTCACCCGCCGCGTCCCCCGCCTTCGAAGCCGCTCTGAAGCGCATCGGCAGAGGCTTGTACGTCAGCCTGACCACGTTCCGCAAGGACGGCCGCACCGTCGTCACGCCGGTCGGCTGCGTGATCGAAGGCGCCACCCTGTTCGTGCTGACCCCACCCGGCACCGGAAAGGTCAAACGTATTCGCAACAGCGGGCGCGTGGTGATCGCGCCCTGCAATGGGCGGGGGACCGTTCCGGCCGGCGCTCCCGAGGTCGAGGGGGTGGCACGTCTCCTGGACGAGCGGGAGATCGCCCGGGTTCAGCACCTCATGGCCGAACGGACCTTCCTGTACCGCCTGGTGCTGATCGCCGACCGTGTACGGAGGCGGGAGCGCCCGCTCGTCGCCATCGCGGTGACGGAGTCCTGAGCGACGGGCCCGCCCTCGCGGGCCTCGCTCGGGCTGCTCCACCGGCGCCCGCATCCGGAAGACGTGGTCGGTGCGGTCGTCGACCGGCGCCGAGGCGTACGCCCGTCGGCCCTCGGGCGGGCCGCAAGCGGGCCGCCCGAGGGAATGCGGGGTCACATGTGGACGACCGCGGCGCCCTCGGGAGCGGGGGCGGGGCGACCGGGCCGGAACAGGAGGGCCGCGATGACGGCGCCCGCCGCGAAGAGTCCCGCGGACCACCAGTAGGCGGCGGAGTAGCTCTCCAACTGGGCCTGGACCAGGTGCGCGGGCGTGCGGCCGTGGTCGGCGAGGTAAGCGCCGGCGGCGCCGGCGGCCAGGGTGTTGAGCAGCGCGGTGCCGACGGCTCCGCCGACCTGCTGCATGGTGTTGACGGCGGCACTGGCGGCACCTGCGTCGTGCGTGGTGACCCCGGTGATGCCCAGGCTCATGGCGGGCGGCATGACCAGGCCGAGGCCGGCGCCGAGGACGAGCAGCGGGGGCAGGATGTGGGCGGCATAGCCGCTGTCCAGATCCAGGCCGGTCAGCATCAACAGGCCGGCGGCGGCCATCAGCATGCCGACGGGAACGACGGTCCTCGGTCCGAGGCGCGGGATGAGGACGCTGATGGACATCTGTGCGACGACCATGAGAATGCCGATCATCGGCAGGAAGGCGATGCCGGTCCTGACCGGTGTGAAGCCCAGCAGCGCCTGCATGTAGTACGTCAGGAAGAGGAAGACGCCGAACATCCCGGCGCTGGACAGGGCGACCATCAGGAAGGCCGCGCCACGGGTGCGGTCGGCGAGGATGCGCAGGGGCAGCAGGGGATGGCGCGCGCGGGTCTGCCACCAGGCGAAGGCTGCCAGCACCAGACCGGCTGCGGTGAGGAGGCCCCACGTCTGCGGCGAGGACCAGCCGTGTCGCTCGGCACGGGAGAAGCCGAACACCAGACCGAACAGGCCGGTCGAGGCGAGCAGCGTGCCGGGCAGGTCGAGCCTGGGCCGCCGCGCGGGTGCGCCGCTTCGCATCAGAAGCATCCCGCCGACGAAGGCGAGCGCCGCGAAGGCGAGGTTGACGTAGAGGGTCCAGCGCCAGTTCAGGTGCTCGGTGAGGAGGCCGCCCAGAAGCAGGCCCAGTCCGCCGCCGGCGCCGCCGATGGCACCGAAGACGCCGAAAGCGCGGGCGCGTTCCCTGTCCTCGGTGAAGGTGTCGTTGAGCAGGGCGAGGGCGGCCGGTGCCAGGAGGGCGCCGAAGAGGCCTTGCAGCGCACGGCCGGTGACCAGGATCTCGAAGTTCTGGGCGGCGCCGGCCAGGGCCGACGCCGCCGCGAATCCGACGGTCCCCACGAGAAAGACGATCTTGCGCCCGAACAGATCGGCGAGCCGCCCGCCCAGCAGCAGGAGACTGCCGAACACCAGGGCGTACGCGGTGACGATCCACTGCCGGTCGCCGTCGCTGAATCCCAGGTCCAACTGGGCGGACGGCAGCGCTATGTTCACGATGGTCGCGTCGAGGACGACCATCAGTTGGGCGAGCGCGATGACGATCAGCACCCACCAGCGTCGTGCGTGTGCCGTGGATGCCCGCAGGGAGGACTCGGAGTCCGTGTGAGGGGGACTCGGAGTGGCGGTCGTGGTTTCCGTCATGGTCGGGTGCTCCAAGGAGTGGCGGAGGGGCAGCGGAGGGAAAGCGCAGGGAAAGCACAGAGAAAGCGCAGGGGAACGTGTGACGGGGCCGAGGCGGCAGGCGTCCCGGGCCCCGTGGTGAATGGCATTCACCAGGCATGGTGAAGAGTGTTAACCTCGTCCTCATGGATGTCAAACGACGTCGGCCGGGGCAGCATCACGGCGACCTTCGCAACGCACTGGAGCAGGCCGCCCTGGAACTCGTGGCGGAGCGGGGACCGCACGGGTTCACCCTGGCGGAGGCCTGCCGCCGGGCGGGGGTGAGCGTGTCGGCCCCTTACAAGCACTTCGCGGACCGGGACGCCCTGCTGGCCGCGCTGGCGGCGCGCTCCTACCGGGAGCAGCACGCGCGGTTCAGTGAGGCGATCGCCTCCGTCGAGGGCGCCGAGGGGCAGTTGGCGGCCTTTGCCGTGGCTTATGTGCGCTTCGCCGCCGATGAGCAGGCGCTCTTCGACATCGCTTTCGGGGCGGGGCTGGGCAAGGAGGAGCATCCGGACCTGGCGGAGGCGGGGAGCGCCCTGCGTGATCTGCTGATGCCCGTCGCGCGCCGGATCGTTCCCGACGACGCCGTCGCCTTCGACCTCATCGTGTCGGTGGCCGCGTCCGCCCATGGCCTGGCGGTCTATGTGCAGCAGGGCCTGCTCAGTGCTGAGCGTGAACCGCTGGCCGCGGCCGAACGGCGAGCCGGGTGCATGGTGCACGCGATCGTCACCCAGGCGTGCGCCGATCGATGAGTGCCTGCGTTCGGTGGCCGGGCGTGCCGGCCCCGGTCCCTGGGTCTCGCTGGACGCGGGGCGGCGAAGCCGTGGCCGTACGCCCCCTGACGCGCCGAGGGCGACCTGATGGCCGCCTGCCTGTGACGCGGGCGCGGCTCGTGGATGGGGCGGTCGCGGGCCGCGGCCGACGCTTACGGGTCCGCTCTCTCCCGGCGGGCCCAGCGGGAGTGGGTCGGGACCAGTGGGCCGGGACCAGTGGGCCGGGATCAGTGGGTCGGGACCAGTGGGTCGGGACCAGTGGGCGGTGGGGCTGTTCGGCGCCCTGCCGCCTCCTTCGGCCGTCATGGCGGCGCCGGGTGGTCGATCATGCCTCCTGCCGGGCGTGCCTCATAGGGAACCGCCGGTCGCCGTCACGTCTTGCTGTTCCCGGTGCTGTAGGAGCGCGCTCCCGTGCCGGCGAGCTTGCCGCCCTTGACGATGAGGTACTCGTCACGGATCGGACGGTCCTCCAGCCAGGATTCCAGGATCTCCCTGGTTCCGGCCGCGTATCGGGCCTGTGCCGGGAGCGACGAGCCCGACATGTGCGGTGTCATTCCGTGGTGGGGCATGGTGCGCCAGGGGTGGTCGGCCGGCGGGGGCTGGGGGAACCACACATCGCCCGCGTATCCGGCGAGTTGACCGCTCCTGAGGGCGCGGACTATCGCGTCACGGTCGACGATCTCCGCCCGAGCCGGGTTGACGATGTAGGAGCCCTTCTTCATCGAGCCGATGAGCTCGTCGTCGAACAGTTCCTCGGTGGCGGGCACGAGCGGCGCGTGGATGGAGATGACATCGCACACCTGCACCATCGAGCGGATGTCCTGGTGGTAGGTGAGGTCCAGCTCCTCCTCCAGTTCGGTACGCCGGTGGCGGGAGCTGTAGTGGAGTTTCACACCGAACGGCTTGAGCCGGCGCATGACGGCCCGGCCGATCCGTCCGGCCGCGAAGATTCCCACATGCATGGCTTCGAGGTCGTAGGAGCGTTCGACGCAGTCGGCGATGTTCCAGCCGCCCTTGAGTACCCACTCGTAGGAGGGGATGTAGTTGCGCACCAACGCGAGGATCTGCATCACCGTGTGCTCCGCGACACTGATGCTGTTGCTGTAGGTGATCTCGGCGACGGTGACACCGTGTTCCATGGCCGCGTCGAGGTCGACATGGTCGGATCCGATGCCCGCCGTGATCGCCAGCTTGAGCCGGGGGGCCCTCGCCATGCGTTCGGCCGTCAGATAGGCGGGCCAGAAGGGCTGGGAGATCACGACGTCCGCGTCGGGCAGTTCACGGTCGAGGACCGAGTCGGGCCCCTCCTTGTCGCTGGTGACCACCAGGGTGTGGCCCTCCTTTTCGAGGAACGGGCGCAGGCCCAGCTCACCTGAGACGCTGCCCAGCAGATGGCCCGGCACGAAGTCGATGTCGTGCGGTGCCGGGACTGTCTGCCCGCCCGGATATCTTTCGATCTCGGGGATCGAGTTCCGGGCGTACGTCGGGGGATATCCGTCGACGGGGTCGTCGTAAAGAACACATATGATCTTGGACATGCTGGTCTCCTTGACCGTTCGGCCTGCCACCGCATTGCCCCAGCACGGGGGCGAACCATCTGCTCCACTCCGCCTCGGCGCAAAGGCGCTTGTCGGCGTGACCCACACCGTGGAACGGGCCGTGTCGTATCTCTCCATCTAAAGAGGTGCGTGCGATGCACGCAAACGGGCGAGCTGCACTTGTGGCCGGAGCGGCATGGTGCACTGTGGTGCGGTGCATTCCCGGCGAAGTGATCAGAGAGGCGTCTGAAATGTGGGATGATATTTTTGAACTACACATCGCGGTCGTCGAAAAAGTAATGCGGACGCTGATGGTGTATGTCCTCATCCTGATCCTGTTCCGCTTCACGGGAAAGCGTGGCCTCGCGCATCTCAACGCATTCGACTTCGTCGTCATTTTCCTTCTGTCGAATATCGTCCAGAACGCGATCATCGGGGACGATCAAAGTGTGACGGGTGGCGTGATCGGCGCTGTCACACTGGTCGCGGCCAACGCTGCCATCAACCGCTGGCTGGCGGTCGACGAGCGGGCCGCTCATGTCATCGAGGGGACACCGACCACGGTGATCGAGGATGGAAAGCCCGTGCAGAAGGCCATCAAGCGCCTCGGATTGCGTTCGGACGAACTGGGCGACGCCGTACGCGAACAGACCGGCAGCGAGATCAGCAGTGTCGCCCACTCCCGTCTGGAGCCGGACGGACGACTTGTCGTCGTCCTTCGGCCGGAGGAGAAGAACGCCACTCGCGGCGACGTCGACGAACTGGAACGCCGACTCATCACCATCGAAGACCTTCTGCGTGCCCGCACCGGACAAGCCGATTGACGAGAGCCGAGCGGCGCTCGTTCCTCCTGTCGGGCTGTCAGGTGAGCCGGCAGCGCCGCCGGCTCGGGAAATCAGCTTCCTCCGCTGCCTCGCGTCAGACGTACGGGGCGCGCGCCGACGTGCACACGGACGATCTGGTACGGGGGTACGCGGTCGTCGACGTCGTCGTTGAACAGCGGTGTTCTGGGCAACTGGTTCACGCTGACGTAGAGGTAGCCGTCCGCGGCCAGGGCCAGTGTGTCCGGCCACAGCAGAGCGGGGCCGTGCAGAAGCGTCGACCATCCCCCGTCCGGGGCCCGTTCGAGGACAGCACTGTGTTCGTAGGCTGTCGCGTAGACGGTGCCGACGGTGTCCGACTCCAGCCCGTCGGAGGCGCCTTTGTCGCCCAGGTCCACGACGGTGGCAGCCACCTGCTCGTCGCCGAGTGAGCGGTCGATCAGGGCACTGGTCGGCACGCTGTAGAGACGCCGGCCGGAAAGCGGGCAGTAGTACAGAAGGGAACCGTCGGCACTGATCGCGATACCGTCGGCCCCGACCACGTAATTCTCACGCACCGTGCCCTGGACGATGGCGCGGAAGCCGTCCGTTGCCCTGGTGGACGCGTTGCCCCGCAGCCGGCTCCAACTCCGCCCTGATCCGAGGTCGACCACGATGAGCGCGCCCACGGGCTGGGAATCGGTGACGTACGCGTAGCCACCCGTTCCGCGGGAGAAATCGAAACGCACGTCATTGAGGTAGGTCGTCGGGTTCAGCGCCTCGGCGTCGAGGCGCACGATGCGAACGACCTGATCGTCGGCCGGGTCGACCTCGACGAGTTTCGGCCCGTTCTCGACCCACGGTGCGAAGGACTCGCTCCCCGTGTCGAGCAGCCAGACATGTCCCACGGGATCGGTGATCACGCTCTGCACGGAGACGAGGCTGTCGGCACCGCTCTCCGGCGCCCATTTATTGATCTCGGTACTCGGATAGGCCACAGCCTGGCCCTTCACCACTTCGGCGACGGTGTACGGGACGTCGTCGCCCCATCGCGGGAAGGATACGAAGATGCGCCCCTCATCGGTGACGGTGACGCCCGTCGGCATCAGATCGGTGAACTCCGCGACGACTTCGTAGTCCGGTGCCACCCAACTCCCCAGAGGAGGGGCTCTGTGCGCCGGAGCGGTTGATCGAGTGGACATGGATCTCTCCTCGCAGGGATTCACTGGGCGGTGCCAGGACATCAGCGACGGCCATATCGTCGAATCGCTCGTCATGTTCGCGAGTGCGCGAGTCCGTGAGCCCGCAGGTCCGCACCGCAGAAGACTCGGTGACAAGGATCCCGGACGGCCGACTCGGAGCCCCGGGCTCTTACCTGCCGGCAGCGGTTCCAGGCATACAAGAATACGCCGTCACGGGCAGAGCCGCAGGACACCGAGGACACCGCCGGAAAAAACCAAAGGCAGGGAGAACTCTCTCCCTGCCACTCTCAAGGTATAGCGCGCCGGGGGGCTTGCGGCAAGACCCCGGTCGTGGCGCAGAATCGGCGGCCGATGCCACTACCTGCGGAAATGGTGGCACGACGTGTCGTCGAAGGGAGGACGGTCAGGGATGAGGACGTGCTCGACAAGGCGTTCGACAGAGGTGCGGGCGCCGGTAGTTCGACCGGCCGGTGCGGTGCCACGGAGCACGGCTGCCTCGGAGGTGTCGCGATGACTGAGCGGTATGTGGTGGGGCTTCAAGAGGTGGACGGGACGCAGACCGCGATCGTTGGCGGCAAGGGAGCGAACCTGGGCGCACTGTCGCGGATGGACGGCATCCGGGTGCCGGGTGGCTTCTGCGTGACGACGGACGCCTTCCGGCGGATCATGGCGGAAGTTCCGTCGATCGATGATCAGCTCGATCAGTTGTCGCGCTTGAACCCGGACGACCGGGAGGCGGTCCGCACGCTCAGCGCGCGGATGCGCCGGACCATCGAAGGGATCGCCGTACCGGGCGATCTCGTGGCGGCGATCACCCGCGCGCTCGCCCCGCTCGGTGAGCCGGCCGCCTACGCCGTCCGATCCAGCGCGACGGCGGAGGACCTGCCGACGGCCTCCTTCGCCGGCCAGCACGACACCTCTCTGAACGTCGTGGGGCCGACGGCGATCCTGCGGCACGTCAGCCGGTGCTGGGCCTCGCTGTTCACCGAGCGAGCCGTGACCTACCGCCGACGCAACGGCATCGACCACCGTACGGTCCACATGGCCGTGATCGTCCAGCGGATGGTTCTCCCGCATGCGGCCGGCGTCCTGTTCACGGCCGACCCCGTCACGGGCAACCGGAAGGTCGCCACCGTGGACGCCGGTTTCGGCCTCGGCGAGGCCCTGGTCTCCGGCCTGGTGAACCCGGACGTCTTCACGGTGCGGCACGGCGAGGTCGTCGCCAAGGCGATCGCCCCCAAACAGCGGGCCGTCCACGCCCTGCCGGCCGGCGGTACGCGGGAAGTGGCGGTCGACTCGCACCGGAAGGAGCAGCCGGCGCTGACGGATGCGCAGGTCCTGCGGCTCGTGCGGCTCGGCCGGCGGATCGAAGCGCACTTCGGCCACCCGCAGGACATCGAATGGTGCCTGGCCGACGACGGTTTCCAGATCGTTCAGAGCCGGCCGATCACCACGCTGTTCCCCATCCCCGAGACCGGCGACCAGGAGAATCACGTCTACGTCTCCGTCGGTCATGGGCAGATGATGACCGACCCCATGAAGCCCCTGGGGCTCTCCCTGTGGAAGCTGACGGCCATGGTGCCGATGCACGAGGCCGGCGGGAGGCTGTTCGTCGATGTCACCCGGCGCCTGGCCTCGCCCGCGAGCCGCACCGCCCTCCTGGACGGCATGGGCAGAGGCGATCCGCTGATCAGGGACGCGCTGGAGACCGTCCTCGACCGCGGCGATTTCGTTCCGTCGCTCCCGGACGCGGGTCCGGGCGGTCCGCCGGCCGGCGGTGCGTCCGCTCCGATCGAGACCGATCCGGCCGTCGTCACCGAGCTGGTCCGGCGCAGCCGGACGTCCATCGCCGCTCTGGAGCGCGACATCCGGGGGAAGGCCGGACCGGCCCTGTTCGCGTTCCTGCTGGAGGCCTTCGAGGAGCACAGACGAGTCCTCGGTGATCCGCTGAACCATCAGGCGATCATGGCGGGGATGGAGGCCACGTGGTGGCTCAACGACAGGCTCCAGGAGTGGCTGGGCGAGAAGAACGCGGCCGACACGCTCACCCTGTCCGCCCCCGGCAACATCACCTCGCGGATGGGACTGGCACTGCTCGATGTCGCGGACGTGATCCGCCCGCATCCGGAGGTGGTGGCGTTCCTGCGGGGCGTCGAGGACGACGGCTTCCTGGACGAGCTGGCGAAACTCGCCGGCGGGAGCGAGGCGCGCGACGCCATCGAGGCCTACCTCGACCGGTACGGCATGCGCTGCGTCGGCGAGATCGACATCACGAGGCCACGTTGGCGCGAACGCCCCACCCAGCTCGTGCCGTTGATCCTCGACAACGTCAGGAACTTCGGGCCGGGCGCCGCCGCGCGGCGCTTCGAAGAGGGGCGGCAGAAGGCGCGGAAGAAGGAACAGGACGTGCTGTCACGCGTGCGGGCCCTGCCGGACGGCGACCGCAAGGCCGACGAGGCCAAGCGGATGATCGACCGGGTCCGCACCTTCATCGGGTACCGGGAGTACCCGAAGTACGACATCGTCAGCCGCTACTTCGTCTACAAGCAGGCCCTGCTGGAGGAGGCCGAGCGCCTTGTGCGGGCCAATGTGCTTGCCGAGCAGGGGGACATCTTCTACCTCACCTTCGAGGAACTCCACGACGTCGTGCGCGCGAACCAGGTGGACCACGGGCTCATCCAGGGGCGCAAGGACGCGTTCCGGTCGTACCACGCGCTCACACCGCCCCGGGTGTTCACCTCGGACGGTGAGGCCGTCATTGGGGCGTACCGGCGCGACGACGTGCCGGCCGGCGCCCTGACCGGCCTGCCGGTCTCCGCCGGGACCGTCGAGGGAAGGGCCCGCGTGATCCTCGACCTGGCGGAGGCCGATCTCGAAGCGGGCGACATCCTGGTGACGACCTTCACGGACCCGAGCTGGTCGCCGCTGTTCGTCGGAGCCGCAGGCCTGGTGACGGAGGTGGGCGGCCCGATGACCCATGGCGCGGTGATCGCCCGGGAGTACGGCTTGCCGGCCGTGGTGGGCGTGGAGCGGGCCACCCGGCTGATCCGGGACGGGCAGCGGATCCGCCTGCACGGAACCGACGGTTACGTCGAGATCCTGCCGTGACCGGCCACACCGAGAGGGCCCGTTCACAGATGTTCATGGCCGGGGCCGGCCGACAGTCCCGTCATGATCAGGCCCGCCGTGCGGCGGGTCGCCGCGACCACATGGTCCGAGACGCCGTCGCCGCCCGGCACCATCACCCACACCGCACCGGTGTCGCGCGGCGAGAGCCGCAGTGGCGCGGCGACACAGCTGACAGACGGGTCCGCCTCGCCCGCGTCCAGCACGGGGCGCATGTCTCCCAGGTGGCCTGCTTCCTGGGCGCGGATCAGGGCCAGCCGTCCAGTCCTGAGCCCGGTGGCGGTCGGCAGGTCGTCGCGCACGGCCATCCCGGGGGCCGGCTCGACGGCCAGTGGCCGTACGCCCGGCAGGACCTCGACGATCAGTCCGCCGCGCGGCACTTCGACGCTGAGCGCGACCAGCCCACCGGTCGCCTTCGCGAGTTCCAGGAGCGGCCGCCGGGCCACCGCACGCAGCCGGGGCTCGCCCGGGGCGGTGGAACCGAGCTGGACGAGGGTCGCACCGATGCGCCACCAGGCACCGTTGCGTTCGACCGCGCCGACGGCCGCCAGCTGGCCGAGGAGCCGGGTGACGGTCGTGCGTGGCAGGCCGCAGGCCCGCTGAAGGTCGCTGGTGCGGGCGACTCCGCGCTCGCGCAACGCGGTGAGCAGGTCGAAGGCACTGCCTATGACGGCGCGCGCCGACGCGGTACCGCGCGTGCCCGCCGATGCGTTCGGGAACACTCCGTGCATGAGCGAAGCCTCTCATGCGGCCGGGGTGTGGGCAGTGTGCGCCTCTTCCGCCTCGGCGGAGACGATCGGTGTGAGCGCCGGGCTGCGACTGCGGTCCCGTGACCGTTCGCGGCCGTGTGGGTGACCACTGAGCGGTCACCGACCAGCCGCCCGGTCCCTGCTCCGCCTAATGTGCGCCGCTATGAACGATCTCTGCACGACGGCCGACGTCGTACTCGTCGGGGCGGGACACAACGCACTCGTTGCCGCTGCCTATCTTCTGCAAGCCGGCCGGAGCGTGTGCCTGATCGACCGCATGGAACAGCCCGGCGGCTGGGTGCGGACGGACGAGTCGGGCGCGCCCGGCTATCTGCACGACCGGTGGTCCGCCCTGCACCCGGCACTCGTCGGCGGCCCGGTCTGGGCCGAGCTGGGCCCAGATCTGCGCCGGCACGGCCTGGACTATGTGGTGGCGCCGCTGGCCACCGGGTCCTCGCTCCCGGACGGCCGGACGGCGATCGCGCCCGTCGCCCCGGAAGCGCTGGCCGTGGAACTCGACCGGCTCGGGGAGTCCTCCGGCTGGGGTGCTCTCTTCGCCGGCGTCGGGCCGTACCTGCCCACCCTGTTCGGCCTGCTCGGAGACGGCTTGGACGGTCCCGCCGCGCAAGCCGCGTTCGCGGAGCTGAGCAGCGAAAGCCGAGGGAGCGCAATACCGTTCGAGCGCCTCCTCACGGGCGACGCGCTGGAGCTGGTGAAAGAGCACTTCAGGACCGAGGAAATGCGTTCTCTGGTGGCGCCGTGGCCGTTGCACCTCGGCGCGGGCCCCGAGGCCCCCGGCAGCGCCCTGTGGGCGGTTGTGGCTCTGGCCACCTTCACGGTCGGCAATCCCACACCGGTGGGCGGGTCCGGTCGGCTCGCCGAGGCACTGGCCCGGCTGGTCGCCGAGCGTGGCGGCAGCATCCATGTCGGGGTGGACGTGGACGAGATCCTTGTGCGGGACGGCCGCGCCGTCGGTGTGCGGACCTCCGACGGGGCGACGGTCAGGGCGACTGAGGCGGTCGTCGTTTCGACGACCCCGGACCTCCTGTACGGCCGGCTGCTGCGGAACACACCGGGCATCCCCGCGGGAGTACGCGGCCAGGCCGGGGCCTACCGGTACCGGCGCGGCTGCTTTCAGGTCAATCTCGCCCTGTCCGCCCGGCCCCGGTTCACCGACAGCCGGCTCGACCAGGGCGGTGCCATCAACCTCGGACGCGGTGTGAACGCGCTGGTGACGTCCGTCCGGCAGGCGGAGGCCGGCGTGCTGCCGGAGCATCCGTCCGTCTCCTGGCACGAGCCGACCGCCGTCGATCCCTCTCGCGCCCCCGCGGGGCACGCCGTGGTGCGGCTCCAGGTGCTCGACGTACCGCACAGTCCCTCCGGAGACGCCGCGGGAACGTCCTACGGGGCCGGCGGATGGGACACGGCGACGGCGGAGGCTTTCGCGGACCGGGTCGTCGCGGAGGCCGAGTTGCACGCGCCGGGCTTCGCCGACCTTGTCGTGGAACGCCACATCACGACGCCCGCCGACCTCGCACTGCACAACCCCAACGCCGGGCCCGGTGATCACGCGCAGGGAGACAACTCACTGGCCCAGGCGTTCACACGGCGTCCCATGGCGGCTCACCGCGGGGGATACCGCACCGCTGTCCCCGGCCTGTGGCAGATCGGCGCCGCGACCTGGCCCGGCCCCGGTGTCAGCGGTGGCTCCGGCCGGAACATCGCCCACGTCCTCACACGTGACAATTCCGCGCCGTGACCCGGACCGCTCACACCTCCGGGTGCGCCGCAGGTCACCGGTAGGTCCGCCGAGCAGCCCACCCCGTCCGACCACGTGGCTCACGACGGTTCCTGTGGCGCTCGGTGGGTCGTGGGGGCACTGCCGTGCAGCCGCCTGCTGACGTGCGCGGGCATCAGGAGGGCGTGGGCACTGAGAGCCTCCAGGAAGGAGCTGGTGACCGGGTCCGGGCCGGTGCGGGTGTATCCGCTCAATCGCCGGACCACAGGCGGGTCGGGGCGCAGGAACGCGCCGGTGAAGTGCGGTGGGATGGTGTTGGCGGGCACAAGTGTGGGTCCGAGCCCGGCCGCGGCGTAACCGACGGCCGAAGGGGCCTGTTCGGTGCGCAACGCGATCCGGGGTTCGAATCCGGCAACCGCACAGGCCCGGTCGAGGTAGTCGGAAAGGCCGCTGTCCGGTGTGAAGTGGACCCACTCCCGGTCCGCCAGGTCGGACAGCCGGACGTCCGGTGCCTGTTCCTCGGCCGCCGCGGGATCGCCGGCGTGAGTGACGACCAAGAACTCCTCGGTGCCGATGTGGTGTGCCGCGCCCTCCCAGCCGTCGGGCAGCGGGCCGACGGCGACGTCGGCCTGGCCGGCGGTCATCGCCTGCGCCATCTCCTCCCACCTGCGGTGCTCGAACAGGCGGATCCGTACCCCCGGGTGCCGCAGCCGCCACGGGCCCAGGACCGCGGGCAGGACGCCGACGCTGATCGAGTAGAGCACCGCCAGGTGCAGTTCACCGGTGGAGACCCCGGCGGCACGCCGGGCGTAGACGGTGGCGCGGCCGGCCTCGGCCAGGGCGGCACGGGCGTGCGGCAGCATCGAGCGGCCGGCCGAGGTCAGGCGCACGCCACGAGGCAACCGCTCCAGCAGCGGCCCGCCGACTTCACGTTCCAGTGTCTGGAACTGGTGGGAGAGTCCGGGCTGGGTGACGTTGAGCCTTTCGGCAGCCCGTGTGAACGAGCCCTCGTCCACGATAGTCACCAGATATTCCAGCTGCCGCAGCGTTGCCATGCCCTCAGCCTATAGAAATGATGCCAAACAATTCTTGGACTTCTGGCCTGATTCAGGGAAACCATGGATTCAGGCGGACGATCCGCGAAGGGTCGAACGACAATCGATCGATCGGACGTACCGCAACCGCGGACTTTCGTACCGTGACAGCGAGGGAGTCATCATGGCGCTCACATCCCCTGAGCAGATCACCGTGGGTAATATCGCTCTGTCATTTCACCGGGCTGCCGCTGCCGTCACCCGTCGGGTCCTGGAGTCCTACGGTCACCGGGTGAACAGCGTGGAAGCCACGCACGAGGAGTTGTTCCGGCAGCAAGAAGAAGGCCGCGTTGACGTGTTGGTGTCCGCGTGGCTGCCGTCCAGCCACGCCGAGTACCTTTCCCGGTACCTGGACCGGGTTCAGGTGCTGGCACCGCACTACCGGCCCTATTGCGTCTGGGCGGTGCCGCCGTATGTTCCCGTCGAGGAGGTGTGGGATGTTTCCGATCTCGCCAGGCCCGAGGTCGTCGAGCGTATGACCACGGCCATCGACGGAATCAACCCCGGCGCGGGTATCAGCCGCTTCTCTGCCGCGATAGTGCGTGAGTACGGCCTGGAAAAGGTCGGTTACACATTCACTCCCGGAACCGAGGACGGCTTCATCGCGCGAGTGAACCGCGGCATCGCGGCACGTGAATGGTTCGTCATTCCCTTGTGGCGTCCGCAGTTCCTCAACCGTCTCCACGCATTGCGGCCGCTCGCGGAACCCGAGGGACTGCTCGGCACTGTGGACCATGCCAGCCCGGTCATCCGCCTGGAGGCGCTGGGACGAATCCACCCCGAGGCCGTTGCCCGCTTGGACACCCTGAACATGGGAAACGAAGGCGTCGAGGAGATAGACGCTTCGATCAACGTCGGCGGACTGAGCCCGCTCCAGGCGGCCGATCGCTATCTCACCGATCACCACCTCACGATGTCCGTATGACCGCCGAGGGCGGCACACAGGTGAATTGACGCGATGTATCCATGGCGAGTCGGGCGAACGTGGCAGCTGTTCCGAGGCCGGGCCAAGAGGGAAAGCGGGCGGAGCGGCAGTCATCTGGTCCGGCTCGGAGAAGCCAGTACGCGCATCGGGACGACCCTTGACGTCCTGCACACCGCGCAGGAACTGGCGGACTTCACGGTACCTTTTCTCGCCGACTACGTCGCGGTCGATCTGGCGGAGACGGTCCCGCTCGGTGAAGAGCCCCTGTTGAAGCTGGGAACCGACAAGGACGACGAGACGGTATTCCACCGGGCGGCCGCGGCGTCCATCCACGAAGGCATACCGGAGAGCATCTGGCAGAAGGAGGAGCCGGTGTTCGTGCCGCCCGACTCGCCCTTCACCGGGGCGTATTTCTCAAGGGAGTCCTATCTGGAGCCGGAACTGGACGTGGCCGCATGGGAGACCCACGATCCCGGCCGGGCGGCGAAGATGCGTGAGAACGGCATGCACTCGATGATGATGGTGCCCGTCCACGCACGCGGCATGGTGCTCGGCATCGCGATCTTCCTGCGGACCAGCAACCCGTCGGCGTTCGATCTGTCGGACCTGATGCTGGCCGAGAACATCGTTTCGCGCGCCGCTCTGTCCTTGGACAACGCCCGTCGTTACGCACGTGAGCGGGCGGTGGCCCTCGCGCTCCAGCGCAGTCTGCTGCCGTCCACGCTCTCCGGTGGCTCCGCCGTCGACCTCGCCTCCCAGTACCTCCCCGCGGACACCGAATCCGGGGTGGGCGGAGACTGGTTCGACGTCATCCCGCTGTCCGGTGCACGGGTGGCGCTGGTGGTGGGTGACGTCGTGGGTCACGGCATCCAGGCGGCGGCGACCATGGGCCGGCTGCGTACAGCCGTACAGAGCCTCGCGGACATGGACCTGCCACCCGACGAACTGCTCACTCACCTGGACCACCTGATACTCCGCCTTGCCGCGGCCGACGACATGGTGGGCCACGCCGCACAGAGCGCGGCCGGGGCCACCTGCCTGTATGTCGTCTACGACCCGGTCACACGCCACTGCGCCATGGCGCGCGCGGGTCACCTGCCGCCGGCGATCGTCGATCCCGACGGCCTCGTCACCTACCCGGACGTCCCTGCCGGCCCCCCGCTCGGACTCGGATCCATCCACACCGTGCCCTACGCGGCCACCGACCTGACCCTTCGGGAGGGCAGCCTGATCGCCCTCTACACCGACGGCCTCGTCGAGTCCCGCGACGACGACATCGATGTGGGCATGGATCGCCTGGCGGCCGTTCTCGGCCGGCCGAACCACTCCCTCGACGAACTCTGCGCCGAGGCGGTCGGCATGCTCTCGGCCAGGAGGCAGCCGGACGATGTGGCCCTGCTGCTGGCCGCCACCCGGATGATCGGCCCCGGCCGGACGGCCTCCTGGGACCTGTCCGCCCCCGACCCCTCCCTCGCCGGAGAGGCACGCGCGTGGACACGGCGTCAGCTGGCGAAGTGGAACCTGACCGAACTGGAGGCCGCGGGGGAGACGGTCGTGAGCGAGATGATCACCAACGCCATCCTGCACGGCTCGGGACCGATCCGACTGCGTCTTATCCGGGACCGGGTACTCATCTGCGAGGTCTCGGACGGCAGTGGCAGCCTGCCGCGTCCGAGGCAGGCCGACACCACGGACGAGAACGGCCGTGGTCTGTTCCTCATCACCCATCTGTGCAGCCGATGGGGGAGCAGATGGACCCCGGACGGCAAGATCATCTGGGGTGAACTCGACCTCCCGCCCGCCGAGCATTGACCACAGCGTGGGCGCACCCGCCGTTGGCGGGATTCCTTGCGGCCCTCGGCCTCAGGCCGCCTGAGCTGCGCGGTTGCGGCGAGCTTCCCCGGTCGGGTGCTCACCGAACGGGACGTACGCCCGCGTCTATCATGACCGGTGGTACCGAGGGCGGTGGTGGAGAGGACGCGGGGCATGCGGTGGCTGGGGGAACTTGAGGCCGAGATCTTGGACTGTCTGTGGAAGTGGGGCAGACCCGCCACGGTCCGTGAGGTCGTCGACGACATCAACACCCGTCGGCCGGCGGCCTATTCGACCGTGATGACCGTGGCCACGATTCTCTACAACAAGGGCTGGCTGACCCGGGAGAAGCAGGGCCGGGCCTGGCTCTACACCCCGGTACGCAGCCGGGAGGCGTATTCGGCGGCTCTCATGGAGGATGCGCTGGGTGCCAGTGAGGACCGGCCGGCGGCTCTCGCGTACTTCGTCGAGCGGATGACCGACGAGGAAGTGGCCGCGTTGCGTGAGGCCCTCCGGGCCGCCGGCCGTCTCGCCGAATGAACGCCGCCCCCGCCCTTCTCGGTTACGCGGCGGCCGTTGGCTGGGTCGCGCCGCGTGTGATGCTACGGAGCAGTTGGCCACACCGGTCCCCGGTACTCGCCGCGAGTGTGTGGACGGCGTTCGCGGCCTCCTTCTCCCTGTGCATCGCGCTCGCCGCTCTTCATCTGGCCACCCCGGACGCGCATCTGCACGGCATTCTCTACTCGTGCGGCGTGGCCCTCGGAATCGCTCGCCCCGGCATGGGCACGGTGCAACACCTCGGTGTCGCGGCCTCGGCCGTGGTGGCGGGTGCCCATGTGCTGAGCTTCGCCTTTCACGCGGTGCGCGCCCGTGGGGCACGCAACGGTCACCGCAGGGTCCTGGACAAGGTCGGCCGCCCGTCGGCCCGGCTGCGCGCCACGGTGATCGAGCACGGCACACCGGCCGCTTACTGTCTCCCCGGCCGTCGTCCCAGGATCGTCCTGAGCACGGGCGCGGTCGAGCTGCTCTCCGGTGCGGAACTCGACGCTGTGGTCGAGCACGAGCGGGCTCATATCGCCGGTCGTCATCATCTGGTGCTCGTCGCCGCCCAGTCCTTCGCGACGGTCTGCCGCGGGCTGCCCCTGGCCCGGCACCTCCGTGAGCAGATACCACTCCTGCTGGAGATGGCGGCGGACGACCGGGCCCTGCGCCGTTATCCGCACGGGGTGCTGGCCGCCGCCATGCTCGAAATGGCCTCAGGGGGCGCCGTGCCCCGGGGCACACTGGCCGCCGGAGGCCCCACGGTGCTCGTCCGGCTCCGGCGGATCCTGGCGCCCGCGCGGCGTGCGCACCCGGCTCTCCGCGCCGCCATGGCCACGACCGCCGTGATGACACCGCTGCTGCCCCTCCTCCTCGCGTGCCCTCCCGGACTGGGCTGACACGTGGCTGCCCGTCGTGGCGCGGGCCCGGCCGTGACCGGCAGGACGGTGGTCAGCTGATGCGTACGCCCCACATGAACGGCATGCCGCTGCGCTCGATCGACTCGTAGCGCACCTGGGCGCCCGGCTTCGGTGAGTGCAGGATCTGCCCGTTTCCCGCGTAGAAGCCGACATGGCTCAAGTCGGTTCGCATGATGATGAGATCGCCGGGCTTGAGCGCGCTCAGGGAGTTGATCCGGGTGCCGACGTTGGCCTGATCCTGGGACGTACGAGGTAGGGACACGCCGGCCTGGCGGAACGCCCAGGACGTGAGACCGGAGCAGTCGAAGGAGTTCGGCCCGGCGGCTCCCCAGACATACGGCATGCCGACCCGGCTCTTGGCCGCGTCGAACGCGGCGGCGGTCCGTTGGGAGGCACTGGCTTCGTTGCCGAGTTCGACCCGCTCGCTGGACCGGTTGGCCCGCTCTTCCTCGGCGGCCCTGTCGGCTCGTTCCTCGGCCGTCAGTGTGTTGAGGAGTTTCTGGGCCTTCGCCAGCTTGCCCTGGATCTCGTTCTTCTTTTTTCCGAGTTCCTCGCGGGTGTCCCTGAGGTCCTTGAGCTTCGCCGCGGCCTGGCTGCGCTGCTGGCGCAGGTCACGCTGCTGTTCCTGGAACTGTTCCAGCATGTCGGCCTGCTGGGTGCTGAGCCGGTCGAGGTCGGACACCTGGTCCAGGTAGGCGTCGGGGTCGGCCGAGAGGAACAACTGGACGGAGGGGTCGAGGCCACCGCTTCGGTACTGGGCGGTCGCTATCGAACCGAGGCGGTCACGGAAATCGTTCAGGTCGGCTTGTTTACGGGCGGCGGTGTCCTGGAGGTTGTCGACCTGCTCCCGCAGTTCGTCGGCCTTCTCCTTCGCTCCGTTGTACTTCTCCGTGGCCTGCGTCGCCTCCTCGTACAGGCGGTCGATCTGCGCCTGCACACCCTTCTTGTTCGGATCGGGCAGCGGATCGGCGGAGGCCGACTGCGCCGACACCGCGACGGCCGCTGCCGCTGTCACCGAGAGCACGGTCGCGTACGCGTGGTTCGACTGCTTGGGACGACGGTGGGACGCCACTGAGGCGAGCTCCTTCTTCCACTACCGCCGACGGGTCCGGCGGCACCTCCGCCGTCACCCCCGGCGAGTGATCGACCGTGCGAAGATAAGAGCACATACTAAACTGCTAAGCAGATTAGTTCCAGCGCGCTGGTGAGGGCGAGGCCGGGTGGGTGAACGCCCCCTCGAAGGGCCCCGTACGGACGGACGCTGGTGCGCACCATGCGGCGCGCACCAGCGCCACCAGCGGCTATGCCTGGATACGGCTACGGCGTACCCACCACACCGCCGCCCCGGCCAGGACCACCACGACAGCGATCACCGCCACGATCAGTCCCGTATCGCCGGACTCGTCCTTCGCTTCGGGCGCGGCCGTCCCCGTCGGATCGGCAGCCGGACCGGCAGCCGGGTCGGACGGCGTCGGCGTCGGCGCCGCCGAGGGAGCGCTGGTACTCGGCTCCGGTGACGGACTTGAGGCGATCGGGGTCGCTCCGGGGGCCGCCGCCTTCAGCTCCAGAACGGGCGCCGGGTTCCCCACCTCCTGCCCGCCACCGGGGATCTCGATCCACCGGGAGATCTCGCCGTCGCCGTATGTCTCGACGGTCTTGAACGCCAGCGACTTCGCGTCCGGCAACTGCCGCACCGTGATGCTGTGCTCGGCGTCCGTACCCGTCCCAAGGGGTGAACCGCCCACGGTGTAGCCGTCGTCGGTGGCCGTCAGCTTCCAGCCCTTGGGCGCCTTCTTCAATGCCACGGCGTCCGGGGCGATTCCCTTCGGCAGGACGATCCGCAGCTCCTTGATGCCCGCGGTGGCCGACTCCGCCTCGGAAGTGAAGTCCAGGGTGACGTTCTCGGCCAGCGCACGCGCGTCGGAGGCGGTGACCTCGGCATGCGCGGCGGCCGGTCCCGCTCCCGCCGCGAGGACGGCTGCCGCGGCGACCACCGCGATGCCGAACCGCCGAGGGTCGAGGACAGTGTGAAGTCTGTTCATGGTGAAAGTGCTCTCTCGTACGGGCGGGCTCGTCCACGGGCCGTACAGCCGGCCAGGGTCAGCCCACCGGGATCAGGGAAACGTCTCCCGCTCGCCGTGCCGGAGGGCCCCTGCGCACCACGACATCGCACAACACCACTTCCACCACCGACCGTACGGCGGCGGCGTACGGTCTCCTCGGCGCGGAGCGGACATCGGGTCGCGCGGCCGGACGCCGGCTGCCCAGCACGGCGGCGGCGATCAGGCCGACAGCGACCCGTGCCCATCTGCCCACTGCTCCGGGCAGCCGGCTCAGCGCCTGATCCGCGCGGTACATCAACAGCGCCACCGCGAGCGCCGCCACGCAATGCGCCGCCATCATCACCGGAGCACTGTGGTGCGGCGCACAGCCCTGCCCCCGCAGCGGGTGCGCCCCCTGGAGGACCCGTACATGCCCGTGCCCGGCGGGAGCGGGTACGGACAGGGCCGTATGCAGCACCCACTGGGCGCCCCCGGTGGCCGCGGCCACCGGCAACCAGGAACGGGCGGTGCCCGCCGCGGCCGCCGACGCCATCAGGACCCCGGCCGCCCCGTACAGCAACCGCGGCCACGGCACCGGATCCTCCGATGCCAGATGATGCCCCACGACCGCGAGTACGGTGCTGGTCAGTGTGAAGACGGCAGCCCGCGTCCACCGCCCGCCCGGTCCACGCCGTGACGGGCAGAGAGAGGTGAACGCCGAGATCCGGTCCATGCCGCGCCCATCATCCACGCCGCCGCGCCGGCGCGGTACCACCACCCCCACACGAGACGAGCCCCCTGGCCGTTCGCGGCTCGATAGGATTCCGTCCGGGTTCTGACCGCGGGGTGAACGGGACAACGAGCGCCGGTTCAAGCGGATTTCGGCCGGCCACGTCGGCGAGACAGCGCCCGGAACGGTGACCGCACCACCACATAAGGGGAGAGCCAGTCATGCGCGGAGGCAGCATCGCTGTGGTCGGCGGCAGCATAGCGGGGTGCGCCACGGCCCTGGCCGCGTCGCGCGGCGGAGCCGAGAGGATAACCGTCTTCGAGCGGGCCGACGCCCAACTCCGCGACAGGGGAGTGGGAATCGCCCTGCACAACGACCGGTACGACGAGCTGAGGCACGCGGGATACGTGGCACCCGAGATGCCCTGGGCGCCCCTGACCCGGCGGGTGTGGAGCATGCGCGACGGCGAGGCGGACCACGGCCGGGCCATCGGCGAGCAGCCGTTCCCCTTCCGCGCCTACAGTTGGGGCTCCCTGTGGAGCGAGTTGCGCCGCCGGGTGCCCGAGGAGGTCTCCTACCGGTCCGGCGCGACGGTCATCGGCGTGGATCCGGACGCCGACGGTGTGACACTGCGGCTCGCGGACGGACACCAGGAGCACTTCGACGTGGTGATCGGGGCCGACGGGTACCGCTCCGTCGTCCGCGAGGCCATGTTCCCCGGGGTCAGCGCGGCGTACGCCGGTTACATCGGCTGGCGCGGCGCGTCCTCGGACGTCGCCGATCTCCCCTCGGACGGCCATGACGCGCACAACATCGTCTTCCCCGGCGGCCACTGCATCATCTACCGGATCCCGGACGGCGCCGACGGGCACCGGCTCAACTGGGTGCTCTACACGACGCCCCCGCGGAACGACGGCCTCCACCCGGACCTGCGGACCCCGACCTCCCTGCCGCCGGGCCGTCTGCACGCGGAGCTCACCGCGCATCTGCGCGCCCTGGTGGCCGACACCTTTCCGCCGTACTGGGCTTCCAGGGTGCTCCGTACACCCCCTGAGACCACTTTCATCCAGCCCATCTACGACCTGGAGGTGCCCCACTACACCTCGGGACGGATGGTGCTCGTCGGCGACGCCGCCAGCGTCGCCCGGCCGCATATCGGCGGCGGCAGTGTGAAGGCGCTTCAGGACGCCACCGCCCTGGAGGCCGCCTGGGTGACCGGGAGCAGTTGGCAGGAGGTCCTGGAGAGGTACGACGCCGGCCGCAGCGCCGTCGGGTCGGCCATGGTCGCGCTGGCCCGCAGGATGGGCAGCGCGCAGGTCGAGAACACACCGGACTGGTCCGCCATGGGCCAGGCGGAGTTCGACGGGTGGTGGCAGGACCAGAACAAGGGCTCCGACCGGAGCAGCGGCTTCGGAGGCCACAGCATCAAGGCCGGCTAGCATCTTTCGTCTGGATCTGGCGAGCCCAGCAGGATCCAAACGAGAGGCCCTGAGGGCTGTCCCGTACTTCCCGGACACACTCCGGAGCGCGATCAGGGCGGTGACCGTTCACCGGTCGCCGCCCTCGCGAGGGGTACCGCTCGTGTCTCGGACCGCCGTCGGCGCGAGTTCGAGTGCGGCGTGCAGGGCGGTGGCATCGGCACGGGCGTCCGCGCCGTCCAGTCGCAGCGTCGTCCGCCCCGAGGTGAGGACCGTGAGCGTACGGGCGCACTCGGCCGCCTGGGCCGGGCTGGGGGAGACCAGCAGCACGGCGATGCCCTCGTCCGCCAGAGTGGTCACCAGCTCGTGGACCTGCCGGACGAGTACGGGCGCGAGGCCCTCGGTCGGCTCGTCGAGCAGCAGCACGTTCGGCGAGCCCAGCAGCGCGCGGGCCAGCGCCAGCATCTGCTGTTCACCGCCGGACAGGTCCGCCCCCCGGTTGTCCCGGCGCTCGCCCAGCCGGGGCAGCAGCTCCAGGACACGCGCGGGGGTCCACACGCTGGGGCGCGTGGTGTCACCACGGCGCGGCGGACGGTAGGAGAGCCGCAGGTGTTCGGCGACGGTGAGCCCGGCGAACACGCGGCGGCCCTGCGGCACGAGGCCGATCCCGGCGCGGGCGATCCGGTGTGTGGGCTGCCCCGTCAGGTCCCGGCCGTCGAGCCGTACGCTGCCGGCGCCGGGGCGCAGCAGTCCGGCGACGGTGTGGACGAGGGTGGTCTTGCCGGCGCCGTTGTGGCCGACGACGGCGTGGACCGTGCCGGCGGGCACCGACAGGTCGAGATCGTGGAGGACGGTGCCGCCGTGATAGCCCGCGGTCAGGCCGGTGAGTTCGAGCATCGGGGGCCGGTCATCCTCTCGTGTCGACGGACGGGTCGGCGGTGGACGCGCCGGCGTTCCCGATGCCGGGGGCCGGGACGTCGGCCGCGATCGTCTCCGGCGTCGTGCCGGTGTTGTGGTAGGCGTCGCGGACCTCGGGGTGCGCGAGCACCTCCTGGGTCGGACCGGTGACGAGCACCCGTCCGGCCGCCAGGACGGTCACGGTCGCGGCGAGTTGGGCGACGACCTCGACATGGTGCTCGACCAGGACGATCGCGACGCTCTCCGGCAGGCCCCCGAGGACGCCGAGCAGTCGGCCGATGTCGCCGTCGGTCAGCCCGGCCGCCGGCTCGTCCAGGAGCAGCAGACGCGGGTCGCCCGCCAACGCGGCGGCGAGGTCGAGCATGCGGCGCTGTCCGTGGGAGAGCGTGGAGGCCGGCCGGTGGGCGGTGTCCGCGAGGCCGACGGCCTCCAGACGGTGGCCCGCGGACTCGGTGTGCAGCCGGTGGCGGGACGGGCTGCGCCAGGCACCGCGGCGCTTCGGGTGGTGCGGCCAGCCGGCCAGTACGACATTTTCCAGGACCGTCAACTCGGTTATCACCGAGGGCTGTTGGAAGCTACGGGCGATACCGAGACGGCTGCGCCTGGCGGTGGACGTACGGGTGATGTCCGCGCCGCCCAGGACGATGGTGCCCCGGTCGGGCCGGTCGGTCCCCGCGATGAGGTTGAGCAGGGTGGTCTTGCCGGCGCCGTTGGGGCCGATGACGGCGTGCCGGGCTCCCGCGGGCAGCCGCAGGCTGACGTCGTCGACGGCGGTGAGACTGCCGTATCTGCGGGTGAGACGGGTGAGGTCCAGCACCGGGGACGCCGGTGCCGGGGCGGCGGTCTGTGGGGGCGTCATGGGGAGACCTTCCCGGCGGGGGGCGGGGTGCGGGCGGACATGGACGCGGCCGGGGGCCGCTCGTCGGGCCGGGGCGGCCCGTCGGGCGCCGGCCCGCTCCGGCCGGATCCGCCGCGCAGGCCCGCCAGACCGTGCGGCAGCAGGTACACGGCGGCGACGAACAGCACGCCGAGCAGCAGCGGCCCGTGGCCGGGCCACGAACTGGCGACCCAGTCCCGGGTGATGACGATGAGCCCGGCGCCCATCAGAGCGCCGATCACGGATGTCGTACCGCCGATGACGGCCGCCAGCAGCGCGAACGCGGCGATCTCGAAGCCGACGTCCGCGGGGGAGAGGTACTGCTGGACGGTGACCATCAGCGAGCCGCCGACACCGGCCAGCGCGCCGGCGCCCACGTACGCCACCAGCAGATAGCGCCCCACCGGGTGCCCCGAGGCACGCATCCGCGCCTCGGCGCCCCGGGTGCCGGTCAGCAGTTTCCCGGCCGGGGAGCGCAGCACGAGCAGGGTGACGGTGACGGCCAGGACGGCGACGACGAGCGCGTAGGTGTAGACCTCGCTCTCCTCGGACATTCCCTCCCCGCTCCACAGCGCCCGTGTGGCCGGGAAGCCGACAAGACCGTCGGCGCCCCCGGTGACGGACTTGAACTGGTTGATGACCGCGCCGGTCAGCTCACCGACGGCCAGCGTGATCATCAGCACGGTGGTGCCACGGGCCCGGATCACGGCGGGCCCCGTCAGCAGGGAGAAGACCGCGGCCGCGAGCGCCGAGAGGACGATCTGGACCGGGCCCATGGTCCACCCGGCGTGCGCGAGATTCGCGGTGGTGTACGCCCCGACGGCGAACGGCGCGGTCTGCCCCAGAGTGGGCAGTCCCGCGTAGCCGGTGAGGACCGTGACACTGACCGCGAGCAGCCCCAGAGCCAGGGCGGAACCGGCCAGCGAGATGCTGTACGGGTCGAGCATCCCCGGCAACGCGATCAGCACCACGAGCAGCACGAGCAGCGGGGCGGCCCGCCGCCACGCGGCCCGGCGCGGAAGCCGCCCGGTCGCCGCGAGCGCGTCCCCGCCCCTGCCGGGCGAGGCCTCCGTGGCGGCCGAATCGCCGTACTCCGTAACGGACTTCGCGTGGCCGGTCCCGGGCGCGGGCCGGGCGTCCCGCTCGGGGGCGGGCGCCGTGGCGCCCCCGCCCGTCCCTGCCGTCCCTGCTGCCCCTGCCGTCCCGCCCGGCCCCGCCGTCCCGCCCGTCCCTGCTGTCCCGCCCGGCCCCGCCGCCCCGCGCGGTCGCAGCCGCGCGGCGAGGTGGCGGCGGAGCCGGGCCGCCGGGTCCGGGGACGGGTCCTCCGTGCCGTGCGCGGTCGCCGGTTCCGTGAAGCGGGAGCGGAGCACCAGCACCGCCGCCATCGCGGCGAAGAGCAGGTACGGCGCCAGGTCGGGCGCCACCGAGACGCCCAGCGTCTGGACCTCGCCCACGGCGATCGCCGCGAAGAACGTGGCCCAGAGCGAGCGCAGCCCGCCGAGCACGACCACCACGAGGGACAGCATCAGCACGTTCTCGGACGTGCCGGGCCCGGGACCGATGATCGGCGCCCCGAGCACGCCCGCCGCACCGGCCAGCGCACCCGACGCCGCGAGGACGCCGAGGTGCACCGCCCGGGGGTTGTGGCCGGTGGCCGCGAGCATCTGCGGATCGTCGGCGGCGGCCCGTACCGCCGCGCCCACGCGGGTCCGGGTCAGCACCCATGTGCCGGACGCGGCGAGCAGCACGGCCATCACGATGAAGCAGAGCCGGTACGCGGGGTACCGGTGGCCCAGCAGCGTCACCGAGGAGTCGAGCGCCTCGGGGACGCGTACCGGAAGCTCGTCCGCCCCGAAGAACTGGATGAGCAGATCACCGCCGACCAGGGCGAGCCCGAAGGTCAGCAGTGCTTGCGCGAGATGCCCACGCCCGGCGAGCGGAAGCGTCGCGGCGGACAGTCCCGCTCCGGCGACGCACGCCGCCGCGGTTCCGGCGGCCAGCCCGAGGGCGAGTCCGCCCCAGGTCCCGTCGCTCAACTCGGCCCCCGTATAGGCGCCGATCGCGTACAGCGTGCCGTGCGAGAGGTTCAGTACGCCCGCGGTGCCGAAGGCGAGACTCAGGCCGGCGGCGACCACGAACAGCAGCAGCCCGTAGGCCACCCCGTCCACCGCCGGCATGAGGTGGGCATCGAGGAGTTCCACATCAGCCGCCGAGCGTCGCCAGGTCCTGGACCATGACGTTGGCGAGCTGGTTGCCGTCCGGCCGCACCTGACGCAGGTACCAGGCCTGCACCGGCGAGTGCGCCTTGTCGCCGAACTCCCAGGCGCCGCGCGGGCTGTCGATCTGGCCCAGGCCCGCGATGGCCTTGTTGATGGTCTGCGGCGTCACCTCACCGTCCTTCGCGGCATCGGCGATCGCCTTGTCCAGCACGGCGGCCGCGTCGTACGACGCCATCGCGTACGTGGTGGGCTGTGTGTCGTGCTTGGCCGTCCAGTCGGCGGCGAACTCACGGTTGGCCGCGTTGTCGAGGTCGGCCGCGTAGTTCAGGACCGAGTAGATGTCCTTCGCCGCGTCGCCCTGCGCCTGGAGCACACTGCCCTCGGTGACGAAGGCCGTGTACAGCGGCAGATCGGCGATGTCGGACTGCGCGTACTGCTTGGCGAAGTCGATCGCGGCCTTGCCGGCGTAGAAGCAGTACACCGCTTTGGCGTCCGTCTTGGCGATCTCGGCGAAGTACGGCATGAAGTTGGTGGTCTTCGGGAACGGCGTCCAGGTGGTCTTGCCGTCCGGATTGGCGAGTTCACCCCCCACGCGCTTGAACTCGTCGGTGAAACCGCGCAGTTCGTCGTAGCCGCCCTGGTAGTCGGGGCCGATCGCGTAGACCGGCCCGTCGACCTTCTCCTTGACGTACGGGGCGATGGCCTTGCCCGGCTCGTCGGACAGGAAACTCGTCGTCCACACGTATTCGAGATCCTTGATGACCGGCCGGCCGTTCGATCCCAGGAAGGGGATCCTGGCCTGGTTGACCAGCGGCAGCACCGCGTTGACCGAGCCTCCGCCGACGAGGCCCGTCAGCGCGTCGACCTTGTCCTTCTTGACCAGTTTGGTGGCCGCGGGAACGGCGGTCGGCGGACCGTCCCCCTCGTCCGCCACGATGAGTTCGACCTTGTGTCCACCGAGCTTGTTGTCGTGGGTGTCCAGGTACAGCTCGAAGCCGGCTCGCAGGTCGGTGCCGACCGGCTTGTAGGTGCCGGACAGGGAGGCCACCAGGCCGACCTTCACGGTGTCGTCGCCGGCTCCGCTGTCGCTGCTGCACCCGGTGACGGCTGCCAGACCGAGGGCGAGGGCGGCGGCGCCGACCGGCCGGACTCTGCGGCGGCGCGAAATGGACAGGTCGAAGAACATGAGGTCTCTCATCGGTAGGAACGGGCAGAACGGGTCGAGCGGCGGTGCGGCGGGCTCGGCAGGGGCGACGACCCGGGTGGTGCGGTGGTGCGGGCCGTACGGACGGTGCGGGTCGTACAGACGGAGCGGGCCGTACAAACGGAGCGGTTTGTACGGACGAGCCGGTGGTGCGGTCGGACGGGAACGGCCCGGCGATCAGTGCGAAGGCTCGGTGCTCGCCTCGCGGACCTGGGGGGACAGTGCGTCGCCGACCTGATTGATCAGTTCGGACATCATGTAGCTGACCTCGCCGATGTCCGCGTCCCTGGTGGTGGTCACCAGCAGCGAGGCGCCGCTGGAGACGGCCATCGAGAACATGTAGCCGCCCTCCATGGCCGTGAGGCTGTGCTCGACGGGATCGGTGTTGGTCAACTGTGCGGCGGCGGACAGCAGGTTGACGACGCCGGAGGCGATGGCGGCCAGCCGGTCGGCGTCGTCACGATCCACACCGGTGTACGCCAGCGCGAGTCCGTCCACGGACACGGCTATCGCCTGGGTGACTTCCGGGATGCGTCCGGCGAAACCGCTCAGGATCCAGCTCAGGTCGGCGGGGGAAGTCATTTCTTGCTCCGTTCGGTGTCGTCGGCGGTGGCGGAACGCCCGCGCTGGTTGGTGCTCCTGTTGATCCCCTGGGCGTAGGCCGCCAGGACGTCCGAGACGTGCCGGGAGTCCCGGCGGCGGGGCGACGGCCTGGGCGCGGTGGCGCCGGAGCGCTGTTCGGTGCCGTCCCGTTTGCCCAGTGTGGGCTGCTGCTGCGGCGTGTTGCGCTGCCGCACGGGCAGTCCTGAGGAGCTGACTCCGGCGATCCGCGAAACCGGCTCGTCGCGCAGGAAACGCCGGGCAGGCGTCTCCCCGCGCTCCCGCTCACGCGTGTCGGCGCCGGGGCCGCCACCGCGGAACGGGTTGCCTCCGGCGGCGCCACCGGGGGGTGTGCCCCGGCTGCTTCCGCCCGGCTCCGTGCCCCATGTCCCGCGGGGCCGGCCCGGCATGGGGGCGCCGCCGGCGGGAGCACCGCCCGGGGCGGCTCCCGCACCCGTACTGACCGGGGCGCCGTCGCGGTCGGGCCACCCGCCCATCGCGGCGGGCCGCCTGCGCCCGGACTCTCCGGGGGTGAACGGACGAGGCGCCTGGTAGCGCGCACCGATGCCCCGGCTGCCGTGGTCACGGCCCTCGCCGAACGTGCCCTGCGCCGGCGCGGTCTTCCGGGGAGCCGTGGCCAGTACGGTCACGGGCAACGCGACCTCGGCGATGGTGCCGGGGCCGGACGAGTCGCACAGTTCGACCACGATGCCGTGACGCGCGGCGAGCCGCGCCACCACGCGCAGCCCCATGGACCGTACGTCTCCGATGCCCGACTGCGGCTCGCGCAGCGCGGCGTTGTAGGCCGCGCGGCGTTCCGGGGTGATGCCCACTCCCTCGTCGACGATCTGTACGACGGCCCGGTCCCACAGCCGCCATACGGCGACGCCGACCTGCTTGTCGGGAGGCGAGAACCGGGTGGCGTTGTCGAGGAGTTCGGCCAGGATGTGCGCCACGTCGTGCACGGCGCGGGCGGCGATGCCGATCTCCGAGTCGATGACACCGAGTGACACACGGTCGAAGCGCTCGATCTGCTGGGCCGCGGCCATGATGACGGTGGAGCAGCCGATGTCCTCCGAGCGCACCCGGGCCTGACCGTAACCGCCAAGCACCAGAAGGCTGTTGGTGTTGCGTTCCATGCGGATGGCGAGGTGGTCGAGGGCGAAGAGGGTCTTCATCCGCGCGGGGTCGGCTTCGTCGCGCTGCACCATGTCCAGCTCGGACACCATGACGGTGGTCAACTGCGCGCCCCTGCGCGCGACGCCGACCAGCGTTTCCGCGAACTGCTCGTGGATGTGGGCCTGTTGAGCCGCCAGCCGGACGGCCTCGTGGTGAACCGCGTTGAACGCCTCACCGACCTCGCCGATCTCGTCCCCGCCCGTGGTCCCGATCGGGTCGCCGGACCGCTGGGCGACCTGCTCGGGTGTCGCGCCCCTCAGCGCGCCGGGCTGCGACAGTTCGCTCATCACGGCGGGCAGCGCGGTGTGGGCGACCTCGTGTGCGGCGTTGCGCAGATCATGCAGCCGGCGGATCATCACACGGCCCATGCGGATGGCCACGACGACGGCGCCGACCAGGGTCAGCACCACCAGGGTGACCTCGCCCCCGGCTGTCCAGACGAGGGTGCTACGCGCGTCGGAGACCGTCGAGAAGACGGACTCGTCGATCCGCTTCTCCACCGAACGCAGCAGCGTCAGCCGGTCGTTCGAAGCCTTCTGCCACTCCTTCGGGGTGACCGTGATGTCCTTGCTCGTTCCCGTACGCCCGATCTCGTCCTCGAGGCGGCGGGCCTCCAGCGCCTTCGCGCCGGAGAGGGTGCGCTCCAGCCAGGTCCGCCACTGGCCGGGGCCGAGGTCGAACAGGACGCTGATCGACTCGGTGTAGCCCAGCCGGCCGGCGTCGAACGTGCGCTGGGAGGCGGTCGTGAAGCCGCCCGCGGCCTGCGCCCTCATGACCGTGACCTGCTGCTGGGCCGTGTACTCGGCCGCCTCGGACAAGGCGGCGGCGGCGCGGATCCGGTCCGCGATGTCGGCGTCGACACCGTCGGCCTGAGCGATGCCGTCGCGGTAGCCGTTGAGGTCGGCGATCACGATCCGGTAGCCGAAGGCGAGCGCGGAGATGGTGCTGCCGCCCGAGCGGACCTGGGCGCGCAGGGAGGGCATCTCGTCGATGAAGCGCTCGATACGGTCCAGCGCGTCCCGTGCGTTGCCGGGCACCTCGGACAAGGACTCGATCTGGCCGCGGAACCTGGCGACACTCGCGTCGGTCGCGTTGGTGCTTTCCTGGAACGTCTCCGCATCTCCCTGTGCGGAGACCAACGCGGTGGCTGCCGCCCGCTCGCGCTGCAACTGGTGGGTCAGCTCTCCTGCGGTCGTGGCGACTTCGACCAGCGCGGCCAGCCGATTGGCCTGGAGCGCCTGGTTGGCCGCGGGTGCGAGGGCCAGAGCCGAGAAGGCGACGGCCACGGTGAGGGGCGCGGTGACGAGCAGGGCGAGGCGACGATTGATTTTCACTGAGCGGCTCCATCGCCGGAACCGGTGCTGAGTATCGGTAACACGCAGATCCTGTTTACGGATTGGGGCGGAGTGTCGGTGGGGACGCTGCTATGTCGTGGGGGCGGTGGGGACAGTGGGGGCAGTGGTGTGCCGGTGGGGAATGGTGCGCATTGTGTGCGTTGTGGTGGATGAGGTGGAGGGGGCCCCAGCGGCGCGGCCTGATCCTAAGCGGTGGCGCGTGGCGGCGGACGCGTGCTTTGTCGGAAAACGCACGCAACTCACCGGCGTGGGAGCGGTCCGGTCCCGGTCACGGCTGCCCGGGGAGCGGTCCTCCCCGGGGTCAATCGGAATGACCGGACAGGCCGGGCGCAACCAAGACCGACCAGTGCACCGGCCTGCGTGAAGGGAGGTCTGACGGCAGGCGGAATGTCCAAGAGCCTTACTGGAGCGCATACTTGACGGCCCATCAGCTCTTAGGGTTTCGTTGCGGAAAGGTTAGATCCAATGGATCGACACGGCCGTGGCGTGCCGACGTGAAGGCGGACATCTCGGCGCGGGCAGGACCCCGGTCGAGTCGGACGCGGGTGTCGACGCCGGTCGGCGGGTCGGCGGGTCGGCGGGTCTGCGGCTCGGCGGGTCTGCGGGTCGGCGACGTGCGGCAGGATGCGGCAGGTCACCGGGGGGACTCTTGCGCGGGCGCGTCTCCACGCACCGACAGCGGTCACCGCGGTGCTCGGCCGTCTGCCCGCCGCACCTCCAGGAGGCGGGCGCGCGGGAGGGTTCATCCGCGATCTCGACGCCGCCCTCCGCGCCTGAGGGCGAGCGGATCCCCGGCGGAAGCAGCCGGCGGGGCTCCGTGCGCGTGCGGTCCACAGGCGGGCGCGCCGGGCCGGTCCAGTCTGCCGGGCGGCCGGACTGGGGACAGCGGGCCTTGCTGCCACGACAGTCCCATGACCGCTCCCTCACACCGGTGTGCCCGACGCCGTCCGTTGTCCAGGATGGACCCGGGCGGGCCCCGACGCGACCGCGACCGGTCTCCCGGCCGGCCCCGAGCCGCCCCCACTACGGGCGGCCGGCGGGCAGGCGGGAGAGGACGGCCGCCGCGGCGATCACGACGGCGAGGCCGGTGAGCATGCCGTACAGCGGCGGACCGGGGCGGGCGATCCCCGAGGTGATGAGCAGGGTGGTCGCCACGGCGGGCGGGTGATGGGCGTTCAGGAGGACGAGCAGGAACAACGTGAGGCCCACCGCGAGGGCCTGGGCGCCGATCTGCCGCCAGGTGTCGGAGTGCTGCCCGACGGTGGACGGGTGGTCCCACAGACCGAAGGCCGCCAGACAGGCCAGGCCGCAGGCGGCCCCACAGGTGTGGCCGAGAACGGAGTTGCGGATCTGGGCGGCCTCCGACCGGGGATGGGCGAGAAGGATGTAGGCGGTCGGGCCGATCGTGGTGGTGAGCAGTATCCAGTCGATCCCCCTGCCGATGGCGCCGACAGCGGTCAGCGCGACGGCGGACAGGACGAACAGCCGTGCTCCGAGCCGCAGCCGGGCGCCCAGGCTCCCGGCCGGGGACTCGTCCATCGCGCGGTTCGGTCCCGGTCCCATCGTCCGGTTCAGCCCCGGTACGCCTTGAGCAGATACATCCACACTTCGCTGATGGTGGGGAAACACGACACGGCGTGCCAGAGCCGGGGAACGGGCACCTCGCCCGCGACGGCGATGGTGGCGGAGTGGAGCAGTTCACTGACGCCGGGACCGACGAAGGTCATACCGAGCAGCACCTCCCGGTCCAGGTCCACGACCATGCGGGCCCGGCCCCGGTAGCCGTCGGCGTAGAGGTTCGCTCCGGGGACGGAGGCGAAGTCGACGTCGACCGCTCGTACCCGGTACCCGGCGTCGGCCGCCTGTTCCGCGGACAGGCCGACCGCGGCGGCCTCCGGATCGGTGAAGAAGATCTGCGGGACGGCATGCCGGTCGGCGGTGGTGGCATGGGACCCCCAGCGCGCGGTGTCCAGTGGCAGGCCGGCCGCGCGGGCGCCGATGGCGTCACCGGCGATCCGGGCCTGGTACTTGCCCTGGTGGGTGAGAAGGGCGTGGTGGTTGATGTCACCCAGCGCGTACAGCCACTGCCCGTCCACGTCCCGGACGGCGCACGTCTCGTCGACGTCCAGCCACGACCCCGGGGCGAGGCCCACCGTCTCCAGACCGATGTCCCCGGTGCGGGGGGAGCGGCCGGTGGCGAAGAGGATGTCGTCGACGTCCAGCCGTGTCCCGTCGTCCAGAACGACACCGAGCGGCCCCGCGGGATCCGGCCGGTGAAGCGCCTCGACGGACACCCCGAGGCGGACGTCCACACCACCGGCCTCCAGCCCCGCGGCGACCAGCTCACCCGCGAAGGGCTCCATCCTGGGCAGCAGGGCCCGGCGGGCCAGCAGTGTCACCGAGGAGCCCAGACCCTGCCAGGCCGTCGCCATCTCGACACCGACCCCACCACCGCCGACGATGGCGAGCCGTCCCGGCACCGAACTGGAGTCGGTCGCCCTGCGGTTGGTCCAGGGCCGGGCCTCGGCGATACCCGGAACATCCGGGACCACCGCGTCGCTGCCGGTGCACAGTGCGACCGCGTGCCGTGCCGTGAGCGCCGTCCCACCGCCGTCGGGGACACGGACGACCACCCGCCGGGGGCCGTCCAGCCTGGCCTCCCCCCGCAGCAGATCGGCGCCGATGCCTCTGACCCAGTCGGCCTGGCCGGTGTCGTCCCAGTCGCTCACGTAGCGGTTCCGCCGGGCGAACACGCCGGCCGTACCGAGCGGACCGGTGACCGCGTCGCGCGCGCCGTCGACCCTCCGGGCGTCGGCCACCGCGATCACCGGGCGCAGCAGCGCCTTGCTGGGTACGCACGCCCAGTACGAGCACTCGCCCCCGACCAGTTCCCGCTCCGCCACCGCGACGCTCAGCCCCGCGGCGCGCGCCCGCTCGGCGACGTTCTGCCCCACCGGACCGGCACCGACGACCACGACGTCATAGGTCCGCTTCGTTTCGTTCTCTCCTGAATCGCCCATCCGGCCATCGCATCACGAGCCGCCGCGCACATGCGCGCACCGCCCGCTGACACGCCTGACGGCGCTCCCCGAACGCCCCACCCGCCACCGTGCTCCGTCGCCCGTCGATCACATCCGCCGACGCTCCCGCCCCCGGCCCGGGTATCTCGAAACTCCGGCTTATTACGGCGTGCGGGCTCTGAGTCCGCAGGTATGCCCCAGGGATGCGCAATACCCCAAGGTATGCCGGTAAGGCGCCCATTCCTCGCCACGCCAGGCATCCGGGAATTACGCGGAATCACCCACCGCACATCTTTGAATGCGCTGTGTCGTTGTGTGACGCGCACAGACGCCCCGCGAAGAACGCGCCCAGACGCCGTGCGAAGAATCTGCACACCGAACACTCAGGCGTGACGCGCCCTTGTCGCGCGCTTCCCCCGTGCCGGTCGGTCCCAGGGCCCCCAGGTGCGGGAATGTCGCGTTCGTGGTCAGTGACATTCCGGACAGCGGATGGTCAATCTGCCGATCATGTGAAGGAGCTGCCACCACTTGATGGACACATGTGCACGCCCGGATGATCACGGGCCGGAATGCCCTCCGGCATCCGCTCCCGGATTGGCTGAGTGCCGGCCGTCTGGTCATCGCCCACCGGCTGACCACCGTCATGGACGCGGACCGTGTGATCGTCATGTCGGAGGGCCGTGTGGTCGAGCAGGGCCCGCCGGCCGCCCTGCTGGCCGACCCGGCCGGCCGGCTGTACGAGCTGGTGCGACGGCAGATGACCTGAGCCCGCCCCTGCCCGGGGCGGCGGCGGACCTCAGCTGTTCGTGAGCGGGGCTCGGGTGTGTGACGGCTGGCCGGGACGGACAGGCCGAGGCCGGCGCGCAGGGTGTCGCCGGCGGTCCGCGCGTCGGCTCGGGCGGTCCCGCGGGGAGCCCCCGGTGAACGGGCCCCCGCCCGGTTGCCGCGTGTGCCCGGGTGCCGGAGCCTCGTAGTGGGCTTCCTTCCCCGCCCGCCGGCCGTGAAAGTCACGGACCGCGCACGCCGGCAACGTTGAGTTGAGGGTCGATTTCATGACGGAGAGCGAGAGCCCGCAGGTCCGTGTCGCTCCGCTGGTGGTACTGCCGGTCCAGCCGGGAGATCCGCCGTTCCGGCTGGTGGAGATGCACGGGGAGCTGGCCGGCAAGGCGTTCTCCCTTCAGGACGTCCTCGCGTACGCCTACGCGGCGGGGCTCAAGGGCGCGGACCTGGACGACCCGGCGGTGGTCCAGTGGCTGGGCGGCGACCGCTACACCTGGCACATCCGGCACTGGAGATGAAGCACCTGGTCGGGGCATCCGCCGTCCGGCTCGGGGCACACGCGTGAGCGGGACGGGCGTCCCGGCCGGCTCGGGCCGCCAAAACCCTCACGGGGTGCTTTCATCGACATACGTCACCATCCCGCGCCGATTCACCACCCCGCGCCGATTCGCCAGGGAGGGCACATGGCTGTCCGGCACCAACTCATCGCCGCCGAGCCGTCCGCCGTCTGGGCGGTCCTCGGAGATCCTTCCCGTTACGCCGACTGGGTGGTCGGCACCGCCTGTTCCGCCCCCGCCGAGGGTCGGTGGCCCGAGGTCGGTTCCTCCCTCACGTACACGGTACGGCTGGGCCCCCGGGAGTTCCGGGGCCGCACCGTCGTCCGGCGCCACGAGCCGCCCCAGTGGCTGGAGTTGGAAGCGCACAGCGGGCCCTTCGGCACGGCCCGGATCGCCTTCGACGTCCGGTCCTGGGGTGACGAGACCCTGGTGATCGTCGACGAGCACCCCCTGCGCGGCTTCGCCGGCGCCGTCCACAACATCGCGATCGACGCGTTCCTCCAGATCCGGCACCGCGACATGCTCGCGCGGCTCGCGAAGGTGGTGGAACGGGAGAGCCGGGCGTCGGCGGACCCCTCCGCGCCGGCCTCCTCCCCACGCCACGACCGGAGCGCGGCCGGCGGACCGAAGACCGGGCGATGACCGACGCGGTGGTGATCGGCGCCGGGCCCAACGGCCTGGTGGCGGCCAATCTGCTCGCCGACGCCGGATGGAGCGTGGAGGTACTGGAGGCACAGGACGAGCCCGGCGGCGCCGTACGCAGCGACCGCGGCGTCCACCCGGACTATGTGAGCGACGTGTTCAGCGCCTTCTACCCGATGGCCGCGGCCTCCCCCGTACTCGCGAAGCTCGACCTGCACAGCGAGGGGCTGCGCTGGAGCCACGCCCCCCATGTGGTCGCGCACCCCCTGCCGGACGGGCGCTGCGCGGTGCTCGACCGCGACCGCCGGGTGACGGCCGCGGGGCTGGAGACGTTCGCGGCGGGCGACGGCCGGGCGTGGAATGAGCTGTGCCAGGTCTGGGACCGGCTGCGTGAGGACATCCTGGGGGCGCTGTTCACCCCCTTCCCGCCCGTCGGGGCCTCGCTCCGGCTCGCGGCCCGGCTGCGCGGAGCGGGCGGACTGCGGTTCGCCCGGAGCATGCTGCTGCCGGTACGGCGCCTCGGCGAGGAGGAGTTCGGCGGCGAGGGCGGCAGGCTGCTGCTCGCGGGCAACGCGCTCCACGCCGACCTGGCACCGGAGTCGGCGATCAGCGGCGGATTCGGCTGGCTGATGTCCATGCTCGGCCAGAGCTACGGCTTTCCCGTTCCGGTCGGCGGATCCGGTGAGCTGACGGGCGCGCTGGTACGCCGGCTGCGCCGGCGCGGAGTCACCGTCCGCTGCGGGGAGCGGGTCACGGAGGTCGTCGTACGGGGCGGCAGGGCGGTGGGGGTGCGCACCGCCACCGGCGGAGCCGTCTCCGTACGCAGAGCGGTCCTCGCGGACGTGTCGGCGCCCGATCTGTACCGCGAACTCGTCGGCGCGGACCATCTTCCCTCGCGCGTCATGGACGACCTGCGCCGTTTCCAGTGGGACTGGGCCACCTTCAAGGTCGACTGGGCGCTCGACGGCCCCGTGCCCTGGCAGGCACCGGGGGCCGCGCGGGCCGGCACCGTGCATCTCGCCGACGGGGTGGACGACCTCACCCGGTTCGCGGCGCAGATCGCCATGGGCCGGATCCCCGACCGGCCCTTCGCCCTCCTCGGCCAGATGACGACCGCCGACGCGACCCGCTCTCCCGCCGGTACCGAGTCGGCCTGGGCCTACACGCATGTCCCGCACCATGTCAGGGCGGACGCCGGTACGGACGGTCTGACGGGCCGCTGGGATCCGCTCGAACAGGAGATCATGGCCGACCGGATCGAGGAACAGGTCGAACGGTACGCACCGGGGTTCCGCCATCGCGTCCTGGCCCGCCGCGTTCTCGCGCCGCCCGTGCTCCAGGCCGCCGACAGCAATCTGCGCGACGGAGCGGTCAACGGCGGTACGACCAGCCTCCACCAGCAGGCGGTGTTCCGGCCGCTGCCCGGGACGGGCCGCCCCGAGACCCCGGTGCGGGGCCTCTATCTCGCCTCCGCCTCGGCCCATCCGGGCGGCGCGGTGCACGGCGCGCCCGGCGCGAACGCCGCCCGCGCCGCGCTGCGCGCACACGGCTCGGGCCGTGTGCTCGCCCTGGCCCAGCGCGCGCTGGCCCGCGGAGGCCCGAGCGGCGGGACCGGCCGGCCCCGCTGACGCCGCGCCGGTCCGGCCGGACAGCGGGCAAGCTCCGTCAGGGTGTGCGCGGCGACGGGTAGAGATCCAGGGCCAGGAGCGATCTCATGAGTCCGTCGCGGGTCCTGGGGTCCCAGCCGGTCAGCGTCGTCCAGCGGTCCAGCCGGTAGACCACCGTATTGGGGTGCACATGCAGCGCGCGGGCGGCGGCCGTCGGAACGAACCCGTGGTCCGCGTAGGCGGTCACGGCGGCGGCCAGATGGGGATGCGCGTGAGCGGTACGGGCGCCCGGCCCCAGGACATCGCTCAGCCGCCGCGACTGCTCCGCCAGACTCGACTGGAGCCAGGCGACCGCGTAGCGGACGGCCCCGTCCTCCCGGTGCAGCGCCAGCGACAGCGCGCCGTCGGCGTCCTGGAAACTGTCGGCGGCCCCCGCCAGACCGGTCCTCGGCAGCCCCACCCCGAGGGGCGCCGGCGGACCGCTCTCCCGCCCGACCGTACGGCCGAGCGAGCGCAGGACGAGCCCGTCCGGCACCCCCTGGCTCAGGACCGACAGCGCGCCGCCGTGGATGGTGGCCACGACCACGCCCGGCCCGGTGGCGGCCTGCCGGCGGAACCTCTCCAGACCGCCGCTCGGCAGATCCGCGGAGCGCCCGCGGAAGGCCTGGAACACGCCGGCGGGGTCGTACCCGAGGGCACGGGCGAGGGTCACCGTCGCCTCGTCGGCCGGGTCGGCCGCGGCCATGGCCTCGATCAGCCGCCGGTAGCGGTCCTCCTGCGCCGACAGCTCCGAGCGGAGGACCGCCTCGTACGCGACGGCCACCGCGTTGGTCAGCTCCTGGATCCAGGTCCAGAAGGTGGTGACCTGCCCGGCCAGCTCCGCGACCGCCTCCTGTCCCCGCCGGACGGCGCCCCGCATCAGCGCGTTCCACGTCTCCCGGTAGCCGATGTGGTAGGCCCCGAGGACGGTCTCGACCGGCAGCCCCTGCACCGCGCGCGCCGCGCCCAGCCGTGAGGACGCCTGGAGATATTCGGCGGAGGGCATGGTGCCGCGTTCCAGTCCGCCCAGCAGCCCGTGGAGCTGGACCGTCACATCACGCATATGTTCTTCCTCGGGCACGACCGAGTACCGGGGCATCTCCCGGCGGATGATTTCCGTGATCCTCGGCGCGAAGGACGGCAATTCGTCGATCATTTCCCGGCACAATGAATCGATCATGGGGTGCCTCGTATTCGCGTGGTGATCGCCGGCGGCGGGCCGTGCTCCTCGGTGCCTGTGGAATCACCGTACATCTTCCGCGCAGGCCTCTGCCCGGCCTCGGTCCACGCCCGGCCCCCCGCTCCCGTCCTGGGGGATCTCCAGGAAACCGGCGCGCGAATTCTCGCTTCTCCTCTTACCCGGAACGGGCGTCCTCCCGGACGGTTGATGAGGAGATCACTACCACAGGCTGGAGTGAAACCGTATGACGTCCTATGACATCACGATTGCCGAATACTTTCTCGACCGTCTCGCCTCGGTCGGTGTGGACCGCGTCTTCGGTGTTCCCGGCGATTACAACCTCGCTTTTCTCGACAAGGTGATGGAACACCCCCGGATCGAATGGACCGGAAACGCCAATGAACTGGGAGCGGCCTACGCGGCGGACGGCTATGCGCGCGTCCGGGGGACCGGGGCCCTGCTGACGACCTTCGGGGTGGGGGAGCTGAGCGCCATCAACGGAGTGGCGGGCAGTTACGCCGAGTACGTGCCCGTCGTCCATCTCGTCCTGGGTCCCCCCGCGGAGGCCGAACGCACCGGGGCGCTCGTGCATCACACCGCGGGGGACGGTGACTACGAACGCTTCGCACGCGCCCAGCGAAGCGTCAGCGTCGCCTCGGCCTCCCTCACCCGTCCCGAGGACATCCCGGACGCCGCCGGGCGGATCGACCGTCTCCTGCTGGCGGCCCTGCGGGAGAAGCGGCCGGTGTATCTGCGGATGGCCTCCGACATCGCGCTCTCCACGATCCCCGCGCCCACGCGTCCGCTGTCCGAGGAGGAGCGCTCCTTGCCCGTGGACCCCGGCTCGCTGGAGCGCTTCACCGACGACGCGGGCCGGAAGCTGGCCGAGGCGCGGAGCGCCGCCGTGCTGGCGGACTTCCTCGTCGACCGCTTCGGCGCGCGGGAGGAACTGGCCGGGCTGCTGGACACGACAGGTCTGCCGTTCGCCACGCTCTCCATGGGCAAGACGGTCGCCGACGAGAGCCGTTCCACCTGGCTCGGGGTGTACTCGGGGGCCTACGGCGACGCCCGTACCCGGCGGACCGTCGAGGACGCGGACGTCCTCATCCGCGTGGGGGTGCGCCCGGCGGACACCACGAGCGGCGGCTTCACCCACCGTTTCGGTCCCGGCCGGGGCATCGACCTCCAGCCGGGGTCCGCCTTTGTCGACGGCACCGAGTACCCGGGGATACCCCTGGCCGTGGCGCTGGCCGCACTGACCGGGGTGGCGGCGGGCAAACCGCTCGCGGACGCGTTCACCGGGGTGGCCGGGCCCGGGGACGGCGGACGGGACCCGCGCCCCGGCGAGCCGCTGACCCAGGCGTATCTCTGGCCGCGGATCGCCAGGTCGATCCGGGAGGGACAGACGGTGGTCGCCGAACAGGGCACGTCCTTCTACGGTCTGTGCACCCACCGCTTCCCCGCCGGCTCACGCTTCATCGGACAGCCGCTGTGGGGCTCCATCGGATACAGCCTGCCGGCGCTGCTGGGCGCCCAGCTCGCGGACCCCGGCCACCGGTGTCTGCTCGTCATCGGCGACGGCTCGGCACAGATGACGGCCCAGGAACTCGGGACCATCGGCCGCCACGGACTCACGCCGGTCGTCGTCCTCGTCAACAACGGCGGTTACACCGTGGAGCGTGCCATCCACGGCCCCGAGGCGGCGTACAACGACATCGCCCGGTGGGACTGGCAGCGGCTTCCCGCCGTCCTCGGTGTCGACGACGCGCTCTGTCTGAGCGCGGCCACCCCGGACGAGCTGGACCGGGCCCTGGCGGCGGCCGACGAGGCCACGGACCGCCTGGTCCTGATCGAGGTCCACACCGGCACGCACGATGTGCCCGAGCTGCTCGGCGAGCTCACCGCCGGAATGGGCAGCCGGAACGGCGGTGGCTGACCGGCCGACCGATGGTCCCGCTCCACCGGCCGGCCGGCTCCACCCGCTGACCGGCTCCACCGGCCGGCCGGCTCACCCGCTGGTCCGGCCGGCCGGCTCCCGGATGTCTGCTCCCGCCCTCGCTCCTGCTCCCGGCTCCCGGCTCTCGCTCCCGCTCCCGGCCCCGGCCCCGGCTCCGGGGTCGCGGGAGCGCGTTGTTCCCGGTGTTCGTGATCTCTGTTCACGCTGCGTTCGGTTTGTTCCTCAAGACTCGGTCGTCGCCCCCCATGAGTTGAACGAGAGGCTTCACCGTGAAGGACCAGAACAGCGAAGACCCCGAGCGCGCGGCGATCTCACGACGCCGGTTGGTCAAGTACGCCGGTGTCGGGGCAACACTGGCGGCCGCGAGCCCGCTGGCCACCGGCGGTACGGCGTGGGCCCACGACGACCGCGAGCGGGAGACGTCCGCGGACTCCCGCAAGCGGGTGTGGCGCGCCGGTGATCACCATGTGCACTCCGAGTACAGCGGCGAGTTCGACACGACGACGACTCCGCCGACGTTCCACAAGGGCGCCGACGCCGTCTACCCGATCGTCACCAACGCGATCATGGCCAAGCACTTCGGTCTCCACTGGGTGATGTGCACCGACCACGGCGGCCCGACCCACTCCAAGGTGAACCTGGAGCAGGCCTATCCCGACCTGCTGCGCTCCCGCGTCCTGGTGCCCGAGGTGCTCCAGTTCTGGGGGATGGAGTTCGACGCCCCGGCGCTGGACCACCACACGCTGATGATCCCTCACCACAGCGACGAGGCACGGCAGCTCTTCGAGCTGGAGAGCCGCTTCGCCAAGAACGACGCCTTCCCCGCCGACCCCGGCCGTGACACCGAGGCCAGGATGGTGGAGTTCCTGAAGGCGGCGAAGGACATGCGGCGCAAGCCGCTGGTGATCGCCCACCACGCCTCGCGCTCGGCGACCGGTCTCGGTGTCTACGGTCAGGACACCCCGCGTGAGTTCCGCAACGGCAACAACGCCGCGCCGGAGATCTATGTCGGTTTCGAGGGGGCCCCCGGCCACCAGGCGGGTCCGCTCAACGGCGGCGCGCGCGGCGGCTACGGGAACTACCCGACCCATGGCGGCTTCGACCAGATGACGGCCCGTGTCGGCGGGCTCTGGGACTCGCTGCTCGGCGAGGGCCGGCGCTGGTGGATCACCGCGACCTCCGACTCGCATGTGCACTGGACGCGCGGCGGCTCCGACTTCTGGCCCGGTGAGTACAGCAAGACCCATGTGCTGGCCAGGCAGGACTACGCCGACATCATGGACGGGCTCCGTAACGGGCGGGTCTGGGTCGGCACCGGTGACCTGGTCACCAGCCTCGATCTCACGGCGAGCAGCCGCGGTGACGAGGCCGCCATGGGCGAGACGCTCACCGTCAGCCACCGCAACCGTACGGACGTCGAGATCGAGATCAGGTTCCGGCCGCTGGAGGGCAAAAACGGCAACGGTGACCGTCCCGAGGTCCGGCGTGTGGACCTGATCGTCGGCCAGGTCACCGGCCCGAGCGCCAGCCTCGACACCGACACCAACCCGACCACGAAGGTGGTGGCGCGGTTCGGTCCGCGTGACTGGCGCAAGCAGGGCAAGGAGTACGTCATCAAGCACACCCTGCGCAATGTGGAGAGCGACCTGTACGCCCGCGTGCGCGGCACGAGCACCGACGAGGCCGAACCGCTCGCGGACGGGCTGGAGAGCCCCTGGGACGATCTGTGGTTCTACTCGAACCCGGTCTTCGTCGAGGTCCAGTCCCGCTGACCGGTCCGCCGGTCACCTCCGGACCGGCCCCGTCCCGCCGGTCCGGGCGGACTCCGTTCCCATGTCACACCGTGTCCCCGGCCGCGTGTCTTCGCGCGGTCGGGGGCCGGCCGGCGGCGCGTCCGCTCAGCGGCCGCCGGAGACGGTGATGTCGGTGCCCGTGACGAACGACGCGGCCGGCGAGAGGAGCCAGGTCACCGTGTCCGCGATCTCCTCCGGCCTGCCCATGCGGCGGATCGGGGTGGTGGCCACGGCCTCCTTGGTCTCCGGCGTCATCAGAACGGCCGTCATGTCGGTGGCGATGAGGCCCGGTGACACACTGTTGACCCGGATGCCCTCCGGCGCGACCTCGTTGGAGAGGGCCCGGCTGAAGGCGACCAGCGCGCCCTTCGTGGCCGTGTAGGGCACCAGCCCCGGCAGACCCCCGGTATGGGCGGCCACCGAGGCCATGTTGACGATGGACCCGCCCCGGCCGCCATGGCTGGTGGACATGGACCTCACCGCGTGCCGGGCGCACTCCATCGCACCGAGGACGTTGATCGCCATCAGCCGGGACAGATCGCCGGGTTCCTGTGCGTCGAAGGGGGCCGGCGCACCCGTCATCCCCGCGTTGTTGACCAGCGCGGTCAGCGGGCCCAGCTCGCGCTCCGCCCGCTCGAACATCTCCGTCACCTCGTCCGGCACGGAGACATCCGCGTGGACGGCGATCGCGCGGCCGTCGTGCGAACGGATGCCCTCGACCACGTCCTCGGCGGGCTCCTCGTGCGAGGAGTAGTTGACGACGACGCCGTACCCGGCCTCGCCCAGCTCCGTGGCGATGGCGGCGCCGATGCCCCGGCTGGCGCCTGTCACGATCACCGTGCCGTGTCCGTTCTCAGCTGTGTTCGACATCGCTGTGTTCCTTCTCGCTGGTCCGTCGAGGAGCGTGGGGCCTCCTCTTCCAACGTACTCGCGGGAGCGGATTTGTCCTCCCGGCGAAGGTGTCGCGGGGAGTTCGGGTCCGCCGGGTCCGCCGCGTCCACCGGGTCAGCCGGGCTGGCAGTGCGGGCACCACACCGTGCCCCGCCCGGCGATCCGGCCGTGGCACAGCGACGTTCCACAGCGCGGGCACCGGGCGTCCGACGCGTCCCGGTGCCCGGTGAGCCAGGACCTCCGCGCCGGTACGCACCCGGCCCGTACCGCCGACCGCAGGGTGCGCCGCATATCGGTGTAGAGGCGCTCGGACCGGTCCTGGCCGAGCCGGTCGGCCCGGACCGCGGGATGGAGCCGGGAGCGCCACAGGATCTCGTCCGCGAGCAGATTGCCCAGCCCCGCCACGACCGACTGGTCGGTGAGGGTGGCCTTGACACCGCCGCGCCGGCCGCCGACCCGGGCCTCGAACTCGTCCCGGGGGATCCGCAGGGCGTCGGGCCCCTGGCCCTCCATGAGCCGCGCCACCTCGGATTCGTCGGCCAGCCACAGCCCCTTGAGTTTGCGCTGGTCGCGGTAGCGGAGCTGACGGTCCCCGTCGACCGTGAACACCACACGGTCATGAGGGTGGAGTCCGTCGCCGGGAGGATGGCACTCCAGCCGTCCCGTCATACCGAAGTGCAGCAGCACGGTCGGCCCGTCGGTGCGGGCGAGCAGCCACTTCCCGTGCCGCTCCGGCTCGGTGAACCGGTGTCCCTCCAGTTCCTGGCGCAGCCGTCGCGTTCCGACCCCGTGCAGCACGCCCGTGTCGTACACGTCGACCCGTACGATCCGCCGGTCCCGCGCACAGGACGCGAGAACCTCGCGGAACGCCTCCACATCGGGCAGCTCGGGCATCTCCGTCACCCACCCCGGTCGCTCGTTCCCGTACCCCTGTCGCCCCCGCCTCCCAGGATGTCTCCTCGGCGAGCAGCCCACATGCCGGGGAGCGGCCCACGGCCGACGGGCCGCGCACATACCGACGGGCGGGGCCGCGCGCTTGCCGAACGAGTCGGGCCGCGCGCTTGCCGACGGGCCGCGCGTGCCGCACCACGCGGCACAGCGGTCCCTTCCCGCGTCTATTCCCGCCTGGCGGGGGCACCTGGCGGATATTGGTTCAGCCCGATGGACGCGCCGGTCCCGGCGCGACCGGTCCGGCTGCCAGGACAAGGAGGGAAGCGATGGCGACGCCTGCCCAATCGGGGCCGGGAACCACACCGCCGACCGGTACGACGGGGACCGTCACCACGGCCGTACCGGCCAGGCTCGACCGGCTGCCCTGGTCGCGCTGGCACTGGATGATCGTGATCGGTCTCGGCACGGTGTGGATCCTCGACGGCCTCGAAGTGACGATCGTCGGCAATATCGCGGGCCGGCTGTCCGAGGACGGCAGCGGTCTGTCGATCACATCGGCCCAGGTCACCGGGGTCTCCGCCGCGCTGTACGTGGCGGGCGCGTGTGTGGGCGCGCTGTTCTTCGGCAGGCTCACCGACCGCTACGGCCGCAAGAAGCTGTTCATGGTGACCCTCGCGGTGTACCTCGGAGCGACCGCGATGACCGCGCTGTCCTTCGACGCCTGGTGGTTCTTCCTCTTCCGTTTCCTCACCGGGTTCGGTATCGGCGGGGAGTACGCGGCCATCAACTCGGCCATCGACGAGCTGATCCCGTCCAAGTACCGGGGGCGGGTCGATCTGATCATCAACGGCAGCTACTGGCTGGGTGCCATAGGCGGTTCGCTGCTGTCGGTCCTGCTGCTCAACACCGCGATCCTCCCCAAGGACCTGGGCTGGCGCGTCGCCTTCGCGCTCGGTGTCGTCCTCGGCCTGGTCATCCTTCTCGTACGACGGCATGTGCCGGAGAGCCCGCGCTGGCAGCTCATCCACGGGTACAGCGCGGAGGCGGAGAAGCTGGTCGACTCCGTCGAGGAGAGCATCGAGAAGGAGAAACACGGGAAACTCCCGCCGCCGGCCGGTGAGATGACGATCCAGCAGCGCAAGAGCGTCAGCTTCGGCCTCATCGCGCGGACCGTCTTCCGCCGTTACCCCCGGCGGGCGGTGCTCGGTCTGTCGCTCTTCATCGGGCAGGCGTTCCTCTACAACGCGATCACCTTCGGTTTCGGCACGATCCTGATCACCTTCTTCGATGTGCCGACGGGAGACACCGGCTACTACTTCGCGGTGATCGCCGCGGGCAATTTCTTCGGCCCGCTGCTGCTCGGACGGCTCTTCGACACCGTCGGCCGCCGGATCATGATCTCCTCCACCTATCTGCTGGCGGGGGTGCTGCTCTTCGGTACCGCCTGGCTCTTCGACAGCGGTGCGCTGACGGCCACGACACTCACCGCGTGCTGGTGCGTGGTGCTCTTCTTCGCGTCGGCCGGTGCCAGCAGCGCGTATCTCACGGTCTCGGAGATCTTCCCGATGGAGACCCGCGCCATGGCGATCGCCTTCTTCTACGCGCTCGGCACGGCGGCGGGCGGTATCAGCGGTCCGCTGGTCTTCGCGGACCTCACGGAGTCCGGTGTGGTCGGGGACACGGTGCTCGCCTTCCAGATCGGCGCCGCCCTGATGTGCGCGGCGGGACTGGTGGCGGCCTTCCTCGCCGTACGCGCCGAGGGACGGTCGCTGGAGGACATCGCGGAACCGCTGTCGTCCGTGAGGGGCGCGGGTGCGGGTGCCGACGGCGGCACGGGCGGCGTACGGACCTGACCGTGCGTGGTGGCACCTGCGCGGACGCACCTGCGCGGAGGCACCCGCCGCGTGGAGGCACCCGCGTAGAGGCACCTGCGCGGACGCACCGCGCGCGCGTCCCGCGGATGTCCTTCGGAAGGGCCTTCAGCCCGCCGGGTCCCCGGCTTCCGGCCCGCCGTCCGGCGGTGACACGGGAAGGGTGACGGCGAACTCGGTGCGCCCGGGTCCGCTCGTCGCCCCTGCCGTGCCGCCGTGTGCCGTGACCACCGCGTGGACGACCGCCAGGCCCAGTCCGGTGCCGCCGCCCGCGCGTGAGCGGCCGGCGTCGCCCCGTACGAAACGGGCGAAGACCTCGGGCAGGAGCGGCGCCGGGACACCGGGTCCGTTGTCCGTCACACTCAGCCGGACCTCGGCGGGCCCGGCCGACAGCCGTACGGAGACCTCTGTGCCGGCGGGCGTGTGGGTCCCCGCGTTGGCGAGCAGATGGCCGATGGCCCGGTGCAGCCGGTGCTCGTCCCCCGTCATGGTCACCGCCTCCTCCGGCAGGTCGAGCAGCCAGCGGTGACCGGGGCCCGCGGCCCGTGCGTCGTCCATGGCGTCGAGGACCAGCCGCGTCAGATCCACCGGGCCGTGGTCGAGGGCCGGGCCCGTGTCGATACGGGCGAGCAGGAGCAGATCGTCCACGAGACGGCCCATCCGCACCGACTCGGACCGGATACGGATCAGCGCGTGCCGGACCTCGGCCGGGACGGGGCCGTCCCGGCGCAGTGCCAGTTCCGCGTGTCCGCGTACGGCGGCCAGCGGGGTGCGCAGTTCATGGCCCGCGTCCGCGGTGAAGCGGCGCAGCCGTTCCTCTCCGGCCCGGCGCCGCTCCAGGGCGTCGCCCACCTGGCCGAGCAGTCCGTTGACGGCGGTGCCGATCCGGCCGGCCTCGGTGCGCGGGTCGGTGACCGGGACGGGGCCGGGCAGGGCCACCCCGCCGCCGGCCAGGGGCAGTCCGGCGAGGTCCGCCGCGGTGGCGGTGACCGCGCGCAGCGGCCGCAGGGACAGCCGTACCCAGAGCGCTCCCACCGTGCCGGTGGCGGCCAGGGTCACCGCGAAGGCCGTCGCCTCCACGCCTTCCAGCCGGTGCACCGTCTCCTCGACGGGACGCAGGGGCAGACCGGTGACCAGGACGTCCCGGTCGTCGCCCCGCACGGCGGTGACGCGGTACGGCCCCAGGCCGGACAGCCGCAGAGTGTGGCCGTGCCCGTCGACGGGCAGTGCGGCGAGTGCCCGGCGGTCGGCGGGCGTGAGCGGCACCGGCGCGTCCGTACGGTCCTCGGCGACGACGGCCCGCGTGGCCGTCCCGGGCAGCAGCCGCGCGCCGAACGTACCCTCCGCCCGGCCGCGGGGGCCGGGCGGGTGGCCGGCGTCCGGCCGCTTCTCCTCCGCCAGGCCCGCCGCGAATCCTCCCCCGGACGCGGAGAGCCGCTGGTCGAGCCGGCCGACGAGGAGCCCGTCGAGCGCGAACAGCGTGGTGAGGCCGAGCGCCAGACAGGCGAGTGCGACGAGGACGACCAGCCCCGCGGTGAGCCGGCCGCGCAGGGTGCGGGGGAGGAACCGTCGCATCGGGCCCCCGGCCCGTCGACGCGACCTGTCGCCGCCGTCCGGACGGGGTGGGTGGCTCGGAGTGTCCATGGTCCGTCCAGCATCCCCCCGCGAGGGGGCGGGCCGGGCGGGGTGCCCGCTCTGAGTTCCCTCTGAATCGGGTGGCGGTGAGGTCGTTGAGAAGGTCGTCACAGGTTGCGCTGCGAGGCTCACGACGCATCGGCGGCCAGAAGGAGACGGCCGGAAGGAGCCAGAAGGAGAGAGGGGCCCATGAACACCATCGCGGCACCGGCACTCGGCCGGCCGCGGCCCGGTACACGGGTCGGGGCCGAGGGGCCGTACGGGGCGTTCACCGCGGTCCGGCGCGTATCCCCGGAGGGTGCCGCCGCCGACGGTGCTGCCGCCGACGGGCGCGGTGCCGGCGACGAGGCGCGCGAAGCGGGGCTGTGTCCGCTCCCTCCGGAGCGCGGGGGACCGGCCCGGTGACCGGGCCCCGGCCTCGCGACCCCTGGCATGGTGACCCCCGCCGCTCCGGCTCCTGGCACGCGGACTCCGGGAGCTCCGGCTCCCCGGGCGGTCTGCGCCATGCCGAGCACGCGATGGGCACCGTCTTCTCCTTCGACATACGTGATCCGCGCACTCCGGCCATCGAGGCGGCGCTGACCGAGGCGGTGGCCTGGCTGCACCATGTCGACGAGGTGTACTCCACCTACCGGCGCGACAGCGTCGTCTGCCGGCTCTCGCGCGGTGACCTCGGGCTCGACCAGTGCTCCCCGGAGGTGCACGAGGTCCTCGCCCTCTGCAAGAGCGCCGTGCGGACCAGCGGCGGCTGGTTCAGCCATCTCGCGACCGGTGTCCTGGACCCCTCCGGGCTGGTCAAGGGATGGTCCGTCGAACGTGCCTCGCGGATCCTGTACGAGGCGGGCGCCCATCACACCTGTGTCAACGGCGGCGGGGATGTGCGGCTGAGGGGCGAGGCCGCGCCAGGGGTGCCCTGGCGGCTCGGTGTGCCCCACCCCCTGCGCGCCGGTGAGCTGTGCACCGTCGTCACCGGCCGCGATCTGGCCGTCGCGACCTCGGGCACGGCGGAGCGCGGCACCCGCATCATCGACCCCCATCGCGGCACGGCCGCGGACTGCTACGCGTCCGTCACCGTGGTGGGCGAGCGCCTCGCGATGACCGGCGCCTACGCGACCGCGGCCTTCGCCATGGGGGCGGCGGCACGGGAGTGGCTGGAGTCCCTGGACGGGTACGAGGGGTTCGCGCTGACGCCGGACGGCCGGTCATGGCGTACGGACGGATTCCCCGGCAAACGGCCCTGACCGATCGTTTCGGAACGATCCGCGGAGCCGTGGGACAGCCGACGCCGCACGCGAGTTCCTCAACGAGCCATGTGTCGCGTGGGGCGCATACGGCTTCGATATGAGGGGAACCTTTCAGGGCTCGCAACCGCCCAGATCCGTTGGCCAGGACCGGCAGACGCGTCCCGGCCGATGTGGATCTGCCGACCGTGAAGGGTTCCATCTCATGGCTGACGTGTTCCGTAAGCTCCTCATACCCGCGCTTCTCGCGCTGACGTCCCTCGCGCTGCCCTCGGCCGCTGTGGCGGCCCCCGCGCCCGCCGATGCGGTCCAGGCCGTCGGCACGATGTGTCTCTCCAGTGACTATCCGAGATCCCGGATCGTCAATGTGGAGTCGTGTGACTCCTCCAGGGCCGGCCAGCACTGGAGCATCAATGGTGAGGCGATTTCCCAGTCCGTGTACCCCGGTATGTGTCTGTCCAGTGACTATCCGAGGACCCGGATCGTCAATGTGGAGTCGTGTGACTCCTCCAGGGCCGGCCAGCACTGGAGCGTCAACGGCGAGGCGATCTCCGAGTCCGTGTACCCCGGTATGTGTCTGGCCAGCGACTACCCGAGGACCCGCATCGTCAACGTGGAGTCGTGCAACTCCTCCGGACCCCGCCAGCACTGGACCGTGCAGGGAGAGCAGATCAGCATGACCTTAGTGTGACCTTCTGATCCACTCCGGCGTCCTCCCGCCCGCCGGTAGGCGCCCCGCCGATGCGCGTGGCGGCGCCTGCCGGCGTCCGGGGGCTCACGAGCCCTGTCCGGGGGCTCGTGAGCCACTCCGTCCTGCCCGGCCCCGTGGTGGCGGGTGCGGGTGCCGGCATCGGATGAGACGGTGGAGGGAGAGGCGCTCCTTCTCCCCCGGGAGGAGGCGAGCGCCGCCGAACAGCGCGGCCGCGCCGACGCACTCGGCATCAGTCGCGGGGCCGTCGGCGACGTACCGCGAGAGCCCGGCGCCGAGCCCCGGCCATCCGGTCGCGACACCTATCATCCGGCACCCGGTGCGGCCGGCCGTTGGCCCGTGCGGCCGCGGCGGCGGGCGCGCGAGGCGCCGACAAGGGAGCGATCATGAAGGCAGCGGTTTACGACGGACCCCGGACGGTCGCGGTGAAGGATGTGCCGGACGCGAAGATCGAGCACCCCTGCGACATCCTGGTGAAGATCACCAGCAGCAATATCTGCGGATCGGATCTCCACATGTACGAGGGGCGGACCTCCTTCGAGACGGGACGCACCCTCGGACACGAGAATCTGGGGCAGGTCGTCGAGGTGGGGCCCGCGGTGGCGAAGGTCCAGGTCGGTGAGTACGTGGTCCTCCCGTTCAACATCGCCTGCGGATTCTGCAAGCAGTGCGAACGCGGAATGACGAACTACTGTCTGACCATGCAGCCGGAACCCGCCATGGCCGGGGCCGCCTACGGATTCGCGGACATGGGGCCCTACCAGGGCGGACAGGCGGAGCTGCTGCGTGTTCCGTACGGCGACTTCAACGCCCTGCGTCTGGGGGAGGACGCCGCGGAGCGCCAGGTGGACTATGTGATGCTGGCCGACATCTTCCCGACCGGCTACCACGCCACCGAGATGGCCGACGTCAAACCCGGGGACCAGACGATCGTCTACGGCGCCGGGCCCGTGGGGCTGATGGCGGCCTACTCGGCGATACTCAAGGGCGCGGGCCGGGTCTGGGTCGCCGATCACCAGCCCGACCGGCTGCGCATCGCCGAGGAGATCGGGGCGATCCCGATCAACACCGCGAAGCAGAACCCTCCCGATGTCGTCAAGGAGGCGACCCTCGGGCTGGGCGCCGACAACGGCTGTGAGTGCGTCGGCTACCAGGCGCACGACGCACAGGGGCACGAGGACGCCAGCCTGACCCTGAACGGGCTGATCGACGCCGTCCGTTTCACCGGGGACATCGGCGTCGTGGGCCTGTTCCCGCCCGAGGACCCCGGGGGTGCCGAGGCACAGGGGGAACTCGAAGCCAAGGGCAAGGTGCCGATCGACTTCGGGATGATGTGGTTCAAGGGCCAGCGGCTCGGCACCGGCCAGGCACCGGTGAAGAAGTACAACCGTGCCCTGCGCGATCTGATCGCGGGCGGCAGGGCCGAGCCCAGCTTCCTGGTCTCCCATGAACTGGACCTCTCCGAGGCGCCCGCGGCCTACGAGCACTTCGACGCCCGCGACGAGGGCTGGACGAAGATCGTCCTCCACCCCGACGGCGGCTGACCCCACCCCACCCCACCCCACCGCGCCCCGCTCCGCGGCCCGCGCTCACTCCCGTTCGACCGGGAGATGGCGGGGGCCGCGCAGCAGGGCGCTGCGCCGGTACGGAGGCGGATCCTCGGCCAGGCGGAATTCCTCCAGATGGGGAACGAGGGCGCTCAGCGCGATCTGCGCCTCGACGCGGGCGAGCGGGGCGCCGAAGCAGTTGTGGATGCCGCTGCCGAAGCCGAAGTGCTGGTTGTCCTCGCGTGCCGGGTCGAAGTGGTCGGGGTCGTCGAACCGCAGCGGGTCACGGTTGCCGGAGGCGAGCATCAGGATCAGCGGCGCCCCCTTGGGGATGGTGACGCCCCTCACCTCGATATCGGTCAACGGGGTGCGCTGGGGCAGCATATGGACGGGTGGTTCGTACCGCAGCAGTTCCTCGACGGCGTTCGGCATCAGCTCGGGTTTGCCGCGCAGCAGCCGTAGCGCGTCCGGGAGCCGCAGCAGGGTGAGCACCCCGTTGGTGATCAGATTGACCGTGGTCTCGTGTCCGGCGATGAGCAGCAGGGTCGCGGTGCTCTTCAGCTCGTCCCGGGTGAGACGTCCGTCGGGGCCGGTGTCGTTGACGAGGGCGGAGAGCATGTCGTCCGACGGGTGACCGCGCCGGAGGTCGCCCAGTTCCCCCAGATACTCCGCCATCGCGATCCGGGCCTCCACCCCCGCGTCGAGCCTCGCCCGGTGGTCCTTGTCCTTCTCGGGGGCGAAGTCGAAGCTGGCGACGATGGCGTCCGTCCACGCGTGGATCTTCGGTACGTCCTCGACCGGCACCCCCAGGAGCCGGCAGATCACGGCGACGGGGAGCGGGTACGCGAAGTCGTCGACGACATCGATCGAGTCCTTGTCCCGGAACGTGCCGATCAGTTCGTCGGTGATCCGGGTGATGTCCGCGCGCAGGGCGTCGATCCTGCCGGGGGAGTGGGGCGGGCCGAAGGGCCGCATCGCGATACGGCGGAGCCGGTCGTGCTCGGGGTCGTCGACACCGATGAAGGCGGGCGGATCGGGCCTTCTGAGCATGTCCTCGTCGGGTTCGGCGCGGTTGACGACGTCCGAGCTGATCCGGGGGTCGTGGAGCAGCGCGGCGATCTCGTGGTACGTGCCGACCAGATAGCTGCCGTCGGTCTGCCGGGTCACGCCGTTCTCGCGGAGTTCGGCATAGAACGGATAGGGGTCGGCGCGGTTCTTGTAGTCGGTGATCCGCTGGAACAGGGTGTCCGGACGCATGGGGTGGGGCCTCCTCGTCGAGGGCGGGCTGCGGGTGTTGCCCGCGGCGGGTGCTGTTCCGGCCGTCGGCCGGGGGCGGGTACGGGTCGCCGGATGTCGGACGGCCGTCGGGTGCCGGGCGGGTCAGTCGTGCCGCACCAGGGTCAGCCGCCGGTCCGGCAGATGGCCGGTGAGGGCCACGGTCGGGCCGTGCGACAGCGTCCGGGGCGACGGCACGTCCGACGGCACGGGCACCCCCGCGTCGGGCCGGTCGGCGACGCCGGACGCGGGCGGGAACGGCGCCGCCGTCTCGATGAGCCCCTGGTAGTGCTCCAGCCACTTGGCCCGGTTCACACTGACCGCCGCGGTGATCCGTCCCCGGTAGCCGTAGACGGCGACCAGCCGGCGCTCCCGCAACGAGCCCTGGGCGATGACCACCTGGTCGGAGAAGGTGGGGACGCCGACGGACTTGATGTTGAGGCCGAACTGGCTGGACCAGAAGGCCGGCACCGCCAGATGCGGGCGTCTGCGCGGCCCCGGACTGACCATGTTGTGGGCGGCCACCTCGGCCTGCGCGACCGCGTTGCCCCAGTGTTCGAGGGCCAGTATCTGGTACTCGAAGAGCGGATGCGGGAAGCGGGCCACGTCCCCGGCGACGAAGACGTCGTCGGTGACGATCCCGTACATGTCGAAGGCGCGGCACCCCGCGTCGCAGGCCACGCCCCGGGGCCCCGCGGCCAGCCCCGAGTCGGCCAGCCACTCGGTGTTGCGTACGGCGCCCAGGGCGACCACGGCGATATCGGCGTCGATCCGGCTGCCGTCGGAGAACTCGGCGCCGGTGAGCCGGCCGTCGCGGCCCTTCAGCGCGGTGACCGTCACCCCGCAGTGCAGATCGACGCCGTGCGCGCGCTGCACGGTGGCGGCGAGCGCGCCGAGCGCTCCGCCGAGCGCGCCGACCAGGGGCGAGGGTCCGCGTTCGGCGACCGTCACCTCGATCCCGCGCTCCCGGCAGGCGGAGGCGATCTCCGAGCCGGTGAATCCGGCACCGATCACCAGGACCCTGCGCGGCCCCGCGTCGAGACGTTCGGCGAGCCGGACCGCGTCATCGGCCGTGCGCAGGGTCATGACACCGTCCAGAGCGGCCTCGGCGGGGTCCGGCCAGGGCCGGGCCCGGGTGCCGGTGGCGATCAGCAGCCGGTCGTAGGGCAGCCGTTCGCCATCGGCGAGGAGCACCCGTTTCCCAATGGGATCCACACCGACGGCGCGCACACCGAGCTTCCACACCGCGTCCACCTCGCGGCGGCGCGGCAGCCCGACATCCTGGGCGCGCACCCGCCCGAGCAGTACCTGCTTGGACAGCGGTGGCCGGTCGTACGGGGGGCAGGGCTCGTCCCCGACCAGGGTCAGCGAACCGGTGAAGCCCTCCTCGCGCAGGGTCTCGGCGGCCCGCAGCCCGGCCAGCGAAGCGCCGACGACGACGATCCGGCCCTCGCGCCGTTCACCGGACACGGGCGTCCGCCCGCTCCCCGACCAGGATGGCCTGCACCGGACACGCCGCCGCGGCCGCGCGGACGCGTTCCCCCTGGTCGTCGGGGACGGTCGGGGTGTACATGAGGGCCTCCTCGCCATGCAGTTCGAACACCCGCGGGGCGAGAAACGCGCACTGCGCGTACCCCTGACAGCGATTGAGGTCGACAACGATCTGCATCCGGTCCCCTCCTCCGTGGCGCCCGCCCTCTCCGTCCTACTGCCTGCCGGGCGCCGGCGCGAGCGGTGCTGCTCCGGCGAGGGCGCCCGGCCCCGGGAAGCCACACGCGCGGCCCCCGTGGCGGTCGGGTCCCGGGGCGGCTCCGATCGTGATCGGGAGGCCGCGCGGGACGCGTGGGCGGGAGTGGATTGGAATTTCCAACTGGCTCGGGCTAGGGTGCATCCACATTCCAAACCCACCCTGCTGGAGGGTAAGCATGCGCACGCCTGCCGACGAGGCGGACACCAGAGGGACCCCACGGGCCGCGCTCGTCGCGGCCTGTCTCGGGCTCTTCACGGTCTTTCTCCAGACCACCCAGACCATCGGCACCCTGAGCGCCGTTCAGGACGATCTCGGACTGGCCGCGGCCGACCTGGTGTGGGTGCCGAGCATGTACACCCTGGTCGTCGCCTCCTTCGTGCTCGGCGCGGGCGCCCTCGCCGACCGGTGGGGGCGGCGGCGTACCTTCGTCGCGGGCGCCGCGGCCATGGCCGCGGGCGGGGTGATCCTCGTCCTCGCCACCGGGCTCCCGGCCGTGCTGGCGGGCCAGGCCGTCGCCGGTCTGGGCGGGGCCCTGATCACCCCCAGCTCGCTGGCGCTGGTCACCCACGCCCATCCCGATCCGCGCCGGCGCGCCGGGGCGATCTCCGTCTGGGCCGGCACCTCCGGGCTCGGGCTCGCCATCGGGCCCGTCACGGGAGGGCTCGCGCTGCGCTGGTGGGACTGGCACGCCGCGTTCTGGCTGGGCCCGGCCGTCGCCGTGCTCGCCGTGTTCGTCGCGCTGCGGTACGTCGGTGAGTCCCGCGTCCCCGGCGGACGGCCCGACTGGGCGGGCCAGGTGCTCGGCACCGCCGGACTCGCCCTGCTGATCTACTGGCTGATCGACGGCGGCCACCACGGCTACACCTCCGGGCGGGCCCTGGTCTGCGTCGTCGCGGCCGTCGTCCTGCTCGCCGCGTTCGCCGCGGCCGAACTGCGCCGAGAACATCCGATGGTCGATCTGCGCCTGGCGCGCGACCCCTCGTACAGCGCCTCGCTGCTGCTCGCCTCGACCGTCCTCTTCGGTTTCGTCGGCCTGGCACTGATCCAGGTGCTGTGGCTGCAACGGGTCCAGGGGCTGACCGCGCTGGAGGTCGGGACGCGGCTCCTCGCCGAGTTCGGCCTGTTCATCGTCGCGTCCGTCGTCGCGGGAATCGCCCAGCGGCGGCTCGGGCCCCGCCCGCTGATCATCGGCGGGCTGCTGCTGGCCGCCGTCGGCGCCGGGCTCTTCGCCACCGTCTCCCCGGGCGACACGTTCCCGGACTATCTGGCCGCCTTCGCCGTCTTCGGCTTCGGCTGCGGACTCGCCAACGCCCCCTCCACCGCACTGGCCGTGAGCCATGTCCCGCGCGGCCGTGAGGGCGAGGCGGGCGGCGCCGTCAACGCCGCCCGGCAGGTGGGCGCGGTCCTGGGCACCAGCATCCTCGGCACGCTGCTGACCTCACGTACCGCGAGCGGCCTCGCGGCCGGCGCCGACCCGGCCACGGCGTTCACCGACGCGGTCCGCCGCACCGCCTGGACCGGCGCCACCGTACTCCTGGCCGCGACGGCGGCGGCGCTGGGTCTGCTCGCCCTGTCGGGCCGCCGGTCCGCCCGGCCGGGGAAAGCACCGGTCGAGGAGCCGGCGCCCCGGGTCGCCACACCGCTCTGACGCCCCCGCGCCCCGGCCGGCACGGCCGGGGCGCCGAACCCCTCCGACTACGGTGGACACATGACCGCACGCCCCTGCTCCCTCGCCGCCGCGCTCGCCGTCGTCGGCGAGAAGTACTCCCCGCTCGTACTCCGCGAGATCTTCTTCGGGGTCCACCGGTTCGACGCCATCGCGCGCAACACCGGTGCCCCCCGCGATGTGCTCGCCGCGCGGCTGCGCCGGCTCGTCGACGCCGGCGTCCTGGAGAAGCGGCTCTACCACGAACGCCCGCCGCGGTACGAGTACGACGTCACCGAGGCCGGCCGGGAGCTGCGGCCGGTCCTGCTGATGCTGATGCGCTGGGGCGACCGCCATCTCGCCGATGTGCCGCCCACCGTGTACCAGCACTCCTGCGGCTCCGACCTCGACCCGGCGATCATGTGCCGCTCCTGCGGCGAACAGGTCCACCGGGGCGAACTCACCCAGCGCGTCCAGGCTCCCGGCTGGGACGCGCTGGGACAGGTCGAGGCGTAACGGGCGTACGGGCGGGCCCGGACACGGGCCGGGGCACCGCGGGACCGTACGGTCGGTCCCGCGGCGCCCCGGAGCGATCGGGGAGTGAGCGGTCCGGCGGATCAGACCGGGACGATACGGTACGTCCGGTCCACCGCCGTCTGGACGGAGATCACCCCGTTCGCCGTGGTGAACGGCACCGCCGCGCCCGAGGCGTCGGTCACGGTGAAGCTCCCCGCCGGCCACGGGTTCTTCAGCCGCAGGGTGCCACCGGCCCTGCTGGTGACCTCGGCATAGCTGACGCGGTCGTTCTCCTTCGCGCTGGACACCACGAACGCCCCCTTCTGGCGGAGCTGCCAGAAACTCGCGTTCCTGCCGGCGGGCCAGACCGGGAACAGGGTGATGATCCCCTGGTCGCTCTGGACCAGCATGCTGTTGACCGCCTCCGTCGCACCGGACTTCTCGATCCCGTGGAACGTGTCGGCGATCCGCAGGTTCGGCGCGATGCGCGCGTTGATCACCTGCTTGAACCGGTCGATGAGCGACTGCGCCGGATAGCCCACCCGGGCCGCCTGGTTGAACACCTTGGGGAAGCTGTTCTCCTGCCCCCACGAGTTCATGGCGTCGAGGGTGTCGATTCCGGTCCGCAGCTTCGCCGGGTCCGAGTTGATGCCGAGCTGGTCGGCGGGCTGGACGAATTCGAGGTTGATGGTGTTGTCACCGGGGTGGATGTCCCGGGTGTCGGACCCCTGCATGGTGCCGGGGCTCACCAGCGAGTACACCGTCTTTCCGTTGAACACCGTGGTCGGCTGGGCCGGCAGGTTGTCGAGGATGTTCTGCCAGGTGGCCCGGCGGCCGGCGTCGACACCGAGCTTCTGGCTGCCCGCGATCAGTGTGGACAGCACCTGCTTGAGCAGACCGATGTCCGCGGAGGAGTTCTGGCCCCAGGTGCCCTCGTGCGGACCGCTCCACAGCGAGTAGCGGCCGGCCGGGTCACGTTCGAGATAGCTCTCGAAGAACTGCGCGACCTGGCTCAGGAACGGATACGCCTTGGTCCTGAGGAACTCGGTGTCCTGTGTGTACTCGTAGTACGAGACGAACTGGGAGGCGGAGAAGAGGGAGTTGGAGACCTGCTGGTGGTACTGGTCGTCGGTGGTCGTACCGTACGGGCCGATCCCCACCGGGAAGAGCACCCCGGCCGGCACCCCGCCGCTCGGGAAACGCCTGCTGATGTAGTCGGGCTTCACCCGGTTCAGATCCTGCTTGGCCCGGCGCTGCGCCTCGGGGACATACGCGAGGATCGCTTCGTGGAACGGCAGGGAGAGTTCCGGGCGGTTGCTGGAGTAGACACCGTAGAACGGCGCCTGCGCGTTGTAGTTGAGATGGTAGTCACCGCTGAACTGCGGGGAGTCCGTGGTGGTCCAGATCCCGTAGAGGGCGGGAGCGGTCTTCCCGGCCCGGCTGGAGGCGCCGATGAAGTACTGCGCGGCGTAGTAGAACTTCTCCAGCACGGCGTCGCCGAGTTCGACGCCCGACCGCATCCAGTAGTTCTTCCACCAGTCGGCACGCTGGGTGTCCAGCGTCGCCAGCGAGCCCGTGGTCTGGGAACGCACCTGGGTCACCGCGTCGTTGTGCGGCGCCACCGGATTCTGCCCGCCGCCGCCGATCTGGGTGACGACCCGTACGGTCGCCCCCGCCGGGAGGGTGAAGACCGTCCTCGCGGTGGCGCCCGAGACGGTCGGGGCCTGTACGGCGGACGCGCCCAGGACCGTGGTCGCCAGCGCCCCGCGCGACACCCATCTGCTGCCGGACGCGGTGGCGCGCTCGGCCCACATCACCTGGCCGTCCACCCCCGCGGAGTTGCTGTACGCGGAGTTGGGCGTGGTGGCCCCCGCGTAGGCCGACGCCTGGAGCTGCACCGGCGCACCGCCGGTCGACGTGACGGAGGTGACCAGCACATTCCGGTCGGCCGCCAGCCAGGTCTTCATCGACACGGGCGCGCCACCCAGTGACATCGTTGTCGTCACGGTGCCGTCGACGATGTTCTGTTCCTCGCGGAAGGGCGCCGCGGGCGGGGGAGTGCCGCCGCCGCTTCGCGCGTACAGCTCGATCTGGCCGATCCTGGCCCGGGGGTTCTGTGTGGAGTCGGGTGTCGTGCCCTGGGTCGGCTCGGTGATGTCGAGCCTGATGTACCGGGTCTGTACGGCGGTGAAGGACCGGTCGACGACATCGGCGGTGTTGTTCTGCACCGTGTCGACGCTGTTCCAGTTCGTGCCGTCCGCGCTGGTCTGGAACGCCAGGTTCTTGGTGTTGAAGGCCGCGTTGCCGGGGCGCGCGGCATTGTCGTTGCGTACGACATAGCGGGCGACGGTCTTGACCGAGCCGAGGTCGAGGGTGATCCACTGCGGCTTGCCGACCTGGGAGACCCAGCCCTCGTACCCGTTGCCCCACTGGCCGTTGACAGCCCGGTCGGGGGTGAGGGAACCCTCCGTGCTGCTCGCGGTCGCCCGTGCGCCGAGGGCGAGGTTGTCGCTGTTCTGGGCGGTGGTACCGGTGATGGTCACCCCGCCGATGGGGGCCGGCTTCGGGCTGGGGTTGGCGTTCCAGAAGTCCCCCTTGGAGACATAGAACGTCTTGACCCCCGTGCTGCCGCCGGAGGTCACCCCGACGTCACCGTTTCCGAGCAGGGCGGTGTTGGGCATCGCGTTCGATATCGAACCCGAGTAGGCCTGGTCGGTCCAGACCCCCTTGATGGCGGCCAGCTTGGCCCGCAGGGTGTCCCACTGCTGGGCGGGCGTCGGCGGTCCCGCCGCCAGGGCCCGTACGGACTCGTCGCCCGCGCTTCCGGCCACCGCGCTGCCGGGAATCGCGAGCGGTACGGCGACGGCCAGGGCCACCGCCACCGCGTACCCGCGTGGTCGTCCGAATCCGCGGATCACTCTCCGCGTCGTACTCTCCTGCCCCATTGCGGCTCTCCTTCGAGTCGGGGTCTTGTGGGTCGGGGTCGTGCGAGAGGGCGGTACAGGTGCTTCCGTGCGGTGCGGCCGGGCGGTCCCCCGCACGGCCGCACGGTCCTCCGGGAACCAGCGCTACGGCTTCGGCCTGGGCAGGTCGAAGCCGATGGCCCGGACGTTCTCCAGTCGCCCGTACGGGGTACGGGTCGTCCCGATGTCCTTGCCGAGGGACTCGATCCCGGCCTCGATCCCGAAGAGTCCGGCGAGGACGGCCTCCGTCACGGCGACGGCGGCGTTGCTGTCCCGGTTCGCCACGCCCCGGCCCGCGACCCGGTAGCCGCCGTCCGCGGCGACCTCCATGGCCTGGCCCCACAGCCCGCCGGAGGTGGCGCGGTGCGCGCGGCGCAGCACCCCGGCCGCGACCTCGGGACGGCCGAGTCGGCACAGCCCGAAGGCGGTGGCCCCGGGCCAGGCCGCGAAGGCGCCCGCGGCGCCGTGGTCCGGCCGGTCCGAGAGCGGCGCCACCGGGTCCCCGGGGTCCAGGGCCCGCATCCAGTCGCCGTCCAGGAGGTGTTCGGTGACGAACCGGACCATCTCCGCGCGCTGGTCCGCCGTCAGGTCCTCGGCCATGTCGGCGGCGACGAGTCCGAAGTCGAGACAGTGCCCGATGACCTCGTCGCCCTCCGGATGGGAGATCATCCAGCGGCCGTCCCCGGCGTACTGGCCGAGCACGGCGGCGGACAGCTCGGCCGCCTCGGCCTCGGCCACCGCGGCCTCCGTCCCATGGCCGTCACCGAGCGCGCGCAGCAGCGCGGCGAGGGAACGCAGCATGCCGACATAGCCGGCGTTCAGCGAGACCACCGCGTCCCGGTAGTTCGGCACGCACTCCAGCAGCTCCCAGGCGTCCCGGCCGAAGTCGGCCAGCACGCCCCCGCCGAAGGTGGCCCGCAGGGTGCTCGGGCGGAACGCCATCTCCCGCAGATGCTGGAGCACGGACCGGCCGCCGGCGCTCTCGTCGAGCAGCGCGAGATCGCCGGTCACCCCCACATACGCCTTCACCGTCCTGAACAGCGCGTGGTCGTTGGCGGAGTAGTGATTGCCGACCGGCAGCAGATTGCGGGTGTCGAAGGAGTGGCAGCGCTCGTACGGCTGCGCCAGCGCCGCGAGGATCCAGCGGCGCAGGCCGTCGGGTTCGAGCAGGGCCGCGGTCCTGGCCCACTCCGAGATGTCCCAGAAGAAGGTGGTGGTCGCGCCGAGGCGCGGACCGCCGGTCAGGAACACCGGACCGACCGGGCTGACGGTGGTGTTGCGCAGATAGACGGCCAGCAGCGCGCCCAGATAGTACGTACGGGCCAGGTCCGCGTCCTCGGTGCGCAGGGTCGGCAGATGCCCGGAGAACTCGCTGTTGCCCGGCTGGAACGCGCTGTCCCAGGTCCGCCGCCAGCGCTCGGCCACCGCGTCGAACTCCGCCTCGAAGGAGGCGGCGGTGTCCGCCGCGTCCCGCGCCACGGCCCCGGCGGAGTCACCGATCTCCAGCACCACCCCCAGGACGGTCTCCTCGCCCGGCCGGAGCGTGAGGTCCCAGCGGGCGGTGCCGCGCGCCCCCGCCGTCCCGATCGCGTCGGGCGCGGCCGAGAAGGCGTAGGCGCTGCGCGCGGCCGACCGGGAATCGGCGACCGAGACCGTGCCGGCGGCATCGGCCGTGGCGGTCCAGCGCTGTCCCTCCCACCAGGCGGCGGTGGTCAGCAGGGGCGCGTCGTCCAGCAGCAGTTCGGCGCCCGTGTCGGCGACCAGGACCGCCATCCGGTGCCAGGCGCCGGGGGAGAGGGGCTCCGCGGCGATGAGCCGCTCGCCCGCGATCCGCAGGACGGGACGTCCGTCCTCCAGCGCGACCTGGAGCGAGTCGGGGTGGTTGCCATGGGTGAGGATCACACCGGTCTGTTCCGGGGTGTCCACCCGTACGGAGAAGAGGAGGACGTCCCCGCCGCCGAGCCCCACCGTGCCGATGCGCAGATCGGTGCCGGGCCCCACCGCGTACTCCACGGCAGGGCCGTCCGTGTCGCGGCCGCTGTCACCGACCGGGAGGACCTCGCCGGTCGCGGCGCGGCGTACGGCGATCTCCCTGACGCGGCAGGCCGCACCCGGCGCCCGTACCCGCCCGGAGTCCGGCGTCGAATGGTCGGGCAGCTCCGACTCCAGCAGCATCGGCTCGGTGTCCTCGTCCCGCTGGATACCCGGGACCCGGGGGCTGCCGAGGCGTACCCACCGCTCCCCGACGGGCAGGAACTGCACCTGGCGCGGCCGGTCGGCCACGGCCTCGTCACGGATCCGCTCGGTGGTGAAGTAGTCGTGGTGGTGGCCGTCGTTCCACGGAGTGCCGTAGAGCCAGCCCCAGTCCACCTCGGAGTGGGCGAAGGGGGCGAGCAGTTCCTGCTCCACCGCCGCCGTCACCGGCTCGGACGTGGTGTTGCGCAGCACGAGCCGCCACAGCAGACGGCTGCGCTCGTACCCCATCCGGACCTCGGTGGTGACCGTCAGGGCGCCGGCCTCCGCCGCGCGCCGCACACCCCAGGGCGCCCAGCGCAGCCGCTCGGCGGCCGGTACGGAGCCGTCGATCCGCAGCGCGCCGGTGTGGTAGCCGCCGCTGTACGGCGCAAAGGCGAGCCAGGACAGCGAGGTGAGATCGCCGTTGACATGGCCCTGGCCCCACTGGTTGCGCAGCGAGGGCAGATGGTTCAGCTCGGCGCGGCCGGTCCACTCACCGGCCAGCTCGTCCAGGGCGGGAACGCCGCCGTCCGGCCGGTTCACTTGGAGGCTCCTGACATGAGTCCGTGGATGAACTCGCGCTGGCTGACGAGATATCCCACGACGGGGATGACAGCGGCGAGGAACATGATCCCGAAGAGCTGGCTGTAGTCGGTCGAATAGGCGCCGAGCGAGACATAGATGCCGGTGGTGATCGTCTGGCCCTGGAGCGGTCCGAGAATGAACTGCGGGTTGAGGAAGTCGTTCCACACCCACAGCCCCAGGAAGATCGCCACGGTCGCGGTGGCCGGGCGCACGACCGGGAAGACGATGCGCCACCACAGCCGCAGATCGCCCGCGCCGTCCATCCGCGCGGCCTCGATGACCTCGCGCGGGATCGTGCGCAGGAAACCGACGTAGACGAAGACGGCGAACGACAGATACCCGCCGCCCACATTGGACAGGATCAGCCCCGCGTACGAGTTGGCCAGCCCGATCGAGCGCAGCAGCGTCACGATCGGCAGCAGCACCACCTGCGGGGGCACCATCAGACCCAGCGCGAACACCGCGAGCAGGGCGCCCCTGACCCGGGGCGGGCGCTCGGAGATGTAGAAGGCGAGCATGGAGCTCAGCGGGACGAGGATCACCAGTGTCGCCGTCGTCACCACGACCGAGTTGAGCAGACCCGCCTGGACCAGGTTGTCCGGCCTGCTCAGCGCGTTGACGATGTTGTCGAAGGTGAACGGGACCGGCGGGGCGGCCGGATTGGAGACGATCTGGTCCTGTGTCTTGAACGCGCTGACGAACGCGACGTACACGGGCAGGATGAACGCCAGGGTGATCAGCCAGGCGCCGAGGAGACGCGGCCTGCCGTGCGGGCGGGACCGCGCGGAGCGGGCGCCGCCGTCCGCGCCGGCCGGCGGCGCGGATCCGGTGCCGGCGGAGGCCGGGGTCCCGGTGGACCTCCCGGTCCTGGCGGACTTCCCCGTTCCGGCGGACCGGGTGGTGGGAGCGCTCACAGGTTCGTCTCCCTTCGGCGGAGCACCGCGGTGACGCCGTACGAGACCACGGCGGTCAGCGCCAGCAGGAACATGGCGATGGACGAGGCGTAGCCGAACCGGTTGTCGGTGAAGGCCACGGAGATCAGATAGAAGGCCGTCGTCTGGGTCGACTCCGCGGGGCCGCCGCCGGTGAGGACGGCCACCACGTCGTAGAGCTTCAGCGTGGTGATCAGACACAGGACGACACTGATCGTCGTACCGGGCGCGATCATCGGCAGGGTGACATGCCGGAAGCGGCCGAGGACACCGGCGCCGTCCATCCGGGCCGCCTCGTACAGCTCCTGCGGTACGGACTGGAGCGAGGCGGTGTAGACGACGGTGGCGAAGGCGATGGTGATCCAGCTCACGACCGCGCAGACCGACACCACGGCCAGTTGTGAGTCACCGAGCCAGGCGACGGGTTCGTCGATCAGCCCCAGTCGGGCCAGCGCGTTGTTGAGCAGGCCGTTCTGGGTGAGGATGCTGCGCCAGATGAATCCGACGATGACCCCGGACAGCACCTGCGGGATGAAGATCAGCGTGCGCATCACCCGGTAGTTGGCCGAGGAGCGGTTGAGGACGATCGCGAGGAGCAGGCCCACCGCGTTGGCGATGACCGTGACGGCCACGACCACGGTCATCGTGAACAGGAGGCTCGACAGGAGCCGGTCGTCCGACAGCAGTTCGCGGTAGTTGGCGAGCCCGACGAAGGCGCTGTCGGCCCGCAGGGGATTCTTGTCCGTGAAGCTCAGGAAAAGGCTCTGCACCAGCGGGTACAGAAGGAACATCCCGTAGAGGAGGACCGCGATCAACGCGGCGGGCGCCAGCCCGGGACTTCGGCCTGCTCGTAGTGATCGTGTGGGCACAGCGTGATCCTTTCTGCCCCGAAGGCGGGGGCGGGGCCGCGGACTCCGGTGCCGCGCGGTGTCAGGGCCGTACGGCACCGGAGGGTCCTTCGAAGCGGTTGACAACGATGTCATCGAAGCCTGGACCGCTACCCCGCCCGTCACTTCCGACGGGCCCCGGCTACTTGGCGGCCTTGTCCCAGTCGGCGTCGAACGAGGTCAGCTCATCCTTGACGTCGGAGCTGGTGAACAGCTTCTGCGCCAGGGAGTTGAACTGCTCGACCACACCGGGCGGGAGCGCGTCGTCGTTGTTGACCTGACCGAACGCGCTGACCTTCGTGTTGTCCTCGGTCACGAGCTTGAAGCCGTCGGTGTAGACCGGGGTCACCTTGGCTCCGAACTCCTCGAAGGGGACGTTCTTCAGCATGGGGAAGGCGCCGTCGGTCTCGATCAGCGTCTTGAGGTTGGCCTTGGAGAGCGACCAGGCCTGGGCGAACGTGGTGGCGGCGCCGACGTTCGAGGACTTGGCGCTGACCGCGGTCGTACCGCCGGTGTTGAACGGGACGATCGGCTTGCCGGTCCCGCTCGGCAGCAGGAAGGTGCCGAAGTCCTTCGCCGCCGCGGCGGGGATCTGGCCGATGAACCAGCTTCCCATCGGATACATGGCGCTCTCGCCGTCCAGGAACTGCTTGTTGGCGTCCGCGTAGCTGACGCTCAGGGCGCCCTTGTCGAAGGCTCCGGCCTCGACGAGCTGACGGTACTTGCCGACCGCGGCGGTCATCCCGGGGTCGGTGAACTTGACCTCGTTCTTGTACCGCTTCTGGATCCAGCCGGGGTCCGCGCCCAGCACATCGGCGGTGATGATGCCCGACAGCGGGATCGCCGCCGACCAGGGCTCGCCGCCCGCCATCTCGACCGGGGTGACGCCGGCCTTCTTGAGCCTGGTCACGACCGTGACGAACTCGTCCCAGGTCGTGGGTACCCGGAGGTCGTTCTCCGCGAAGATCTTCTTGTTGTAGAAGATCATCGGGATGATCTGGGAGTTGGTCGGCGGTATGTAGGACTTGCCGTCGATCGCGTTGCCGTCGGGGTCGGTGAAGTTCTCGTCCAGCCACGTCTGGTCGAACGGCTTCAGCAGCCCGGCCGCCGTGAAGTCCTTCGGGTTGACGGAGGAGAGGATGTCGGGGAACTGTCCGGAGGCCTGGAGCTGCTTGGCGTAGGCCGTACGGTCCGCGTCCGGCGAGACGATCTTCTTGATCTCGGTGTCCGGGACGTCCTTCCGCGCCTCCGCGATGGAGGTGTCCCAGAACGCGGCGGTGAGCGCCGGGGTCTCGAAGGTCATGAACGTCAGGGCACCGCCGCTGCCGCCGCCCGCCGACGTGGCGCTGGTGGAGCAGCCGGTCAGCGCCAGGGCACCGGCGAGACCGCCGGCCGCCGCCATGAGGGCAGGTCTGCGCTTCATGTCATCCTCCTTGATGCTTCACGCGATGCGGCCGGAGACCGGCCGCGCCGCGAGCCGTCGAGCGAATTACCTGGTCCTGAAGAACCCGCTCGCGGGGAGGGGAGCGGGGGTGGGACGTTCCATGAGACCGGGCGTTCGGGCAGCGGAACGGTCACCGGGCGCCCCGTCCGCGCCCGTCCACCGTGCCGCCCGACATGGGCGTGTGCCGCTCCGCAGGCCCCGGTCGGACCTGGTGAACACCCTTGTTTCGTATACTTTTCAGAAGAGTAGCCAGCATCACCACGCAGTCAAGACTCGTACCGACCTTTACCGGATCGAGACCGATCGAGACCGTTCCTCCTGTGGGGCGGAGTGGATCTCCTCGGCATATGTGCAGATCGCAAGGGGTCTTGACGATCCGGTCACCGTGCGTTCGACTCTGCGGTGGCCGGTGCGCACGGGAACGCGTAACGGACCCCGCGCCACCAGAGGAAAGACGAAAAAAATACAATCGATGGGCGGGGGCGTCCCGGCGCCCCCGAGCCCCCAGGCACCCGCACCGTCGGCGGCCACCGGCTGACGGTGTGTCAGTGCCGGGTGGCGAGCGCCGGCGGCGGGCATCGCCGGACGGGGAACCGGGCACCGGAACCAGGACCAGGAACGGGAGGGGGAGCGGCACCATGGCAGGCGCGCCTCGACGACAGGCACTCGCGGACACCGCCTATGACACGATCCGTCAGCGGCTCGTCGACCACGACATCGAGCCGGGCACGAAGCTGAACATCAATACGCTCGCCCAGGAGCTGACGATCTCGCAGACTCCGCTGCGTGAGGCGCTGGCGCGTCTTGAGGCGGAGGGCCTGGTGGTGAAACGTTCGCTCGCCGGCTACACGGCCGCGACCCTGCTCAGCAGCCGCAGTCTGCGCGAGCTGTTCGAGGTGCGGCTGCTGCTCGAACCGGCGGCGGCCTCGGCCGCGGCCCTCCAGGTGACCGAGTCCGATCTGCGGCAACTCGCCGACCAGCTCGCGGAGATGCGGGAGGCGGCGCGGGACTTCCGGAGCCGCTCGACGCTGCTGCTGTATCTGCACCACGACTCCGTCTTCCACGACCGGATCGCCTCCCTGAGCGGGAACGCGTTCCTGCGTCTGACGCTGGAGCGGCTGCACGCGCACGCGCACCAGTACCGGCTCTCGTTCCGCGAGGGATGGGCGGAGGAGACCTGCCGGGAGCACGAACGCATTCTGGAGGCGCTCGGCGAGAACGACGACGAGACGGCCGCCGCCCGTATGCGCACGCATCTGCGCAGGGCGCAGACACGGCTGATCGAGGCGGCGACGGAGTAGGGCGCGGCGGAGCGGAGGGCGCGGGGGAGCGGAGGGCGCGGGGAGCGGAGGACGCGGGGGAGCGGAGGGCGCGGGGCAGCGGAGGGCGGAGGAGGGAGCCGGCCGGCCACACGGGAGGCCGGCCGGCCCAGCGGTCCCATAATCTTCATGTCCACGTCATGACAGGGGCGGGCTGTGCGTCATCCGGCGACCGGATAGTGACGGCCGCCCGCACATCGACTGCCCCAGCCTCAGGAGAACCCGTGAAGCTCCGGCGATCCGCCCGTGCCGCCCTCGTCACCCTCCTCCTCCCCGTGGGACTGCTCGCGGTGCCCGTCCAGGCACACGCGGCCGGACCCAGCGACGCCGATCTCGCCTACCGGTGGGCCCCGGTCCACTACCAGGACAGCGCGTCGGGCCACTACAGCGCCGACTACCTCTCGCGCGTCGACTACGACGGCGACTGGAACACCCTCAACAACTGGGAGAACCTCGACGCGGACCCCGCCCGGCTGACCGGCACGGCGTACTACTCCGTGGTCGAGACCTCGACCCACTGGTATCTGACCTACGCCTTCTACCACCCGCGCGACTGGAAGATCTCCTCGCACGAGAACGACATGGAAGGCGTCGTCGAGGTCGTCCTCAAGGACGGCAGCACCTACGGCACGCTCCAGGCGGCCGTCACCCAGGCCCACGACAACTACTACTCGTACATCCCGGCGGGCAGCCCGTTCCAGGGCAACCGCGAGAACATCGACGGCACCCTGCTCATGGAGAACCACGACGGCGCGCAGCACCCCACCGTCTTCCAGGAGGCCAAGGGCCACGGGATGTACAACTGGAGCGGCGGAAGCTTCCCCGGGGGTGACGGCATCGTCTACCGTCCCAGCCGCACCGCCGGTACGGTCCCCACCGGCGGCAACGACCGCGCCGCCTCCTACCAGCTGGTCGACATCTTCTCCTCCGGCGGGCTGTGGGAGCGCCGCGACGCGAAGCCCCCGTACGCCTCCTGGGGCACCTTCGCCGGGGACAACGGCAAGGACAACGCCGCGCACACCCCCTGGGCCTGGGACGACACGAACGACGGCAGTGACCTCCAGGCCGGTTCCATCGCGGGCGACCCGGCCTATCTGATCGGCCAGTACTTCAAGAACACCGGAACGTTCAGCCTGAGCTACACCCGTAACGCCTACCGGCCCTGAAGGTCCTGAGGGCGTCCTGAGGACGTCCTCAGGGACGGACACGAGCGGCGGCCGGACGGCGGGCCGTCTGCCGCTCGTGCGCGGGTAGCCTGCTGTTGGGGCGTACGTCATAAGCCGTCTCTAGCGTCCCTGCCATGAAGAAGCTCCTGATCATGCTCAGCGCCGCCGCGCTGACCGTCGGTCTCGCCTCACCCGCGGTGGCCGACCGCGACCACCACCACCGTCCCACCGAGTTCGGCCGGGCCACCCTGACCGGATTCGCGTCGCTGCCCGCGGAGACGTTCGTGCCGGGCAGCCCGCCCTCCGGCGCGGCCCTCGGCACGGCTCCGTCCAACGGCATCACGCCGCCGTTCGCCGGACAGCCGGTCCAGGGATTCAGCGGCATCCTCAACCGGCACGACGGCACCTTCGACGTACTGTCCGACAACGGTTACGGCAACCAGGCCAACAGCGCCGACTTCCTGCTCCGCGTCCACCACATCAAGCCGGACCCGCGGACCGGCAGGATCAAGGTGCTCGGCGGCTTCAACCTGAGCGACCCCTACCGCCATGTGCCGTTCGCGCTCACGCGTGCGGACCGGGTGCTGACCGGCGCCGACTTCGACGTCGAGTCCATCGTGCGCGCCTCCGACGGCACCTACTGGACGGGCGACGAGTTCGGCCCGTTCCTGCTGCACTTCTCGGCGAAGGGCCGCCTCCTCCAGGCCCCGATCCCGCTCAAGGGCGTCCAGGCGCCGGAGAACCCCTATCTGAACGGCGCGACCCCCAGTCTCCCGGCCAGCAAGGGCTACGAGGGCATGGCCCGCTCGGTCGACGGCCGTCATCTCTACCCGCTCCTCGAAGGCTCGGTGGCCGGGGACACCCCCGGCGATCTGCGGATGAACGAATTCGACCCGCGCGAGGGCCGGTACACCGGCACCCGCTGGATCTACCGGCTGGAGTCGCCCTCGAACGCCATCGGCGACGCGATCGCCGTGGACAGCCACCGCTTCCTGGTCATCGAGCGCGACGGCGGCCAGGGCGACGACGCCGCGTTCAAGCGCGTCTACCTGGCCGACAACCGTGACCGCGACGGTGACGGGGCCATGGACAAGACGCTGGTCGCCGACCTCCTCGACATCGCCAACCCCAAGGGCCTCGGCGGTTTCGGGAAGACCTTCCGCTTCCCGTTCACCACGATCGAGGACGTGGTCCTGCTCGACGACCGGACCCTGGCCGTCATGAACGACAACAACTTCCCGTTCTCCTCCGGCCGTACGCCGGGCGTGGCGGACAACAACGAGTTCATCACCGTACGTCTCACGGACCCGCTGAACGCCGACAGGCGCGCGTTCCGCTGACACGGGCCGCCGGTCCCGGCCGGCGGCGGGCCACCGGGTGATCGAGGAGCGGCAGCCCACCGCCCCCGCGATCTCCCATCGCCACCACGGTCTCCCGGTGGCCCGCCGGGCCCGGTCCGCCGGGGGTTTGTTCACCGATGCGAATCCGAGCGGTCCATGTCACAGGTTCGTTACCCCCCGGCGCGCATCGATCCCCGCAGCCGGGGCACCGAATCGGTGGTCGGCGGACCCGGTCGCGCGAGGGACCGGAACCGCGGGGGAGACATACGCAGAGTCCCCCGTCACGGGTGTTGACGCACACTCATTCTGTGACGGACCATCACATCAGGTGCACAACGCGGAGTTGGGCGCCGTAATGTCGAAGGAGCGGCTCATGAGCGGAACGGTCAAGAGCGACAGCACCTCACGCCGCAAGCAGACCACGATCAAGATCCGTCGGCTGGACAGGAAAGAGACAACGGGCGACAGCAACTCCACCGGCTCCTGAACGCGTTGCCGTGCCGGGGCGATATCCAACGGTCGATGAACTGACCTCCGGCGCCGCGGCCCTGGCCGCGGCGCACCCCGACCGGGTGGTTCTGCGGTGCATCGGCACCTCACGGGCGGGGGAGCCGATCCGGCTGATGTCCGTGGGGCGGGGCAGCCGCCACGCGCTGGTGGTCGCCGGCCCGCACGCCAACGAACCGGTCGGGGGGCTCACGGTGCTGCGCCTGGCCCGGTATCTGCTGCGGCCCGGCCGGGCGGACCGGTTCCCCGACACGACCTGGCACTTCGTTCTCTGTCTCGATCCCGACGGAGCCCGCCGCAACGAGCGGTGGCTCAAGGGCCCGATGACCTTCGCCCAGCACTACCGGAACTTCTTCCGCCCCGGCTTCGCCGGACAGCCCGAGTGGCTGCCCACCGAGCCCGGCGCCGAACCCATGCCGGAGACCAGGGCCCTGCTCGATCTCCAGGACGAGCTGCGCCCCTATCTCCAGTGTTCGCTGCACGGCGTCGACGTGGGCGGCGGCTTCGTCCAGCTCACCCGCGCGCTGCCCGGACTCTCCCACGAACTGGCGCGGTCCGCCGCCGATCTCCGGATCCCGGTGGAACTGGGCCCGTACGACGCCTTCTTCTGGCCGAGTCCGGGTCCGGGCGTCTACGACATGCCACGGCCCCAGGAGACCGATCAGTTCGTCTCCCTGCCCGCGGCGACCGCCGCCTCCACCTGGTTCCATCCGCACCCGTACGGCACCGTCACCGCCGTCGTCGAAGCTCCGATGTGGGGGGTCGACGAGGTCGGTGACACCTCGCCGCACCCCGACCCCCACAGCGCGCTGGAGACCATCAGCCGCACGCTCCGCGCGGACGCGCGGACGCTCGCCGGTCTGCTGGATCGGGTACGGCCCGAACTCCTCGCCACCGCCGGGCCGCTGCTCGCACCCGTCGACGAGTATCTGGCCGTCTGTCCCGGGCTCGCGGACGAGTGGGCCCCTGATTCGGCCCTCGGCCGGACGGGCGGCGGCGCGCTCACGGGCGGGGAGGCCGGGGCCCTCGCCGACGCCGCCACCGGCCCCGGAACCGGCCCCGGCGGCCTGCCGCCGATGAACCGGGCGCGGATCATGGCGCTGCGGATCGCCGCGCAACGGCTCGTCGTCCGTACCGCCGGGCTGCTGCACCAGATGCTCGTGCCCGAATCCGTGGCACAGGACCACCCCCTCGTCGACTCCCTTCCCGCGCCCCTTCCCGAACCGTTCCCCGGCCCGCCGCCGGGAGCCCTCCCTGACGCCCTCACCGAGGTGCGCGAGACCCTGGACCGGTTCCTCACCGAGCGCTGCGCCGCCTTCGAGGACGACTGCCGCGCCCGCTGGATCCCGGTCCGTGACCAGGCCGAACATCAATTCAGGATCGTGCTGGCCGCCGCGGAGCTGGCAGACCGGTCCAGGGAGCCGAGGGCGGTACGGGCATGACACCGGACGGACGGACGGAACCGGTGTCGGGATTACGGCGGCCACGGGTCAAACCCGAACACCGGGCGTACCGCACGGTGGACGGCAACGTACGGATCGGCAGCGTCGTGTACGGCATCGGCGCCGAGGTCACCGATCCCGACGGCTGGATCTGGACACTGACCGAGGCGCTCGACGGGACCCGCGCCCCCGCCGAGGCGGTCACCCAGGTGCTCGCCCGCCACCCCGGGGTCGAACCCAGCTCGGTCACCGAGGCGATGGACGATCTGTACGAGGCCGGATTCCTGGAGGACGCGGGTGCGGAGCCCTCGGCGGCGCTCACCGCCGAGGACCGCGAGCGGTACAGCCGCGGGGTGACCCTGCTGCGCTGGATGGACCTGTCGCCCCGGGCGACGGCCTGGGAACTCCAGGCCCGATTACGGTCGGCCCGAGTCCTGCTGCTCGGCCTCGGCGGCACCGGAGGTTTCGCCGCCCAGGGCCTCGCCGCGTCGGGCGTGGGCCGGATGCACTGCGTGGACGGCGATGTCGTGGAGCTGTCCAATCTCAACCGGCAGCCGCTCTACCACGAGAGCGATATCGGCCGGCCCAAGGCGACCGCGGCCGCCGCGGCCCTGAAAGCGGTCAACTCCCGGGTGGCGCTGACCGCGGAACGGCGTGAGGTGCGCGGCCCCGACGACCTCGCCGTACTGCTCGCGCCCGGCTACGACCTGCTGCTGCTCTGCGCCGACCGGCCCCCGGAGATCCGCCGCTGGGCGAACCGGGTCTGTCTCGCCGCCGGGATTCCCTGGCTCGACGCGGGCTACCGGGGGCCCCTGGTCACCGTGGGGGTCCACGCGCCCGGCCGGGGTGCGTGCTGGGAGTGCCACCGGGCCGGTGAGGTCGAGCGGCGCGATCTGCGGCTCGGCGCGGGACAGGACGAGGAGGCGGCCTCGCCCCGGATGGAGTGGAACCCCGTGAACGCCGTCACCGCGGGGCTCTCCGGCCATCTCCTGGTGTACGCCGCCATCGCCCTGCTGACCGGCGTACCCGAGATGGAGCCCGGCTTCCGCTTCGGCCTCAATCTGATGGCGCTCTCCGAACCGCTGGAGGAACGTTTCGAGCGCAGGCGCGACTGCCCGGCCTGCGGCACCCCGCGCCCGTGACGGACCCGGCGGACGGACCCAGCGTGCGGACCCACCGTGCGGCCCCGGCGGGCGGCCCCGGCGGGGGCGGACCCGCCCTCCGGCGGAGTGATCGTCCCGCTCCTGGGCCCCGTCCGCCGGCCGTTACCCCCGGCCCGGCTCCCCGCGCAGTCGAACGGCCGAATTCGTATGGATTCTGGTCCACCCGGGGCACTCCGGGGCTACCCTCGACACTTGACCTGCGCACTGTTCGAGAGGAGGGATGCCGGTGCACCGGCCTGGACACACGGGCACCCTCCCCCTGCTGGAGCGTGAACCCGAACTCGCCGCGGCGGCCCGTGCGGTCGACGCGCTGTGCGCGGCCGCGCCCTCCGGCGGGGTGCTCGTCTACCGGGGCGCGGCGGGACTCGGCAAGACCGCGCTGCTCTCCGAGGTACGCCGGATGGCGACCGGACGCTGTGCGGTGTGGTCCGCGCGGGGCGGTGAGACCGTCACCTCCGTGCCGTTCCATGTCGTACGGCAACTGCTGCTGCCCGCGATGACGGTGGGCGGGCGCGAGGACGAGGGCGAAGACGCCCCGGACGCGCGGGACCTCCTCGGCGACCGGTACGAGATCGTCGGCCCCGCGCTGGGCATCGCACCGCCCGGCGAGCAGCACGCCGACCCGCAGGGCGTCAGGGACGGACTGGACGCGCTGGTGGAACGGCTCACCGGGGCGCACGGACCGCTCGTCCTGATCGTCGACGACGCGCAGTGGGCCGACCTGGAGACCCTCGCGTGGCTCGCCTCCTTCGCGGAGCGGCCCGGCCGTGGTCTGCCGGTCCTCGTGGTCGTCGCGTACCGCACCGAGGAGGCCGTCGGAGCGGCCGAGCGGTATCTGCGCACCCTCGGTGCCTCGGCCAAACTCCTCGTCAGTCTGCGGGCGTTGACCTCCGACGCCACGGCCGGCCTCACCCGCTCCGCACTGGGCGAGCACGCGGACGACCCGTTCTGCCGCGAGGTGTGGGCGGTGACCAGCGGCAACGCGTACGAGACCGTCGAACTGCTGGCCAAGGTCAAGGACTGCGGACTCGAACCCGTCGAGGACCGCGCCGGTGAGCTGCGCGCCCTCGGTGCCTCCGCGCGGGGCAGGGGACTGATCGCCCGGCTGGAGGAACTGGGCACGGCCACCACCCGGTTCGCCTGGGCCGCCGCGATCCTCGGCACCGACATCTCCCTCGATCTGGCCGTCTCGCTGGCGGGCATGAGCCATGAGGAGGCGGCCGGGTGCGCCGAACGGCTGCGGGCCGCGCGCATCCTGACCGGGGTGGACCCACTGGACTTCGTCCACCCCCTGATCGCGGGCGCCGTCTACCGGGCGATTCCCTCCGGGGTCCGTACCGCCATGCACGGTCTCGCCGCCTGGGCGGTCACCCGCAGCGGCAGGGGAGCGGCGGCAGCGGCGCCGCATCTGCTCGAAGTGCACCCGGACGGCGACCCCGAACTGGTCGGCCAGCTCCGCGAGGCCGCCGCCGAGCATCTCGCGGTGGGCGCGCCGGACGCCGCGCGGCGCTGCCTCGAACGCGCCCTGGCGGAACCGCCGTTGCCCGGTGTGCGGGCCCGGGTGCTGTACGAGCTGGGCTGTGCCACCCTGCTCACCTCACCGGCCACCACGGTCGGTCATCTGCGGGCGGCGCTCGGCACCCGGCAGCTCGACGACGACCTCCGCGTCGATGTGGTGTTCCGGCTCTCCCAGGCCCTGACACACAACAACCAGACCGGGGAGGCCGCCCAGGTGGTGGCCGCCGAGGTCGCCCGCAGGGAGGAGGGCCCCGCCAGGATGCGGCTCCAGGCCGCGCACTTCCTGTGGGAGGGAGTGCAGGCCGTCGAGGAGGACGGACCGGGGCGATCCCGCCGTCTCGACCGGGTGGCCGCCGGGCTCACCGGCCATGACAACACCGAACGTGTGCTGCTGATGCTGCGCGCCTTCGACCGCACCGCCCGGGGCGAGAGCGCCGAGGAGATCGTCCAGACAGGTGAACGCGCCCTGCTGGACGGAGCATTGCCGGCCGGGGTCGGCTGGACCGACACGGCCTGGGGCTTCGAACCGCCGGCCCTGCTCGGTCTGTCCTATGCCTTCGCCGACCGGCTCGACCGTGCGGAGAGCCTGTTCACCGAGGGCCTGCGGGCCTTCGAGATCTCCGGCTGGAGCGGCGGCCATCTCGCCTTCGCCCATGCGCTGGTCGGCTATCTCCACCGAAGACGCGGCGATCTCGCCGAGGCCGAGATGTATCTGCGCGAGAGCCTGCGGCTGGCCGACCGGGTGGGCAACGGCCTTCCGATGCACTGGGACGCGGCCTCCATGCTCATCGACACCCTGCTGGCGCGCGGCCATGTCGACCAGGCGAGGGAGGCGGCCGAGCGCCATACGTTCGCCCCGCCGTACTCCTCCTCGATCGTCGTTCCCGACGCGTCGTGCGTACGCGGCCGGCTGCTGCTCGCACTCGGCCGCACGAACGAGGCCGTCGCCGAACTGGAAGCGGCCGGACGGGCGTTGACGGAGCGCGGCCGGCACAACATCGTGATGGCCCCCTGGGCGTGCGATCTCGCTCGCGCCCTCGCCGAGGACGACCCGGGACGCGCCGCCGGGCTCGCCTCGTACGCCCGTGACCGGGCCGAACGTCTCGGCACGCACACCGCCATCGGTGTCGCGCTCTGCTGCGCGGCCTCCCTGAGGGAGGGCCCGGTGCGGACCGAGCTGCTGGCGCAGGCCGTCGCCCATCTCGAATCGTCGCCCTGCCGGTACGAACTCGCCGTCGCCCGCGTCGAGTACGGCATCGCGGCGGGCTTCCCGGCCGAACTCGCGAGCGGTCTGGAGCTGGCCGAACGGTGCGGCGCCGACGGTCTGGCGGCACGGGCGCGCGGGGCGTTGGAGGCCCGTCACGTCCGGTACTGAAAACCGGTGGCTCCGGCGGACCCGGCGCAGCAGTATCGGTACCCCGGTCCCTCAGGGCTCTCGTATGGACCTCGCCGGGACCGCAGTCGCTTTTCGTCCACGGGTGCCTCCCGACCCACCCTCCGACCCACACCTCGTGGCCGCGGCGGCCGACGAGCCTCCCCGACAGGAGAGCGGACCCCCTTGCCCGTGCAGCCCGACCCCCCGCAGCCCGGCCCCCAGCTCCCCGACCTGCCTGCCGGAACGGGGAGCCCCGGCCCCGGTCCGGCCCTGCGCGCCGACTGCGCGAACTGCTTCGGGCTGTGCTGTGTGGCGCTGACCCTCACGGCCTCCGCCGACTTCCCCGTCGACAAGGACGCCGGGGAGCCGTGCCGGCATCTGCGGACCGACTTCCGCTGCGGCATCCACCAGCGCCTCCGGGAGCGCGGCTACCGGGGATGCACGGTGTACGACTGCTTCGGCGCGGGTCAGAAGGTCTCCCGGATCACCTTCGGCGGACAGGACTGGCGACGGGCGCCCGGGGACGCGCGGCGGATGTTCGCCGTGCTCCCGGTGATGCGACAGCTCCATGAGCTGCTCTGGTATCTGCGCGAGGCCCTGACGCTGGAGCCGGCCCGTCCACTCCACGGCGAGCTGCGCGAGGCGCTCGACGCGACGGAACGCCTCACCCTGGCCGATGCCGACGCACTGCTGGAGCTGGATGTGGCGGCCCGGCGCGGGGCGGTCAACCCGCTGCTGCTGCGCACCAGTGAACTGGTGCGGGCGGGGATCCGGGGCAGGAAGAAGAACCGCAGGGGCGCCGACCTCCTCGGCGCGCGACTCAGGGGTGCCGACCTCAGAGGCGCCGATCTGCGCGGCGCGTGTCTGATCGCCGCCGATCTGCGGGACGCGGATCTGCGGCTGGCCGATCTGATCGGGGCGGATCTCAGGGACACCGATCTGCGGGGCGCCGATCTGACGGGAGCCGTCTTCCTGGTCCAGGGCCAGGTCAACGCGGCGCGGGGCGACGCCGCCACCCGGCTGCCGACGGCCCTCACCCGGCCCGCCCACTGGTAGCCCGCCGGCCGCGCCGCTTCCCGGCTGAAAACGGCGGCGGACGGTGGCGTCCCGGGCGCCCCTCACACCGGCCGTGGCCCGGACTCCGCCGTCACAGGGCCGTCACAGGGCCCGGTGCCGGGCCGTCCGCCGCAGGAAGAAGAGCGCGACGGCGGCGAGACAGGCCGAGCCGATGAAGACCACCGGCATGAAGTACCCGGTCTCCGGCTCCTCCTCGGCCGCGCGGGCCGGCGGCGCCTTGGCCGACACCGGCTTCTGCGCGGGCGCGGGCGCGGGGACCGGGGCGATCGCCCTGGCGACCGGACCGGGAACCGGACCGTCCTTCACGGGCGGCCTCGGCGGCAGGGGCGCCGCGGGCGGTACCAGCGAGCCCACCGGAGTCACCTTGCCCGCCGCGCGGAAGCCCCAGTCCAGCAGCGCCCTGGCCTCCTCGTAGACCTCGTGGACGCCGCCCCACTGCGGGTTCATGACGGTGACCAGCATGGTCCGGCCGCCGCGCTTGGCCGCGGCGATCAGGGTGTAGCCGGCCTCCGAGGTGTAGCCGTTCTTGACACCGATCAGACCGGGGTACTCCTCGACCCCGTCCTCGCCGGTGAGCAGCCGGTTGGTGTTGAGGATGCCGAACGTGCCCCCGTACCCGGGGAATTGGGCGTCCACGGTCGAGCTGTACTTCACGAAGTCGGGCAGGGACAGGCCCGTACGGCCGAAGACCGCCAGATCGAACGCGGAGGACACCTGCCCGTCGGCGTCATAGCCGTCGGGGGACACCACATGGGTGTCGTACGCGCCCAGCAGCTTCGCCTTCACCCGCATCTGTTTGACCGTCGAGTCCCAGCCGCCGTTCATCTCGGCGAGCGCGCGCACCGCGTCATTGCCGGAGCTGAGGAAGACACCCCGCCACAGGTCCTCCACCGCGTACGACTCGCCCGCGACGATCCCGACCTCGCTGCTGCCCTCCCCGACCTCGTCCAGCTCGGCCTGGCTGACCGTGTGCTCGCTGTCCTTGGGAAGACGCGGCAGCGCGGTGACGGCGAACAGCGTCTTCAGGGTGCTGGCCGGCGGCAGCGGACGGTGCGCGTCGTGCGCGGCGAGCACATCACCCTTGCGGACATCGGCCACCAGCCAGGACAGGGCGGACACCTCGGGCGGCGCGGGAGTGCCGCGCTTGGGCCGCGCCTGCGTCCCCGACCGGTACAGGGCGCCTTCGACGGGGCCCACCGGGGCGGCGGCGGGGGTGGGCGAGGGGCGCGGCGAGCGGGCCGGGCGTGGCGTGCGCGGCGAGCGGGCCGCCCGCGGCGAGGGGGACGCGGAGGACGCGCCGGGGGACGGCGAGGCGGCCCGGGACGGGGACGCGGTGACCACGGGGGCGCCCGGCAGGCCCGCGGCCCGCACGGCGGGATCGGTACGGGAATCCGCGACGGCCGGTGCGGGCGCGGGCGAAAGGACCAGCAAACCGGTGGCGAAGGCCACCGTCGCGGAGAACGCGGAGCGCGTCACGGATCTGGTGATCATTCCGCCACGGTAGGAACGGACCGGGCACCGCGCATGGGCGCCTGAGCCGACCGGCCGTATCCCCGTCCCCGGTCGGAGGGTCCCCGCCCCCGGCCCCGGGGGTGTCCGCGGCATCGCGGCGTCCGTCCCCGGACACCGGTGAGCGTTCAACGACCACCGTGCGCCCGATCGGGTGATGCCCGGGAGGCGTCGGTGGCCGTCGGCCCCGTCGGCGGCCCTCGCCCGGCGTTCACCGGTCGACGGGGGCGGCGGCGGGATCGAAACCGGAGGCGGAGTCGTGCGCGCCGGCCGGCGGCGGGTCCTGGGCGGGGTCCCACGCCGGGTCGGGGGCCCGGTCGGGCATCGGCCCGGTGCCGATCACATCGAGCAGCTCCAGCCTGTCCGCGGCGGCGGAACCGGGCGGGGCGGAGTAGGCGGAGATCCGCAGGTCGCAGCCCGGAACGGCGAGGGTGTCGCAGTCGAGCGTCAGTGGTCCCACATCGGGGTGGTGGACGGTCCTGACGCCCGTGTCGTGGAAACCGGCGATACGCGAGTTCCACAGCCCCGCGAACCGGCCGCTCACCCGCCGCAGCTCCCCGATGAGGAACCGCAGCCGTACATCGGTGGGGTAGTGGAGCGTGGCGGCCCTGAGATCGGCGACCAGGGCCGCCTCGAACCGCGCCTCCTGCTCCTCGGTCTGGGTGATCCTGGTCGGCAGGCCCCTGAAGTGCTGCCACGCGGCGTTGCGGTCGCGTCCGGGGAGCACCGAAGGGTTCCCGAGGAGCGCGGCCCAGAGGGGGTTCCAGGCGATCAGGTTCCAGGCCGCGTCATGGACACCGACCGGCGTGCCCGTGAGCCGGCCCAGCAGCCGCCGCACGGTGGGGGGAACGGTCTCGGGGACGCGGCCGAGACCGGGCGGCGACTGCCCGGCGAGCAGGAAGAGATGTCTGCGTTCGTCCTCCGACAGCCGCAGGGCGCGCGCCAGCGAGCCGAGCACCTGGACGGAGGGGGAGGTGGCCCGGCCCTCCTCCAGCCGTACCAGATAGTCCACGGACAGGCCGGTGAGCCGGGCCAGTTCCTCGTGCCGCAGCCCGGGGGTCTCCCGGGGCCCGCCCGCGGGCAGCCCGGCCTCGGCCGGTGCGATCCGGTCACGCCAGCGGTGCAGGGCCGTGCCCAGCTCTCCGTGTCGGGTCATGTGGTCAGTATCAGCGCGTACGGCGGGCCCCGCCCGGCAGCGCCCGTGGCCTGTCCGTGCCCTCTCCCCGCCGCCTCCCGCACCGGGGCCCGACGTCCGGAGCCGAGAGCGAACAGGATGTTCCCGACGGCGTCGTGGTGTGGTCCGGTGGGCCGAGGCGCGCACCGGCGCGTGGGCAGAGGGCGCGCACCCACGCGCGTACCACCTCGGCGTTCCCCGCGCGACAGCGACCCGCTCGGTGTTTCCCGCGCGACAGCGACACTCGGTTCTCTCTCCCCCCCGGGGGTGGTCACTCGCTGTGCGGCGTCCGCTGCTCAGCGTGCAAACGCGCGAGTCTATGCCCGGCGGGGTGGCCCGTGCAGGTGGTTACGGGAATATGCCAAGGCCCTTGTCGGGTCGGGCTAAGCTCTCGCGGAGCGCGCCGAGTTGATACGTAATCAGGCAAATGTTCCCCATGTGCGGTGAACATGCGAATAACCCGATCTGAATCGATCGCCAGAGGGCTTACATGGTTCGTCTCGAAGCACCCCCGAATGATCAAGCGTCCCCCGTCGTCCGCGCGTCGCTGGTCCCCGCGGCCCTGATGGCGGCGGCGACGGCCGTCGTGGTGACGCTGGTCGCGGACACCGCACGGATACCGCTCGTGCTGTACGGGACGGTCGCCACGGTCCTTGTCACCTGGTGCGCCGCCGAACTGTCCCGGCGCCGCAGGACCATCGGTGTCCTGCACGAGCACCATGCCCACCGGGTCGCGCTGCTGGAGCGGCGTCTCGCGGAACACGACGAGGAGACCGTACGGCTGGGCAAGGAGCTGATGCCCGCCGCGATCCACCGTCTGCGCCAGGGCGAATCCCCCGCGGAGGTGATGCGCGCGGTCGTGGACGGCGACGAGCGCTACCGCGAACTGCCCTCCCCGCAGCGCTCCCTGCTCCGCTCCGTACTGCAGATCGTGGACGACGAGGAGGCCATGCGCGACTCCGCGCAGCGCTCCTTCGTCAACATCGCCCGGCGCGTCCAGGCCATCGTGCACCAACAGGCCGGCGAACTGCGGGAGATGGAGGAGCACCACGGCCGCAACCCCGATGTCTTCGACGATCTGCTGCGGATCGACCACGGCACGGCTCTGATCGGCCGGCTCGCCGACAGCATCGCCGTCCTCGGCAAGGCCCGTCCCGGCCGCCAGTGGCCCAGGCCCGTACCGCTGTTCAGCGTGCTGCGCGGGGCGATGTCCCGGATCCTGGAGTACCAGCGGGTCGATCTGCACTCCATCGCCAAGGTGGCCGTCGTCGGCACGGCCGTCGAACCGCTCATCCACGCGTGTGCCGAGCTTCTCGACAACGCCACCCGCTACTCACCGCCCCAGACCCGTGTCCATGTCACCGCGGTCGAGGTGCAGACCGGCATCGCGATCGAGATCGAGGACGGCGGAGTCAGCCTCAGCGAGGAGGCACGGGCCAGGGCCGAACGGATGCTCGCCCGTGCCCAGGCCGGGATCGACCTCAACGACCTCGGTGAGACCCCCAGGCTCGGGATGGCCGTCGTCGGCCGGCTCTGCCAGATGTACAACTTGCAGGTCTCGCTGCGGCAGTCGGCGTACGGCGGGGTCCGCGCCGTGCTCATCGTGCCGCGCGATGTCATCACCACCGGACCGGCTCCCGGTATCGCCCATGGCATCGGCGCCGCCGCCGGCCCCCGGGGCAGCGCCGTCGACCTGCCCACCAAGGACATCCTGCGCCCCGAGAAGCGGGTGCCCAGGCCGGCCGCGGGACCGCGGCGGTCCGCGCCGGCCCTGGCGGCCGCGGCGGACGACGGCCTTCCCGTGGTGACGGAGTGGACCGAGAACGGGCTGCCGCAGCGGCGCAGCCGTGGCCGGGCCCCGCTCGGCTCCCACAACCTCGGCCTCCGCGACCCGGGCCGCGGCACGGCGCCCGGACACCACCACCACGGGCCCCCCGCCCCGCACGGCGGCACCCCGCACGGCGGCACCCCGCACGGCGGGAACGCGCCCGGCGGGAACGCGCCCGGCGCGGACGCGGGCGTCGGGGACGCCGCCGTCATCGGTGCTACGGACGGCGGTGGTACGGACGGCGGCGCCACCGACGGCGGGAGCGCGAGCGGCGCCCCCGGCGGCACACCCGGGCCCGGCATCTGGCTCGAAGCGTTCACCAAGGCGGTCAACGGCACCCCGCGGCAGCCGCCGGCCGAGGCGGGGGACATGCCGGCCGGACCCGGCGACCGTGGCGAATCCGACGACATGCGCGGCAAGGGAGAGCTGAAGTGATCCAGCAGCGGGCCAACTTGGACTGGATGCTCAAGGAACTGGCCGACGGGGTGCCGCAGATCCAGCAGATCGTGGTGCTCTCCGCGGACGGGCTCCGGATCGCCCGGCACGGCGGTGACCCCGATGTCGCCGACCGGCTCGCCGCGGCCTGCGCGGGACTGCAGAGCCTGGCCGCCGCCGTCGCCGTCGAGATCCCGCACAGCGACGGGCGGATGCGGCTGGTCGTCATCGAGGTCGGGGGCGGCTTCTTCTATCTGATGGAGGCCGGAGAGGGCGCGTATCTCGCGGTCCTCGCCGACGACACGGTCGACGCGGGGCTCGTGGGCGCCCGGATGCGGGACATGGTCGTCCGTATCGGCGCCCATCTCACCAGTCCGCCGCGCCATGACGGGCGGGCCGGATGAGTACGCCTCCCCAGCGGGAACGCAGACACCCCGAGGCGGACGTGGGGGACCCGGAACGGCTCTATGTGATCACCGGGGGTCCCGACGGCGCCGTACGCGCCCCGCTCGACCTGGTCACCATGATCATGGCCCATGACGAACCGTCCCCCACGGTGCAGCCGGAGCAGGCCGCCATCCTGCGGATCTGCCGGGCCCCGCTGTCCGTCGCCGAGGTGTCCGCCTATCTCGCTCTCCCGTTCAGCGTGGTGACCGCGCTGCTGACCGAACTCCTCGCGGCCGGACTGGCCGAATCGCGGGCGCCCGTCGTCCGCGCGGCGCTCCCCGACCGGTCCCTTCTCGAAGCGGTGATGCATGGACTTCAGAAACTCTGACACGATCACGGGCCCCCGCGGCGAGGACATCCTGCCCACCACGGCGACCTCCGCGGTGAAGATCGTGATCGTGGGCGGATTCGGTGTCGGCAAGACGACGATGGTGGGCTCGGTGAGTGAGATCCGTCCGCTCACCACCGAGGAGACCATGACCCAGGCCGGGGTCGGGGTGGACGACAACTCGGGTGTCGAGAGCAAGGCCGCCACCACCGTCGCCATGGACTTCGGCCGTATCAGCATCACCGAGCAGCTTGTCCTCTATCTCTTCGGCACTCCGGGCCAGGAGCGGTTCTGGTTTCTGTGGAACGGCCTCTTCGAGGGCGCCCTGGGGGCCGTGGTCCTGGTGGACACCCGCCGTCTCGAAGTGAGCTTCGATGTAATCGGACGCCTGGAGGAGCGGGGCGTACCGTTCGTCGTCGCGGTCAACTCCTTCCCGGACGCGCCGCACCATCCCGTCGATGTGCTGCGCAGGGCCCTGGACCTGCCCGCCGAGGTTCCGATGGTGGACTGCGACGCGCGGCAGCGGGCCTCCTGCCGCGACGCCCTGCTGACGCTGATGCGGTATCTGCACGCGCTGGCCCTGTCACCGGAGTGAGGCACAGCGCCGCTCCCTTCTGCCGCCCGATCCCCTTTTCTTCCAGCCTGATCCCTGGAGTGACTGAGCGTGACCTCCCCCTTCTCCCCTCCGTCCGGGTCCCACGACCACGGCCACCCGGCGCCGCCTCCCGGCTGCCCGGTCCACGGGCGGACCCCCGAAGCCCAAGCCCAAGCCGGCGCCGACGGCACAGCTGTGAACGGGCTGCGACGCCTGTACGGGCCCGAGGCCGAGAGAGACCCCATGGGCCTGTACGAGAAGCTGCGCGCCGAACACGGTTCCGTCGCGCCCGTGCTGCTCCACGGCGACGTACCGGCCTGGCTCGTCCTCGGGCACAGCGAGAATCTGCATATGACGCGCACGCCGTCGCAGTTCTCCCGGGACTCACGGCGCTGGCGCGCCCAGCACGACGGCACCGCGCCCCCCGACCATCCCCTCGCCCCGGTCTTCACCTGGCAGCCCATCTGTGTCTTCGCCGACGGCGCGGAGCACGAGCGGCTGCGGGGCGCAGTCACCGACTCGATCGCCCGTATCGACCACCGGGGCGTCCGCCGCCATATCAACCGCTACAGCAACCGGCTGGTCAACGAGTTCTGCCAGGACGGCAGGGCCGATCTGGTCGGCCGTTTCGCCGAGCACCTGCCGATGATGGTGATGGCGCAGATCCTCGGTATGCCCGAGGAGTACAACGACCGTCTGGTGCAGGCGGCCCGCGACATGATCAAGGGCACCGAGACCGCCAACGAGAGCAACGAGTACGTGATGGCCGTGCTGCGCAGGCTCGTCGCCCGCCGTCGCGCCGTACCGGAGGAGGACTTCGCGACCTGGCTGACGCGGCATCCGGCCGGCCTCACCGACGACGAGGTCGGCCAGCATCTGCGGCTGGTGCTCATCGCGGCCTACGAGACCACCGCCAATCTCATCGCCCATGTGCTCCGTATGGTGCTCACCGACCCGCGCTTCCGGGCGCGGTTGAGCGGTGGCCATATGACCCTGCCGGAAGCCGTCGAGCAGACGCTCTGGGACGAACCCCCGTTCACCACCATCCTCGGCCGCTGGGCGGTCGGCGACACCGAACTGGGCGGCCGGCGCATCAAGGCGGGCGACGCGCTGATCGTCGGTATCGCGGCGGCCAACGCGGACCCGGTGGTACGTCCCGATCGCAGCGCCTCCATGCGGGGCAACCGTGCCCATCTGGCGTTCAGCGGCGGGCCCCACGAGTGCCCGGGGCAGGACATCGGACGGGCCATCGCCGACACCGGGATCGACGCGCTGCTGCTGCGGCTGCCCGACCTCCAGCTCGCCGTGGCGGAGCACGAACTGCGTTACTCGGCCGCGCTGATGTCCCGTCAGTTGCTGGAACTGCCGGTGACGTTCGCTCCGCGTCAGCCGCAGGATGTCAGCGGGCCGCCGAACGCGGTGCCGGGCCCGCGGCGGCCCCAGTGGCAGCAGGTGGACTCGCCGTCCGTCGAGCCGGTCGGTTCCGTGGAGCCGGTCGCTTCCGCCGGGGCGGCCGGTTCCGCCGGGGCGTCCGGGGTGGCCGGGCCGGACGAGGAGCGCCCGCGACAGCCGGCGGCGGCACCGGAGATCCCGGCCGCCGTGGGTGCCGTGAGCGCTGTCCCGCCGGCGCGTCCCGGCAACCCGCCGCTACGGGTGTGGCGAGCCGTGGCCCGCTGGTGGCGCGGATACTGACGTACGGCCGACCGACCCACCGGGCGGCCCGATCGACCCACCAGGCGGCCCGGTCCGGACACCGGGCGGTCCGGTGCGGTCCGGTGGTCCGGATCACACCGGCCCGCACGGGGTCAGTACGCCGCTTCCACCTGGTCCCACCACCAGGAGATCGTGGGAATGGGAAGCGGCTCCTGGCTGTCGTCGGCCGGACGCGGCTTCCACCAGCCGCCGGGCGTCGCCTTCGGCCCCGACGGCACGGAGTAACGGGGGCAGATGGACGCCCAGTCCAGATGGCCGCGCAGGAACTGGCCGAGCCCCTCGACATAGCGGCGCAGATCGCTGTCCGCCTCCTTCAGCACCTGCGCGGCCAGCCGCTCGAAGAGCACCATCACGCGGTCCCGCATCGCCACCACACGCACGAGCGCGCGCTGCGGGTCGAGCCCCTCCTCCTGGCAGAGGACATCGATCAGATTGAGATCGTCACCGGCCCGCTGGAGTTCCTTGTTCCGTGAGTAGAGATCGTTGTCCCAGCTCACCAGCGTCCAGGTGATCTCGGTCAGCGCGCGTATCCGGGGGTCCTGCAAGTCCTCGTCGGCGAGCGAGAAACCGCCGACGACCTCGATCATCGCGGTGGAGGGCGCCATCCCGATGGCCCGCATCCACAGCGTCACATAGTCGTCGAGCGAGGGCAGCCCGGGGCTGCGGCGCCAGGACGCCTCCCACACCAGCCCCGAGGTGTAGACACGCATCGCCTCCGTCAGCCGGCCCAACTGGCGCGGCGACGCGAACCGTTCCGCCTCCAGCCGCAGCCCGCGCAGCGCGGCCGTGTGCGGCGAGTCGCCGGGCCCCTGCGCGGTCGGCGCCTCCACGGCGCGCATGATGCGTGAGGTCTCCTGGGCGAGCAGATCCGCCGTCGCCCCGGACTCGTCGCACACTCCGTCGTCGAGCGAGAAGAGCACGGCGTGCAGCTTGGCCATGAGGGTGAGCGGTTCAAGACGTCCGTACGGCATGGTCGACGCCGTGAGACCGCCGAAGTCACAGACGGCGAGCCGGTCGAGTTGATCCTCGTCGCTGTCGAGCCGCTGTTTGCGCATCCACCGTACGGTCTGATCGTTGAGTGCCTGCACCGAGGGATGCCGGGCGGACGGAACCGGGCAGTAGAACGGCACAGTCGGAAGTTGCCGGACCAGGCTCTGTTCCGAGACACAGGTCATGATCTGCTGCCTCCTGGGGCGAGGGGCGGAAATGTGACGTGCGGACATGGTGGGGCGCCGTGCGGGTGGAGCGTATATGCCCATGACGGACCGTCAACAACTAGGCAACTGGCGTTCGGATGGCCGGAATTGACGGTCCGTGAGCCGGGTGGGCCCGGTTCGGACCGGCCGTCCCGTACACGGGAGCCGCCGACAGGGCGAAAGTCCCGCTGCCCGGGAAGCGCTGTCGTCACGGCTCGTATCGGACGGAGACGATGTCCGGATCGCTACGGGTACGCCATTGAAGGGGGTCGGCGGGAGACAGATGTACGGCCCGGCGGCCCCACACGCCGGTGGGCCCCTCACCTCATGAGGGGCCCACCGGATCGGGCGCCGCCCCCGTCCCCACGGTGCGGCGCGGGCGGACCGTCGTCATCCGCTCGGGCGACGGTCCGCGTTCATGAGGGCGAGGTGACCTCCAGCCCGAGCCCGGGGAGGACGGCAGCCTCCAGGAAGCGCATGAGATACGCCTCGTCCGCGTTCCGGCCGTCCAGGAGCGGCCGGGCCCGCACGACACCGATGAGCTGGGCGGCCACGAACTCCGCCGCGGGGTTGTCCGACGCCACCTCGCCGCGCTCGACGGCGCGGCGGACCATGGCCTCGATCGCCACGATCTCCGGTTCGACCACGGCCTCGCGCACGGCCCGCAGCAGCTCCGGATTCTGGAGCGCCGCATGACTGAGCGCGTGCAGCAGCGCGGTGTCGCGCCCCGCGCCCGTCGCCGCCGCGCAGACCGCCATCCGCAGATCACCCGCCAGGGTGCCCGTGTCGATGTCCGCGAGTCTCACACAGCGGGTGCCCCGGAGCGCGGCGGCGACGAGCTGCGTCTTGGTGCCCCACTGGCGGTACAGCGTGGACTTGCCGCAGCGTGAACGGGCGGCGACGCCCTCCATGGTCAGTGCCTCGTAACCGCTCTCTCTCAGCAGGTCCAGAGCGGCCTCGTAGAACTCCAGCTCCCGTTCCGGTGTGATCTTGGAGCGGCGCTGCGGCGTCATCGTCTCTCCTTGCACGGATCCCGTTGTACGTGTTCCGCCCCCGGAGCCCTTACCGAGGGCATCGATACGCCAGTGTACCGATACGAAGACGTATCGGTACACTGGCGTATCGATAGGGCGTGGTCGTGACCGCGTCGCCGCACCACCACGCCGTCACACGCGACGTGCTGTCCACCCAAGGGGGTCGGGTGATACACACCCGCACTGGGCCCGCCGAACGGAAGAGGGAGACTTCCGCCCGACCGCCCCTCGTACGCGAACTGCTGCTCGTCGCAGGTCTGTTCCTGGTCTACAAACTCGGCAGGCAGGCCGCGACCGGCCATACCGCCGAGGCGTTCCGCAACGCCCATCGGGTCTGGGACTGGGAACGCGCGCTCCGGCTCCCCGACGAGGGCACCGTCCAGGGTGTGCTGCTGCACGGCGGCACGCTCGTCCAGTGGGCGAACACCTACTACACGGTGGTCCACTTCCCGGCGACCCTGCTCTTCCTCGGCTGGCTCTACTGGCGCCGACCGGGCCACTACGTCTGGGCCCGCCGGGTGCTCGCCACCCTGACCGGCGCCGCGCTCGTCCTGCATCTGCTGATGCCGCTCGCACCGCCGAGACTGCTCACCGCGACCGGTCTGGTGGACACGGGGCGGGTGTACGGACCGACGGCGTACAGCGCGGTGCCCGCCACCGACTCCATGGCGAACCAGTTCGCGGCGATGCCCTCGCTCCATGTGGGCTGGGCCGTGATGGTCGCGGTCGGACTGATCGCCGCCACCCGTTCCCGGTGGCGCTGGCTCTGGCTGCTCCACCCGCTCACCACGCTGTTCGTGGTCGTCGCAACCGCCAACCACTACTGGCTCGACGCGATCGTGGCCGTCGCGCTGCTGACCGCCGCGCTGGTGTGCGTACGGGCCCCGGGACGGCGAGGGGCGCTGCTCGTCAGGGCCGGCTCCGGCGCCCCGGACCCGGCGGCGGACGCCTGGCCGGGAGCGGCGTCGGAACCGGCACGGGCGTCCGGCGTCCCGCTCGCCGCGTCGGGCACCGCGCGATGAACGGCCCGCTGAACGGCGCGACGGTGCTCGCCGTCGTGCTGTCGCTGCTCTCCGCCGTCGCGTACGCCGCCGCGGCCGTGGCGCAGGAGCGGCTCGCCGCCCGTACCGCGCCGAAGGCCGGGCTGCTCGCGCTGCTCGGCTCCGGCGCCTGGTGGTGGGCGGTCGGACTGAACGCGAGCGGGGGGCTGCTGCATGTGGTGGCGCTGGCGTACGGACCCCTCACCGTGGTCCAGCCGCTGGGCGCGCTCACCCTGGTCGCGGCCGTCCCGCTGGGCGCGCGCCGCGCGGGGCGGCAGGTCAGCCGGGCCGAGTGGCGTGGCACGGCGCTCACCCTGGCCGGCCTCGCGGCGATCCTGCTGACGGCGGCGGGCTCGGGGGCGGAGCCGAAGGACTCACTGAGCCTCGCGCAGGCACTCGGGGTGGCGGGCGTGGCGCTCGGCCTGGTCGCGCTGCTGGCCAGGCCGGGATCCCGGCCTGGGCTCCCGCACGCGGGGGCCTCGGGGATCGCCTCGGGGGTCGCCTCCGCCCTCACCCAGACGGTGACGGTCGCCGCCGCCGGCGGCGGGGTGCCGGGTGGCCCGGGACACGGTTCCGACGGGCTGCCGCTGTGGCAGGTGGTGATCGTGGCGCTGCTGGTCGCGGCCTTCGCGTCGGCCGGTCTGCTGCTCTCCCAGACCGCCTACCGCGGCGGGCTGGGGGCGCCTCTGGCGGTGCTGACCCTGGCCAATCCCGTGGCCGCGGCGGTCATCGGGCTGACACTCCTGGGCGAACGGCTCCAGGGCGGGGCGGCGGGGGTCGCCGCGGCGCTCGTCGGCGCGGTGGCCGCGGCGCGCGGGGTGGTCCTGCTGACCCGCACGCCGGCGGCGCGGCTGCTGACGGAGGCGCCCGCGGGGCCGGAAGCCTCGCCGGAGCCCTCGCCGGAACCCGCCCGGGAGCCGTCCCGGGGCCCCTCCCGGGATCCGTTCCACGAGCCGGGCGCGGAACCGGGGACGGAACAGGCGGCGCGGGGCGTACGGACGGCCTCCGGCGCGCCGGAGGCCCCCGGCCCCGGTGGCCGGCCCGCCTCCGGCGCACCCACGCCGGGCGGCGCCCTCGCCCGGACGGCGGAGCCGGGGACCGCCGTCCTGGGCGCACCGGCTCCCGTGATGGTTCTCCCGGGCGGCTTCCTGATCCAGGTCCCTCGTCCCCGTGGACCCGTCGACGAGGGGGCGTCCGGACCCGCGTCACGCCTCCGGCGGCGGCGGAGGCGCTGTCGCGCCGGGTCGTGAAGCTGCGCTGTCGGCCCGCTTAAGAAATCCTCGATGGACTGTACGGCCCGTGATGGGCAGATTGGTGCCCGACCACCGAACAGTGATCACCGGTGATCGGTGGCCGGTGACCGGTCACGGATCCGGGGACGCGGGGACCCGCGGATCCAGAAATCCACGAGCGCCGGGCACCGTCTCCGACACCCGTCACTGGTCGTCGAACAGCACCGTCACGCCGGGAGCCGCGCCCATGAAGGCACTTGTGAAACAGCAGGCCGAACCGGGGCTCTGGCTCCTGGACGTGCCGGAACCGGAGACCGGGCCGGGTGACGTACTGATCAAGGTGCTCCGCACCGGCATCTGCGGCACCGATCTGCATATCCGGTCCTGGGACGGCTGGGCGCGCCAGGCCGTCACCACGCCCCGTGTCCTCGGCCACGAGTTCGTCGGTGAGGTCGCCTCCGTCGGCGCCGATGTGCGGGACATCGCCGTGGGCGACCTGGTCAGCGGCGAGGGGCACCTCGTGTGCGGCAAGTGCCGCAACTGTCTCGCCGGCCGCAGGCATCTGTGCCGCAGCACCGTCGGACTCGGCGTCGGCCGCGACGGCGCGTTCGCCGAGTATGTCGCCCTGCCCGCCTCCAATGTCTGGGTGCACCGCGCGGAGGTGCCCCTCGATGTCGCCGCGATCTTCGATCCCTTCGGCAACGCCGTGCACACCGCGCTCACCTTCCCGCTCGTCGGCGAGGACGTACTGATCACCGGCGCGGGCCCCATCGGCATCATGGCGGCGGCCGTCGCCCGGCACGCGGGAGCGCGCAATGTCGTGATCACCGACGTCAGCCCGCACCGTCTCGCCCTCGCCCGCAAGGCCGGCGCCACCCTCGCCCTCGATGTCTCCGGTGCCGGGACGGGCATCGCGGACGCGCAGCGGCAGCTCGGTCTCAAGGAGGGCTTCGACATCGGCCTGGAGATGTCGGGACGCCCGGAGGCCCTGCGCGACATGGTCGACAACATGACGCACGGCGGCCGGATCGCCATGCTCGGCCTGCCCGCCGAGGAGTTCGCCGTCGACTGGTCGAAGATCGTCACCTCCATGATCACGGTCAAGGGCATCTACGGACGTGAGATGTTCGAGACGTGGTACGCGATGACGGTCCTGCTCGAAGGGGGACTCGACCTCACCCCCGTCATCACGGGCGGTTACGGGTACCAGGACTTCGACGCCGCGTTCGACGAGGCGTCCAGCGCCCGCAGCGGCAAGATCATCCTCGACTGGACCACCTGACCACCGTTCCGGGAACACCGGACGTCCCGGCCGCGCACGGCCGCGCACGGCCGACCGTCGCCATCGGCACGAAGCGCCCCGGAGGCGGACCGAGCCGTTGAACACAGAAGGAGCCCTGTCTATGTACGCGTCCGTACGGGACGAACTGTCCGCCACCCTCGGTGAGATCCGCGAGGCCGGTCTCTTCAAGCCCGAGCGGGTGATCTCCACCCCGCAGAGCGCCTCGGTCGCCGTCACCGCGGGCGGTGGCGGGGGTGACGTCCTCAACTTCTGCGCCAACAACTACCTCGGCCTCGCCGACCACCCCGAGGTCGTCGCCGCCGCGAAGGACGCCCTCGACCGCTGGGGCTACGGAATGGCCTCCGTACGCTTCATCTGCGGCACCCAGGAGATCCACAAGGAGCTGGAGGGACGCCTCTCCGCGTTCCTCGGCCAGGAGGACACGATCCTCTACTCCTCCTGCTTCGACGCCAACGGCGGAGTCTTCGAGACCCTGCTCGGCGCGGAGGACGCGGTCATCTCCGACGCCCTCAACCACGCCAGCATCATCGACGGCATCCGGCTCTCCAAGGCCCGCCGCCTCCGGTACGCCAACCGTGACCTCGGTGAGCTGGAGACCAGGCTCAAGGAGTCGCAGGACGCCCGTCGCCGGCTGATCGTCACGGACGGCGTGTTCTCCATGGACGGGTATGTCGCCCCGCTCGCCGAGATCTGCGACCTCGCCGACCGGTACGACGCGATGGTCATGGTCGACGACTCGCACGCCGTCGGCTTCGTGGGCCCCGGCGGTCGCGGCACCCCGGAACTGCACGGGGTGATGGACCGCGTGGACATCCTCACCGGCACGCTCGGCAAGGCCCTCGGCGGCGCGTCCGGCGGCTATGTCGCCGCCCGCGCCGAGATCGTCGCCCTGCTGCGCCAGCGCTCGCGTCCCTATCTCTTCTCCAACTCCCTCGCCCCGGTCATCGCCGCCGCGTCGGTCAAGGTCCTCGACCTGCTGGAGAGCGCCGGCGAACTGCGCGACCGGCTCAACGCCAACACCGCGCTCTTCCGTACGAAGATGACCGAGGCGGGCTTCGAGATCCTGCCCGGTGACCACGCCATCGCCCCGGTCATGATCGGCGACGCCGCCGAGGCGGCCCGGATGGCGGAACTGCTGCTGGAGCGCGGCGTCTATGTGATCGGCTTCTCGTACCCCGTCGTCCCGATGGACCGGGCCCGGATCCGGGTCCAGCTCTCGGCGGCGCACTCCACGGCGGACGTGGAGCGCGCGGTCGCGGCGTTCACCGACGCGCGGGAGGCGATGCGCGAGCAGGGCTGACCGGTGCGGGGCGGATGCCCGCGGCCCGCTCCCACCTGGCAGGATGGCCGGGTGATCGACGCACGGCGGCTGCGCATACTGCGGGCCGTGGCGGACCACCGTACGGTGACCGCCGCGGCCGCCGCGCTGTATCTGACCCCCTCGGCCGTCTCCCAGCAGCTCGCCGTGCTGGAGCAGGAGACCGGCCACGCTCTGCTGACCCGCAGCGGCAGGGGCGTACGGCTGACGGCGGCCGGCGAGATCCTGCTCGGCCACGCGCACGCGGTGCTCGCCCAGCTCGAACGGGCCGAGGCGGAACTCGCGGCGTACGCGGGCGGCTCGGCCGGCGAGGTGACCGTCGCGGCGTTCGCCACCGGTATCGCGGAGGTACTGGCCCCCGCCCTCCAGCTGCTGGCGGGACCGTACCCGGACATCCGGGTCCGCGTACGGGACGCCGAGGGGGACGAGAGCCTGCCCATGGTGCTGGACGGACAGGCGGATCTGGCGGTCGCGGTCGAGTACCGGGGCGCGCCGCGCGAGGACGATCTGCGGCTCTCCCGCGTGCCGCTGTACGCCGAACCGTTCGACGCCGTCCTGCCCGCCGCGCACCCGCTCGCGCTGAGCGCGGAGGTCTCCCTCGCGGCCCTCGCCGACAGCGACTGGATCGGTCCCTACCCGGGCAACCCCTGCCACGACGTGATACAGCTCGCCTGCGAACGGGCCGGCTTCGAGCCGCGTCTCGCGCACTCCTCGGACGACTTCCGCGCGGTCGTCGCGCTCGCCGGGGCGGGCGCCGGGGTCGCCCTGGTCCCGCGCTCGGCGCTGCGCGGGATGGAGCTGAAGGGCACCGTCGTCCACCCCGTGTCCGGGCCGGCGGCGACCCGCAGGGTCTTCGCCGCCGTACGCCGGGGCGCGGAGGACCATCCGCTGATCCGCCCGGTCCTGGAAGCCCTGGCCCAGGCCGCGACCGTCCTGCCCACCGACTGACCGGCCCTGCCCACCGGCTGACCGGCCCCGGGCCGGTCAGCCGGCTCGCACGCCGCGTCCGCGGCGGCCGGTGCTACGACAGCAGGCTCGGCGCCGCGCGGTCCAGGACCGATCCCACGCGCTCCCAGGTCTCCAGGTCCCGCTCCACGGCGGGCAGTTCGTCGCCCTCGCCCGTCCGCCAGGACGCGGCTGTCGCCACCGGGTCCTCGCCCGTCGCCGCGCCCGCGGCCAGCGCCGCCGCTCCCAGGGCGACCAGCTCGCCGCTGGTCGGGACGATCAGCGGGCGGCCGGAGAGCCTGCGTACCGTGTCGACCCACATCCTGCCCTGGGCGCCGCCGCCGACCAGCCGCAGCGGGCGGGCCGCGACCTCCGGGTCCGCGGGGTCGAGGCCACAGGCCCGCAGCACCTCGTCCAGCGCGCGCAGTACGGTCACCGCCGCGCCCTCATAGGCGGCGCCCAGGAGCTGCTGCGGTGTGGTGTCGTGGCGCAGCCCGGTCAGCAGGCCCGAGGCGGCGGGCAGATCGGGGGTGCGCTCGCCGTCCAGATACGGCAGCAGTACGGCCTCGCCGCCCGGCACCGCGTCCTCCCGGTCCAGCCGGAGCAGCGCCGCCACCTTGTCCACGGCGAGCGTGCAGTTGAGAGTGCAGGCCAGCGGCAGATACGTGCCGTCCGCCGCGGCGAACCCCGCGAGCGCGGGGGAGTCGGGGCGGGTGCGGGTGGCGGCGAACACCGTGCCCGAGGTGCCGAGGCTCAGCACCGGATGGTCCAGCAGCCCGCCGCCCCCGAAGCCCAGGCCGACGGCCGCGCTCATGTTGTCACCGGTGCCCGCCGCGACGGCTATGCCCGCCGGCAGCCCCAGCTCCGCCGCGGATCCGGCGGTGAGCGAGCCGACCCGGGCGGCGCCGGTCGTGGCGACGGCGGGCAGCAGCTCGGGGTCGAGGCCGAGCAGCGCCAGCAGTTCCGGGTCGTACGCCCCGGTGGCCGTCGAATACCAGCAGGTGCCCGAGGCGTCGCCGGGGTCGGTGGCGGCGACGCCCGAGAGCCGCTCGGTCAGGAAGTCGTGCGGAAGCCTGATGGCCGCCGCGGCGCCCGCGATGGCGGGGTCGTGCTCACGCAGCCACTGCCACTTGGAGGCCGTCATCGAGGCCACCGGCACGGAACCGGTACGGGCCGTCCAGGCGGCGGGGCCGCCGAGCGCCTCCGTGAGGGCGGCGGCCTGCGGGGCGGAGCGGGTGTCGTTCCACAGCAGCGCGGGGCGCAGCGGGCGGCCCGTGCGGTCCAGCACCACCAGTCCGTGCTGCTGCCCGGCGACGGCGATACCGGTGACCGCCGAGGCGTCGACGCCGGACTCCTTGAGGCCGGCGGCCACCGCCTCCCGCAGCGCGCTCCACCACACCTCCGGGTCGGTCTCCCGGGCACCGCCCTCACCGGTCACCCGGTGCGGGGCGCGCCCCACGGCGAGCAGCCGGCCGGTGGCGGCATCCGTGAAGGCCGCCTTGGTGGACTGGGTGGAGCTGTCCACGCCGATGACGACCGGGCCGACCACCGGGCTCTGCGACATGGACATACCTCTTCCCTGCTGGAGTACCTGAACAATTTTTGACGTGGGGAAAACAAATTACGCGATGGCACGGCTCACCGGAACGGGGGTGGCGGATCCTCGCCGGTGGCCGAACGTGCGCGTCCGACTCCGACGGGTGCACACTGATGGAGCGGACCCCGGGGGTTTTGCGCATCCGTCCCTGCGTGCATTATTAGTCATGTCAGGAAACAAAAAGGTCGGCACGTGCCGGACCTGAGGTATCGAAGGCGGCCAGAGAATGACGGAACGCTTCACTCCCACCCCCGCGGACAAGTTCAGTTTCGGTCTCTGGACCGTGGGCTGGCAGGGCCGGGACCCGTTCGGGGACGCGACCCGCAGGGCCCTGGATCCCGTCGAGTCCGTGCAGCGTCTGGCCGAGCTGGGCGCGTACGGGGTGACCTTCCACGACGACGACCTCATACCCTTCGGCTCGTCCGACGCGGAGCGTGAGACGCACATCAAGCGGTTCCGGCAGGCGCTGGACTCGACCGGGCTCGTGGTGCCGATGGTCACCACCAACCTCTTCACGCACCCGGTCTTCAAGGACGGCGCGTTCACCGCGAACGACCGGGACGTGCGCCGCTTCGCGCTGCGCAAGACGCTCAGGAACATCGACCTCGCGGCCGAGCTGGGCGCCAAGACCTTCGTGGCCTGGGGCGGCCGGGAAGGCGCGGAGTCGGGTGCGGCGAAGGACGTACGGCTGGCGCTGGAGCGGATGAAGGAGGCCTTCGACCTGTTCGGCGCGTATGTCACCGAGAAGGGGTACGACCTCCGGTTCGCCATCGAGCCCAAGCCGAACGAGCCGCGCGGCGACATCCTGCTGCCCACGGTCGGCCATGCCCTGGCGTTCATCGAGCGTCTGGAGCGGCCCGAGCTGTACGGCGTGAACCCCGAGGTCGGCCATGAGCAGATGGCGGGGCTGAACTTCCCGCACTCCATCGCCCAGGCCCTGTGGTCGGGCAAGCTCTTCCACATCGACCTCAACGGTCAGAACGGCATCAAGTACGACCAGGACCTGCGCTTCGGCGCGGGTGATCTGCGGGCCGCGTTCTGGCTGGTCGACCTGTTGGAGACCGCGGGCTGGGACGGGTCGCGGCACTTCGACTTCAAGCCGCCGCGGACCGAGGACTTCAACGGGGTCTGGGCGTCGGCCGCCGGCTGCATGCGCAACTACCTGATCCTCAAGGAGCGCGCCGCCGCGTTCCGCGCCGACCCGGTGGTCCAGGAGGCGCTGCGCGCCTCGCGCCTGGACGAACTGGCGCTGCCCACGGCCGCCGACGGGGTGGCGGGGCTGCTCGCGGACCGCAGCGCGTACGAGGAGTTCGACGCGGAGGCCGCGGCGACGCGCGGTATGGCCTTCGAGCAGCTCGACCAGCTCGCGATGGACCACCTGCTCGGCGTCCGCTGACGACGGGCACCTCCCCCGTGCGGCGGCGCGGGCCGGCCTCCCCGGGCCCGGCCCGCGCCGCCGCACGGGCGTTCCCTTCGTACCGCGTACGCGGTGCCCTCGTGCGGTGTCGGCGGCAGCGGCTCCCGTTCGCTGCCCGGCGCGTCTCGCGCCCTGGGGGGCGGCGTGCCGGCGCCCGGTACGGTGCGCCGCGTACCGGATCGTGAGGCGTGTGCCCTGCCCGCGTGGGCGCCGCTCACCGCTCACGCCGGCGGGTGCCGGGCCCCGTGCCGTGCCGCCGTCAGACGTCTCCCGTGCCTCGCGTGCCGACGGGCGACCGGGGCCGCACACCGGCCCGGGGCGGGTGGGCGCGTGGCGCCCCTGGCCCCCGGGGCGTCGTCAGTCCGTGACCCGGCGGACGTAGGCCACCGGGTCCGCCAGGACCGCGCGGACCACCAGGGCCGCCGCGCCGCGGGCCGCGTCACCCGCCGAGGAGGACGCGCGTAGGCGTCCGCTGTCGCGGGGCCACAGCCCCGAGACCACGCGGGCCGTCAGCTCGCGGTCCGCCGAGGGGGACAGCCAGGGCATCAGCTCCCGGTAGATCCCGCCCAGCACGACCGCCTCCGGGTCGAAGAGGTTCACCGAGCCCGACAGCACCCGGCCCAGCATCACCCCGGCCTGCTCGACCGCCGCCACGGCCTGGAGGTCGCCGCCGCGTGCCCGGCGCTCCAGCTCGGTGACCCCGGGCACTCCGGAGTTCTCGTCGATGCCCGCCGCGCGCAGCAGCGCCGACTGGCCCGCGTACTGCTCCAGACAGCCCCGGGAGCCGCAGCGGCACAGCGGCCCCTTGGCGTCGACCACCACATGGCCGATCTCCCCGGCGAACCCGTGCGCCCCGCGCAGCAGTTCACCGTCCAGCACCAGCGCGCCGCCGACCCCGATCTCACCGGTGAGGTAGAGGAACGTACGGAGCGGTCCCAGCCCGCCGAACCACAGCTCGGCCAGCGCCGCCAGATTGGCCTCGTTCTCCGAACTCACCGCCAGCGCGGGCCCCTCGGGCCGCAGTTCGGCCAGCGCCCGCGCGAACAGCTCCTCCGCCGGGACCCGGTTCCAGCCGAGGTTCGGCGCCTGACGGACCGTGCCCCCCGACACCAGCCCCGGCAGGGCGAGTTGCACCCCCACCGGGATCAGCTCCTGCTCCGCCGCGGACTCCAGCGTACGGGCGGCGATCCGGGCGCCACGGGCCAGTACCTCGGCCGGGAGAGCGCCGCGGTTGTCGATGTGTTCGGTCAGCCGGACCCGGTCGGTGCCGGACAGATCGACCACGCACACCGACACATAGTCGATATTGATCTCGACGCCGATGCCCGCGGGCCCGGAGCGCGTCACCTTCAGTACGGTGCCGGGGCGCCCGGCATGGCCGCTGAACGTCTTCCCGGACTCGGAGAGGAACCCGCTCTCCAGCAACTGCTCCACCAGTGACGACACCGCGGCCCGGGTCAGTCCCACCCGCGCCGCCACCCCGGCCCGGGTCACCTCTCCCTCGTCCCGCACCGCCCGCAGCACAAGGCTCAGATTGTGCCGGCGGACCGTCTCTTTGTCGGCCTTGGGGCCAAGGGATGTGTGGTTGGTGTTCATCTCGCGGCCGAGCCTATGTGATGGGTACCGCGCGAAGGACAAGGGGCGGCTGAACGATGGTCCGCCGCCCCGCCGCCCCGCCGCCGGTCAGTGCGGTGCCGGAACCGTTCCGGGCGCCGTACGGGGGGCCCAGGACGGGGCCGTGCCCGTGAGCTGGCAGATCATGAGGTAGAAGGGGATCGGCGGGGTGTACGGGGTCGGCGCCTCGGGCCAGTGGATCAGCCGGGGGTGCGCCGCGGGAACGGTCGTGCCCGACACATAGCGGGCCGGTGACGGCCAGGTGAGATCGAGGTCAGAACCGGCCGGCACGATCCACCACCACCAGTCCGCGTCGGCGAAGACACAGCCCTTCTTGGGCAGCCGCGCCATCAGCCGGAAGCCGTGCTCCGCCGGGATGCCCACCGCGTCGCAGCCCAGCGAGGCCGGCAGGGTGGGCGGCAGCGGCAGCGCGACCCGGCGGGGTGCGAGATCGCGCCCGTCGCGCAGGCCGCGTGCGAGGCGGTCCAGTGCGGTCCTCAGCACGGTTGCTCCGTTCCGTGTGGCAGTTCGGCCCAGACCACACGTCCGGGGCCGTATCCCGATGTGTCGTGGGCTCCCCAGCCGCTGCACATGGAATCGACGAGGAACAGACCCCGGCCCCCCTCGCCCTGGGTCTCGTCCTCGGTGGCGTCGTGGAGCTGCGGTCCCGTCGGTCCGTAGCCCTGGTCCTCGACGGCTATCCGCAGCCGGCCGTCGCCCTCCCGTATCTCGCAGACGACGCGGTCCCCGGCCGCGTGCACGATCGCGTTGGTGACCAGTTCCGAGACGACGAGCACCGCGGTGTCGCGGGTCTCCTCGCCCAGGCCCCACCGGATGAGCCGGTCCCGGGTCAGTTGTCTGGCCCGTGCCACTGACTCGGCGTGGGCGGGCAACTGGAACCCGTAACGCCGGACAACGTTGCCAGGGGGGCACAGGGCTATGAGCGGGGGGGTGAGCGCGTTACCAGGTGCCACGACCGATTCCTAACGGTGGGGGAGCAGCGGCCGAGCGCAAAAACTCTCCCATGGCAGAGCCCGACAACCGCGTGAGCTGGTTCACCGACCCACTCTCCACCCGTCGGGGACACTTGGCAAGGGGCACTCTGAATATTTCAGAGTGCCGTGTTCTTCGTCGAGGAGACATGGCAGACTGCTGGTAACCGTGCGTGGGGAGGACCCAAAGTGAGTGAACCGCGGTCCGCCCCGACCGTGGGTCAGGTCGTACTCGGCAGACGTCTGCAAGATCTTCGTGAGCGCTCCGGACTGAAGCGCGAGGAGGCCGCCAAGCTCCTCCGCGTGGCGCCCGCGACGATACGCCGGATGGAGACGGCCGAGGTCGCCCTCAAGATCCCGTATGTGCAGCTCCTGCTGCGCGCGTACGGAGTTCCCGAGGACGAGGCCGAGGCCTTCGTCGAGCTCACGGAGGAGGCCAACAAGCCCGGCTGGTGGCAGAGGTTCCACGACATCCTGCCGGACTGGTTCAGCATGTACGTCAGTCTGGAGGGCTCCGCCGCCCTGCTGCGTACGTATGAACCGCACTTCGTCCCCGGGCTGCTCCAGACCGAGGAGTACGCACGGTCGGTCATGAACGCGGGGGCGGTGGGACAGGCGCAGCCCGAGGGGATCGAGCGTCATGTGGCGCTCCGTATGGAACGCCAGTCACTTCTCACCCGTACGAACGCCCCCAAATTCTGGGTGATCATGGACGAGACCGTGCTGCGCCGCCCGGTCGGCGACAGTCCGGACGTCATGCGGGAGCAGATCGACAAGCTGCTCGACGCCTCGGCCATGTCGAATGTCACCCTGCAGATCGCGGAATTCTCGAGCGGACACCATCCCGGTACCTACGGGCCGTTCGTGATCTTCCGGTTCGCCGAACCGGAACTGCCGGACATGGTCTACAGCGAGTACCTGACCGGTGCCGTCTATCTCGACGCACGTCCCGAAGTGGCCACCCATCTGGAGGTCATGGACCGGATGGCGGCTCAGGCCGCAACTGCACCACGCACGAAGGAGATCCTCAGGGATCTCCGCAAGGAGCTGTGAATGGATCCCATATACAACGGCATGCCCGCCGCCGACCTCGGTGCCGAGGGCTGGCGCAAGCCGTGGAGTGGTGGCAATGGCGGCAACTGCATCGAGGCCATGAAGCTGGCCGACGGCAGGGTCGCCGTGCGCCAGTCCGCCGACCCTGACGGCCCCGCACTGATCTACACCACCAATGAGATCGCCGCATTCATCCAGGGCGCGAAGGCGGGTCAGGCCGACTTCCTGCTCACCTGACCCCGCTCACCCGACCGAACCGTCCGTCTCGTCCGCTCGTCCGCTCGACTGCTCGACTGCTCGACCACTCGTCGGCTCGTCCGCTCGACCACTTCGTCTACGTGTCCCCCGTTCTTCCGCAGACCCTGTGTTCCACAGATCCTGCTCATCGACCCTGAGACTCATGGAGCGCACATGACCGGGAACGACCCCATCGACACCAGCAAGCCGCATCCGGCCCGCGTGTACGACTGGTTCCTCGGCGGTAAGGACAACTATCCCGTGGACGAGGAGATGGCGAAGCAATTACTGGCACTGGACGCCAGGGGGCCCGACATGGCCCGGGTCAACCGGGCCTTCATGCACCGCGCCACCCGCTGGCTCGCCGGCCCCGCCGGGGTGCGTCAGTTCCTCGACATCGGCACCGGCATCCCCACCGAGCCCAATCTCCACCAGATAGCCCAGGAGGTCGCTCCCGACTCCCGGGTCGTCTACACGGACAACGACCCGATCGTCCTCCGGCACGCCGAGGCGCTGCTCCGCAGCACCCCGGGAGGTGTCACGGAGTACGTCCAGGCCGATGTGCGCGAGCCGGAGGCCATCGTCGAGGCGGCCGGGAAGATCCTCGACCTGGACCGTCCGGTCGCGCTCTCCCTCGTCGCCCTGCTGCACTTCATCCCCGACGAGGACGGCGCGTACGAACTGGTGCGCAGACTGCTCGACCCGCTGCCCTCCGGCAGCTATCTTGTCCTCTCCCACGCCACGGGCGACTTCGACCGGGAGAACGCGGACCAGGCACGTGAGCTGTACCAGCGGCGGGCGCTCACGCTGGCCCTGCGGTCGCGGGAGCGGTTCGCCGCGTTCTTCGAGGGCCTGGACCTCGTCGAGCCGGGGGTCTCCCTGGCCACCGACTGGCGTCCCGAACTGGGAGAGGTCGTACCGGTCCCCGGCAGCGACCCCCTCCCGGGGTACGCCGGAGTGGCACGCAAGCTGTAAGTGGAATACGGGGGCGCGGCGCCGCAGCACTTTTCAGGTGCGCTGCGGCGCCGCGTGTATTCCGCCGCCCTCAGGCGCCCGCCCTGCGCTTGTTCCAGACGTCGAAGCCCACCGCCGCCAGCAGCACCAGTCCCTTGATGACCTGCTGGTAGTCCGGGCCTATCCCGACCAGCGACATACCGTTGTTGAGCACGCCCAGCACCAGCCCGCCGATGATCGCGCCGAACACCGTGCCCACGCCGCCGCTCATCGACGCGCCGCCGATGAACGCGGCCGCGATGGCCTCCAGTTCGAAGTTGATGCCCGCCTGCGGTACGCCCGCGTTGAGCCGGGCCGCGTAGACGATTCCGGCGAGCGCGGCGAGCACCCCCATATTGACGAAGACCAGGAAGGTGATGCGGCGGTCCTTGACGCCGGACAGCTTCGCCGCGGCCCGGTTGCCGCCGAGCGCGTACACATGGCGGCCGACGACGGCGTTGCGCATGACATAGCCGAAGCCGATGAGCAGCGCGGCGAGCAGCAGCAGGACCACCGGGACGCCCCGGTAGCTGGCCAGGGTCATCGTGAAGGCGAGCACGGCCGCCGCCAGCCCCACGCACTTGAGCACGAAGAGACCGCGGGGGAGCACCTCCAGCTCGTAGGCCCGCTGCCGGCGCCGGTCCCTGACCTCCTGGAACACCGCGACGGCGAGCAGCGCGAGCCCCAGCAGCAGGGTCGGATTGTGATAGTTGGTGACCGGACCCACCTCGGGGAGATAGCCGGTCGCGATCTTCTGGAAGCCCTCGGGGAAGGGGCCGAGCGAGCGTGAGCCGAGGAAGATCTGCGTACCGCCGCGGAAGAGCAGCATCCCGGCGAGGGTGACGATGAACGACGGAATGCCGACATACGCGATCCAGAACCCCTGCCAGGCCCCCGCGAGCGCCCCGATGAGCAGCCCGACGACCAGGGCGAGCGCCCAGGGCAGGTCGTGCTGGACCATCATCACCGCGCAGGCGGCGGAGACGAACGCGGCCAGCGAGCCCACCGAGAGATCGATATGGCCCGCGACGATGACGATCATCATGCCGATGGCGAGGACCAGGATATAGCTGTTCTGGAGCACCAGATTGGTGACGTTGTTCGGCTTGAGCAGGACACCGTCGGTCCAGATCTGGAAGAGCACGACGATCAGGACGAGGGCGACGAGCATGCCGTACTGCCGCATGTTGCGGCGCGCGGCCTCCAGCAGCAGCGTTCCCGCGGCGGCCGGCCCGGACGGTGACGGCGGCGGGGCGGCCCCCGGCCCGCCGTCCTCCGGAACGCCGTCCTTCGCTGTGTGGGTGGTGACCGGACCCATGTCGACTACCTCGTGTTCCTGGTCATATGGCGCATCAGGACTTCCTGGGTCGCCTCCGCCCGGGGGATCTCGCCGGTGAGCCGGCCGGCCGCCATGGTGTACACGCGGTCGCACATACCGAGCAGTTCGGGGAGTTCGGAGGAGATGAGGACAACCGCCTTGCCCTGTGCGGCGAGCCGGTCGATGACGGTGTAGATCTCGTACTTCGCGCCGACGTCGATGCCCCGGGTGGGCTCGTCGAGGATCAGCACATCGGGACCCGCGAAGATCCATTTGCTGAGGACGACCTTCTGCTGATTGCCGCCCGACAGCCGGCCCGCCTGTTCGAAGACGGTGGGCGCCTTGATGTTCATGCCGGTGCGGTACGACTCGGTGACCCGGGTCTCCTCGTGCTCGTCGACCACCCCGCGAGCGGACACCTTGCCCAGGGCGCTCATCGTGATGTTCCTGGCGATGGTGTCGATGAGATTGAGCCCGTACCGCTTGCGGTCCTCGGTGACATACGCGATGCCGTGCGCGACGGCCTCCGGCACGGTCCGGGTACGGATCTCGCGGCCGTCCTTGAAGATCCTTCCGCTGATCTCCCGGCCGTAGGAGCGCCCGAAGACGCTCATCGCCAGTTCGGTGCGGCCCGCGCCCATCAGCCCCGCGATCCCCACGATCTCGCCCCTGCGGACCTGGAGCGAGACCCCGTCGACGACCTTGCGGCGGCGGTCGATGGGGTGATGGACGGTCCAGTCGCGGATGTCGAGCGCGGGCTCCGCCCCCGGATCGCCCGCGTAGGCGGTCCGTTCGGGGAAGCGGTGGTCGAGATCGCGGCCGACCATGCCCCGGATGATCCGGTCCTCGGTGGCCGAGCCGCCCCGCACATCGAGCGTCTCGATGGTCCGGCCGTCCCGGAGGATCGTGACGGAGTCGGCCACCTCGGCGATCTCGTTCAGTTTGTGCGAGATGACGATCGAGGTGATGCCCTGGGCCTTCAGCTCCAGGATCAGCCGCAGGAGCCGGGCGCTGTCGGCGTCGTTGAGCGCGGCGGTCGGCTCGTCCAGGATCAGCAGCCTCACCCGCTTGGCGAGCGCCTTCGCGATCTCCACGAGCTGCTGCTTGCCGACCCCGATGTCGGCGACCCGGGTCTGCGGGTGCTCACGCAGCCCCACCCGTTCGAGCAGCGCGGCCGCGTGCCGCAGCGTCTCGTTCCAGCTGATGACGCCCCGGGTGGCGTGCTCGTTGCCGAGGAAGATGTTCTCGGCGATCGACAAGTAGGGGATCAGGGCCAGTTCCTGATGGATGATCACAATGCCCTGGGCCTCGCTGGCCCGGATGTCCCTGAAAGCGCACGGGACGCCCTCGAAGAGGATCTCGCCCTCGTAACTCCCGTGCGGATGAACCCCGCTGAGCACCTTCATCAGGGTGGACTTGCCCGCGCCGTTCTCCCCGCAGACGGCGTGCACCTCCCCCGGGGCGACCGTGAGGCTGACCTCGGAGAGCGCCCTGACCCCCGGGAAGGTCTTCCCGATGGAGCGCATCTCCAGGACGGGGACGGTCATGTCAGATCACCCGCCTCGAGGTACCCGGAGTCCACCAGCACGGACCGGTAGTTGGACTTGTCGACGCTGACCGGGTCCAGCAGATAGGCGGGTACGACCTTGACCTCGTTGTCATAGGTCTTCTCGTCGTTGACCTCGGGCTTCTTGTCGTTGAGCACGGCGTCCGCCATCTGCACGGCCTGCCTGGCCAGCGCCCTGGTGTCCTTGTAGACGGTCTGGGTCTGCTGCCCCGCGATGATCGACTTGACCGAGGCGACCTCCGCGTCCTGCCCGGTCACCAGCGGATACGGTTTGGCGGCCGTCCCGTACCCGTCGGACTTGAGCGCCGACAGGATGCCGATGGAGATCCCGTCGTACGGCGAGAGCACCGCGTCCACGCGCCGGGAGCCGTACGCCTTGGTCAGCAGGTCGTCCATCCGCTTCTGCGCGGTGCCGCCGTCCCAGCGCAGTGTGGTGACCTGTTCCAGCCTGGTCTGGCCGCTCCTGACCACCAGCCGCTTCGCGTCGATGTACGGCTTGAGGGTCTTCCACGCGCCGTCGAAGAAGTACCGGGTGTTGTTGTCGTCGGGGGAGCCCGCGAACAGCTCGATACTGAACGGGCCCTTGCCGCTGTCCTTCAGCCCCAGCTTGTCGATGAGATAGGTGGCCTGGAGGACCCCGACGCGCTCGTTGTCGAAGGACGCGTAGTAGTCGACGTTCCCGGTGCCGAGGATCAGCCGGTCGTACGAGATCACCTTGATGTCCTGGTCGGCGGCCTGCCGGAGGACATCGGTGAGGGCGCGGCCGTCGATCGCCGCGACCACCAGGACGTCCACGCCCTTGGTGATCATGTTCTCGATCTGGGAGACCTGCTGGGCGACATTGTCCTCGCCGTACTGGAGGTCGGTGCGGTAGCCGAGCTTCTCGAACTGGGCGACCATGTTGGCGCCGTCGGCGATCCAGCGCTCCGACGACTTGGTCGGCATCGCGATACCGACGGTGGATCCCTCCCCGCCCTTCGACTCGTCCTTGCTGCCGCCCTCGCTGTTCTGCCCGCAGGCGGCGAGGGAGAGCACCAGGGACACGGCGGTGACGGCGAGTGCGGCGCGGCGGGCACGGCGGATACGCATGGGGGCATCAGTCCTTGTCTTGGGTGAGGGGGAAACGGCTGAGCGGGCCCGGCAGCCGGGAGCCGAGCGGCGACATCCCGCCGTCGGCGCCGTGGCGGCCGAGCAGATCGAGCACCAGCCGGCCGCGGCGCACCCGTTCCCGGGCGCCGCTGAGCGCGGTGTCACGGAGCTGTGCGCCGTACGGATAGATGGCCGGGGACTTCGAGAGCCCGAACTTCAGATAGAGGGGGGCGCCGCGCCGGATCAGCTCCGCCGTCTCGTACATCCGGACATAGCCGCCGAGGTCGTCGGGCGCCTCCACATAGAGGTCCATGGGGGCGCCGCTGCTCCGGCGGATCTCGGTGAGATGGGCGAGCGTCAGATCCGAGGGCACATTGATCGAGTCGGCCCCGAGGCGTTCGAACACCGCGTAGGACGCCGGGTTGACCGGGCCGACGAGCGCCGAGACCTTGAAGGTGGTGTCGGCGGGCAGGACACCCCGGACCCGCAGCCGGTGCAGGGTCCACAGGACGCCCTCGTCGGCGACGAGCAGACATCTCACCCCCAGCTCCGTCGCGCGCAGCGCGTCCTCGACACAGCCGGCCATGGCGCCGTGGCCACGGGCGCGCAGCCCCGCTCCGCCGGAGTCCGTACGGACCGAGCCGCCGGTGTCCCAGGTGCCGCGCGGTCCGGTGAACAGACACAGCTCCACCGAGCGGGCCGCGCAGGCGTCGGCCATCTCGGTGATCTCGGCGTCGGAGAGCATCCAGACGCCGCTGCCCTGGCTGACCCGGTGGACCGGCACATCGAGCCGGTCGGCCTCCCGGAGGACGACGGAGAGGCTCTCGGGTCCCTCGACGGACGGGATCTCGGTGCGCCAGAGACCGCCGTCGGGAAAGGTGTGGGGGGAGGTGTCCGCGGGGTTGTCCTCGGGCGCGGCGAGGCCGAGTGCGGCGAGCGCCTGCTCGCCGGGGCGGCGGGGGGCGGGGGCTGATACGTCGGTCACGGACGGGTCCTTCGGTTCGGTGGGCGCGTCGGTCGTGCGGTGGTGCCGGTCGTGCGCGGATGTCGTGTGCCGGTGGTGTTCGGTATGCCGGACGCGGTTCGGGATGGCGGCCCCGACTCGGGACGGCGGGTGCGCGGGGGTACGGCGTGCTGCCGGTGCCGGTGCCGGTGCCGGTGCCGGTGCCGGTGGAGGTGCCCGTGGCGGTGGCGGTGGCGGGTCCAGGACCGGTGCCGGTGGTGGTCGGGGCGGCTGGGCCGGCGCCCGGTCAGGGGCGCAGCAGTACCTTTCCGGTGCCCGGATCGCCCCCGCCGACCAGCGCCACGGCCTCCCCGTACCGCTCCAGCGGGAATTCATGGGTCACCAGCGGACCCGGGGTGAACACCCCGGCGGTGAAGGCCCGTACGGCGAAGGACCACGCGGCGGACGGGGCGCCGAACACACTCCGCACCGTGAGCTGGTGCAGTGACAGATGCACCGGGTCGATACCGCGCGCGCCGGGGGTGAACATCCCGGTGAGCACCACCCGGCCGCCACGCCGGGCCAGCAGACAGGACGAGGCGGCGGTGTCCGGCGCGCCGGCCGTCTCCACGACGAGGTCGTAGCGCCCGTGCAGCTCCGCGGCATCCGCCGGTGCGGCCGTCGCGCTCGCCCCGAACTCCCGCGCCGACGCGGCTCGTTCGCCGCGCGGCTCGATCACCATGAGTTCGCCGGGGGAGTGGGCGGCCAGGAGCTGTACGGCGAGCAGCCCCAGCGTCCCCCCTCCCACCACCGCGATCCGCTCGCCCGGCTCCGGAGGGCTCGACCGTACGGCCGCCGCCACCACCGCGGCCGGTTCCAGCAGGGCGGCGGCGCGCAGATCCGCGTCGTCGGCCAGCGGATGCAGCAGGCGCGCGGGAACGACGACATGGTCGGCGAACGCGCCGGGACGGGTGAAGCCCGTCTCGTCGTACCCCCGGGCGCAGAGCGAGGTCTCGCCGCCGCGGCAGCGCGCGCAGGTCCCGCAGGCACGGAACCCCTCGGCGACGGTCCTGCGGCCCGTCAGCCCCGGATCCACCCCCTCGCCCACCAGATCGACGGTCCCCGCCCACTCGTGTCCCGGCACCACGGGGTAGCGCACATGGGCCGCGTCACGGCGGCCGTCGTAGAGCTCGCGGTCGCTCAGACAGATCCCGGCGGCGGCGACCCGCACCCGCACCTCGCCGGGCCCCGGCACGGGGACGGGGCCGCGCACCAGCCGGTGCGCTCCGGGGCGGTCGACGACGACGGCCCGGCTGCCCGCCCCGTCGGCCGCCGCCGCGCTGTCGTGGGGAGCCCGCGCCGGGGTGCGCGCGGGAGTGTTCGTCACGGGGCTCACCGGTCCGCCTTCGGTGCGCGCTTCTCCCAGCCCTCGGCCCACAGGTCGAACCGCGCCTGCCGCTGCGGGAACTCGGCCGCCGCGTCCACATCGAAGGTGACCCCCAGACCGGGCGCGTCCGGGACCTCGAAGCAGCCCGTGGCCGGGTCGACACGGGGAGCGCCGGCGACCACCTTCGTGATCTCCGCGTCCGCGAAGTCGTTGAAGTGTTCGAGGATCTTGAAGTTCGGTGTACAGGCGGCCAGTTGGAGGCTGGCCGCGGTCAGCACCGAACCGCCGACATTGTGCGGCGCGACCAGCATGTAGTGTGTCTCGGCGGTCGCCGCCAGCTTTCTGGCCTCCAGGATGCCGCCGATGTGCCCCACGTCCGGCTGGATGATGTCGGCCGCCTGCGACTCGAACAGCTCACGGAACTCGATCCGGTCATGGATGCGTTCGCCGGTCGCGATCGGCAGGTCGACCTTTCCCGCCACCTTGGCCAGCGCCTTCAGATTCTCCGGCGGTACCGGCTCCTCCAGCCAGGCCGGGGCGTACGGGGTCAGTTCACGCGCGAGCCGTACCGCCGTCGCCGGGCTGAACCGCCCGTGCATCTCCAGCATCAGCTCGGTCCCCGGGCCGACCGCGTCCCGTACCGCCTCGATCAGGGCCACCGCCTCGTTGCTCGCCGCCCGGTCCAGCTCGTAGTGACCGGTCCCGAACGGATCGATCTTCAGGGCCCGGTAGCCGCGCTCCACCACCGCCCGCGCCGCCTTGTGGTAGCCCTCCGGGGTGCGTTCCGTGGTGTACCAGCCGTTGGCGTACGCCATGACCCTGTCGGTGACCTTCCCGCCGAGCAGTTGCCACACCGGCACGCCCAGGGCCTTGCCCTTGATGTCCCAGCAGGCCATCTCGACGACGGCGATGCCCGACATCACGATTTCGCCCGCCCGTCCGAAGTCGCCGTACTTCATCCGGCGGACGAGGTCCTCGACCGCGAACGGATCGGATCCCCGCAGGTGGTTGATCTCGGCCTCACGGAGATACCCGGTCAACGCGTCGGTCCTGCCGAGCATCCGGGTCTCGCCGACACCGGTGAGTCCCTCGTCGGTATGGACCAGGACATAGGTGAGATTGCGCCACGGCGTACCGACGACGTGTGTGCTGATTCCCGTTATGCGCACGGCGGTTGCCCCTCGTGTCTGTTCGGTATTTCGTCACACGTTCGAAATCGTGGCGTGACGGTATTCAGGCACTCCGAGGGGTGTCAATGGGTCGCGCGGCGGTTAGCCTGTGTTCGTCATTCCGGCCAATGGCCGACGTGCCGAACAAGAGGGGTGGGTGACCGGACATGGGACGGCTCGTCCCCGCGGTGACACGGGCCCTGGACATACTCGAACTCTTCCTGGAGGGCGACGGCACGCTCTCCGCCCCCGAGGTGATCCGCAGGCTCCAACTGCCGCGTACCACCGTGCACGAACTGCTCACCACGCTCGCGGCCCGCTCGTATCTGGCGCCGGTCCCGGGCGAGCCGGGGCGCTACCGCCTCGATGTGCGTACCTATCAGCTCGGCAGCCGGTACGCCGAACAGCTCGATCTCGCCGCCGAGGGCCGGCAGGTCGCCGTCGAGATCGCCGAGACCTGCGACGAGACCGTGCATGTCGCCATCCTCGAAGACACCGACGTCATCTACATCGCGAAGGTGGACTCCACCCACGCGGTCCGTATGGTCTCGGCCGCGGGCCGCCGGCTGCCCGCGCACTGCACCTCGGTCGGCAAGATGCTGCTCGCCTCACTGCCCGAGGCCGAACTCGAACTGCGCTTCGCCGGGCACGAGTTCATCGCCATGACGCCCGCCAGCGTGACCGATCCCGATGAACTGCGCGCCGAACTGGCGGGAATCAGGGAGCGGGGGATCGCCGTCGAGCGCCGGGAGTCCAACCCGGACGTGAGCTGTGTGGCCGCGCCGGTACGGGACAGCGCGGGCCGGGTCGTCGCCGCCCTGTCCATCTCCGTACCGATGATCCGCTGGAGCGACGAGCGCGAGGAGGAACTGGCCCAGCTCGCCGCCAAGGGAGCGAGCACGCTCTCCGTACGGCTCGGGCACCGGGGGCGCGCGTGAGGGCCCGTGTCACCGTCGCGGTACGGGAACGGGCCCTGCTCGGCGAGGGACCCACCTGGGACGCCGGCACCGGCCGGCTGATCTGGGTCGACATACTCGCCTCGCGGATCCACACCTACGACCCGGCCGACGGCCGCCGTACGGTGATGGCCGCCGAACAGCATGTCGGCGCGGCGAAACCCCGCGCCGGCGGCGGTCTGGTGGTCAACCTCCGGGACGGCATCGGGCTCTACGGACCGGACGGAGCCTTCTCCTGGCTGGTCCACGACTCGGTCCCGGGCCGCCGCGGCAATGACGCGGCGATCGCCCCCGACGGCTCGCTCTGGGCGGGGAGCATGCGGTACGACGAGCGGTACGGGGGCGGCGCGCTGATCCGGGTGGCGCCCGGGGGCGCGGTCACCGAGGCGTTCACCGTCACCGTCGGCAACGGGACCGGCTGGAGTCCCGACGGGCGGACGATGTACTACATCGACAGCCCCACCCGCCGTATCGACCGGTTCCGGACCGACGGTGAACGGATCACGGACAGAAGCGCCCTGGCGACCGTCGAGCGCGGAGCCGGTGTTCCCGACGGGCTCACCGTGGACGCGGACGGCTGTGTCTGGGTCGCCCTCTGGGACGGCGGACAGCTCCGGCGGTACACCCCGCGCGGCGCCCTGGACCGTACCGTCGCCCTGCCCGTCCGGCGTCCGACCGCCTGCGCCTTCGGCGGCCCCGGGCTGCGTGACCTCTACATCACCTCGGCCCGCACGGGCATCGAGCAGCCGCATCCGCTCTCCGGCTCGCTGCTGGTCCTGCCCGACGCGGGGCAGGGACTGCCCGGGACGGCCTTCGCGGGCTGAGCCGACCGAGCGGGCCCAGCCGACCCAGTCGGCTGGGCGGGGGTGGCGGATCCATGGGCGGCCGCGCGGGCGGAACGCGGACGGAGTGCGGCCGGAGCGTGCTCAGAGGCGGTGTCCGGTCGTGGCGTCGACATGCTCCGGTACCCCGTCGTGCCGGTCCCCGACCGAGAGGGTGCCGCTCGGCTCGAAGAGCAGCAGCGACGCGCCCCCGGCGGAGGACGGCCTGTGCCAGACACCGCGCGGTACGACGAAGACCGAGCCGCGTGCCAGCGCGACCGTCCGCTCGCCGCCCTCCTCGCGCAGTGCGATCAGCAGCTCCCCCTCGACGACCTGGAAGAACTCGTCCGTGTCGTCATGGACGTGCCAGACATGGTCGCCGGCGACCTTGGCGATCCGTACGTCGTAGTCGTTGACGCGGGTCACGATGCGCGGACTCCACAGCGCGTCGAAGGTGGCGAGTGCCTCGGACAGCGCGACCGGCTCGGCGGGTGTGCGGTCATGGACGGGTTCAGTGCTCATACGACGATCATCGGCGCTGGCCCCGGGACGGTGTGAGTGCTAGGAATCGCATATGACGCAAGATTTCTCGCACCGGGTGGTGATGATCGTCTCGGACGGTTCGAATCCGTTCGAGATGGGCGTCGCCACCGAGCTCTTCGGCCTCGCCCGCCCCGAGCTGGACCGGCGCTGGTACGACTTCGAGCTGTGCGCCGAGCCCGGCCCCGTCCGGATGCACTCCGGGTTCTTCCAGCTCTCCGGGGTGTCCGGGCTCGACGCCGTGGACCGGGCGGACACCGTGATCGTCCCCAACCGGCCCGACCCCGGGACCGACCCCTCGCCGGCCGTGCTGGACGCCGTACGCCGGGCCGCCGCGCGCGGCGCCCGGCTGGTCAGCTTCTGCACCGGCTCGTTCACCCTGGCCGCCGCCGGGGTGCTCGACGGACGGCGGGCCACCACCCACTGGCGCTGGGCCGAGCTGTTCGCGGCCCGCTTCCCGGCCGTACGGCTCGATCCGGATGTGCTGTTCGTCCACGACGGCGACATCGTCACGGCCGCCGGCAGCGCGGCGGCGCTCGACACCTGTCTGGAGCTGATCCGCCAGGACCACGGCGCGCGGGTGGCCGTCGCCGTCAGCCGCCGGCTGGTCTTCGCGCTCCACCGCGACGGCGGACAGCGCCAGTTCGTCGAGCAGCCGCTGCCCGCCGTACCCGACGCCTCCCTCGGACCGCTGCTCGCCTGGGCGGGGGAGCGGCTGGACACCGGGCTGACCGTGGCGGACCTGGCGGCGCGGGCGGCGGTCAGCCAGGCCACGCTGCACCGCCGCTTCCGCGGCCAGCTCGGCACCACCCCCCTGGCCTGGCTCACGGGGCAGCGCGTGGCCCTGGCCTGCCGGCTGATGGAGGAGGGCGAGACACGGCTCGACCGGGTGGCGCGCGTCAGCGGACTGGGGACGGCCGCGAATCTGCGGATCCAGCTCCGGCGCCGCACGGGGCTGGCGCCGAGCGCGTACCGGCGCAGGTTCGGGCCGGCGTGAGAGGCGGGTGCGCGGACCGCGAGAATGGGACCATGGCCCGACGCCCCGCCCGATCCAGCCGGTCAGCCCGCCCCGCCGGATTCGCCCGCCCCGATGCCCTGACCGGTGCCTCGCCCTGCCCCTGCGGACTGCCCACCGCCTATGGCGCGTGCTGCGGGCGCTTCCATTCCGGATCCGCCACCGCGCCCACGGCGGAACTGCTGATGCGCTCCCGGTACAGCGCCTTCGCCGTGGGCGACCGGCCGTATCTGCTGAGGAGCTGGGACCCCGCCACCCGGCCCGCGGACCTGGACCTCGACCCCACGGTCCGCTGGAGCGGTCTGGAGATCCTGGACACCGCCGACGGCAGCCCGTTCCACACCACCGGCACCGTCACCTTCCGCGCCCGCTTCCTCCAGCGGGGCACCCCGGGCGCCCTGCGCGAGCGGAGCCGCTTCGCCCGGCACGACGGCGCCTGGGTGTATGTGGACGGCACCTTCGTGGAGTGATCCGCCGGGTCGTCACCGGGGCGCCAGCACCTCCGCCAGGTCGTAGCGCACCGGCTCCTCCAACTGCGCGTACGTACAGCTCTCCGGCGTACGGTCGGGCCGCCAGCGGCGGAACTGCGCGGTGTGCCGGAACCGGTCGCCCTCCATATGGTCGTACGCGACCTCGCACACCCGCTCGGGCCGCAGCGGCAGCCACGACAGATCCTTCGTCCCGGACCAGCGGCTCGGCCCGCCCGGCAGCCGTGCGCTCTCATGGGCGGACTCCTCGGCCCAGGCCCCCCAGGGATGGCCCTGCGCCGACTCCATCCGCAGCGGCGCCAGCTCCTCGACCAGCTCCGCGCGGCGCCTCATCGTGAACGCGGCGCAGACCCCGACATGCTGGAGGACGCCCCCGGAGTCGTACAGCCCCAGAAGCAGCGAACCGACCACGGGACCGCTCTTGTGCGGGCGGTACCCGGCGACGACCGCGTCCGCCGTCCGCTCATGCTTGATCTTGTACATCAGCCGGGCGTCCGGCCGGTAGAGCAGATCGAGGGGCTTGGCGATCACTCCGTCCAGCCCGGCGCCCTCGTAGCGGTCGAACCACTGCCCGGCCAGTTCCACATCGGTGGTGGCGGGCGCGAGATGGAGCGGCGGACGGAGGCCGATCAGCGCCGCCTCCAGCGCCTCTCTGCGCCGCGCCAGCGGGGTGTCGAGCAGTGAGGCGTCCCCGAGGGCCAGCAGATCGAAGACGACGAAGCTCGCCGGGGTGCGCTCGGCCAGCATGTCCACACGGGACTTCGCCGGGTGGATGCGCTCGGAGAGCCGGTCGAAGTCGAGCCGGTCCCCGTGGACGACGACGATCTCGCCGTCGACCACACAGCGCTCGGGCAACTGGTCACGCAGGACCGCGACCAGTTCGGGGAAGTAGCGGGTGAGCGGCTTTCCCGTCCTGCTGCCGATCACCACCTCGTCGCCGTCACGGTGGACGATCGCCCGGAAGCCGTCCCACTTGGCCTCGTACTGCATCCCCGGCGGGATCCGGGCCACGGACTTGGCGAGCATGGGTTTCACAGGAGGCATCACCGGCAGGTCCATGCCCCGATTCTGCTCGGGAACAGGACGCTCCGCCCGATGTGCGGTCCGCCCGTGCCCGGCCTAGCGTGGCCCCCATGGGCGCAGCGGTGGAGCTGGAGGCGGACGGCAGGACCGTACGGCTGTCCAGCCCGGACAAGGTCTACTTCCCGGAACGCGGATTCACCAAGCTCGATGTCGCGCGCTACTACCTCGCCGTGGGGCCGGGCATCGTGCGCGCGCTGCGGGACCGGCCGACCACCCTGGAGCGCTACCCGGAGGGGGTGGCGGGGGAGTCCTTCTACCAGAAACGGGCGCCGAAGAATTTGCCCGACTGGATTCCCACGGCCCGTATCGAGTTCCCCAGCGGCCGTTCCGCCGACGAGATCTGTCCCACCGAGGTCGCCGCCGTGCTGTGGGCGGCCAATCTCGGCTGTCTCACCTTCCACCCCTGGCCGGTGCGCAGGGGCCGCACCGATCACCCCGACGAACTGCGCATCGATCTGGACCCCCAGCCGGGCACGGACTTCAAGGACGCGGTCAGGGCCGCCCACGAACTGCACGGCTTCCTGTCCGAACAGGGCCTGCGCGGCTGGCCCAAGACCTCCGGCGGCCGCGGTCTGCATGTCTTCATCCCCATCGAGCCGCGCTGGACCTTCTCCGAGGTCCGCCGGTGCGCCATCACGATCGGCCGTGAGCTGGAGCGGCGGATGCCCGGCCGGGTGACCACCGCGTGGTGGAAGGAGGAGCGCGGCGAGCGCATCTTCGTCGACTACAACCAGACCGCCCGCGACCGCACCATCGCCTCCGCCTACTCCGTACGCCCGCGCCCGCACGCCCCGGTCTCCGCGCCGCTGCGCTGGGCCGAGCTGGACGAGGCCGCTCCGGACGACTTCGACCTGGCGACGATGCCGGCGCGGTTCGCCGAGGCGGGTGATGTGCACGCGGGGATGGCGGACGAGGCGTTCGGTCTGGAGGGCCTGCTGGAGCTGGCCGAGCGGCAGGAGCGGGACCAGGGGCTCGGGGACATGCCGTATCCCCCGGACTATCCGAAGATGCCGGGGGAACCGAAGCGCGTCCAGCCCAGCCGCGCCCGCGCGCGGGAACCGGAGAAGTAGCGGGAACGGGAGAGGCAGAGCCGGAGAGGCGGAGAAAGTCGAGGTGCCTCTCTCCCCGGGATCCCGGGGAGAGAGGCACCTCGGACAGGTGATCCGGCACGCCGTCGGCGGCGCACCGCCGTGGCTACAGCTCCTTGATCCGGATGCTGCGGTACGAGATCACATCGGTCGTCCCGTGGACCTGGAGCCCGACATAACCGGTGGCGTACCGCCGGCCGTCCGTGCCCGGGTCACCGGAGCGCGGCGGGGTGAACGACTGTCCGCCCAGATTGTCGAACTCGTTGATCACCACACCGTTGCGCAGGATCGTGTAGTGCTGGTCGACCACGCGGATCTCGTAGTCGTTCCAGGTGCCCTTCGGGGTGACTCCCGCACCGCCCAGACCCACGCGGTCGAAGCCGTAGATCGAGCCGGTCTTGTACATGTCGCCGTCCGGGCGGTCGAGGATCTGCACCTCGTGCCCGTAGTTGATGGCGACCCACTCGGGCCGGGACTCCTCCGGGTGGTCGTGGACGTTCGGGAAGCGGACGAAGACACCGCCGTTGGCGTTGCCGTTGCCCGGAGCGTCGTCACGGAACTGGAGCTTCAGCGAGAAGTCGCCGTACTTGCGCTCCGGGAACCACAGCATGCCCATGCCCTCGACCGTGGTGCTGCTGGTGATCGCACCGTCGCCCGAGAGCGCGAACTGTCCGCCGCCCACCTGCTCCCACTTGGCGAGGGACTCCGCCGTACCGTCGAAGAGATCCCGGTAGCCCTCGGTCTGGCCGGGCTTGCCGATCTTGGACTGCTTGGCGGCCTTGGTGATCTTGTTGAACTCGCGCTGGTCGATGACATTGTCGGTGAACAGCTTGTCGAGCACCGAGTCGACGTGCTTGAGGAAGAGGGCCTGCGAGGTCCACTCCCGCTCGTCCTCGATCAGCTCGTTGATGGTGCAGCGGCTACGGGTCAGCCGGTTCGGCACACCGGAGTCGACCGTACCGACGATGACCGTCAGCCGTTCGTCGTACTCGGCGCAGTTGGGCGCGGGAACGCCGCCGCCCTGCGCGATGGTGAACGTCGCCTGCTTGGCCTGCGAGGTGTTGCCCGCCTTGTCGGTCGCACGGTGCGCGACCGTGTGGTAGCCGACCCGGTCGACGATGACGGGGGCCGTGTACGCGAGGTACGGACCGCCGTCGAGGGAGTACTCGACCTTGTCGACACCGGACTCGGCGTCGGTCGCGGTGAGCGTCACCCTGGCACTGGTGATGAAGGCGCCGTTGGCGTTCTTCTCACCGGTCACGGCCGCCGAGGTCACCGGCGCTGTCGTGTCCTGGGCCTGCGGCTCCACGACGGTGAAGGCGACGGACTTCTCGGCCGCCGCGTTGCCCGCCTTGTCGGTCGCGCGGTAGCGGACCGTGTGGGTGCCGACCTCGTGCACCATCACCGGAGCCGTGTACGGCTGCCAGGCACCGCCCGCCCCGAGCGCGTACTCGATGGTGTTGACACCGGAGCCGGTGTCCGAGGCGGTGACGGTGACCGTGGCCATCGACAGATAGTCGCCGTCCTCGTTCTGCTCACCGCTCACGGTCGCCGAGGTCTCCGGCGGCGCCGTGTCATCGGTCTGCGGGGCCACCACGGTGAAGGCGACGGACTTCTCCGCCGCCACGTTCCCCGACTGGTCGGTGGCCCGGTAGCGGATCGTATGGCTGCCGACCTGGTCGACCACCACCGGAGCCGTGTACGGCTGCCACGGCCCGTCGGCCCCGACCGCGTACTCGGTCGTCGCCACGCCGGAGCCCTCGTCGGTCGCCGTCACCGAGACCGTCGCGGACCCGACATAGGCGCCGTCGGCGTTCTGCTGGCCCTCCACCTTCGCGTCGGTGGTGGGAGCGGTGGTGTCCCCCGGGCCGACCTCCGTCACGGTGAGCACACCGGTCATCTGGCCGTGCCCCGGGATGGAGCAGTGGAAGCGGTACTTGCCCGGGGTGAGCCGGACCTCGACGGAGTACTTGCCGCCGTTGGCGTCACTCGGATTGGCCAGGATGTTCAGGGCGACATCGTTGTTGTACTCGGGATCCGACACATCGAACGTCAGCGTGTGCGGCATTCCCGTGGTGTTGCCGGTGGCCTGGCTGTTCTCGAAGACGATCGTGGTCGGTCCGGCCAGCGCGGTGGTCGGGAAGCTGAGATAACGGTCGATGGGGTCACCGGCCGTCCATGTCAGCACCTGGGCCGCGGCGGACGCCTTCCCGCCGCCCGAGAGGTCGACGGGCCGGCCGTACGCCGCGGTCGACGTCAGGCCCAGCACCATCAGGAACGCGCCCACCAGGGCCGTCCACACCCGTAGGGGGCGGTACCCGAGGAGGGAACGAGGGGATCGCTGTCTCACTGCGCCGCCTTCCTGGCCAGGTCGGAGGCGGCCGGGGTCGGCTCGCCGCCCTTGTAGGTCACACGCCACAGCGCGGACTGGGAGTCGGAGGTGAAGAAGCCGCGCCCGTAGTCGAGGACATAGAGCGAGCCGTCCGGCGCGAACTTCCAGTCCATGAGGTTGCGGATACCGCCCTGACCGACCGGGATGATCTTCTTCAGGGTCTCGGCGTGGACCGGCAGACCGCCCTTGCCGACGGTCTTGGGGTCGGTCAGCACCGCGTGGCGCGGGCTGTCCGTCGCGTCGTAGAAGTCACCGACGAACCACTTGCCGTCCCAGTACTCCGGCCACTTGTCCGCGCTGGTGCTCTGCGCGTCGTAGCGGTAGACCGGGCCGTCCATGGTCGCCTGGCCGCCGCCCTTGAGCCACGGCAGCAGATACTTCGCCTCGGCGGGCTTGTAGCTCGGCACGCCGTTGGCGTCACGCGGGTAGTCGGGGGCTCCGCCCTGCGGTGAGTACCAGATGGTGTTGGGCGTGACGGGCGGCAGGTTCACCAGACCGTCGTTGTTGGGGGACTCGTTCTTGGGGGCGTTGCAGTTGTACCAGCCGAGCGGCTTGGACGGGTCGGGCAGATTGCGGTCCCGGTAGGGCTGGTTGTTGCCCATGCAGAACGGCCAGCCGTGGTTGCCCGCCTTGGTGATGGCCGAGAACGTGTCGTACTTCGCCGGCCCCCAGACGGTGCTCGGCGAGCCCGCGTCGGGACCGACCCAGCCCGCGTACAGGATGTCGGTCTTCTTGTCGATGGAGATGCGGGCCGTGTTGCGCACGCCCATCACATAGATCTCGCCGCGGGTCTTGTCGCCGCCCTCCTCCGTCTCCTCGCCCGTGAACAGGTTCCCGGCGGGCAGCGTGTAGGTGCCGTCGGGCTCCGGGTGGATACGGAGGATCTTCCCGTTCAGGTTGTTGGTGTTGCCCGCCGTGCGGCGGGCGTCCGCGAAGGAGACACCCTTGTAGTTGGGCTGCGGGTTGTTGCCCGAGTACCCGTCGCTGAAGCCGGACGAGTTGTTGTCGCCGGTCGCGATGTAGAGGTTGCCCTTCGAGTCCCACGCCATGCCGCCGCCCGCGTGGCAGCAGCTGTGGACCTGGACGGGCCACTTCAGCAGGACCTTCTCGGAGGCGAGATCCAGCTTGTTGGTCGCCAGGTCCAGGGTGAAGCGGGAGACCCGGCGTTCGGCCATCCGGGTGTCACGGTTGAGCTGTGCGTGCGGCGTGTAGTGCAGATACACCCAGCCGTTGGTCTCGAACCCCGGGTCCAGCTCGATACCGAGCAGTCCCTCCTCGACCTTGACCAGCTCGTCGCCGCCGCCCTTGTTGCCGAAGACCGTCAGCGCGCCCGCGAGCGTCACCTTCTTCGTCGCGGGGTCGTAGACATGGATCTGGCCCAGGCCCTTGCCGATCTCCGGGTTGTTCCAGTCGGTCACCACGGGAGCGGCGTTGTCGCCACCGCCGCGGCCGATGTACAGCACCCGGCCGTCGGGCGCCACGACCAGTCCGTGCGGCTCGCCGATCTGGTCCTGCCGGCCCGGCTGGTTGGGCTGGGTGACCCGCTCGGCCTGGTAGTTGCTGTCGATCGTCGCCTTGCAGTCGGCGCGGGAGATCCGCGTCGTCCACTGGAGTGCGCCGCGCAGATGGTCGCGGAAGTCTGTCTCGGCGTACGACTCGACCGTGCCGCCCATGCCGGTGTAGAAGGACCGGCCGCCGTCGTAGTCGCGGCACCAGGAGATGGGGTGGTCCGGGCCGTTGGCGCCGGTGCCCGGCTGGTAGCTGGCCTCCCTGACCCGGGCGACGGTGTGCACCGTGCCGGTCGGGTTGGACGCCCAGTTGAACCACTTGTCCGGCCGCTTCCACTCCAGCGGGAGGTTCTTCGTGGCCGGATTGATCCGGTCGCCGACCTCGACGGTCGCACGCTGGACAGCGGTGGGGGCGCCGGTGGGCCGGGCTCCGACCAGTCCGGTGAACCAGTCGGAGTACGGCTCCGTACGGGCCGCGTCATGGATGCCGAGGAAGCCGCCGCCGGCCTCCACAAAGGTCTCCAGGCCGGCCTCCTGCTCGGGGTCGAGCACATCGCCGCCGCCGGTGAGGAAGACGACCGCGTTGTATTTGCCCAGCTTGGTCGCGTTGGTGAAGACGGATCCGTCGTCCGTCGCCTCGGTCTTGAACCGGCCGGCCGCGGGTCCCGACAGCCCGATCGCCTCGATCGCCTCGATACCGGCGTTGACGACCGGGGACTCCTCGGAGGCCGAGGCGTGGAAGACGAGGACCTTGACGTTCTTCCCGCCCGGAGGTGACGGAAGGGACAACGTTGTCGACGCCGGCTCCGGGTACGGTTTGGCCGATGCGGCGGTGCCGCCGAGCAGTGACGCCGCCATCGTTCCGGCCACCAGGGCCGCGGCCATCCCGCGCCTGGATCTTGACCGGTGATGTGGTGCGCGCTGCATGTGTTCACCCACCCCTCTGTGGTCATAGCAACAGCGAATGAAGCTAGACCCCTTTCGGCGGCTCGCCAATAGGTATCACCGCAATCGAACGAACTTTGTCCTGGCTGTGGATAAACGTAGATCACTGGTCTACCGTGTGGCCGTCCCCGGGGACTCGTGTGCCCCGCAAACCTCCGTACGGCACAGGGGAGTCGGCATGGCCATGGACAGACGGAGCTTCAACCGGCGGCTGCTCGCGGGCGGCGCGGTGGCGGCCACAGGGGTGACATCGTTGTCGGTTGCCTCGGCGCCCGCGGCGACCTCGGCGGAGCCCCCGCCCAGGACCGCTCCCGCCGGGGGCCAGGTGCGCCATCTCAAGCTGTACGCCGAGAATCTGCCGGACGGTCAGATGGGCTACGGCTTCGAGAAGGGCAAGGCGAGTGTCCCGGGCCCGCTGATCGAGCTGACCGAGGGGGACACCCTCCACATCGAGTTCGAGAACACCACGGATGTGGCGGTCAGCCTCCATGTGCACGGCGTGGACTACGACATAGCGAGCGACGGCACCCGGCTGAGCAGGAGTCATGTCGAGCCGGGCGGTACCCGTACGTACACCTGGCGTACCCACACGCCCGGCAAGCGGCCGGACGGCACGTGGCGGCCGGGCAGCGCGGGGTACTGGCACTACCACGACCATGTGGTCGGTACGGACCATGGCACCGGCGGTCTCCGCAAGGGGCTGTACGGCCCCGTGGTCGTCCGCAGGAAGGGTGACATCCTGCCGGACAAGCAGTTCACCATCGTCTTCAACGACATGACGATCAACAACAAGACCGGCGCGCAGGCCCCGAACTTCGAGGCGACCGTCGGTGACCGGGTCGAGATCATCATGATCACGCACGGCGAGTTCTACCACACGTTCCATATCCACGGTCACCGCTGGGCGGACAACCGGACGGGCCTGCTCACCGGTCCCGACGATCCCAGCCGGGTGATCGACAACAAGATCACCGGTCCGGCGGACTCCTTCGGCTTCCAGATCCTCGCGGGGGAGCATGTCGGCGCGGGTGCCTGGATGTACCACTGCCATGTGCAGAGCCACTCGGACATGGGCATGGCGGGCCTGCTGCTGGTCAAGAAGCCGGACGGCACGATCCCCGGGTACGAGCCCCACCATCCGGAGCATCCGATGAGCGCGGAGGGCGCCAAGGAGGCCAAGGAAGCCAAGGGAGAGAAGGGCTCGAAGGCGGCGCAGGGGTCGCAGGGAGCCAAGGGAGCGACCGGCCACGAGGGCCACTGACCGCCGCACCGACAGCCGCGAGGACGACCGGCTCCCGCTGACGGGGGCCGGGCCCCGGTCCGGCGCGTCCGCCCCGGCCCCCGGGGCGGACGGCCGGGACCTCCGTGGTGCCGTGGGCGGGGCCGTGACCGGGGCCGGGGCCGGCGCGGGGCCTTGGGGGCCGAGGCCCCGCCCCGGCGGCGGCCGGCCCCCGGCGTCGGGGACCAGTTCACGGGTCAGGCGATGTCGAGCAGCAGGGCGCTGAGCTCCACCGGCTCGGTGATCATGGCGTCGTGACCGGTCTTCAGCTCATGGACGCGGGACGGCTCGCCGTTGGGCTGAGTCTCCGGGACGGGCCGACGAGTGACGCCCTCGGGCTCGCTGCCCACACAGAGAATGTGAACCCGGGGGATCGACGCCTGCGCGGGGTTGTCCATCTCGGCCGGCTGCTGGAAGCAGAGGACCGACTCGTCCGTGAGCGTGGTCCTGAGCCAGGCGATGTCATCGGGGTCGGTGATGCCGAACAGGCCGAGCGGCGCCGGGAACTCCGGCAGCGGCGGAATGCGCCAGGGCTGGGCACTCCCGGCGGCACCGTCGATCATCACCCGCGTGAGCGGCATGACATCGATGGCGTTCTCGCCGTGCGTCGGCACCATGGCGTCGATGTACACCAGGCGCGCGATGCGCTCGGGGACCCGGTTCGCCACGCTGGAGATGACCATTCCCGCGTAGCTGTGTCCGACGAGGACGAGGTCGTTCAGGTCGTGGTCGAGGATGAGGCCGACGACGTCCTCGACATGGGTGGTGAGCCCGACCTCGGGGGTGAGCAGATGTGCCCTGTCCCCATGGCCGGTGAGGGACGGCGTGAAGACACGGTGGCCCTGGGCAGTGAGCAGCGGGGCGACACGGTTCCAGGACCGTCCGTCGTGCCAGGCGCCGTGCACGAGGACATAGGTGGTCGGGTTGGGCATGGCTGTTTCCTCCGCGTGGGTGTGGATCTGCCGTCAGGTGAAGTCGCACGCACGCGCACGTCCCGGCGTGCGTGCGTGCGGGCGCGGGGTGTGGTGGACACCCCCCGGCACGGTGGCGGCCGAGCCGACGGCTCACCGGCACCTGGGGCCACGCAGGTGAGGGAGAGGACGCCGAGCTCGACCTCGGCGCCCTTCGGAGGGGTGCGCTGCATACCGCCGACGTTAGGCAGCCGACAGGTACCCGAAGGTACCCTTCGGCTCATGAGCCTCCGTCCCGGGAGCGTCTTCCTCGCCGACTGTCCCGCCCGCCTGGCCATCGAGATCATTGCGAGCAAATGGGCGGTGGTCACGCTCTTCGCGCTGAGCGACGGTCCCCTGCGGCACGGCGAACTGGTCGAGCTGATCGGAGGCGTCTCGCGCAAAGTACTGACGCAGACGCTGCGCCGCCTCCAGGACAACGGGCTCGTCGAGCGGCGCGCGTACGCCGAGGCACCACCACGTGTCGAGTACAGCTTGACCGAGCTCGGGCGCACCCTTGAGGAGCCCATCGCGAGGCTGACCGAATGGGCGAGAGCCAACGGTGAGGCGATCGTCACCTTTCATGAGGCGGCCGGGGTGAAAGACACTTAGGGTCTTTGGTCTGGATCTGGCCGGGGCACGCGAGCCCAGCAAGATCCGGACGAGAGGCCCTGGACCGCCCGTCGCCGGTGCCCCTCCTGCTGCCATCCTGAGGGCATGGCGGAACTCAACGGCCGGTCCGTCGGCCTGGACCAGCTCACGGCGCTCGCGCTCACCAACTACGGGCACTTCACGACCCTGCTGGTGGACGGGGGACGGGTACGGGGGCTGGCCCTGCATCTCGACCGGCTCGGCCGGGACTGCCGGGCGCTGTTCGGGACGGAGCTGGACCTCGACCGCGTACGGGCGCTGCTGCGCCGGGCCGCACCGGCCAGGGGCGCGGCCACGATACGGGTCACGGTGTTCGATCCGGCCCTGGACATCGGGCGCCCCGACCGCGCCGGCGACCCGCACATCCTGGTCACACACCGTCAGGCGTCCACCGCGCCCCTGCCGCCCCTGCGGGTGGGCTCCGTCGCGTACACCCGGGACGCGCCCGAGGTGAAGAGCGTCGGACTCTTCGCGTCCCTGCGCCATCGCCGTACCGCCCGGCTCGCCGGGTACGACGACGCGCTCTTCGTCGACGGCCACGGGTTCGTCTCCGAGGGGGTGACCTGGAACATCGGGTTCTTCGACGGCGACACGGCCCTCTGGCCGGAGGCCGCCCACCTCCCCGGAGTGACGATGCGGCTGCTCCAGGAGGCCCACGAGCACCGGGTCGCCCCGGTCGCGCTCGCGGACGTCGGCTCCCTGCACGCGGCGTTCGCGACCAATGCCGCCGTCGGAGTGCGGGCCGTCGCGGCGATCGACGCCACCGGGTTCGAGGCCCGTCATCCCGCCGTCGACCGTCTCCGCGCGACCTACACGGCGCGGCCGGGCGACCCGCTGTAGCGTCCGAAGGCTCCCGGGGCCCACGGCCCGGGGCGTGGTGCCGGGGTGCCGGGGTGCCGGGGCCCCGTGGGCCCAGCACGATCCGGACGGGAGGCCCTACGGGGTGTCGGAGAGCGGGCGGCGCGGAAGACGCGGGCCCGGTCCGCCCGTCAGACGTAGCTGCTCCTCCTCCACGATCCGGCGGGCGATCTCCCGGTCCGCCACATCGATCGCGTCAGGCGTGGCATCGGCCATCTCGCTGCGCCGGGCGTACGCGTCGAAGAGGCGGTTCTTGTCGGCGAGGATGTCCAGCAGACGCTCGTCCACGCTGTCGACCGCGAGCAGCCGGTGCACCTGGACCGTACGGACCTGCCCCATCCGGTGCGCGCGGGCCACCGCCTGGTGCTCCAGTGTCGGTTTGATCTGCGGCTCGCAGAGGATGACGACCGACGCGGCCTGCATATTGAGCCCGACCCCACCCGCCTGGATCTGGCTCAGCAGCACGGCATGGCCCGGGACCGCGCCGAAGCGGTCCACGATCCCCTGACGGCGTTCCGCCGGGACATCGCCGGAGAGCGGCCCGAACACGTTTTCGCCCAGGGCCTGGTGAACGGTGGCCAGCACCTCGCGGAAGTACGAGAAGACCACCACCTTCAGCTCGTTCTCCGCGGCCTCGGCGACCAGCTCCCGCAGCCGCCCCAGCTTGGCGGAGGTCTCCGGCCGCGCGTACGCCGCCCGGCGCATCCGCATGAAGTGGACGTCGGCCACCGCCGCCCGGTACGCGTCCAGATCGCCGGCGCTCAGCTCCTCCCACTCGTCCACCCGCACCAGCGCCGGCAGTTCGGCCAGGACGTCCCGCTGGTTGCGGCGCAGATAGGCGGGGGCGACCGCGCGGCGGAAGGCGTGCGGGCCCGCGACCGCGCCGATGCCCTGGAGGGCCGGGGCCAGGTCGGGCTGGAGGCGCCGGATCAGACCCCGGAACTCCGCGACCCGGTTCTCCATCGGGGTGCCCGTCAGAAACAGCACATGACCGGCCTGTTCGGCCCAGCCGGACAGGGCACGGGATCTGCGGGTGTCCGGGTTCTTCACATAGTGGGCCTCGTCCACGACGAGCATGAGCGGCTCGTCGCGCCGCCCCCCGCCCCCGGCTCGGCCCGCGGGCGCGTCCACGGTCCCCGCCGCGGCCGCGGCCGCGAGCGCGGGCGCGTCTCCGTCTCCGGTCGGCGGGAGCGTGTGCAGCGAGTCGAAGGTGGTGACCGCGACCCCGCCGCGCTCGCGCCACCGCGCGAACGCCTCCCCCCGGTCGGGCCCGTGCACGGGAATCGCCCGCAGCGTGCTCCGGGAGCCGATCTCCCGGACCCAGTTGATCAGCACACTGGCCGGGCACACCACCATGAAGTGCGTACCGCCCCGCGCCGCGAGATGCGCGAGCGCGGCGATGGCCTGGACGGTCTTGCCGAGCCCCATCTCGTCGCCGATGATCACCCGGCGCTGGGCCAGCGCGAACCGCGCCCCGAACGACTGGTAGCCGCGCAGCGACACCCGCAGCCGGGTGTCGTCCAGCGGCTGGGCCCGTACCCGTCCGGCGATCTCGGACGGCAGGAAGCCCTCGGCGGCCGTGAGATCGGGGGTCCCGCCCGCTGTCCGCGCCAGCACGCCGTAGTACTCGGTCGAGCGCAGCTCGAAGTCGACCCAGGCCTCGATCTCCGAGGCCGGCTCCCGCAGCAGATCCGCCGACATCTGCGCGAGCAGCAGCGGCAGCTCCGCCTCCGCCGCCTCGTCCAGCAGCCGCCGGATCCGGCCGACCGCGCCGAGCGCCCGGCTCCTGCCGTCCCGTCCCGTCAGCGCCATCCGCAGTCGGCCGCGCGCCGGAGCCGCCTCCGGCAGCAGCGCGCGCAGCTCCGTGGTGAGCCGCTCGGCGGTGTCATGGACGCGCCGCAGCCCGGGACCGGCCTCGACCAGCCGGTGCAGGGCGACGACCAGCGCGGTGGTGCGCGGCTCGGGGTGGTCGACATCGATCCGCACCGACACGGTCTCGCCGACCGCCTCGGCGATCCGGGTGGCCGCGGCCACCGCCTGGCCCGCGGTCCCGTCCCCGACCCCGGGCAGCAGACGCAGGGTGGCCCTGCCCGCCTCGTACACCTCGTGCACCGAGGTGAACCCCGCCTGTTCGAGGGCGGCGAGCCGTAGTCTTCCCTCGGTGACATCCTTGAGCCGGGAGACCGGGATCGCCCTCAACTCCGCCCCGATCAGCTCCCGCTGGAGCGGCGCGAAGGCGTCCCGTATGGCGGTGACGGCGCGGGTGTGATCGTCGAGCAGCCGCTGCGCTGCCTCCAGCAGCCGCCGGGCCGCGTCCAGCGCGGCCCTCGCTCTCCTTCCCGCGGGCACCGGTCTTCCCGCGGTTACCGCGTGTTCCGGCGTGCCGCCCGCACCCGCCATGGCGCCCCCTCCCTGCCCCGTTCGACGGGCCGGAACACCCCCGTCCCGACCGGGTCATATGCTCCCACGCCAGGCACCGGCCGGGGGCCGCGCCGACCGGTGCGGGCGCCGCCGCCGGTGCCGCCGACCGGCGGGGCACTGCGTGCGGGGTCCCGGCTTTCGGAGGAGACTCGGAGGGAGAGCGGCGGGATCCTATGAAGGAGCGCACCATGCTCACCAGCCCCTATGCCCCCGGATCCCCGATCTGGGCCGAGCTCAGCACTCCCGACATCCAGGGCGCCACCGCCTTCTACAACGGGCTGTTCGGCTGGAGCTTCATGTCGGCGGGCCCCGACACCGGCGGCTACGGGATGTTCAGGCTCGGCGCCAGGACCGCCGCGGCCGCCATGCCCATGCCGGCCGACGAGGGACCGACGTCCTGGTTCCTGTTCTTCCGTACGCCCGACGCGGACGCGACGGCCAAGGCCGTGCACCAGGCGGGCGGGTCCGTCCTGGTCGGGCCCATGGACGTCATGGACTTCGGCAGAATGGCCGTTCTCACCGACTCCGTCGGCGCCCGGTTCGCGCTCTGGCAGCCGGGTTCGAACAAGGGCCTGGATGTCGTCAACGAGCCCGGCAGCCTCTGCTGGTGCGAGCTGTACACACCGGACGAGGCCGCCGCCTACGCCTTCTACAGCTCGGTCTTCGGCTGGGAGACCACCAGCATGCCGATGCCCGACGGCAGCGGGACGTACCGGATGATGAACCCCGCGGGCCAGGGCCCGGAGGCCATGTTCGGCGGTTTCGTCACGCTCGGCTCCGACCCGGCGGAGGCCGACAGCGGGCCCCACTGGCAGATGTACTTCGCGGTCAGGGACTGCGACGCCGCCGTGGTGGCGGCCGGGAAGCTGGGCGGTACGGTCAGAGTCGCGCCGACCGACATCGAGGGCGTGGGACGCTTCGCCAAGCTCGCGGATCCCTACGGGGCGCGCTTCGCGGTGATGCGGGGAGTCGAGCAGGACGCCTGACGGGCCGGCCGTACCCGGGTCCGTACCGCCGGGGGAGCGCGCCGCCAAGCCGCGACGCGCCCGTCCCGGCACGGCATTGACGCTTCGTCAAGCAACCGTTTATCGCGACGCGGCAGTCTTCCGGGTATGCCGATCAACATCACCGACATCACCACCCGCGCGACCGCGGAGCACCAGAGCACCGAGCATGAACTCTCCTGGCAGGAGAGCGCGTTGTGCGCCCAGACCGGTCCCGAGTTCTTCTTCCCGGCCCCCGGCTCCTCCACCCGTGAGGCGAAGCGGCTGTGCGGCGCCTGCGAGGGCCGTGAGGCCTGCCTCCAGTACGCCCTCGCCAACGACGAGCGGTTCGGCGTCTGGGGCGGGCTCTCCGAGAAGGAGCGCCAGAACCTCCGGCGGACCGCGGGACACTGAGCCGGGCGCGGCGCGGCCGACGGACCTCGGCGCGCCGCGTACCGCTCCCGGAGTGCCACGTACCGGCTCCGGGAGTGCGCGTACCGGCTCCCGGAGCGCCGCCCCCGGGGCTCGGTGCGCCGCGCGCGGGCCTCAGAGGGCCGTGATCCGGAAGGTCTCCCCGTACATCTGCCAGGTCAGCGGCGGGTCGAGCGCCATGTTGCCGTTCCGCAGGAAGACCCGCTGAGCGGTGTCGATACGGGACGAGTCCCGCTGCGCCGTGATGAGTCCGGTTTTGATCACGGACCGGCTGACGTCCAGGAACGCGTTCAGATACGCCTTCTCGTCGCCGCCCCGGTCCGGGGACTGCGCCTCCTTCATCGCCGCGTGACGGATGCCGTAGAAGCCGTGCGCGTCGACCCCGGGGCCGTGCAGCACCATCGCGTCGTAGTAGATGAACTGCCCGAGCGTGCCGAGCCCGTCGAGCTTGGCCAGCCGGACGGCCGGGTCGAAGTAGATCCGGTCGCGGGTCGTGTCCTGCGCCGCGCGGAAGTCCGGCGACTCGGCGGCCCGTGCCCAGGCCTCGCGGAACCCCGGGTCGAGGCCCTCGTGCGAGTCGGTGCCGTCCACGGCGCGCAGCGCGGGGAGGTACGGGGCGAGCGGGTTGTCCGGGTGGCTCTTCGTGTACGACTCGACGAGTTGCAGCATGTCGTTGGTGCCCGAGCAGAAGCCGATGATCCCGGCCGTGTAGCCGTTGCCGTCGCCGAGGTCCTCGATCGCGTCGTACTGGCTCCGCCAGTCGAGGGTGGAACTCTCCGCGCTGGCCACCAGCCGGGCGGCGATCTCCTTCTTCCCCGGAGCCGCGAGACCGGGCGGCATCTTGTCGATCCGCTCCCGTACCTCCTCCTCGTTCTCCAGGGCTCCGGGAGCCAGCGGATTGGGAGCGCCGCTCTGCTCGGGGTAGGACGGCGGATGGTCGGCGAGCACCCCCGTGCCGCCGCCCGCTCCCAGGATCACGGCGGTGGCGACAACGAGGGGCGCGCCTATGAGGAAGAGGCGCGTGACAGGCTTCATCCGGCACAGCGTAGAGGCGTACGCGGGGGCGGGGGAGCAACCGCGTGTTTTCCGGAGGCGACCTCCCGCGGAACGCGGTCGGGGGGCCGCCTCACGTCTGGACGAGCACTTCGGACGCGCGCCGGACGAGGACTGTGGACGCGCGCCGGACGAGGGCTCCGGAGGCGGCCCGGACGAGGACTCGGGACGCGCGCGCCAGCCGAGGGCGGGCGGGTGTCCGCCCGCCCTCGGCCCGGGATTTCCGCCCGGCGGGATTTCCGTCCGGCGCCCGGTCCGGGAGCGCCGACCGCCCCGGCCCGGCGGTGTCCGGGCCCGGCGTCCGGGGCCCGGCTGGCGGCGTCCGGCTGGCGGCGTCCGGCCCGGCTCAGCTCGCGGCGGCGCGCGCGGCCATCCGTGCCTTGCGGGCGGCCAGCTTCTCGTCGAACTTGCTCGCCTCGCTGTCCAGACCGCCCATGTACAGGCCGAGTTCCTCCTGCGCCTTGAGCCCCTCCGGGCCGAGACCGTCGATGTCCAGCACCTTGAGGAAGCGCAGCACCGGCTGGAGTACGTCGTCGTGGTGGATCCGCATGTTGTAGATCTCGCCGATCGCCATCTGCGCGGCGGCGCGCTCGAAGCCCGGCATCCCGTGCCCCGGCATCCGGAAGTTCACCACCACGTCACGCACGGACTGCATGGTGAGATCCGGCGCGATCTCGAACGCGGCGCCCAGCAGATTCCGGTAGAACACCATGTGCAGATTCTCGTCGGTGGCGATCCGCGCCAGCATCCGGTCGCAGACGGGGTCGCCCGACTGGTGCCCGGTGTTGCGGTGCGAGACCCGGGTGGCCAGCTCCTGGAAGGCGACATACGCGACCGAGTGCAGCATCGAGTGGCGGTTGTCGGACTCGAAGCCCTCCGACATGTGGGCCATCCGGAACTGCTCCAGCTTGTCCGGGTCGACGGCCCGCGAGGTGAGCAGATAGTCACGCATGACGATGCCGTGCCGGCCCTCCTCCGCGGTCCAGCGGTGCACCCAGGTGCCCCAGGCCCCGTCGCGGCCGAAGAGGCTGGCGATCTCGTGGTGGTAGCTGGGGAGGTTGTCCTCGGTCAGCAGATTCACCACGAGCGCGATCTTGCCGATGTCGGTGACCTTGGACTGCTCGGGGTCCCAGGCCTCGCCGTCGTCGAATATCCCCGGGAAGTTGCGGCCGTCCGACCAGGGCACGTACTCGTGCGGCATCCAGTCCTTGGCGACCTTGAGATGACGGTTGAGTTCCTTCTCCACCACCTCTTCCAGCGCGTACAGCAGTCGGGCGTCGGTCCACGCGTCCGAACTGCCGAGGTGGGGAGAGACGAGCGTCACGAGTACTCCTGGGGACGGGAGAGTGTTTACCTACGGGTTCGTAGGTTACGACACCGTAGGTTAAAGCCGCGGTAAGCCGGAGACCAAGCCCGGGGCATCCGAATTCCCTTACCCACAGCGATGAACGCCCCTTACGCTCGGTTATGTGTACAGGTCGCGCAGGCGCACGGAGAGGGAGGTCACACACCCTTCAAATTTTTCGAACTCGCTGATGTCGACCGGAACGGGCGCATGTCCGAGGCCCGCGAGCAGCTCCGCGGTCCTCGGCGCGCGCTCGCCGTCATCGGCGGCTTCCCGCCGCCGAACAGCACCACCTGCCAGGTCGCCCCTCCAGGGTCGCGCCTCCAGGGTCACCCCTCCAGGTCACCTCACCGGGCGGCGGTCACCTCTCCAGGTCTCGTCTCAGATACTCGGCGGTGAACGACGCCGGGTGCTCCAGCAGCAGCCGCGGCGTGCCCTCGAAGACGATCTCCCCGCCGTGCTTGCCGCCGTCGGGGCCGAGGTCGATCACCCAGTCCGCGCGCTTGACCACATCCATGTTGTGCTCGACGCAGATCACCGAGTTCCCCGCGTCGACCAGCCGGTCCAGCAGCGCGACCAGGGTGTCCACATCCGCCATGTGCAGCCCGGTGGTGGGCTCGTCCAGGATGTACACACTGCCCGTACGGTGGAGCTGTGTGGCGAGTTTGATGCGCTGCCGCTCCCCGCCGGAGAGCGAGCTGAGCGGCTGGCCGAGCGTCAGATAGGTGAGCCCGACGTCATGGAGCGTCCGCAGCTTCCGCAGCAGGGCCCTGTCCTCGAAGAACTCCATGGCGCCCGCGGCCGTCATGTCCAGCACATCGACGATCGAGCGTCCCCGCACCCGGTGGCCGAGCACCTCGTCGTGGAAGCGCCGTCCCTCGCAGACATGGCAGACCGTGGTCACCGGATCCATGAAGGCCAGATCGGTGTGGATGAGCCCGCGCCCCGAGCACTCCGCGCACGCGCCGGAGGAGTTGAAGCTGAACAGCCCCGGCTGGACCCCGTTCTCCTTGGCGAAGATCCGCCGGATGGTGTCCATGACCCCGAGATACGACGCCGGGGTGGAGCGGGACGAGGCGGTGATGGCGCCCTGGTCGATGACGATCGCCTCCGGATAGGCCGTGGTGAACACACCGGAGACCAGGGACGACTTGCCGGAGCCCGCGACCCCGGTCACCGCCGTGAGCACCCCGGCCGGGAACCGTACGTCGACGTCCTTCAGATTGTGCAGCGCCGCCCCGGTCACCGGCAGCCAGCCGGCGGGCGTGCGGAACGACTCCTTCAACGGGGTACGGCGGCGCAGACAGCGGCCGGTGAGCGTATCGGCCTCCTTCAGCAGCTCCACCGGCCCCTCGTACACGGCCCGGCCGCCCCCGGTGCCCGCCCTCGGCCCCATGTCGACGACATGGTCCGCGATCGCCATCACATCCGGGTCGTGCTCGACCACCAGCACCGTATTGCCCTTGTCGCGCAGCCGGACCAGTAACTCGTTCAGCCGGCCGACATCGCGCGGATGCAGCCCCACACTGGGCTCGTCGAAGATGAAGGTGAGACCGGTCAGTGAACTCCCGAGATGGCGCACCACCTTGAGCCGCTGGCCCTCACCGCCGGAGAGCGTGCTGGTCTCCCGGTCCAGACTGAGATAGCCGAGCCCGATCCGCACCAGCCGCTCCAGCCGTTCCCGGGCCGCCGCCGCGAGCGGGGCGGCCACCGGGTCGTCGATCCCGCCCAGCACCTCCACCAGATCGGCGACCTCCATGCCGGTGTAGTCGGCGATGCCCAGTCCGCCGATCCGGGTGGCGAGAGCGGCCTCGTTGAGCCGGGCGCCGCCGCATGCCTCGCACAGCCGCTCCACCGTGAAACGGGCCGCCGCCTCCCGGCGCTTCTCCGAGAGTCCGGCGGTGTCGCGCTTGAGGAAGAGCCGGGTGAACCGGCTGACGATGCCCTCGAACCGCACGTCCACGGAGCCCGACCTCAGCTCCAGCCGCACCTTGAAGTCCCCGCCGTGCAGCAGCAGTTCGCGGTCCGCCTCGCTGTACTCACGGATCGGTCTGGTCCGGTCGAAGCGGCCGGACTCGGCATACAGGCTCCACTCCCAGCTCCCCACCGAGAGCCCCGGCAGCAGCAGCGCCCCCTCGTCGAGCGACCTGGACCAGTCGACCGCCCGGTCGAGATCGAGCCTCACCACCCGGCCCACCCCGTCGCAGACGGTGCACATCCCCGAGGGATCGTTGAAGGAGTACGCGGTGGCGGCCCCCGCGCTCGGGGTGCCATGACGGGAGAACAGCACCCGTATCACCGAGTAGATGTCGGTCATCGTGCCCACCGTGGAGCGGACATTGCCGCCGACCGGCTTCTGGTCCACGACGACCGCCACCGAGAGATCGTCGATCGCGTCGACCTGAGGACGCTCGTACTTCGGCAGGAAGCTCCTGATGAACGAGGAGAAGGTCTCGTTCAGTTGGCGCTGCGACTCCACGGCGACGGTGTCGAAGACGATCGAGGACTTGCCCGACCCCGACACCCCGGTGAAGACGGTGATCCTTCCCTTGGGAATGCTGAGCGACACGTCCTGGAGGTTGTTCTCACGGGCGCCCGTGATGACGATGTTCTGAGGCATGCGCCGACGCTAACCGGGAAACCCGACATCTTCCGTCGACTTTTCCGGCGGGCGTCGAGGCGGGTTTCTCCGGCCGTCCTGGCCGACGTGGCCGCTATGGAAGCCCGGGTCGGCCGGGTCGGCCGGGGCCGCGGGGCGGTGGGACGGCGTCAGCAGGCGTCGCGCAGCAGCTCGGTCAGATCGTGGTCCAGGTTCAGATGGAGATGCTCGTGGCCGGCCGGGACGAGGTCCTCCGAGCGGTCCAGGAAGCGGCGCAGGTCGGAGGTGCGCAGATGGACCATCGCCGTACCCTCGGGCGCGTGGAACTCCAGGACCGTACGGCCGTAGCCGAACGGCCGCACCCGTACGTCGCCGACCCCGACGGGCTCGGCCATCCCCGTCGTCAGCAGCTCGCGGGAGAACTCCCAGGTCACCTCGGTGCCCTCCAGCGTCGCGAGCGGCGGGAACGCCATACGGACGGCGAAGGGGTCGGTCCGGTCGTAGCGGAGTGTCGCGGCGACGGTCTCGTTCCTGGGGGCGGAAGCGACCAGTCGGGCCTGTACGGCCTGCTCTATGACGGGTGACATGACCTGATCCCCTTCGTCGGACCGCGGGTGGATCGGTGCGGTTCTCTCTCCTACTGGGAGGACGGCTGGGCGGCCCGATTAGTGCTCCGGAAAATGAGTGACCTACGTCACCTGTGGGGCGCGGCCCGACCGTCGGCCGGCCAGTGGTATGGGGTCCTTGGGGCCTTATATCCTGTTTGTAGTACTCCTATGGCGGGAGGAGGCGGGCACGATGCCGCCGCGGGATCGCTGTTCGAACCGGTACGGAGACGGCCGATGGCACGGGTGCTGATCACCGGGTCCAGCGACGGACTCGGTCTGATGTCCGCGAAGCTGCTGGTGAGCCAGGGGCACCAGGTGACCCTGCACGCCCGTGGTGCCGAGCGGGCCCGCGAGGCCCGACAGGCGCTGCCCGACGCGGAGGGCGTCGTGGTCGGAGACCTGTCGAGCACCGCCGACGTCCGCCGGGTGGCCGAACAGGCGAACGCGCGCGGAAGGTATGACGCGGTCATCCACAACGCCGGTGTCGGCTTCCGCGAGCCGCACCGGGTGACCCCCGACGGGCTCACCCACACCTTCGCCGTCAATGTGCTGGCGCCGTACCTGCTCACCGCTCTCATCGATGTCCCGGACCGGCTGGTCTACCTCAGCTCCGCCATGCACCTGGGCGGCCGGCCGGACCTCACCGACCTGGGATGGAGCGCGCGGGACTGGGACCCCGCGCAGGCCTACTCCGACAGCAAGCTCTTCGATGTCACCCTGGCGTTCGCCGTGGCCCGGCACAGGCCGGACGTGCTCTCCAACGCGCTCACACCCGGGTGGGTGGCGACCCGGATGGGCGGGCCGGGGGCCCCCGACGACATCCGCCTCGCTCCGGTCACCCAGTCCTGGCTGGCTGTCGGCGACGACGACGCCGCGAGGGTGACCGGCCGCTACTTCTACCACCGGCGGGAGACCGGGACCCACCCCGCCACCAGGTCGCACGCCTTCCAGGACGCGCTTCTCGAACGGTGTGCCGAACTGACCGGGGTCCGGATCCCCGGCCACCGGGGCTGACGGGCCGGTGGCACGCGTCACCTGTCCGCTGCCCCCACCCGGGTGAGGTTCGCCCCGAACGCCTCACTCCACGCGAGGGAGCCGGGGTCCTTGTCCGCACCATCTGCATACGCGCCTCTGTCCGCACCCTCCGCATACGTTCCGCCGCCCCGGTACCGCCGGGAGCCCTCTCAGAATGTGAGCGTGTCATGTCCCACCATCTCGACTCCCCGATCGCCCGGCAGGACCCCCGTCTGGACCTCACCGACTTCTACCTCTTCCGCGGCGAGCGGGGCACGGTGTTCGTGATGAACGCCTCCCACTCACTCGCCGGTGAGGACATTCCGCGCGGCTTCCACCCCGAGGGCCGCTACGAATTCAAGATCGACGGTGACGGTGACGCGGTGGAGGAGCTGACGTACCGCTTCACCTTCGGCGAGCGCGGGCCCGACGGCGGCCAGAGCTACCGGCTGCACCGCCTCACCGGCGTCGAGGCACAGGACCCCCACGCCACCGGCACCCTGGTCGTCGAGGGCGGCACGGACCGCACCCAGGACCTCGGCGGGGGTGTCCGGCTGTGGATCGGCCGGGCCGGAGATCCGTTCTGGATCGAGCCGGACGTGCTGCAGGCGGTCGGCAAGGCCGTCAAGCAGGGCACCCGGGTGGACCTGGGGGAGTGGGACCCGGCCAAGGCGACCAATCTCTTCGCCGGGCACACCGTCCACACGATCGTGCTCGAACTGTCCGACAGCGAGCTGCTCGCCCTGGCCGGCCCCGACCGTCGTATCAGTGCCTGGGCGCTGGCGAGCCTGGCCACCGACGTCGGCGGCTGGCGGCAGATCAACCGGGTCGGCCTGCCCATGATGCACCCCCTGTTCACCCAGCTCGACGAGGATCTGGGCGACCGTCTCAACGGGGGCAGGCCCGCCGACGACAGGCGGACCCACGGGGGGACCGTGGCGGGCATGATCGCGGGCGTCGTCCGCGCGTACGGCACCGCCGAGGACCCCGAGGCCTACGGGCAGTGCTTCGCCGCCCGCGTCCTGCCGAACATGCTGCCCTACACCGTCGGAACCCCCGCCTCCTACGGCTTCCTCCAGTGGAACGGCCGCACCCTCACCGACAACGCCCCCGACGTCATGTTCTCCACGGCGCTCAACACCCCCGTCGGACTGACCATCGGCAAGGACTCCATCACCGCCAAACCCTCCCCGGCCTTCCCCTACGTACCCGAGGCCTGACCGCTCCGTCAGGCCTGACGGAGCGGTCAGGCCTGACGGCGGTGGGCCTCCAGCACGGGGGCGGTCTTCGTCGCGATGAACTCCGTGATCCGGTACGTACACACGCCGCCGGTCACAAAGGGATCGGCCGCGGTCAGCCGCTCCATCCCGGCGCGGTCGTCCCCCACGGCCAGGATCACCCCGCCGTCGCGCGGATTCTTACGGCCCGAGGCCAGGAAGACGCCGGACCCGTAGCCGGTGTCCAGCCACTCCACATGGGCGTCGAGCAGCGCCTCGACCTGGTCGAGAGGCGCGGTGTAGGTCAATTCCAGTACGAACATGATCGCCAGACTAGCCAGCGCCCGGGATCGCCTCCGGGGGAAGTCCTAGGGTGTGATCATCATGACGGAGATCAGGACACCCGTGGACGAGGCCGAGGCACGCGCCATCCAGGACGAACTGCGCGGTCGTGTGATCGGCGACGAGCCGGGGCCGCCGGCCGGCACGGGGCGGGTGACCGGGGTGGACGTGGCGTACGACGACGCACGCGATGTCGTCGCCGCGGCGGCCGTCGTGCTCGACGCCGCCACCCTCGCCGTGGTGGACGAGGCGACCGCCGTCGGCCGGGTCGCCTTCCCGTACGTCCCCGGCCTGCTGGCGTTCCGGGAGATCCCGACGGTCCTCGCCGCGCTCGACGCCCTCACCTCGGACCCCGGCCTGGTCGTCTGCGATGGCTATGGGCTGGCCCATCCGCGCCGCTTCGGACTCGCGGCGCATCTGGGTGTGCTCACCGGACTGCCGGTGTTCGGCGTCGCCAAGAACCCGTTCACCTTCTCGTACGAGCCGCCGGGCACCCGGCGCGGCGACTCCTCGCCGCTGCTGGCCGACGACGGCGAGGAGGTGGGGCGGGCGCTGCGCACCCAGCCGGACGTCAAGCCGGTGTTCGTCTCGGTCGGCCACCGTGTCGACCTCGCCACCGCCTGTGCCCACACCCTGCGGCTGACCCCCGACCACCGGCTCCCCGAGTCCACCCGCAGGGCCGACGCCCTCTGCCGCCGCGCACTGCGCGAGGCGCTCGCGCGGAGCTGATCCGGTCGGCGCCCGTCCGGGTGCCGAGGCGGGCCCCGGGCGGTAGAACGGGAGGGACCTCCGGGGCGCCACGGAAAACCAAGCGCTTGCTCGCCTCAGGGGTTGTGCGGAGTGCGGCACCTTCTTAGCATCACTGCTGTTACATCAGTTGTGTCACAGTGCTGGGGGCAGGATGGCAGCGACGGAGAACGGCCCGCTGACCGGCGTACGCGTGGTCGAGCTGGCCGGAATCGGGCCGGGGCCGTTCGCCGCCATGACCCTCGCGGACCTCGGTGCCGATGTCGTGCGGATCGACCGTCCCGGTGGAGCCGGACTCGGTATCGATCCCGCCCATGACCTGACCAACCGGAACAAGCGGTCCGTGCTGATCGACCTCAAGGCCGAGGACGGCGCGGCCCGGGTCCTCGATCTGGTCGAGCGCGCCGATGTGCTGATCGAGGGATACCGCCCCGGGGTCGCCGAGCGCCTCGGCATCGGGCCCGAGGAGTGTCTCGGCCGCAATCCCCGTCTGGTCTACGGGCGGATGACCGGCTGGGGCCAGGAAGGCCCGCTCGCCGACCGCGCAGGGCACGACATCGGCTATATCGCCGTCAGCGGCGCCCTCTCCATGATCGGCAAGGCCGACGAGCCGCCGGCCCTCCCCGCGAATCTGCTCGGTGACTACGCGGGCGGCGCCCTCTATCTCGTCATCGGCGTCCTCGCGGCGCTCCAGCACGCCCGCACGCCGGACGGCAGGGGACAGGTCGTGGACGCGGCGATCGTGGACGGCACCGCCCATCTCACCACCATGATCCACGCCATGATGGGCGCGGGCGGCTGGCAGGACCGCCGGGGCACCAATCTGCTCGACGGCGGCAGCCCCTTCTACGGCTCGTACGAGACCTCCGACGGCGGCTATATGGCGGTCGGTCCGCTGGAGCAGCGGTTCTACAACGAGTTCATCGAACTGCTCGGCATCGCGGACGAGGTTCCCGCCCGTAAGGACTTCGCCCGCTGGGACGAGCTGCGGGACGCCGTCGCGGCCCGGTTCGCAACGCGGACACGCGCGGAGTGGACGGCGGTCTTCGAGGGGACCGACGCCTGTGTCGCCCCCGTCCTCTCCCTGCGTGAGGCCCCCGCACACCCCCATCTCGCGGCCCGCGGCACTTTCGTGGACCACGCGGGGCTCGTCCAGCCCGCGCCCGCGCCGCGCTTCTCCGCCACCCCCGCCTCGGTGCGCCGCGCCCCCGCCAGGCCGGGCGCGGACACCGCCGAGATCGCCCGTGACTGGGGACTGCCCCCACTCGCCCCGGAACCACCGCCGGCGGGAGCGGCGTCCCGGCCGGCCCGCCCCGTACCGCCGTCCGCCGGGACCTGAAGGAGACCGGCAGACGGCCGGACCGGTCGGACCGAAGGGGACCGGCCGCCGCCCTCCCGAACCCACCGCGCGTCCCTCGTCCCATGAAAGGCAGTCGCCGTGAGTACCGAAGCGTTCGTCTACGACGCGATCCGCACCCCGCGCGGCCGCGGCAAGGCCACCGGCGCCCTGCACGGCACCAAGCCCATCGACCTCGTCGTCGGACTGATCCACGAGATGCGCCGACGGCTGCCAGGACTCGACCCGGAGGCGATCGACGACATCGTCCTCGGTGTGGTGAGCCCGCTCGGTGACCAGGGCTCGGACATCGCCCGGATCGCGGCGATCGCCGCCGGACTGCCCGACTCCGTCGCAGGCGTCCAGGAGAACCGCTTCTGTGCCTCCGGGCTCGAAGCCGTCAATCTGGCCGCCGCCAAGATCCGCTCAGGATGGGAGGACCTGGTCCTCGCGGGCGGCGTCGAGTCGATGTCCCGGGTCCCGATGGGCTCCGACGGCGGCGCCTGGGCCATGGACCCGATGACCAGTTTCGCGACCGGCTTCGCCCCGCAGGGCATCGGCGCCGACCTGATCGCCACCCTGGGGGGCTTCACCCGGCGTGACGTGGACGAGTTCGCGGCGCTCTCCCAGGAGCGGGCGGCCGCCGCGTGGAAGGAGGGCCGCTTCGACCGCTCCGTCGTCCCGGTCCTCGACCGCAACGGACTCACCGTCCTGGACCGTGACGAACATCCGCGCCCCGGCACCACCGCCGACTCGCTCGCCGCGCTGAAGCCGTCGTTCGCCACGATCGGCGAGGCGGGCGGCTTCGACGCCGTCGTCCTCCAGAAGTACCACTGGGTCGAGAAGATCGACCATGTCCACCACGCGGGCAACTCCTCCGGCATCGTGGACGGCGCGGCCCTCGTCGCCATCGGCTCCCGGGAGACCGGCGAGCGCCACGGGCTCACGCCGCGCGCCAGGATCGTGTCCGCCGCCGTCTCCGGCTCCGAGCCGACCATCATGCTGACCGGACCCGCGCCCGCCAGCCGCAAGGCCCTGGCCAAGGCCGGACTCACCATCGACGACATCGACCTGGTCGAGATCAACGAGGCGTTCGCCGCGGTCGTCCTGCGCTTCGTCGAGGACATGGGACTGCCGCTGGAGAAGGTCAATGTGAACGGCGGGGCCATCGCGCTCGGCCATCCGCTGGGGGCCACCGGGGCCATGATCCTCGGCACGCTCATCGACGAACTGGAGCGCAGGGACCAGCGGTACGGACTGGTCACCCTCTGCGTCGGCGGGGGCATGGGGGTCGCCACCGTCGTGGAACGCCTCTGACCGTCCCGCCCGCCTCTGACCGTCCCGCCCGCCCCTCTCCCTCCCTTCGTCCCCGTCATGGATTACGGAGCAGCAGCATGAGCGAGTCCACCACCCCGGCGTCCTCGGCCATCCGCTGGGAACAGGACGGCACGGGCGTCGTCACCCTCGTCCTGGACGACCCCCGCCAGTCCGCCAACACCATGAACGCGGCCTTCCGGCACTCCCTCGCGGCGATCGCCGAACGCGCGGAGGCCGAGCGGGACGGCATCCGCGGCATCATCGTCACCTCCGCCAAGAAGACCTTCTTCGCGGGCGGTGACCTCAAGGACATGATCAAGCTCGGCCCGGCCGACGCGCAGCGGGCCTTCGACAGCGGTATGGCCGTCAAGCACGCTCTGCGACGCCTCGAAACCCTGGGCAAGCCCCTGGTCGCCGCCATCAACGGGGCCGCCCTGGGCGGCGGTTACGAGATCGCCCTCGCCTGCCACCACCGGGTCGCCCTGGACGCCCCGGGGTCCAGGATCGGCCTGCCCGAGGTCACGCTCGGACTGCTGCCCGCCGCCGGCGGAGTCACCCGTACCGTACGGCTGCTGGGGATCGCGGACGCGCTGCTCAAGGTGCTCCTCCAGGGCACGCAGTACACCCCGCGCCGCGCGCTGGAGGCCGGGCTCGTCCATGAGGTGACCGCCACCGCGGACGAGATGCTCGCCGCCGCGCGAGCCTTCATCGACGCCCACCCCGAGTCCTCGCAGCCCTGGGACGTCAAGGGGTACAGGATCCCCGGCGGTACGCCGTCCAGCCCCCGCTTCGCCGCCCAGCTCCCCGCCTTCCCCGCCAGTCTGAGGAAGCAGCTCGCGGGGGCTCCCTTCCCCGCGCCGCGCAATATCCTCGCGGCGGCCGTCGAGGGCTCCCAGGTCGACTTCGAGACCGCGCAGACCGTCGAGGCCCGCTACTTCACCGAGCTGGTCACCGGGCAGACCGCCAAGAACATGATCCAGGCGTTCTTCTTCGACCTCCAGGCCGTCAACTCGGGCGCCGGCCGCCCCCGGGGCGTCCCCCCGCGCGAGGTCCGCCGGGTCGCGGTCCTCGGCGCCGGGATGATGGGCGCGGGCATCGCCTACTCCTGCGCCCGCGCCGGCCTCGATGTCGTCCTGAAGGACGTCTCGCGGGATGCCGCGGAGAGGGGCAGGGCGTACACGGAGAAACTGCTCGCCAAGGAGCTGTCCCGGGGCCGTACGACCGAGGCCCGGCGCGACGCGGTGCTCGCCCGTATCACTCCCACCGCCGACCCCGCCGATCTCGCGGGCTGCGACGCCGTGATCGAGGCGGTCTTCGAGGACCCGGCGCTCAAGCACAAGGTCTTCCAGGAGATCCAGGACATCGTGGAGCCCGGCGCGCTGCTGTGCTCCAACACCTCCACCCTGCCGATCACCCTGCTCGCCGAGGGCGTGTCCCGGCCGGCGGACTTCGTCGGACTGCACTTCTTCTCGCCGGTCGACAAGATGCCGCTGGTCGAGATCATCAAGGGGGAGCGGACGGGGGACGAAGCCCTCGCGCGCGCCTTCGACCTGGTGCGCGCGATCAGGAAGACCCCGATCGTCGTCAACGACTCGCGCGGCTTCTTCACCTCCCGGGTGATCGGGCAGTTCATCAACGAAGGTGTCGCGATGGTCGGCGAGGGCATCGAGCCCGCCTCCGTCGAACAGGCCGCCGCGCAGGCCGGCTACCCCGCCAAGGTGCTCGCCCTGATGGACGAGCTGACGCTCACCCTGCCCCGGAAGATCCGCGACGAGACCAGGCGCGCGGTGGAGGAGTCGGGAGGCACCTGGACCGGGCACCCGGCGGACGCGGTCGTCGACCGGATGGTGGACGAGTTCGGCCGTACGGGACGCGCCGGCGGCGCGGGCTTCTACGAGTACGACGAGGACGGCGGCCGGGTCCGGCTCTGGCCGGGGCTGCGGGAACACTTCGGCAAGGCGGACGCGGACGACCTCTTCGACGACATGCGGGAACGGATGCTCTTCTCCGAGGCGCTGGACTCCGTGCGCTGTCTGGAGGAGAACGTCCTCACCTCGGTCGCCGACGCCAACATCGGCTCGGTCATGGGGATCGGCTTCCCCGCCTGGACGGGCGGGGTGCTCCAGTACATCAACGGCTACGAGGGCGGGCTGCCCGGCTTCGTCGCCCGCGCCCGGGAGCTGGCGGGGCGGTACGGGGAGCGGTTCGAGCCGCCCGCGCTGCTGGTCGAGAAGGCGGCGAGGGGAGAGATCTTCAGCGACGCCTGAGCGGGGCGCGTGGTGCGGTACGTGTGAGCGGGGCAGGTGGCGCGGGCGGGAGGCGGAGTCACTCCGCCTCCGCCCGGAACGCGGCCCGCAGCTCCTCCTTGAGCGACCGCTGGAACGCCGTGATCAGCGCCTGGACCACCAGCGGCTCCATATGGGCGGAGAGCGACTTCACCGCCGCGATCTGCTCCGGGGCCGACGCGTCCCCTCCGTACGGGGGCGACACCTCGTCCCGCAGCATCCGGGTCAGCTTGCGCGCCGCCTCACGGGTGTGCTCCAGCAGGACCGTACGGGCCGCGAGGATCGTCTCCTGCGCGATGGGCACGTCGAGCAGTTCGACGCAGAGCCGCAGCAGCGCGGGGTCCAGCCGGTAGGTGTCCGGACGGTCGGCGCGCGCCAGGGCGCCCATCGCGGCGAGCCGGTCGATGTCCTCCTCCGTCAGCGCCCGTCCCGCCCTGCGCTCCAGCTCCTCCCGTGCGGCGTCCTCGGGCGAGTCCGGTGCCCAGGAGGCCACCAGCGCACGGTGGATCGCCAGCTCGCGCGCGCTGAGATCGGGCGGCAACCGCTCCAGATAGCGCTCGATCGCGGCGAGCGTCATGCCCCGGTGCTGAAGCTCCTCGATCAGCGCCAGCCGGGAGAGGTGTCCTGGCCCGTAGTGCCCGACCCGGCGCGGCCCGATGACCGGCGGGGGAATCAGTCCGCGGCTGCTGTAGAAGCGCACGGTGCGCACGGTGACCCCGGCGCGCGCGGCCAGTTCGTCGACCGTGAGCGTGGACCGCTCGGTCTCGGTGGCCATGGACCCGCACCTCGCTTCCGGCTGCCGTGGGTCGACAGATCGACTCAGTGGAACAGTATTGCTGTGTCACCACTGTGGTGAAAGTGGTGGCCGGGGGCGGTCTGCGGGAAAACCGTGGGGGTGACGGTCGGTGGCCGCCCGTGCGGGGCTGAGCCGCCCGTGCGGGGCTGAGCCGTGCGGGGGTGACATGCCGGAGATCAGGGACGCGGCGACGGGAACCCCGTCCGGTCCGGCCTCCGGGGGAGGGGTCCGTGGGGCCCGGTGGGCCCTGGGACGCGGAGGACCGGACGGGATTCCCGAGCGAATGCGGTGTGATCCGGCTGTGATCCGGGTGTGTCCGCTCGTGAGCCGGTGTGATCCGGTGTGATCCGGTGTGTCAGAGCTGGTCGACGTAGTACGGGCTGATCGTCATCCAGCCGTTGCCCCGGGCGCCGTTGACGCGGCCCGAGGTGTCCTTGCCCAGGGTGTACCAGGAGTCGACGTAGTCCGGGTCATTGGTCCACCAGGAGGCCGGGATGGCGTCGAGGATGGCGTTCACCAGCGGGATGTAGGCGCCCTGGTCGGTGATGGTGAGCAGGACGTCCGCGATGGCCTTGGCCAGGGCCTGGTAGTTGGTGTCGCCGTCGTCCTCCATCATCACGACATCGGCGAGGTTGTACTTGTAGGACGACCAGTTGACCAGGACCTGGTTCGGGTAATAGGTGGTGCCGTCGTTGTCCAGATACGGCAGGGTCACCGTGTCGACACGGACCGCGCCGTCGTGGCCGAAGCCGCTGACGATCGAGAAGATCTCGGCGTCGCCCGAGACCCAGGGCTCCTCGTCGTCGGACAGGTGGACGGCGTCGAGGCGGGAGGTCCAGAAACCGGCGGCCGCGGCGCGGTCGCGCGAGATCCCGGCGGCGGACAGACCGCGCTTCGTCAGTTCCTTGTCGACCACGCCCAGGCCCGCCGTCATGGCCTTGGTGACGTCGATGTCGACGACATAGACGGGCCGGTCGGGGGTCTTGCGCGCGTCCAGCGTGTGCGCCCGGCCCCGGCTGTCGTACGCGGTGATCGTCTCGGCGCCGTCATCGGCGGTGGCCGCGGCGACCAGCGGGACCGTGTCCGCCGTGAGCGAGCCGCGCATGGAATCGGCGGCCAGTCGCAGCCGCAGCAGCGAACCGGTCTCGGCGCCCAGCCCCTTGGCCGCGGCGATGCGCCGGTCGCCCTCGGCGACCGTCTTTCTGAGGGCCTGTCCTGCGGGGGCCGCGGCTCGGTCGGTCAGGGCGCTCAGATCGACCTGGTCCGAGGTGAGCGCCGCCGAGCGTATCTGCGCCCGCCATCTCCGGTCGTCGAGCGAGGTGGCGACGGCACGGGCCGTCCGGTCCTCGACACGGCCGACGGCGGAGACCGGCGCGGCGTCCGGGGGACCGGGCTGCGAGGCCCCCGCCATCGGGGACGCCACGCCCTGGAGCGCGGCGACGGTGACGGCGGAGAGAGCGAGAGCGGTGGCATGGCGGCGCGTGAAACGCGTGCTCAAGGGGATCCTCCTGGAGGCGTGCCGCGTCCGCCCGCGGCGGGGCGGCGGTTGGGGGGAGCGTTCAGGACGGAGCCGGATCTATGCGGGTAGATTCCGCTGGGAAAAGCATGTCCGTAGCATGCCAATTGCGCAAGGACTCCTCGCCCCGCCGTCCATGAACGCCACATGGCCGGCCCGGAGCGTGCTCGCCCCGCCAGGACCGCGCCCACACGGCCCGAGTTCACCCGGCTCACGCCGCCCGGCCCGTACCGACCGGCCCGTACCGCACCGCCCGGCCCGCGCGCCCGGCGCGGTGCCGGGGCACGCGAGCCCGGCGAGATCCGAACGAGAGGCCCTAGGATTTCGCCCCATGCGTGTGCTCTTCTCCTCGACCGAGGGATCCGGTCACTTCAACCCGCTCATACCGTTCATCGACGCGTGTGCCGCCCGGGGGGACGACGTTCTCGTCATGGGCCCGCCGAAACTGGAGGAACGGCTCGCGGCGCGGGGGCAGCCGTACCGGATCGGCGGGGAGCCGCCCGAGGCCGAGACCACCGCCATCCGGGAGCGCTTCGCCCAGGTGTCGAGGGAGGAGGCCGCAGTCCTGATCGACCGGGAGCTGTTCGGACGTCTCTGCACGGCGGCGATGCTGCCGGCGCTGGAGGACGCGTGCCGGGAGTGGCGGCCCGATCTCGTACTGCGCGAGCCCTGTGAGTACGCCTCCGCCGTGGCGGCGGAGCGCGCGGGCGTCCCGCACGCCCAGGTGGCGATCTCGGCGGCACGGATCGAGGCGGGCGCGCTCCGGCTGGCGGCGCCCGCGCTCGCGCCGTACGGCGGCCAACTTGTCGAACGGCTGCGGGAGTCCCCGTATCTGACACGGTTCCCGGCCTCCCTCGACCCGTCGCCGTACACCGTGACCCGCCGCTTCCGGGAGAGTGCCGGCGCTCCTCACGCGCCCCTGCCCGACTGGTGGGACGGGAGCGGGGAACCGCTGGTCTATCTCACGCTCGGCACCGTCGCGGGCGGGCTGTCCACCGGCGCGGCGGCCTACCGGTCGGCGCTGGCCGCGCTCGGCGGGCTGCCGGTACGCGTCCTTCTGACGGTGGGACGCGCCACCGACATCGCGGCGCTCGGCCCGATTCCGCCGAACGTCCATGTGGAGGCGTGGGTCCCGCAGGCCGATGTCCTCGCCAGCGCGGACCTCGTGGTCTGCCACGGCGGTTCCGGTACGACCTTCGGCACACTGGCGGCCGGGGTGCCGCTGGTCGTCGTTCCGTTCTTCGCCGACCAGCCCGCCAACGCCCGGCTGGTGGACGAGGCGGGAGCGGGCCTGGTGGTCAGGCCCAGCGGCGGAGCCGGGGACGCGATGCCCGAACTTGGCCCCGACGACCTGCCGCTTCTGCGCTCCGCCGTCGAGTCCGTGCTCGCCGGTCCGTCGTACCGGGCCGGGGCGCGCCGGCTGGCGGACGAGATGCGGGCCCTGCCCACCATCGACGAACTGCTCGACTCGCTGACCTAGACCCGCTGACGGGTGATCTCGTGCCACGGCGCAGGTCCGGTCCGGATCGGTCCGGATCGGTCCGGTCCGGTCCGGCGCCGACGCCTCCGCACCTTGACCTGACGGCACGTCAGAGACGTTGTCCTCAGGCGAGACCGCCCCGTCCGATGACCGCCGCGTACCAGCGTGCGCTGTCCTTGACCGTACGGCGCTGGGTCGCGAAGTCGACATGGACGATCCCGAACCGCTTGCTGTACCCGTACGCCCACTCGAAGTTGTCCAGGAGCGACCAGAGGAAGTAGCCGCGCACCCGTGTGCCCTCCGCGATCGCTCGGTGGACGGCGGCGAGATGGGCGCGGAGATAGGCGACCCGCTCGGGGTCGTGGACCGCGCCGGACGGATCGGCGTAGTCGTCGTACGCCGCGCCGTTCTCGGTGACCATCAGGGGGGTACGGGGCAGTTCGTCCCGCAGCCGGGTGAGCAGTTCGTACAGCCCGTCCGCGTCGACCGGCCAGTCCATCGCGGTACGCGGGCCGGGGACCGGTACGAAGCGCACGCGCCCCTCGGTCCCGGGCCACGGCGACGGCGTATCGGGCGCGTCGCTCACGCCGGTCATGCCGGTCATACCGGGAAGCGGGACATCCGGTGCGCCGGGGGACACGGCGGCGACCACGGTGGGGGAGTAGTAGTTGATCCCGAGGGAGTCGATGGGCGCGCTCGCCGTCTCCAGATCACCGTCACGGACGAACGACCAGTCCGTGAGCGGGGCCGTGTCGTCGATCAGATCCTCCGGCAGCCGCCCGTGGAAGACCGGATCGAGGAAGATCCGGTTCCCCAGCGCGTCGATCCGGCGCACCGCGTCGAGATCGGCCGCCGTGTCCGCCAACGGCCGTACGGCGTGGAGGTTGAGGGTCAGGGAGATCTCGGACTTCCTCGGCAGCGCGGCCCGCAGCGCGCCGACGGCCAGACCGTGGGCCAGATTGAAGTGGTGCGCGGCCCGCAGCGCGGCGACCGGATCCGTACGGCCCGGGGCATGGACACCGGACGCGTACCCCAGGAAGGCCGCGCACCAGGGCTCGTTGAGCGTAATCCAGGTGGCCACGCGGTCGCCGAGCGCCTCGCCCACGATCCGCGCGTACTCCGCGAACCGTCCCGCCGTGTCGCGCTGCGGCCAGCCGCCCGCGTCCTCCAGCTCCTGCGGCAGATCCCAGTGGTAGAGCGTGGCGACCGGCCGGATCCCGGCCGCCAGCAGCGCGTCGACCAGCCGCCGGTAGAAGTCGAGACCCCGTTGCACGGCGGGCCCCCGGCCCGTCGGCTGGACGCGCGGCCAGGCCACCGAGAAGCGGTAGTCCGTGACGCCCAGCTCCTTCAGCAGGGCGACGTCCTCGTTCATCCGGTGATAGTGGTCGGCGGCGATGTCGCCGGTGTCGCCGTTGCGTACCCGGCCGGGGGCGCGGCTGAAGGTGTCCCAGATGGACGGGGTACGGCCGTCCTCGGCGGCGGCCCCCTCGATCTGGTACGCGGCGGTGGCCGTCCCCCAGCGGAAGCCGCGGGGGAAGCGTGATTCCGCGGTGGTCCGGGGACGTGCGTCGACGGCGGTCATGAGAAGGGAACTCCCGTGGGTGGAGGGCGGAAGGGGCGGTGCGGCGGCTGAGGGGGCCGGCACAGGAGCCGAGCGGGCCGGCGTGGGGCGGGCGTGGGGCGGCGTGAGAGGTCGAGAAGACGGCGGGAGGACGTCGGGACGACGGCGGGAGGACTGCGAGGAGCCGTGTCAGCCCTTGACGGCGCCCTGCATGATCCCTCCGACGATCTGCCGGCCCAGCAGACCGAAGACCAGCAGCACCGGCAGCGTGCCGAGCAGGGTGCCCGCCATGATCACGGACTGGTCGTGGACATAGCCGCCACCGAGCTGGCGCAGGGCGACCTGGACGGTCGGCTCCTGCGAGGAGAGCGCGATGATCGGCCAGAAGAAGTCGTTCCACGCGGCCATGAAGGTGAGCATGCCCAGCACCGCCATCCCGGGTCTGGCGATGGGCACCACGACCGACCAGAAGATCCGCGCGGTGGAGGCGCCGTCCACCCGGGCGGCCTCGATCAGCTCGTCCGGCAGCGACTGCACCAGATACTGGCGCATGAAGAACACCCCGAAGGCGGAGACGAGTCCGGGCAGGATGACGGCCTGGAGCTGGTTCACCCACTGGAGTTCGGCGATCAGCATGAACAGCGGGATCACCCCGAGCTGCGGCGGGATCATCATCGTGCCCACGGTGACGGCCAGCAGAGCGCCCCGGCCCCGGAAGCGCAGTTTGGCGAAGGCGAACCCGGCGAGGGTGCAGCACAGGACCGTCCCCACCATGATCGAGCCCGAGACGATCAGGGAGTTGAGGAGGGCCTTGGCGATGTCGGCCTCCTCCAGCACCGCCTCGAAGTTCTTGATCAGATGAGGGCCGGGCAGGAGCGTGGGCGGGACCTGGGCGAGATCGGCGTTGGAACGGCTGGCCGCGACGATCGTCCAGTAGAACGGGAAGGCGGAGAAGAGCAGCGCGACGGCCAGGATGACGTACGAGAGCCGGCCGCCGTGCATCGTACGTCCGGCGCGGCTCCGGCGCCGTACGGAACGGGGTCGTTCCACGGCTTTCGGGGGCGGGGGTGTGGGCGGGGTCGGCGGCGCGGTGAGTGTGGTCATCGGCCGGCCTCCTTACGGGAACGGCGCCGCGCGATCAGGGTGTTGACCCCGACCAGCAGCACGATCAGCACGAACATCACCCAGGCGATGGCGGCGGCCCGGCCGAGATGGAAGAAGCCCCAGCCCTGCTCGTACATATAGAGCCCGAGGGTCTGGTACTGGTGTGAGATGCCGCCCGAGATGGACCCCTCGAAGAGCAGCGGCTCCCCGAAGAGCTGGGTGGCGCCGATCGTCGAGACGACGACGGTGAAGACGATCGTGGGGCGCAGACCGGGCAGGGTGACATGGATGAACTGCCGCCAGCGCGAGGCTCCGTCCATCTCGGCGGCCTCGTACAGCTCGTTCGGGATGGACTGCATCCCCGCGAGATAGATCAGCGCGTTGTAGCCGGTCCAGCGCCAGATGACGATGGTCGACACGGCGATCTGGGAGGCGACGGTGCCGGTCTGCCAGTCCACCGGACCGAGACCGACCAGCCCCAGGAGGTAGTTGACCAGTCCGAAGTCGCGGCCGAAGAGCTGGGCGAAGACGAGTGTGGCGGCGGCGACGGAGGTGGCGTACGGCAGCAGCATCGCGGTACGGATGAACGTCCGGCCCCGCAGCTTGTAGTTGAGGAGATGGGCCAGTCCCAGGGCCATCACGAGCTGGGGCACGGTCGAGAGCACACCGATGGTGAACGTGTTGCGCAGGGCGGTCCAGAAGAACTCGTCGGTGAAGAGCGCGGTGTAGTTGCCGAGGCCGCGCCACTCCATGTCGCCGGGGGTCTGGAGCTCGACCCGGTAGAGCGACACATACGCGGTGTAGAGGAGCGGGAAGAGCCCGAACGCCGCGAACAGGGTGAAGAACGGGGCGATATAGGCGTACGGCGAGAAGGCGCGCCAGGTACGGCGGACGAGGGACAGCCGGACGACGGACCCCGGTCGCGGTCCCGGCCCCGGTCGGGGCGGTGGGGAGGCGGGTTTCGTGGTGGCGGTGAGGGACATCGAACGGCCCTTCGATAGGGAGTGTGGGACAAGGAGGAAGCCGGGAGCCGACCGCCGGGGCGAAGCTCCAGGGGGACCGGCTCCCCTGGGGGGCTCCGCCCCGACGCGCCCCGGCCGCATTCGGACGGTGCGGGGCGGGCCGCCCCCCCCGTGCCGAGTGGTCGCCGCTGCGGCGGCCCAGCTCACGCCCCGCCCGCGAGGCCGCGTCCGCGAGGCCGAGCCGCCCGGCCCGCCGGCGCCGCGTTGGCACCGTTGGCGCCGACCACCGCGCGACCGTGCGGTCGCGCCGACGGGCCGGCCGGCCGCGCGCCTACGAAGCCGCGCGGCTGGCCGCCCGTCCGCGTGGCCGACCGGCAGATCCGCCGACCTCGCGCCCGCGAGGCCGAGCCACTGCCCACCCGCCGCGCCCGCGGGCCCGGAGCGGTCGGCCCGCCGGTACGGTGTCGTGCCGCCGTGCCGACAACCTCGCCGGACCTGTCGGGCTGTCCGGCGCCGCACCAACACAGTCGCGTCCGCGACAGCGGCTGTCCGGTGGGTGGCCTGGCCCCGCCGACCCGCCGACCCGCCGACCCGCCGACCCGCCGATGTGGTGCCCGCGATCCGCGCCCGTACGGCCCGGCCGGCGGATCTGCCGGCCTTGCCTGCGAGGCCGCACGGCTGCCCCCGCCCGCATGGCCAGGCCGGTCGGTCGGCCCGTCGGTACGGCATCGCGCCGCCGCGCCGACAAACCCGCCGGACCTACCCGGCCGGCCTGACCGCACAGGCGCCGCTGACCCCGCGCCCGCGGCAGCAGGCCTCCGCGTGGCCCGAGCGGTCGGCCCGGCGGCACCCGGGCCCGCGTCCGCCGCGCGTGTGCGGTCCGGCCGGCGGATCCGCCGGCCTCGCGTCTGCGTCGCTGAGACCGCGTCGCTGACCGCGCCCCCGACAAGCCCGCATGACCCGTGCGGCCCGGCTCGGCCATCGGCATCCCCCGTCCACGCCCCCGCCCCCGCGCCGCAGGCACACCGCGTCAGCCGATCACGTTCTCGACGCCCTTCTTCGCCGTCGACCACGCCTTGTCGGACGATGTGCCCTTGCGTTCCACCTCGCTCAGCGCGTTGGTGATCTGCTGGGCCACATTCGCGTCGTGCACACCGAGCACCTGCACCGGCGCCGCCTTCGCCGCGTCGCCGAAGATCCGGCCGATCGGCGCGTCCGAGAAGTACGGGTCCGTCGTGTCCGCGACCTTCGCGATCGCCCCCGTGGAGGACGGGAAGAGCCCCTGCTTCCGGAAGAGCGTGGCCTGCTGCTCGGGGGCGGTGAGCCACCGGATCAGCTCGTACGCCTCCTTCTTGTGCTCGGCCGCGCGCGGAACCGTGAGATACGAACCGCCCCAGTTCCCCGCGCCGCCGGGCAGCCTGGCGATGTCCCACTTGCCCGAACCGCCCTCACCCGCCTGGCCCTTGATATAGCTGAGCATCCACGCCGGACACGGAATGGTGGCGAACGAGCCCGCCGCGAAGGCCTGGTTCCACTGCGGTGACCACTGGTCGAGCTTGGCGCTCAGTCCGGACTCCGCCGCCTCGACCGAGGTGTCCCAGGCGGTCCGTACGGCCGGGTTGTCCTCGTAGATCAGCTTGCCCGACGCGTCGTAGTACCGCTCCTCCTCCTGGCCGATCATGATCGAGTACAGGCTGCCCACGCTGTCGAGCCAGGCGCTCTTCGCGGGCGCCTTCTCCAGGTACTCCTTGCCGAGCGCCAGATAGCCGTCCCAGGTGGACCACCGGCGCTCCAGCTCGGCGCGGTCGGTCGGCAGCCCCGCCCGCTCGAACAGATCCGTGCGGTAGCACAGCGCCTCGGGCCCGACATCCGTGCCCAGCCCCAGGATCCGGCCGTCCTGGGTCGTGGCGGCGGACCACTTGGCCTCCGCGAACTGATCCTTCAGCCCGTCCGCGCCGAACCGCTTCAAGTCCTCGAACTTGTCGGCCTGCTGCTGGGTGACCGAGGCGATACGGCCCACCTCGACGCCCTGCACATCGGCGAGCCCGCCCCCGCCGGCCAGCCGGGTCTGGAGCGACTTCCAGTAGTCGGCCTCGTCCTCGGTGTCGGTCTGCTTGATCGTGATGTCCGGGTGGAGCCTCTGGTACTCCGCGTACAGCCCCGCCTCCTTGTAGCCGAACGATCCGAAGAGATCGACGGTCAGCGTGACCTTGCCGTTCGCGCTGCCGGAGGTTCCCCCCGAGGAACCGGATCCGCAGGCGGCGAGCAGTGCCCCGGAGAGCACGACCGCGCCGAGACGGAGCGCGGCTCTCCCGGTGACCCTCCTGGCGGCTCGGGCGATGGGCATGGGAAGCCTCCCTTGGCTTCGGAATACCGGTGGCATCGACGAGAGATCCCGTCGCGTTCTGAGAGCGCTCTCAAGAGATGGGAGGGAGCGTGCCCCGGCGCCCCACGCTTCGTCAAGACTCGAACGCATAACGGCCGTCTGTCACCGGCGAACTGCTGTCTGTGTCAGACGTATTGACACTTCTGTTTCAGGAGTTTTACGTTTCTTGGCATCTGAGAGCGCTCTCGGACGCCCCTTCCCCCCATGTCTTCGAGGTGCCGTCCATGTCCGTCTCCCGAGCCAGACCCGTTTCCGCGCTGGTACTGGTCACCGCCCTGGCCGCCGTCGGCCTGGGACCCGCCGCTGGTCCGGCGATGGCCGCCACCGTCCCCGTGGGCGCGGGCAGTTACTCGGACACCCGTCCCGCGGGCACATCGGGCCCCACGACCAACACCGGCACTCCGGTCACCCCCAAGCTGACCGAGGCCGCCCGGAACAAGCCGGTGCCCACCAACGACTGGTGGTCCTCGCTCGCCTACCAGCGGTACGGCGACAATCCGTACTCCACACCGATGTACGGCCATCCGCTCACCTACCAGGCGACCGCCGGGGGTCTCCAGGTCGGCTATCCGACCACCCCCACGATCACCGGTGACGGCCGCCAGTACGAGTACGCGCACAAGGCCGATCTCACGCTCGGCCTGACCGGGCTCAACTCGCCCGACACCAAGGCCGACTCCTGGTCGGACTGGACCGTCACCCCGTACTGGTCGGACGGCGCCCGCACCCTGCGGGCCACCATCGGCCACGGGCTGCCCTTCGTCTACGCCAAAGGCACCGGCGGCGACGCGCGGGTCACCACCGCCGCCGCGCCCCAGGTCTTCGCCGACCAGGGCAATGTCCTCGGCATCACCGTCGCGGGCCACCACTACGCCCTGTTCGCACCGACCGGCAGCGACTGGTCCGTCGCGGGCAGCACGCTCACGGCCGGGCTCGGCGGCCGTGACTACTTCTCGCTCGCGCTCCTGCCCTCCACGGACGCGCTGGCCACCTACCGGAAGTACGCGTACAGCTTCGTCACCGGCTCGAAGGTGAGCTGGAGCGCCTCCGGCGGCAACGTCAGGGCGACCTACAGCCTCACCACCGCCCCGCAGGAGGGCACCGAGACCGGTACGCTCCAGGCCCTCTACCGCCACCAGTGGCTGAACACGACCGACGCGCTGACCCCGTACACCTATGTCTCACCGCGCGGCACGATGAAGGTCCGCGAGGGCGCGTCCTTCACCACCAGCCAGCAGTCAGCCGGGGTGCTGCCCGCGCTGCCCAGAGCGGGCGCGGTCGACCAGGCACGGCTCAGGGGATATCTGAACGAGGTGGCGAACGCGGCCGATCCGTTCTCCGGCGCGGTCGACACCTACTGGACGGGCAAGGCGCTGGGCAAACTCGCCCAACTGGCGCCCCTGGCCGACCAGATCGGGGAGACCGCGACCCGCGACAAGCTCGTCGGACTGCTCAAGGGCAGACTGGAGCAGTGGTTCACGGCGGGCGGCGCGAACGAGTTCTCGTACGACCGGAACTGGAAGACGCTGATCGGGTACCCCGCGTCCTACGGCAGTGACACGGAACTCAACGACCACCACTTCCACTACAGCTACTACGTCTACGCGGCGGCGATCGTCGCCCAGTACGACCGGGCGTGGGCCGCCGACTCCGCCTGGGGCGGCATGGTGAAGACGCTCGTGCGCGACGCGGCCAACCCCAGCCGCGACGACACCGCCTTCCCCTTCCTGCGCGGCTTCGACGTGTACGCGGGCCACAGCTGGGCCGCGGGCCACCAGGGCTTCGCCGCGGGCAACAACCAGGAGTCGTCGTCGGAGTCCACCAACCTCAGCGCCGCCCTGATCCTGTGGGGCTCCGCGACCGGTGACACCGCGCTGCGCGATCTGGGCAGCTATCTGCTGGCGACCGAGTCCGAGGCGATCGGCCAGTACTGGTTCGACGCCGACCAGCAGGTCTTCCCGGCCTCCTTCGGCCACGACACGGTCGGCATGGTGTGGGGCAGCGGCGGCGCCTACTCCACCTGGTGGACGGCCAACCCGGAGGAGATCCACGGCATCAACGCCCTTCCGCTGACCGGGGGTTCGCTCCATCTGGCCCGCGAGAAGGACGCGATCAGGCGCAACCTCGCCGAGATGGTGCGGGAGAACGGCGGACCGGCCGTCGAATGGCGCGACATCCTCTGGGAGTTCGAGGCGCTCGCCGATCCCGCGGCCGCCAAGGCCAAGTGGGACGCGGGCAACGCGGGCTACTCACCCGAGGCGGGCGAGTCCAGGGCCCATACGTACCACTGGATCACCACGCTGGACTCGCTGGGCGCTCCGGACGCGACGGTGACCGGGTCGATCCCGACCTCCGCCGTCTTCAGCAAGGGCGGGGTACGGACCTACGCGGCGCACAACTTCGACACGGTGGCGCGTACGGTCACCTTCTCGGACGGCAAGACGCTCGCCGTGCCCGCGCGCTCGACCGCGACCGGGTAGCGGGCACCGGGGCCGGGTCCGCACCCGGCCCCGGTGACCCGGCCCGGGTGACCCGGCCCAGGTGGTACGACCAGGGTGGTACGACCTGGTGACCCACCCCATGACCCCCCACGGGTCCCCCACGGGTCCCCCACGGACGGCGGGTCTCGGCTCAGGCCGAGGCCCGCCGTACCAGTGTGGTCGGGGTGATCACCGAGGCCGGCGCCGAGGCGCCTTCACGCTCCCGGTCCAGACCGCGCAGCAGCAGCCGCGCCATCAGCCGGCCCTGTCCCTCGATGTCCTGCTGGACGGTGGTCAGCGGCGGGTCGGTGGCCTCCGCGACCGAGTCCATGTCGTCGAAGCCGACCAGCGCCACATCGCCGGGCACCGAAAGGCCCCGCTCCTTGAGCACCCGCAGGGCGCCCGACGCCATCAGATCGTTGGCGGCGAACACCGCGTCCAGACCGGGGCACCGCTCCAGCAGCTCCGCCATCGCGCGCTCCCCGCTCTCCGCCGTGAACGCGCCCTCGGCGATCAGCGCGGGATCCGCGTCCAGCAGCACGTCCCGGTAGCCGTCGAGCCGGTCGGTGGCCGAGGTCTGGTCGCGCGGGCCCGCGATATGCGCGATCCGCCGCCGGCCCAGTTCCCGCAGATACTGCACGGCGGCGCGGGCGCCGCCGCGGTTGTCGGCGTCCACATACGGCACGGCCTGGTGGTCCTGCGCCGCCGTCCAGCTCGGCCGGCCGCCGTATACGGTCGGCATCCCGGCCCGCCGGGTGATCTCGGGGATCGGATCGTCGGTGTGCAGGGAGAAGGCGAGCGCGCCGTCGACATGGCCGCCCGCGAGATACCGGGCGATCCGGTCGTAGTCGCCGGGCCCTTCGAGCAGCAGCAGCACCAACTGGGTGTCGTGCGCGGTCAGTTCCTTGCTGATACCGCGGATCTGCTGGGAGAAGAACGGGTCGGAGAAGATCCGGATCTCCGGCTCGGCGATGATCACGGCGACCGCGCCGGTACGCCGGGTGACCAGGGTGCGGGCGGCGTGGTTCGGTACGTACCCCAGCTCGTCCACCGCCCGGCGCACCTTGTCGACCAGCGGCTGCCGGACGCCCGCACCGCCGTTGACGACCCGCGAGGCCGTGGCCCGGGAGACGCCGGCGCGCGCGGCGACAGCTTCCAGAGTGGGACGGAACCCAGGGGACGGCTCGGGCAAGGCGTGCGCTCCTCGTCGGCGACGAACATGGCTGATGGTGGCAGGCAGGAAGGACCGATACGGCGGTACCGTACGGCGGCGCCGCATACGGGGGCGAGACGGGCCGCCGGACAGCTACAGCCTAACCGCTGCGGGCGTGAGGGTGAGAGCGCTTCCAAAGCGCTCCATCAGGCCCTGTGGGCCGGCGGTGCGCCCACGGCCGCCAGTCCGTCGGCCCGCTTGCCCCGTCCCACCGGCCCGCTTGGCCGCCCGCTTCCCCCGCCCCCGTGCCATCCGCCCACTTCTCCCCGCCCCACTCTTCCCCGCCCCCGCGTCGCCGGACCGCCGCCTCCGTGCCACCGGACCGGGGCCGCGTCGCCGGACCGGGGGCGCGCGGGTCACGGCGCCCCCGTCCCTCCCGCCACGCGACCACCATGCGACCACCGCACGACCACCACGCGGCCGACAGGCCCGTCCACGCCCTCGCGCCCCACCGGCCGATCGACTGCCCTCTTTTGCACGGGAGTTCACCGGGGTACCTTCCGCCCCATGGAGATCCGTGCGCGGGGAACCCGCTGGTCATGCAGAACCTTGGTCGCGGCGGCCTCCGCCGCTCTGCTGGGGGTGCTGCTCACCCCGACGGGGGCCCAGGGCGCGCAGCCCGCCGCGGCGCCGGGCGGACCGCGGGTGAAGGAGAGTCAGCCGGTCTATTCGTACGAGAACGCCATCCGCGAGTCCGTCTGGGTGGACACCGGGATCGACGGGGACGAGGACGGCAGGACCGACCGGGTCGCCGTCGATGTCATCCGGCCCGGCGAACCCGCCCGGCAGGGCCGCAAGGTCCCCGTGATCATGGACGCGAGCCCCTACTACTCCTGCTGCGGACGCGGCAACGAGAGCCAGCGGAAGACCTATGACGCGGACGGCAGGCCCGTCGGCTTCCCGCTCCACTACGACAACTACTTCGTACCGCGCGGCTATGCCTTCGTCGCCGTCGACCTCGCGGGCACCAACCGCTCCGACGGCTGTGTCGATGTCGGCGGACGCTCCGACATCCAGTCGGCCAAGGCCGTGGTCGACTGGCTGAACGGCCGCGCCCGCGCCTACGGCAGCCGCACCGGCACCGAGCGCGTACGGGCCGACTGGACCACCGGCGCCACCGGCATGATCGGCAAGAGCTACGACGGCACCATCGCCAACGGCGTCGCCGCCACCGGGGTCGAGGGACTGAAGACCATCGTCCCGATCAGCGCGATCTCCTCCTGGTACGACTACTACTTCCAGCAGGGCGCGCCCCTCTACGACTCGGGACCCGAGTGGCTCTCCGACTATGTCGAGAGCCCCGAGGCCCGCGCCCGCTGCCAGGTGGTCCAGCAGCGGCTGATCGACGAGGCACCGCGCACCGGCGACCTGACCGGCCTGTGGAGCGAGCGCGACTACGTCAGGAACGCGGACAAGGTCCGGGCCAGTGTCTTCGCCGTCCACGGCACCCAGGACCTCAATGTCCGCGGCAAGCATCTCGGCCAGTGGTGGGACGCGCTCGCCGACGCCGGTGTGGAGCGCAAGATCTGGCTCTCCCAGACCGGCCATGTCGACCCGTTCGACTTCCGCCGTGCCACCTGGGTCTCCACCCTGCACCGCTGGTTCGACCACTATCTCCTCGGCTACGACAACGGCATCGACCGCGAGCCCATGGCGGACATCGAGCGCGCCCCCGACCAGTGGTCCACCGACCGCGTATGGCCGCCGCGCACCACCGCGACCACCGTCCTGCGTCCCGGCGCGGGCCAGGACGCCGGGGTCGGCACCCTGGGCCGTACACCCGCGAGGCCCGGCACGACCGAGACCTTCACCGACGACCCGGGCCGGAGCGAGACCGACTGGGCCGCCGAGATCGACCGGCCGACCCCGGACAAGTCCGGTTTCCTCACCCGGCCGCTCAGCCGTGATCTGCGGCTGTCCGGCTCCGGCGAGGTGACCGTCACCGTCACGCCGTCCACCTCGACGGCCCATCTCTCCGCGGTCCTCGTCGACCTCGGTCCCGACACGATCCGGGACTACAGCGCCTCGGGCGAAGGCATCACCACGCTGACCGAACGCACCTGCTGGGGCCCGAGCACCACCGCCGACAGCTCCTGCTACCGGGAGACCGCGGCCAGGACGGCCGATGTCGATCACACGGTCTTCAGCCGCGGCTGGGCCGATCTGGGCACCTACGCGTCGGCCGGCCACGGCCGCCCCCTCACCCCCGGCAAGCCGTACACCCTCACCATCGATCTCGCCGCGACCGACCATGTCGTCCCGGCCGGACACCGCCTCGCCCTGATCGTCGCCGGTACCGACCAGGGCCTCATCGACCCGCCGTCCACCACTCCCACCCTCACCCTCGATCTGTCCAGGACCACCGCCGGACTGCCACTCGTCGGCGGTGCGGCGGCCTTCGCCCGCGCCACCACCGGCGCCGTCCCGCCGCACAGCGCACCCCGCGAGTCCCGTCACCACGGCGTGGCAGAGCCGCGCCTGACACCTCCGATCCCGGGAGACAGCAGCCGATGACCTCACCACGCGTCATGACGTCCCGCATACGAGGCCTCGCTCTGGCGGTCACCGCCACGGCCCTCGTCACCTCGATGATGGCCGCCGTCCCCGCCCAGGCCACCTCCTCGCCCGCCCCGCCGCGCACCGGATTCGAGACGAGCCAGGGCGCGCAGTGGACCAGCCAGCCGCAGGAGCAGGAGTTCCTGGCCGCCGTCGACCGGGGCAGCGAGCGCGCCACGCTCACCACCCTCGCCACCACCGCACAGGGCCGCCCGCTCCAGCTCGTCCGGATCGGCGCCCGGCACGCGGCCACCACCGTGCTGCTCGTGTGCAGCCAGCACGGCGACGAGCCGTCGGGCCGTGAGGCGTGTCTGACCACGGTCCGCGATCTCGCCTACGCCAAGGACCGCGACACCCGGCGCTTCCTGGACCGCACGACCGTGCTCGTCGTCCCCACGGCCAACCCGGACGGACGGGCCGCCGACACCCGGGGCAACTCCGACGGCGTCGACATCAACCGCGACCACATCGCGCTCAGGACCGCCGAGGCCCGCGCCTTCGCGGCACTGGTCCGCGACGAACGCCCCGACGTCATCTACGACCTGCACGAGTACGGGGCCACCCCGCCGTACTACGACAAGGACCTGTTCGACCTCTGGCCGCGCAATCTCAACACCGCGACCGCGGTCCACGACGAGTCGCGGGCACTCTCCGAACGCTATGTACGGCCCGCCGCGCGCGCGGGCGGCCACTCCATCGGCACCTACGGGATCTGGACCGACCCGGTGACCGGTGACCCGATCCGGCAGACCGCCGGCGACGGCCAGGAGCGCATCCTGCGCAACGCGGCGGGCGTCAAACACTCGCTCGGCCTGCTCATTGAGAGCCGGGTCGACGCGCTGACCGACGCCGAGGAGGCCGATCCGGCGCTGAACCACCGCCGCCGGGTGACCAGCCAGCTCGACTCCCTGAAGGGGCTGTTCGCCTTCACCGACGAGCGCAGGGGAGCGATCGCCGGCGCCACGGCCACCGCGCGGCTGGCCGGGCTGAGGGACCGCGGCCCGGTCTATCTCGGCGGCGCGGACAACGAACCGGCGACCCCCGAGCAGATCATCCAGAACCCGCCGTGCGGCTACCGCCTCGACGCCACGCAGTACGCGGACGTCAAGGACGAACTGGCGCTCCACGGAGTGCTGGCGCTGCCGCTCGGCAAGGGCGCCTTCGTACCGCTCCGCCAGTCGCAGCGGAATCTGGTCCCGCTGCTCCTCGACGAGCGCGCCGCGTACCATCTGACCGCGGCGGCGCCCGCCGACTGCTGATCCGCGGTCACTCCAGCGCCAGCCGGGCCGCGTCCTCCGCGCAGCCCCAGGCCACGGTGACACCCGCGCCGCCGTGACCGTAGTTGTGCACCAGCCGCGCGCCCCCGGGCAGGGGTACGGCCTCCAGCCGGACCCGGGGGCGCGCGGGCCGCAGCCCCACCCGGTGCTCCAGCACCCGCGCCCCCGCCAGCGCGGGGTGGATCCGGGCACAGCGCGCCACGATGGCCTCGGCCTCGGCCGGGTCGGGGCGCAGATCCCAGGAGTGGTCCGTCGCCGTGCCGCCGAGCAGCACTCCGTACGGCTGCGGCAGCACATACGTCGTATCGGTGGACCCGGGGACGCTCGCCACGAACCACTCGTCGATCCCCGGGTTCTCCACGACCACCACCTGGCCGCGCACCGGGTACAGCGACGCGTCCGCCACCAGCACCCGGGCACCGATCCCGGTGCAGTCCACCACGACGGGCGCCAGCGCCGCGGGCTCCTCGAAGCCCGTGACCGAACGCCGCTCCACGGTGCCGCCCGCCGCCCGCAGCCGCTCCTTCAGATAGCGCAGGTAAACGGGCATGTCGATCAGCGGGACGGCGGCGCGCAGCGCCTGTCCGACACCCGCGGGCAGTTCGTCCGCACGGGCCTCGCGCAGTCCCGGGACCCGGGCGGCCCAGCTCCCCAGGCCCGCCGGGGAGGTGTCCTTCATCAGCCCGGGGACGATGCGCACCCCGGTCTCGTCCGGGCGCCGCGCGAGCCGTTCGTAATGGCTCAGCGACCGCTCCAGCCAGGCGCCGACCTGCCGCGCCGGCTCGATACGGTAGGGCCAGACCAGGGCTCCCGCCACCGCCGACGTGGTCCGCCCCAGTGGATCGCGGGTCCACATCCCGACCCGGTGCCCGCTCTCCGCCAGCACCAGCGCCGTCGTCAGACCGATGACTCCGCCGCCGACCACTATCACATCGTTCTTGCCGCCGTTCATGTCCGGACCGTAGCGGAATCCGTCGCTCGGTCCCATCGCCCGACCGACGGGCGGGACCAATTCCGGTGGACGGGCGGGTCCTTGGTCCGGGATCCTTCTTCCCCCGTCCCCGTACCGACGGCTCTCCGCGCGGCGCCGCCGTGGCCGCGCACGGCGCGGATCCCGGCACCCCGGCCCGCACCCGCGACGCGGTCGGCGCCCGGTCTCGCCTCCTGGGTGCCCGGGGCGCCGGTCCGTGGCAGCTTCCTGCGCGAGCCGCCCCGACCAGGGGGTGGAGATCCGCGCAGAAGCCGGCGGGCCTGCTCCGGCCCGCCCCCGCGTCCAGTACCTCGTTAGGATCACGGTCTGATGACTGCCACGCTCGTAGCCAAGGATCTCGCCGCCGGACACGGCGACCGCTCGCTCTTCTCCGGGCTCGACCTCGTGGTCGCGCCCGGCGAGGTGATCGGACTCGTGGGCGCCAACGGCGCCGGGAAGTCCACCCTGCTCCGGCTGCTCGCCGGACTCGACACGCCCGAGGACGGGGCGGTCAGGCTCTCCCCGCCCACCGCCGCCGTCGGCCATCTTCCCCAGGAGCCCGAGCGGCGCGCGGGGGAGACCGTACGGGCCTTCCTGGGCCGCCGTACCGGAGTCACCGCCGCGCAGACCGCGCTGGACGAGGCCACCCAGGCGCTCGTCGACGGCGCGCCGGGCGCCGACGACGCCTATGCCGCCGGGCTGGAGCGCTGGCTGAGCCTCGGTGGCGCCGATCTGGACGAGCGGGCCGAGGAGACCGCCGCCTCGCTCGGCCTCACCGTCGGACTCGACCAGCCGATGACCACCCTCTCCGGGGGGCAGGCCGCCCGTGCGAGCCTCGCCTCGCTCCTGCTCTCGCGGTACGACGTCTTCCTGCTGGACGAGCCGACCAACGATCTGGACCTCGACGGCCTCGAACGGCTGGAGAAGTTCGTGACCGGTCTGCGCGCCGGCACGGTCGTGGTCAGCCATGACCGCGAATTCCTCGTACGCACCGTCACCAAGGTGCTGGAACTCGACCTGGCCCAGCAGAACGTCACGCTCTTCGGCGGCGGGTACGAGGCGTATCTGGAGGAACGGGAGACCGCGCGCCGCCACGCCCGCGAGGAGTTCGAGGAGTACGCCGACAGGAAGGCGGCCCTGGAGACCCGGGCGCACACCCAGCGCGCCTGGATGGAGAAGGGCGTCAAGAACGCCCGGCGCAAGGCGACCGACAACGACAAGATCGGCCGTAAGTTCCGCACGGAGGCCAGCGAGCAGCAGGCGGCCAAGGCACGCCAGACCCAGCGGCTCATCGAGCGCCTCGACGCGGTCGAGGAGCCGCGCAAGGAGTGGGAGCTGCGGATGGAGATCGCCGCCGCGGACCGCTCCGGGGCGGTCGTCGCGGTGCTGAACGGCGCCGAGGTCAGACGGGGCGGCTTCCGGTTCGGCCCCGTCTCGCTCCAGATCGACCGGGCCGACCGGGTCGCCATCACCGGGCCCAACGGCTCGGGCAAGTCCACCCTGCTGGCCGCCCTGCTGGGCCGTCTCCCCCTGGACGCGGGCCACGCCTCGCTCGGCTCGGCCGTCGTCGTGGGCGAGGTGGACCAGGCGCGCGCCCTCTTCCACGGCCCGCAGACCCTGCTCGACGCGTTCCGTCCGGCCGTGCCCGACATCGAACCGGCCGAGATCCGCACCCTGCTCGCCAAGTTCGGTCTGAAGTCCGGCCATCTGCTGCGCCCCGCGACCACGCTCTCACCAGGTGAACGGACCCGCGCCGCACTCGCGCTCCTCCAGGGCCGGGGCGTGAATCTGCTGGTGCTGGACGAGCCGACCAACCACCTCGACCTGCCGGCGATCGAACAGCTCGAATCCGCGCTGGACTCCTACGACGGCACCCTGCTCCTGGTCACCCATGACCGGCGCATGCTGAACGCGGTCCGCACGACACGCCGCCTGGACGTGTCGGCGGGCACGGTGACGGAGATCTGAGGACGATCCGGGGACCAGATCCGGGGACAAGGGGGGGCCGCCCGGTGTCCGGGCGGCCCCGTCGTCCGTCGTGTCAGCCCCGCCTGCCGCCCCCACGGCCCTCGCGTCCGCCGCCCTTCGGGTCCGTCAGTCCCGCACGGCGCAGCGCGTCGGCCATCGCGCTGTTCGCCGGAGGCGGCGGCGCCGCTGCCTGACGTGCGCCGCCGCCCCGTCCGCCGCGTCCGCCCTGCCGCTGCTGCGGCGGCCGTCCGCCGCCGCCCGACCGGTCGCGCTCCGGCTTCGCGCCCACCTCGTCGTCCAGACGCAGCGTCAGGGAGATCCGCTTACGGGGCACGTCGACCTCCATCACCTTCACCTTGACCACATCGCCCGGCTTCACCACCTCCCGCGGGTCCTTGACGAAGTTCCGCGACATGGCGGAGACATGGACGAGCCCGTCCTGATGCACCCCGATGTCGACGAACGCCCCGAACGCCGCGGCGTTCGTCACGACCCCCTCCAGCACCATCCCCGGCACCAGATCCCCGATCTTCTCCACGCCCTCCTTGAACGTCGCCGTCCTGAACGCCGGACGCGGGTCCCGGCCCGGCTTCTCCAGCTCGCGCAGGATGTCCGTGACGGTCGGCAGCCCGAAGGAGTCGTTCACGAAGTCGGCCGGCTTCAACGAGCGCAGCACCGACGCGTTCCCGATGAGCGCCGCCACCTCGCTGCCGGCCGTCTTCACCATCGAGCGCACCACCGGATACGCCTCGGGGTGCACGCTCGACGCGTCCAGCGGGTCGTCCCCGTCACGGATACGGAGGAAGCCCGCGCACTGCTCGTACGCCTTCGGGCCCAGCCGCGGCACATCCTTGAGCGCCCGCCGGGAGCGGAACGGCCCATGGGCGTCGCGATGGGCGACGATGTTCTCGGCGAGACCCGCACCGATCCCCGACACCCGCGACAGCAGCGGCGCCGACGCGGTGTTCACATCGACCCCCACGCCGTTGACACAGTCCTCGACGACCGCGTCCAGCGAGCGGGACAGCTTCAGCTCGGACAGATCGTGCTGGTACTGGCCGACACCGATCGACTTGGGATCGATCTTCACCAGCTCGGCGAGCGGGTCCTGGAGCCTGCGCGCGATCGAGACGGCGCCGCGGATCGACACATCGAGACCGGGCAGCTCCTGCGAGGCGAACGCGGAGGCCGAGTACACCGAGGCGCCCGCCTCGGACACCATCACCTTGGTGAGCTTCAGCTCCGGATGCTTCGCGCACAGCTCACCGGCGAGCTTGTCGGTCTCCCGGGACGCCGTGCCGTTGCCGATGGCGATCAGATCGACCGCGTGCTCCCCGGCCAGCCGCGCCAGGGTCGCGAGCGACTCGTCCCACCGGTTCGCGGGGACATGCGGATAGATCGTGTCCGTGGCGACGACCTTGCCCGTCGCGTCGACCACGGCCACCTTCACGCCCGTACGGAACCCGGGGTCGAGGCCGAGCGTCGCGCGTGTGCCCGCCGGCGCGGCCAGCAGCAGATCGCGCAGATTCGCGGCGAACACCCGCACCGCCTCGTCCTCGGCGGCGGTGCGCAGCCGCAGCCGCAGATCCATCCCGAGATGCACCAGGATCCGGGTGCGCCACGCCCATCGCACCGTGTCCGCGAGCCACTTGTCACCGGGCCGGCCCCGGTCGGCGATCCCGAAGCGCCGCGCGATCATGTTCTCGTACATCGTCGGGCCCGGCCGCTCCGCAGACTCGGACGGGTCCTCCGGCTCCAGCACCAGATCGAGGACATCCTCCTTCTCGCCCCGGAACATGGCCAGCACCCGGTGCGAGGGGAGCGCGGGGAACGGCTCGGCGAAGTCGAAGTAGTCGGCGAACTTGGCGCCGGGTCCCTCCTTGCTGTCGCCCTTGCCCTCCCGCACCTTCGAGGCGAGCCGGCCCCGTGTCCACATCCGCTCCCGGAGCTCGCCGATCAGATCGGCGTCCTCGGAGAAGCGCTCGGTGAGGATGGAACGCGCGCCCTCCAGCGCGGCGGCGGGGTCCGCGATCCCCTTGTCCGCGTCCACGAACGCCGCCGCGGCCGCAGTCGGCTCGACCGAGGGGTCCTTCAACAAGCCCTCGGCGAGCGGCTCAAGACCCGCCTCACGGGCGATCTGCGCCTTCGTGCGCCGCTTCGGCTTGAACGGCAGATAGATGTCCTCCAGGCGCGCCTTGGTGTCCGCGGCCCGGATCCGCGCCTCCAGGGCGTCGTCCAGCTTGCCCTGTTCGCGCACGGACTCCAGGATCGCGCTCCGCCGCTCCTCCAGCTCCCGCAGATAGCGCAGCCGCTCCTCCAGGGTGCGTAGCTGCGCGTCGTCGAGCATCTCGGTCGCTTCCTTGCGGTAGCGCGCGATGAACGGCACGGTCGACCCGCCGTCGAGCAGCTCGACGGCCGCCCTCACCTGCCGCTCCCGTACGCCGAGTTCCCCGGCGATCCTGCCTTCGATGGACGTCGTCACGATCACGCTCCGCTGTTCTGTGGTCCGCCGATCTGCATTGTGGCAGGTGGCGGTGACATCGGAGGGCGCGACCGGCTCAGCCCCGGCCGATGAGATCGGCGGGGAACGCGCCCGCCGCCAGCGCCGCACCGGCGAATCCCCCGGCCAGCTCGGTGAGCCGGGCCACGCCGGCCGCGCCGAGATGCTCGTACGGCGGCCGGGCCAGCCGGTCCGTCTCGTCCTCCAGGGCGCCGCGCAGTTCCGTACCCGCTCCGGTCAGCCCGCCGTCCGCGGCCAGCAGCCCGCGCCCGCGCAGCCGCTCCCGGGCGGCCTCCCACTCCTCGGCGCTCCAGCCGCGCGTGGCGAGGACCCACTTCGGGGACATGCCGCGCCCGCTCGCGGTATGGCTGGCCAGTGCCTCCAGGGGGTCGAGCCCGGCGCTCGTCAGGGCCGCGAGATGGCCGTCGCCGCGGTACTCGCGCAGCAGCGTGGCGGCGTGCCAGAGGGCGAGGTGGGGCGCGTCGGGCACCGGCAGATCGGCGTTGGCCGCGTAGAGCGGGCGCGCCGGGCGTGTGCAGGCCTCGGTGGCGCGCAGGGCCAGTTCCGCCGCGTCGGCCAGCTCCTTCGAGGCCAGGGCCTCCTCGCCCAGCAGCCGCCGCAGCAGCGAGTCGACCGCGCGCAGCCGTGCGTCGAGCGCGTCCTCGGGGGAGAGGGCGTCCCACGCGCGCGGAATGTGCCGGGCCACCAGATCGTGCTTGAAGTTGTAGAAGGTCGCGGTGACGGTGCCCGCCCCGACCCGGCCCATCGGTGCGGAACGGGCCGCGAAGTAGGCGGCGCCGGTGTCGTCGAGACCCGCGCGCGCGAACGCGCGGCCCAGGTCGGGGGAGAAGTAGAGGGCCGAGTGGAGCGGGTTGACGACGGCGTGACAGCGGCGTGCGGCGCGTTCGGGCAGAGTGGTCATGGCGGGCATGTTACCGACTGGTTGGTACGACAGGCAGGGGGTGGGGCGGGGGCACAGGGGGCGGGGCAGGGGCGGGGGCAAGGGGCAGGTGAAGAGGGAGCGCGCCCTCCGCCGGGACCGGTGCCGTCGGGGAGCGCGCGGGCTCATATGCGAGCGCTCCGGCCGAAGCGCGGCTCCCGGCGCTCCAGGAACGCGGCGACCCCCTCCGCGGTCTCCCCGCTGGCACGTGCCCGCTCCGTCCAGTACGCCGTACGGTCGCTCTGCCCGGAGAGGGAAGGGCGGCCGGTGCGGCCGGAGACGAACTCCTTGGCCGCCGCCTGGGTCAGCCGTGAGCGGGAGACCAGGATCCGGGCGAACTCCGCCACGCGTCGGCCCAGTTCCCCGGCCGGCAGCACCTCGTCCACCAGTCCGGTGCGCAGCGCGCGCTCCGTACCGATCAACTCCGCCGAGAACAGCAGGTACGTGGCGGTCGAGGGTCCCACCAGCGAGACCAGCCGCCGGGTGGACGACTCCGGATAGACGATCCCGAGCCGTGCCGGGGTCACCCCGAACAGGGCGCCCTCCTCCGCGAACCGCAGATCGCAGGCCGCGGCGAGCTGGCAGCCGCCGCCCACGCAGTGGCCGCGGACGGCCGCGAGTGTCGGCCCGGGGAAGGCGGCCAGCGCCTCCTCGGCCCGTACGGCCAGCGACCGTGGGTCGTCGTCGGCCCCGGAGAACGCCTCGCCGGGCTCCCCGGACTCCTGCCCGCGCTCCTCGCCGGGCTCCCCGGCCGCCCGGGTCCGAGGAGGTTCGCGCAGTGAGGAGATGTCGGCGCCCGCGCAGAACGTCGCTCCCTCGCCGGTCAGCACCAGCACGTGTACGTCGGGATCCTCCGCCAGCCGTCCGAGCAGCGGCGGCAGTTCACGCCACATCGACGCCGTCATCGCGTTGCGCTTGGCGGGGTGGTGGATCACGACGGTCGCGATGCCGTCGGAGACGGTGTGCGGCAGGTGCGGCTCCATGCGCCGGATGCTATCCCCGACGGGGCGCGCTCCTCCCTCGGGTGTCCTTCCGACCGCTTCTGGAGCGCTGACGGGCGATCGAGTCCGATCACCATCGCTGTCCGCTCGTTCGCATGCGGTCATCGTCTGCCAATTACGGCTGACTTCTGCTCAGTGGCCCGGTATGGACCAGCTCTTTCCCAACACTCGGTATCTGATGGACGACGACACCGGTCGAGCCACCGGTCGAATCAAGGGTGGGTGCCGCAAGGATGGAGAGCCGCGGGAGTGTTCCGGCCCGGCCGCTGTCGTACGAGGGGGTCTGGCGCTTCACCGCCCCGGCCGTCGACGCCTCCGTACCGCGGGCCAGGCACGCGGTGCGCGACCTGCTCGTACGGCAGCGCGTACCGGTCAGGGGCACGGTCGTGCAGGCGCTGCTGCTCATCGTCTCCGAGCTGGTCACCAACTCCGTACGGCACGCGGCCCTGCTCTCGCCCGAGATCGGTGTCGAGGTCGCCATCGGCGCGGAGTGGGTCCGGGTCGCGGTCGAGGACAACCATCCGTACCGGCCCAAGGCCCTGGAGACCGATCACGCCCAGACGGGCGGGCGCGGACTGCTGCTCGTACGGGAGATCACCCGCGAGGCCGGCGGTAGCTGCGCCGTCGAGCACACCGCCGGCGGCGGGAAGATCATCTGGGCGACGCTGCCGTTCCTGGCCCCGGTCGGCGGGGCACCGGCGGGCGGGGGCGTCACCAGCCCCCGGCAGGCCCTGTGAGCTCTCGGATCGCCGGGCGTGCCGAGTCCAGCACGGTCATGAACCATGCCGAGAACGTGTCCCGGTCATGCCGTCCCGCCAGCTCCGCCGGGGTGACATAGGCCGTCTCGCCGACCTCGTCGGGATCGGGCCGCAGCGCGGACTGCGCCATCCCGACGAAGAGGTGGTTGTACTCCTGCTCCACCAGCCCCGACGCCGGGTCCGGGTGGTTGTAGCGGACCGTTCCGGCCTGGGCGAGCAGCGAGGGCGAGATACCCAGTTCCTCGTGCGTGCGGCGGGCCGCCGCCGTGAACGGCGCCTCGCCCGGGTAGGGATGTCCGCAGCAGGTGTTCGACCAGACACCGGGGGAGTGGTACTTGCCCAGCGCGCGGCGCTGGATCAGCAGCCGTCCCTGCTCGTCGAAGAGGAAGACGGAGAACGCCCGGTGCAGCAGGCCGGGCGCCTCATGGGCCGAAAGCTTCTCGGCGGTGCCGATGGTATTGCCGTTCTCGTCGACCAGCTCCAGCATGATCGTTTCCTGAACGCCGTTCGACGAGTCGCTCGCCGTACTGACTGGTGTGGTCGGCATAACCATCCTTCGCTTCGGGCCTCAGCCCCCAAGTCTGCCGCACAAAAGCCCCGTGTCCGCACTTCGCGAGCGTGGGCATGTCCGTTCTCCCAGGCCCCCGGGGGTGTCAGTGACAGTACGTCAGTGACAGAGCTTCGCCTCGTGCTCGGCATGCCCCCGCGGTTCGAGCTGGAAGGTGCAGTGCTCGACGTCGAAGTGATGCCCGAGGCATCCCTGCAGGTCATGAAGCATCTTCTCGTGGCCCACCGCGTCCAGCGCGTCCTGGTCCACCACCACATGGGCCGAGAGCACCGGCATACCGGAGGTGATGGTCCAGACATGGAGGTCATGTACGTCGGCCACGCCCGGCAGTCCGAGCATATGTGCCCGTACCTCGGTCATGTCCACATCCTTGGGCGCGGCCTCCAGCAGGACGTTCAAGGTCTCCCGCAGCAGCTTCACCGTACGCGGAACGATCATGAGCCCGATCAGCAGACCCGCGATCGGGTCCGCCGGCTGCCATCCGGTGGCCAGGATGACACCGGCCGAGATCAGCACCGCGAGCGAGCCGAGCGTGTCCGCCAGCACCTCCAGATACGCCCCGCGCACATTGAGGCTCTCCTTCTGGCCTCGCATCAGCAGCGAGAGGGAGACCAGATTGGCGACCATACCGATCAGGGCGAAGACGACCGTCAGCCCGCCCCTGGTCTCGGGCGGCGTGACGAAGCGCTCGACGGCCTCGTACACCAGGAAGGCGCCGACACCGAGCAGCAGCAGACAGTTGGCCAGCGCGGCGAGGATCTCGGCCCGCGCGAAACCGAAGGTGCGGTTCGCGTCCGCGGGCCGGCCGGCGAAGTGGATCGCCAGCAGCGCCATCCCCAGGCCCACCCCGTCCGTCGCCATGTGCGCCGCGTCGGCGAACAGGGCGAGGGAGTCGGCCGCGATACCGCCGATGATCTCCACGACCATCACGGAGAGGGTGATCGACAGCGCGATGCGCAGCCGCCCCCGGTACGCGGCGGTCGCGGTGCCCCCCTGAGGCGCGCCGTGGCTGTGCCCGTGGTCGTGCCCTGCCCCCATGGAACCGCCTTCCGGTCGTCTGTGCGATCTGTCGACCTGGTCAGTGAACTACGGGCGGGGGGTATGCGGCAACACGGCAGTGAACACCGTTGTCATATGCTCTGACCTGCGGAAATGATCGCAGGTCAGAGCAGTGCCACCGTCAGCCGACCGGCGCCGCCGGGTGGTGCAGCAGCCAGCCCTCCCAGGCCGATTCGACCATCTCGCGTACCCCGCGGCTCGCCGTCCAGCCCAGTGTCCCGGCGATCAGCCCGACCGAGGCGACGGCCTTCGCGGCATCGCCGGGGCGCCGGGCCCCGATCACCGGGTCGGCCCGGTGGCCGGTGACCTCGGCCACCAGCCCGGCCAGCTCACGGACCGAGACGCCCTCGCCGCGGCCGATATTGACCGTGAGATCGCCCGCGCCCTCCTGGCCGGACAGCATGCGGGCGGCGGCGAGATGGGCCTCGGCGAGATCCGCCACATGGATGTAGTCCCGGATGCAGGTGCCGTCCGGTGTCGGATAGTCGGCGCCGAAGATCCGGGGCGCCTCGCCCCGGCTGATCCGGTCGAAGAACATCGGGATGATGTTGAACACCCCGGTGTCCGACAGTTCGGGCTCGGCCGCACCCGCCACATTGAAGTAACGGAGACAGGCGGTGGCGATCCCGTGCGCCCGGCCCGCCGCCCGGACCAGCCACTCGCCGGCGAGTTTGGTCTCGCCGTACGGACTGATCGGCACGGCCGGGGTCCGCTCCGTGATCAACTCCACATCCGGCACTCCGTACACGGCCGCGGAGGAGGAGAACAGGAAACGGCGCACGCCCGCGGCGACGACACCGTCGAGCAGCACCGTGAGCCCGTGCAGATTCTCCCTGTAATAGGTCAGCGGCCGCTCGACGGACTCCCCGACCTGCTTCTTCGCCGCGAGATGCACCACACCCGTGACCTGGTGCGCGGCGAGCGTACGGTCGACCAGCGCGCGGTCCAGCAAAGAGCCCCGCACCAGCGGGATCCCGGCGGGAAGCCGCTCGGGAACACCGGTGGAGAGATCGTCGAGCACGACGACCCGCTCTCCCGCCGCGGTCATCGACCGTGCCACATGTGCCCCGATATAACCCGCTCCACCTGTGATCAGCCACGTCATGCCCGCCACCCTAAAGGGTGCCCTCCGGGCGCAGATCGTCGTTTGTCCCGGGGGCGGGGCATCGTCAATGATGATCATCGTCCGGGCCGCCGCCCGCTCAGACCCCGGCGTCCGGAGCGTAAACGGGCGGTGAACTCAGCCTTCCGTTCATCCGATAGCCTCTCTGCCGACGTGCCGCCACCCGGATCCCGGGTCCCATCGCCGCGCACCCAGCCCTGTCAGCGCCAAGGAGTGAGTTCGTCTGCCGACCGCCATCCTCACCGGTCCCCCGGTCCCCGGATCGCCGCTCGAAGGCCATCTGAGGTCGCTGGGGTACGACGTACGGACCGCGCCGGGCACGGAGGAGGCCCACGGCCTTCTCGCCGCGGCCCCCGCGGCCGAGCGGGTCGCCCTCGTCGACTCCCGTTTCGTCGGCCATGTCCACGCGCTGCGCCTGGCCCTCACCGACCCGCGCTTCCCCGCCGCCGCCGTGCCCGGGGCGCTCACCGCCCAGCCCGAGGCCCGCGCCGCGCTGCTGGGCGCCATGGCGGCCGTCACGGCCGAAGGACCCGGGACACCGGCCGGCGCGGCCGGACCTCCGGGGACCGGTGCCACCGTCACCGCCGCCCGGGAGTCCTTCGCCGACCGGGTCGCCACCGCGCTCGACACCCGGGGCACCGGCGTCCACCGTCCCGAACTGGGGTCGCTCGTCGCGGCCGTACCGGCCGACCAGGACGCCCGGGAGCGGGCCGAGACCGCGGTTGCGGCCGTGGACGACGAGGCCGTACGGCTGCGCTCCGCCGTGAAGGCGCGCGACGGCTTCTTCACCACCTTCGCCGTCAGCCCGTACTCCCGGTATCTCGCCCGCTGGTGCGCCCGCCGCGGACTGACCCCCAACCAGGTCACCACCGCGTCCCTCCTCACCGCCCTGATCGCGGCGGCCTGCGCGGCCACCGGCACCCGGGGCGGCTACGTGGCCGCCGGCGCGCTGCTGCTCCTCTCATTCGTACTGGACTGCACCGACGGGCAGCTCGCCCGCTACTCGCTCCAGTACTCCACGATGGGCGCCTGGCTGGACGCCACCTTCGACCGCGCCAAGGAGTACGCCTACTACGCGGGCCTCGCGCTCGGCGCCGCCCGGGGCGGCGACGACGTGTGGGCGCTCGCACTGGGCGCGATGGTCCTCCAGACCTGCCGGCATGTCGTCGACTTCTCCTTCAACGAGGCGAACTCCGGCGCTACGGTCCCGAGCGCCGCCGGTGCCACCGCGGCGGCCGGGCCGGGCTCCCCCACCGCCGCCCTCTCCAGCAGGCTCGACCGGGTCGGCTGGACGGTGTGGGCGCGCCGGATGATCGTGCTGCCCATCGGTGAGCGCTGGGCGATGATCGCCGTACTGACCGCCCTGACCACCCCCAGGACCGTCTTCTACGCACTGCTCGCCGGCTGTGCCTTCGCCGCCTGCTACACCACCGCCGGCCGTGTCCTGCGCTCGGTGACCCGCAAGGCCGTCCGCGGCGCACACGCCACCCAGGCCCTCGCCGACCTCGCCGACTCGGGTCCGCTCGCCACGGGCACCGCCGCGCTGCTGAGGCGCCCGGCCCGCCGGCTCCCCGGCCCGCTGCCGTTCGTGATCGCGTTCATCGGCGGGGCCGCGGTCGTCGCCACCGCCTCCTTCGCGCCCCTCGACGGCCCCTGGCCGGTCCTCGCGGCCCTGCTGTACGTCCTGACCTCGGGCCTCGCCGTCGCCCGCCCGCTGGGCGGCGCGCTGGACTGGCTGGTCCCGCCGGTGTTCCGGGCCGCCGAGTACGGCACCGTCCTGGTGCTCGCCGCCCGCTCCGAGGTGAACGGGGCGTTGCCCGCGGCTTTCGGGCTGGTGGCGGCCGTCGCCTACCATCACTACGACACGGTGTACCGCATCCGCGGCGGCAGCGGCGCGCCGCCCGGATGGCTCGTCCGGGCGGTCGGCGGGCACGAGGGCCGCACGCTGGCCGTCACCGTGCTCGCGGCCGTCCTGGTGACCCGGCACTCCGGTTTCCCCCTGGCCCTGACGGTGCTCGCGGCCGTCGTGGCGCTGGTCGTGCTCCTGGAGTCCATCCGGTTCTGGGTGTCCTCCGGAGCCCCCGCCGTACATGACGAAGGAGAAACCGCATGATCGGCCTCGTACTGGCCGCCGGTGCCGGACGGCGTCTGCGCCCCTACACCGACACGCTTCCGAAGGCCCTCGTGCCCGTGGACCCGGCGGGGGAGGGGACCACCACGGTCCTCGATCTGACCCTGGGCAACTTCGCCGAGGTCGGTCTGACCGAGGCCGCGATCGTGGTCGGCTACCGCAAGGAGGCCGTCTACGAGCGCCGGGCGGCCCTGGAGAGGAAGTACGGCATCGCGCTGACCCTCGTCGACAACGACAAGGCCGAGGAGTGGAACAACGCCTACTCCCTCTGGTGTGCCCGGGACATCCTGACGCGCGGTGTGATCCTCGCCAACGGGGACACCGTCCACCCGGTCTCCGTCGAGAAGACCCTGCTCGCCGCGCGCGGCGGGGACCGGCGGATCATCCTCGCCCTCGACACGGTCAAGCGCCTCGCCGACGAGGAGATGAAGGTCATCACGGACGGCGCCAAGGGCGTACGCCGGATCACCAAGCTGATGGACCCGGCCACCGCCACCGGCGAGTACATCGGGGTCACGCTGATCGAGCCCGAGGCCGCCGCCGATCTCGCCGACGCCCTGCGGACCACCTTCGAACGGGATCCCGACCTCTACTACGAGGACGGCTACCAGGAGCTGGTGAACCGGGGCTTCACCCTCGACGTGGCCCCCATCGGGGACATCCCGTGGGTCGAGATCGACAACCACGACGACCTCGCGAAGGGCCGTGAGATCGCGTGCCAGTACTGACCCGGCTCATCCCGTCCCCGGTCGTCGTCGACATCAGGCCCGGCGCCCTGGACGATCTCGCCGGTCTCCTCGCCGACCAGCGGATCTCCAGCTCGGGCCGGGTCGCCATCGGGGTCAGCGGTGGCTCGGGGCAGACGCTGCGCGCCCGGCTGGAGCCGGTGCTGCCCGACGCCGACTGGTATCTGGTGGCCGACGGCACCATCGACTCCGCCGTCCGGCTCGCCGACGGCATCAAGGGCAAGCGGTACGACGCGGTGGTCGGCCTCGGCGGCGGCAAGATCATCGACGTGGCGAAGTACGCGGCGGCCCGGGTGGGCCTGCCCCTGGTCGCCGTCGCCACCAACCTCGCGCACGACGGGCTCTGCTCGCCGGTGTCCACCCTGGACAACGACAACGGCCGGGGCTCCTACGGGGTGCCCACGCCCATCGCGATCGTCGTCGACCTCGATGTGATCCGTGACGCCCCGGTCCGCTTCATCCGCTCGGGCATCGGTGACGCGGTCTCCAACATCTCCGCCATCGCGGACTGGGAGCTGTCGCACGGGATCAACGGCGAGCCGGTCGACGGACTCGCCTCCGCCATGGCCCGTACCGCGGGTGAGGCCGTGCTGCGCCACCCCGGCGGCGCGGGCGACGACGAGTTCCTCACGGTGCTCGCCGAGGCCCTGGTGCTCACCGGTATCGCCATGTCGATCAGCGGCGACACCCGGCCCTCGTCCGGCGCCTGCCACGAGATCAGCCACGCGTTCGACCTGCTCCACCCCGCGCGCCGCGCGCTCCACGGCGAGCAGGTCGGCCTCGGGGCCGCCTTCGCGATGTTCCTGCGCGGCGCCCACGAGGAGTCACAGCTCTTCACCGAGGTACTGCACCGGCACGGGCTGCCCGTACTGCCCGAGGAGATCGGCTTCTCCCCCGAGGAGTTCGTACAGGCCGTCGCCTACGCGCCGCAGACCCGTCCCGGCCGCTTCACCATCCTGGAACACCTCGACCTGTCCACCGACAAGATCAGGGACGCGTACGCCGACTATGCCAAGACCATCAGTAGCTGAACTCCGACCGGTCGTTCACCCGGAGGGAGTGAAGGACCGGCGCAGCGGAGAGCACTGGGCCGGGCGACTGTACATGCGGGAGATCTCGCTGCACATCGACCCGTACCTGGTGAACACCCGGATAACGCCCAACCAGCTCACCTATCTCATGGTGGTCGTGGGGATCGCGGGGGGCGCCGCGCTGCTCCTGCCGGGACTTCCCGGCGCGATCCTCGCGGCGGTCCTGTTCCAGATCTATCTGCTGCTCGACTGTGTCGACGGCGAGGTGGCGCGCTGGCGCAAGCAGACGTCCATCACCGGGGTCTATCTGGACCGGATCGGCCACTACCTCTGTGAGGCCGCTCTGCTGATCGGCTTCGGGGTGCGCGGCGCGGACGTCTTCCACCAGAACGGCGCGGCCACCAACTGGCTGTGGGCCTTCCTCGGCACGCTCGCCGCGCTCGGCGCGATCCTGATCAAGGCCGAGACCGATCTGGTCGACGTGGCCAGGCAGCGCAGCGGTCTGCCCGCCGTCAAGGACGAGGCGTCCGTACCCCGCTCCTCGGGTCTGGCGCTGGCCCGCAGGGCCGCGGCCATGCTCAAGTTCCACCGGCTCGTCGGCGGTATCGAGGCCAGCCTCTTCATCCTGGTGGTGGCCGTCCTCGACGCCGTCCGGGGCGATCTGTTCTTCACCCGGCTCGGAATCGCGGTCCTCGCCGGTATCGCCGTCGTCCAGACCGTGCTGCACCTCGTCTCGATCCTGGCGTCGAGCAGGCTGAGGTGAGCGACATGCGGCTCGGCGCGGTGATCATCACGATGGGTGACCGCCCCGCCGAGCTGCGTGCGCTGCTGGAGTCGGTCGCACGGCAGCAGGGCGATCCGGTCGAGATCGTCGTGGTCGGGAACGGCGCCCCGGTGGGTGACGTTCCCGACGGGGTACGGACGGTCGAGCTGCCCGAGAATCTCGGTGTCCCGGGCGGCCGCAACGTGGGTATCGAGGCCTTCGGGCCCGCCGGCTCCGGCGTGGACGCCCTGCTCTTCCTCGACGACGACGGCCGGCTCCCCAGGACCGACACCGCGGAGCTGATCCGCGAGGCCTTCGCGGCCGATCCGGTGCTCGGCATCATCAGCTTCCGGATCGCCGATCCCGAGACGGGGCTCACCCAGCGCCGCCATGTCCCGCGGCTGCGCGCCTCGGACCCGCTGCGGTCGTCCCGGGTGACCACCTTCCTCGGCGGGGCCAACGCCGTGCGGACCAAGGTCCTGGCGGAGGTGGGGCCGCTGCCCGGCGGTTTCTTCTACGCGCACGAGGAGACGGATCTCGCCTGGCGGGCCCTGGACGCGGGCTGGATGATCGACTACCGCGCGGACATGGTGCTCAGCCATCCGACGACACCGCCCTCCCGGCACGCGGTGTACCACCGTATGGTGGCCCGTAACCGGGTCTGGCTCGCCCGCCGGAATCTGCCCGCCCCTTTCGTGCCGCTCTATCTCGGGGTGTGGCTGCTGGTCACCCTGCTCCGGCGCCCCTCGACCACGGCGCTGAAGGCCTGGTTCGGCGGGTTCCGGGAGGGCTGGGCGACCCCCTGCGGACCGCGCCGTCCCATGAAGTGGCGTACGGTGTGGCGGCTGACCCGGCTGGGCCGACCGCCTGTCATCTGACAAGCTTCGGATCTGAGAGCATCGGGGCTACTCCTACTCCCGGGGCCCGGCCGTCCGTGCTTGTGCCCGTCCGGCTGCGCATCTTGAAGACGAAAGTTTCAACTTGTGAGTGACACAACCCAAGAGGGCGCGATCGCCGTGAGCGCCCCGCCGTCGTCCGACGACGGTCTGACCTCGGCGGAGCTCGCCGCCAAGTACGGCCTGTCGGTGAGCGGTGCCCGGCCCGGCCTGGGCGACTACGTCCGGCAGCTCTGGGGCCGGCGTCATTTCATCCTGGCCTTCTCCCAGGCGAAGCTCACGGCCCAGTACAGCCAGGCCAAGCTCGGCCAGCTCTGGCAGGTGGCGACCCCCCTGCTGAACGCCCTGGTCTACTACTTGATCTTCGGTCTGATCCTGGGAACCAGGAAGGGCATCCCGCAGGAGGTGTTCGTCCCGTTCCTGGTCACCGGCGTGTTCGTGTTCACCTTCACCCAGAGTTCGGTGATGGCGGGTGTCCGCGCGATCTCCGGCAACCTGGGGCTCGTAAGGGCCCTGCACTTCCCCCGGGCCTCGCTGCCGATCTCCTTCTCGCTCCAGCAGCTCCAGCAGCTTCTGTACTCGATGATCGTCCTGGTCGCGGTGGCGGTTGCCTTCGGCAGCTATCCCCGGCTGAGCTGGCTGCTCGTGGTCCCCGCGCTGGTGCTCCAGTTCCTCTTCAACACCGGTCTCGCCCTGATCATGGCGCGGCTGGGCAGCAAGACCCCCGACCTCGCCCAGCTCATGCCGTTCGTGATGCGTACCTGGATGTACGCGTCGGGCGTGATGTTCTCCATCCCGGTGATGCTCAAGGACAGGCCGGCCTGGATCGCGGACGTCCTCCAGTACAACCCCGCCGCCGTCTACATGGATCTCGTCAGGTTCGCGCTGATCGACGGGTACGGCTCGTCGAACCTCCCCGCGCACGTCTGGCTCGCGGCGCTGGCGTGGGCCGTGCTGCTGGGTGTCGTCGGCTTCGTGTACTTCTGGAAGGCTGAGGAACGGTACGGGCGTGGCTGACGACAACAAGCAGGGACGTATCCCCACCGTCATCGCCGACGAGGTGCACATCGTGTACCGCGTCAACGGCGGGGGCGGCGGGAAGGGCAGTGCCACCGCGGCGCTCAGCCGCATACTCCGCCGCGACAAGGGGGAGTCGCGGGGAGTCCGCAAGGTCCACGCCGTACGAGGAGTCTCCTTCACCGCCTACCGCGGCGAGGCGATCGGTCTGATCGGCACCAACGGGTCCGGCAAGTCGACGCTGCTGCGCGCCATCGCGGGGCTGCTGCCCACGGAGAGCGGCAAGGTCTACACCGACGGCCAGCCCTCGCTGCTCGGTGTGAACGCGGCGCTGATGAACGACCTGACCGGGGAGCGCAATGTGATCCTCGGCGGGCTGGCCATGGGCATGACGCGCGAGCAGATCCGGGAGCGGTACCAGGGCATCGTCGACTTCTCCGGCATCAACGAGAAGGGCGATTTCATCACCCTCCCGATGCGGACCTACTCCTCCGGCATGGCCGCCAGGCTCCGGTTCTCCATCGCCGCCGCCAAGGACCACGACGTCCTGATGATCGACGAGGCGCTCGCCACCGGTGACCGCAAGTTCCAGATCCGTTCCGAGCAGCGCATCCGTGAACTGCGCAAGGAGGCCGGCACGGTCTTCCTCGTCAGCCACAGCAACAAGTCGATCAGGGACACCTGTGACCGTGTGCTCTGGCTGGAGAAGGGCGAGCTGCTGATGGACGGCCCGACGGACGAGGTCATCAAGGCGTACGAGAAGGAGACGGGCAAGTAGTCCGACCGCTCGGCCGAGGCCTCCGCCGGATCGATCCGGCGGAGGCCTTCTCGCGCGCGGGCGGCCGCTCACCGGGGGCGGAAACCGGCCACTGATCCTCAAGGAACGGTCAAGTCACCTGCCTTCAGGGAAGGTTGGCCCGCATCGCAGCGTTCTTGTAATGCGCGCAACACCCCGGAGTGGTCCTCCCAGTTGTACAACGTAAGCTGTGCTGGTGCTGAATTCGCGGCAAGTGGGGCGATACCCGCTGACCACCCTGTCCGCGAGGCAGCGGCCTTCTTTACTCGGAAGGACGGGCGGCGTGTCCGAAATGGGATGTATTGGGTCAGCAGTGTAGAACGGGAGATATGACGGCAATGACGGGAAATCTCCAGCTCTGTGAGGGTTCCGCCGTCTCCGTGCCGGGCAGCCGGCAGTGATGGATGCTCCCCAGGCGCGCTCCGACGCCACCGCACGCTCCACACTCGACAAAGCCACCGACGAGAACTTTCCGGTGGCTCCCTTCTTCCTGCCCCGGGCCTGGCGTGACGATCTGATGGCCGTCTACGGCTTCGCCCGGCTCGTCGACGACATCGGTGACGGCGATCTCGCCCCCGGCGGCGCCGACGCCCGCCATCTCGGGGTCGCCCCCGAGGCGGCCGACGACCGGCCGGCCCTGCTCGACGCGTTCGAGACGGATCTGCTGCGGGTCTTCGACCCCGCGGGTCCCCGTCCTGGCCACCCCCTGCTGCGCGCTCTGATCCCGACCGTACGCAGCCGCGCCCTCACCCCCGAGCCGTTCCTCGGGCTCATCGGGGCGAACCGCCAGGACCAGCAGGTGCGGCGGTACGAGACCTACGACGACCTCCTCGCCTACTGCGAGCTGTCCGCCAACCCCGTCGGCCGGCTCGTCCTCCAGATCACCGGGACCGCCGGCCCCGAGCGGGTCCGGCTCTCCGACGCCGTCTGCACCGCGCTCCAGATCATCGAGCATCTCCAGGACGTCACCGAGGACCTCGGCCGGGACCGGATCTATCTGCCCGCCGAGGACATGAAGCGCTTCCGTGTCTCCGAGGCCGATCTGGCCGCGCCCACCGGGAACGCGTCGGTGCGTTCCCTTGTCGCGTACGAAGCGGAACGCGCACGGCGGCTGCTGGACGAAGGCACCCCGCTGGTGGGAAGCGTCCACGGCAGGCTCAGGCTGCTGCTCGCGGGATTTGTGGCCGGAGGGCGTGCCGCCCTCGCTTCGATCGCGGCCGCCGGGCACGATGTGCTCCCCGGACCGCCCAAACCCACCACACCGCGTCTGCTGCGTGAAGTGGGAGCTGTCTTGCGAAGAGCGCACAGAGAGGGGTGAGCCGGAACGTGGAGGGACAGACACCCATGTCCGCGCCGGTACTGGCGGCCTACAGCTACTGCGAGGCCGTCACCGGGCAGCAGGCCCGCAACTTCGCCTACGGCATCAGACTGCTGCCGACCGAGAAACGCCAGGCCATGTCCGCGATGTACGCGTTCGCGCGGCGTGTCGACGACATCGGCGACGGCACGCTCGCGCCCGAGGCCAAGCAGAGACGGCTCGAAGAGACACGTGTCCTGCTGAGCAGAGTCAGGGCCGGCGAGGTGGCCGAGGACGACACCGACCCCGTCGCCGTCGCCGTCGCGGACACGGCCCGCCGCTTCCCGGTCCCGCTCGGCGGCCTGGACGAGCTGATCGACGGTGTCCTGATGGACGTACGGGGCGACACCTACGAGACCTGGGACGACCTCAAGGTCTACTGCCGGTGTGTCGCGGGTGCCATCGGCCGGGTGTCGCTCGGCGTGTTCGGCCCCGGCCCCGACGCGCCGGGAGCGGAGCGCGCCGCCGAGTACGCCGACACCCTGGGACTCGCGCTCCAGCTCACGAACATCCTCCGGGACCTGCGGGAGGACGCGGCCAACGGCCGTACGTATCTGCCCTCCGACGATCTCGACAAGTTCGGCTGCTCCGCCGGTTTCCACAGCGCGGCCCCGCCCGCCGGCTCCGACTTCACCGGTCTGGTGCACTTCGAGGTCCGCCGCGCCCGCGCCCTGTTCGCCGAGGGCTACCGGCTGCTGCCCCTGCTCGACCGGCGCAGCGGCGCCTGTGTCGCGGCCATGGCGGGCATCTACCGCAGGCTGCTCGACCGTATCGAGCGCGATCCGGAGGCCGTACTGCGCGGCCGGGTCTCGCTGCCCGGACACGAGAAGGCGTATGTCGCCGTACGCGGACTCTCCGGCCTCGACGCCCGGACCATCTCGCGCCAGACCGTCAGGAGGCGCGGCTGATGCGGCGCACCGCCCGGCCCCGCCCCCGCGCCGCACATCCGTCCCCGGCTCGCGCAACCCGGCGCCGGAATGACGCGTCCCTGACTGCGACAGCCGGAGGGGGACACGCGTGAGCACAGCGGATGACATGCGGCCTCACCACGCGGTGGTGGTGGGGGCGGGGCTCGCCGGTACCACCGCGGCGCTCCAGCTCGCCGACGCCGGAGTACGGGTGACCCTGATCGAGGGGCGCCCGCGGCTCGGAGGTCTCGCCTTCTCCTTCCGCCGCGGCGATCTCACCGTCGACAACGGCCAGCATGTGTATCTGCGCTGCTGCACCGCGTACCAGTGGTTCCTCGACCGGGTGGACGGCGCCGCGCTCGCCCCGCTCCAGCCCCGGCTGGACGTGCCCGTGCTCGATGTGGGCGGTTCCCGGGGGCCGAGGCTGGGACGGCTGCGCCGCAACGCGCTGCCCGTACCGCTGCACCTCGCCGCGGGACTCGCGGCGTATCCGCATCTCTCGCTCGCCGAGCGTGCCTCCGTCGGGCGTGCCGCGCTCGCCCTCAAGCGGCTCGACCCCGCCGATCCCGCCCTGGACGGCATCGACTTCGCCACCTGGCTGGGCCGGCACGGACAGTCGGACCGGACCATCGAGGCCCTCTGGGACCTGGTCGGCGTGGCGACCCTCAACGCCACCGCGCCGCACGCCTCCATGGGGCTGGCCGCGATGGTCTTCAAGACCGGACTGCTCTCCGAGCCGGGCGCCGCCGACATCGGCTGGGCGCGTGTCCCGCTGGGCGATCTGCACGACACGCTGGCCCGCAAGGCCCTCGACTCCGCCGGCGTACGGACCGAACTGCGCACCCGCGTCGGGGCGGTGACCCGCGCCGCGGACGGCGGCTGGCAGGTCGACGCGGACGGCGAGCGGCTCGACGCGGACGCGGTCGTCCTCGCCGTACCCCAGCGTGAGGCCCACGGACTGCTGCCCCAGGGCGCGCTGGACGATCCCGACCGGCTGCTCGACATCGGCAACGCCCCGATCCTCAACGTCCATGTCGTGTACGACCGCAAGGTGCTGCGCCGCCCCTTCTTCGCCGCGCTGGGCAGCCCCGTCCAGTGGGTCTTCGACCGCACCGACGCCTCCGGACTCACCGACGGCCAGTATCTGGCGGTCTCCCAGTCCGCCGCCGAGGACGAGATCGACACGCCGGTGGCGGAGCTGCGCGCACGCTACCTCCCCGAACTGGAGCGACTGCTCCCCGCGGCGCGCGGAGCCGGGGTGAAGGACTTCTTCGTCACCAGGGAGCGGACCGCGACGTTCGCGCCCACGCCCGGTGTGGGCAGACTCCGTCCCGCGGCCCGTACCCGCGCCCCCGGTCTCTTCCTGGCCGGCGCGTGGACCGCCACCGGCTGGCCCGCCACCATGGAGGGCGCCGTACGCAGCGGCTTCAGCGCGGCCGGCGCCGCCCTCGCCCAGCTCGGCCGCCGCCATGAACACCCTTTGCGGGAGGCGGCATGAGCCCGAGTACCGCACCAACGAGTACTGGAACAAGAGGAGAGACCGTGCCGACCGTGCCCCCGGGGAATCCGGCTGTCGACACCGCGGACGTCCACGCGATGCTGGAGCGGGGACGGAGTCTGTCCGCTCCGGTGCTGCGCGCCGCCGTCGGCCGGCTCGCCACGCCGATGGACGCTGTCGCCGCCTATCACTTCGGCTGGATCGACGCCGAGGGCCGGCCCGCCGACGGCGACGGCGGCAAGGCCGTACGTCCGGCGCTGGCGCTGCTCTCCGCCGAGGCCGCGGGCGCCGCGCCCGAACTGGGCATCCCCGGCGCGGTCGCCGTCGAACTCGTCCACAACTTCTCGCTGCTGCACGACGATCTGATGGACGGTGACGAGCAGCGCCGCCACCGCGACACCGTATGGAAGGCGCACGGCCCCGCGCAGGCGATCCTCGTCGGCGACGCCCTCTTCGCCCTCGCCAATGAGGTCCTGCTGGAGATCGGCACCCCGGAGGCGGGCCGCGCGACCCGCCGGCTGACCACCGCCACCCGCAAGCTGATCGACGGTCAGGCGCAGGACATCTCCTACGAGCACCGCGAACGGGTCACCGTCGAGGAGTGTCTGGAGATGGAGGGCAACAAGACCGGTGCCCTGCTCGCCTGCGCCGTCTCCATCGGCGCGGTCCTCGGCGGCGCCGACGACCGTACGGCCGACACGCTGGAGGCGTACGGCTACCATCTCGGCCTGGCCTTCCAGGCCGTGGACGATCTGCTCGGCATCTGGGGCGACCCCGAGGCGACCGGCAAGCAGACCTGGAGCGATCTGCGCCAGCGCAAGAAGTCCCTGCCGGTCGTCGCCGCGCTCGCCGGGGGCGGCCCCGCCTCGGTGCGCCTCGGTCAACTGCTCGCCGCCGACGCCAAAAGCAATGATTTCGAGACCTTCTCCGAGGAAGAGTTCGCGACCAGGGCGGCGTTGATCGAGGAGGCGGGCGGCCGGGAGTGGACCTCGCAGGAGGCCCGACGGCAGCACGCCGTCGCCATCGAAGCCCTCGATGGTGTCGATATGCCAGCCAAGGTCAGGGCGCAGCTCATCGCGCTCGCGGACTTCGTCGTCGTACGAAAGAGATGATCACTATTCCCATATGACCGCAGTCGCCGTCCACAGCCCGAAGGGCGCCGGACGACGGAGACCCCAGCACAGCAGAAGCTCACCACTGCACGAAGGGGAAGCCATGACAGCGACGACCGACGGAAGCACCGGGGCCATGGGCCCCCACGCAACCTCGGCCAGCGGACCGCATCGAACGACCACCACCCCCGCCGCGGCCGGCGGCCTCACGGCCGCCGCCGAGCGGGCCACCGCACGATCCGTCGAGTATCTGCTCGGCAAGCAGGACGCCCAAGGCTGGTGGAAGGGCGACCTGGAGACCAATGTGACGATGGACGCGGAGGATCTGCTGCTACGGCAGTTCCTCGGTGTCCAGGACACCCGTACCACCGACGCCGCGGCGCTCTTCATCCGCGGTGAGCAGCGGGCGGACGGTACGTGGGCCACCTTCTACGGCGGCCCCGGCGAACTCTCCGCCACCATCGAGGCCTATGTCGCACTGCGGCTGGCCGGGGACCGTCCCGAAGAACCCCATATGGCACGCGCCTCCCAATGGGTCCGCGACCAGGGCGGAATCGCCCGGAGCAGGGTCTTCACCCGTATCTGGCTGGCCCTGTTCGGCTGGTGGAAGTGGGACGACCTGCCCGAGCTGCCCCCCGAGATGATCTACCTGCCCAAGTGGTTCCCGCTCAACATCTACGACTTCGGCTGCTGGGCCCGGCAGACCATCGTGCCGCTGACCATCGTCTCGGCGAAGCGGCCCGTACGGCCCGCTCCCTTCCCCCTCGACGAGCTGCACACCGACCCGGCCCGTCCCAACCCCCCCCAGGCGATCGCCCCGGCGGCCAGTTGGGACGGTGCCTTCCAGCGCCTCGACAAGGCCCTGCACGTCTACCACCGGTTCGCCCCGCGCAGACTGCGCCGCGGCGCGATGAACGCGGCGGCCCGCTGGATCATCGAGCGGCAGGAGAACGACGGCTGCTGGGGCGGGATCCAGCCGCCCGCCGTCTACTCCGTGATCGCCCTGCATCTGCTCGGATACGACCTCGACCACCCCGTGATGCGCGCCGGACTGGAATCGCTCGACCGGTTCGCCGTCTGGCGCGAGGACGGCGCCCGGATGATCGAGGCCTGTCAGTCGCCGGTCTGGGACACCTGTCTGGCCACCATCGCGCTCGCCGACGCGGGCGTGGGACCGGACCATCCGGCCCTGGTGAAGGCCGCGGACTGGATGGTCGGTGAGCAGATCCTGCGCCCCGGTGACTGGTCGGTGAACCGGGCCGGACTCGCCCCGGGCGGCTGGGCGTTCGAGTTCCACAACGACAACTACCCCGACATCGACGACACCGCCGAGGTCATCCTCGCCCTGCGCCGGGTCAGACACCCCGAGCCGGAGCGGATCGACGCCGCCATCGAGCGGGGCACCCGGTGGAATCTGGGCATGCAGTCCAGGAACGGGGCCTGGGGCGCCTTCGACGCCGACAACACCAGCCCGTTCCCCAACCGGCTGCCCTTCTGCGACTTCGGCGAGGTCATCGACCCGCCGTCCGCCGATGTGACCGCGCATGTCGTCGAGATGCTCGCGTACGAGGGGAAGAGCCACCATCCGCGCACCCGGCGGGGAATCGAATGGCTCCTCGCCGAACAGGAGACCAACGGCGCCTGGTTCGGACGCTGGGGCGTCAACTACATCTATGGTACCGGCTCGGTGGTGCCCGCTCTGACCGCGGCCGGGCTGCCCGCCTCCCATCCCGCGATCCGCCGGGCCGTGAGCTGGCTCGAATCCGTGCAGAACGCGGACGGCGGCTGGGGCGAGGATCTGCGCTCGTACCACGACACGGAGTGGATCGGACGCGGCGCCACCACCGCCTCCCAGACCGCCTGGGCGCTGCTCGCGCTGCTCGCGGCGGGGGAGCGGGAGAGCAAGGCCGTCGAGCGGGGCATCGCCTGGCTGGCCGAGACCCAGCGCGAGGACGGTTCCTGGGACGAGCCGTACTTCACCGGTACCGGTTTCCCCTGGGACTTCTCCATCAACTACCACCTCTACCGGCAGGTTTTCCCGCTGACGGCCCTCGGCCGGTACCTCCACGGCGAACCCCTCGCCGCCCGTGCGGGCGACCGCAAGGGGGGCTGATGGGCCGGTCCTCCGGGCCGGCCGGCCCGCCACCGCTGCTGATCGCCTGCGCGCTCGGTATCGAGCGCTTCGCGCTGCGCGGGAGCGGTCACGGTGACGCCGCGGGACCGGTGACCGTCCTGCGTACGGGTATGGGACCCAAGAACGCCGAGCGCGCCGTGGCGCGCGCGCTCGGAGAGACCGGGAACAGGGACGCGGCCGTCATCGCGTCAGGATTCTGTGCCGGGCTCACCCCGGGGATGCACCCCGGGGATCTGATCGTCGCCGACGAGACCCGGGACCCGCACGGCCCGACGCCCTGTACGGGCGCCGGGCTGCTCGTCGAGGCGCTGACCCGGGCCCTGCCCGGCCGTACGGTCCACGCCGGTCCGCTGACCGGCTCCGACCATGTGGTCCGGGGACAGGAACGGGCCGCGTTGCGCGCTACGGGGGCGATCGCGGTGGACATGGAGTCCGCCGCGACCCTCCGCGCGGCTCTGCGAGCCGGGCCCCGTCCGGTTGCGGCCGTGCGGGTGGTCGTGGATGCCCCGGAGCACGAGCTCGTCCGTATCGGCACCGTGCGCGGAGGAATATCGGCCTTCCGTGTACTCCGTGCCGTCCTTCCAGCTTTCCATGAATGGCACCGTTCTTTGCTGCTCCCCAGGAGGTGAGCTAGATGGCCATGCCGCTCCGTCAGACCATCAGGGTCGGGACGTACCTCTTCGAACAGAAGCTCCGCAAGCGTGAGAAGTTTCCTCTCATCGTCGAGCTGGAACCCCTCTTCGCCTGCAATCTGAAATGTGAGGGCTGCGGCAAGATCCAGCATCCGGCGGGCGTCCTGAAGCAGCGTATGCCCGTTGCCCAGGCCGTCGGGGCGGTGCTGGAGTCCGGGGCGCCCATGGTCTCCATCGCCGGCGGTGAGCCGCTGATGCACCCGCAGATCGACGAGATCGTGCGGCAGCTCGTGGCCAAGCGGAAGTATGTCTTCCTCTGCACCAACGCGATGCTGCTGCGCAAGAAGATCGAGAAATTCACCCCCTCGCCGTACTTCGCCTTCGCCGTGCACATCGACGGTCTGCGGGAGCGGCACGACGAGTCCGTCGCCAAGGAAGGGGTGTTCGACGAGGCGGTGGCGGCCATCAAGGAGGCCAAGCGGCGCGGCTTCCGGGTGACCACCAATTCCACGTTCTTCAACACCGACACCCCGCAGACCGTGATCGAGGTGCTCAACTTCCTCAATGACGAGCTGAAGGTGGACGAGATGATGATCTCGCCCGCCTACGCCTACGAGAAGGCTCCCGACCAGGAGCACTTCCTCGGTGTCGAGCAGACCCGCGAGCTGTTCAAGAAGGCGTTCTCCGGCGGGAACCGGGCCCGCTGGCGCCTCAACCACTCGCCGCTCTTCCTGGACTTCCTCGAAGGCAGGGCCGACTTCCCGTGCACGGCCTGGGCCATCCCCAACTACTCCCTCTTCGGCTGGCAGCGCCCCTGCTATCTGATGAGCGACGGCTATGTGCCGACCTACCGTCAGCTCATCGAGGAGACCGACTGGGACAAGTACGGCCGGGGCAAGGACCCCCGCTGCGCCAACTGCATGGCGCACTGCGGCTATGAGCCGACCGCCGTACTGGCCACCATGGGCTCCCTCAAGGAGTCCCTGCGCGCGGCCCGTGAGACGGTCGCCGGGACGCGGTGACCCCATCATGACCGCTGGAGAGCCGGTCTCATGGGGGCTCCCCGAGCCGCCGGCCCGGCCCCTGGCGGTGTGTCGTGTTTCGCGGCGAATCCCCGGTCACCTTCGTTCTCGACCGGGCCGGGATCACCGGGACCGACGGGCCCTCCCAGAACGGGATGGGGGCATGTCCGTCCTCCCGTGTGTGCCGTGACCGCGGATCGCGGCGACGGCCTCGCGGAGCAGCTCCGCGAGGCCGTCGCCGCGGACGAAGCCCCGACCGTGGCGCGTTTCCCCCAGGAGCCGGTGGGCGCGGGTGTCCCCGGCCTCACTCCGGTGGAGATCGCGGGACGGATCAGCGCCGCCCTCGCCCCCGTACTGCCTCGGCAGGGCCCGGGGCCGGCGTGGCCGGACGAGGGACCTGTCCGAGTACGCAAGGAGAGCAAGGAATGACCGAGCCCAAGGGTTTCGACCTGCCACGGCTGCTCGCCGAGCGCGGCGCCGAGCGCTACGAGCTGCACAGCAGACATCTCAACCACCAGCTCCCGCGCATGCTGCACACGATCGGCTTCGACCGGGTGTACGAGCGGGCCGAGGGCGCCTACTTCTGGGACGAGGAGGGCAACGACTATCTGGACATGCTCGCGGGCTTCGGGGTGATGGGGCTCGGCCGGCACCATCCTGTCGTCCGCAAGGCGCTGCACGATGTCCTCGACGCCTCGCTCGCCGATCTCACCCGGTTCGACTGCCAGCCGCTGCCCGGACTGCTCGCCGAGAAGCTGCTCGCCCACAGCCCGCATCTGGACCGGGTGTTCTTCGGCAACAGCGGTACGGAAGCGGTCGAGACGGCGCTGAAGTTCGCCCGGTACGCGACCGGGAAGCCCAGGGTCCTCTACTGCGCGCACGCCTTCCACGGACTGACCACCGGTTCGCTGTCGGTCAACGGAGAGGACGGCTTCCGGGACGGATTCGCGCCGCTGCTGCCCGACACCGCGATTCCGCTCGGCGATCTCGACGCGCTGGAGCGGGAGCTGAGGCGCGGCGATGTGGCCGGCTTCGTGGTCGAGCCCATCCAGGGCAAGGGGGTGCACGCGGCGCCGCGCGGTTTCCTGCGGGCGGCGCAGGAGCTGCTGCGCCGGCACAAGGCCCTGCTCATCGTCGACGAGGTGCAGACCGGCCTCGGAAGGACCGGCGACTTCTACGCGTACCAGCACGAGGAGGGCGTCGAGCCGGATCTTGTCTGTGTGGCGAAGGCGCTCTCCGGCGGCTACGTGCCCGTCGGTGCCACCCTCGGCAAGGACTGGATCTTCAAGAAGGTCTACTCCTCGATGGACCGGGTGCTGGTCCACTCGGCGAGCTTCGGCTCCAACGCCCAGGCCATGGCGGCGGGTCTGGCCGTGCTGTCGGTGATGGAGGACGAGGGGATCGTCGCCAACGCGCGCGCGACCGGCGATCTGCTCCGGTCCCGGCTGGCCGCGCTGGTCGACCGCTACGAGCTGCTGTACGAGGTACGGGGCCGAGGGCTGATGATCGGCATCGAGTTCGGCCGGCCCGACTCGATCAAGCTGCGCGGCCGGTGGACGATGCTCCAGGCGGCCCGTAAGGGGCTGTTCGCGCAGATGGTGGTCGTACCGCTGCTCCAGAAGCACCGCATCCTCACCCAGGTCTCCGGCGACCATCTCGAAGTGATCAAGCTGATTCCGCCGCTGACCATCGGTGAGCCGGAGGTCGACCGTTTTGTGGAGGCCTTCACGGCGGTGATGGACGACGCCCACGGCGGCGGCGGACTGATGTGGGACTTCGGCAGGACACTGGTGAAGCAGGCGGTCGCCAACCGGTAGGCGCGGGTCCAGGCCGTTTGCCTCAGGGGCAATAAATTTGCCCCTGAGGAAAATTCCTGGCGCAATGGAGGCATGAGCACACCTCCTGCCGGAGAGGCGGCCGACGAGCTGCCCGAGGGATTCCCCGATGTGGCGCCGCGCCTGCGTGAACTGCGCCGCGGCCGCCGGCTCACCCTGGAGACCGTGGCCCGGCGGGCCGGGCTCTCACCCGCCCATCTCTCCCGGCTGGAGACCGGACAGCGGCAGCCCTCCCTGCCCATGCTGCTCAGTCTGGCCCGTATCTACGGTACGACCGTCTCCGACCTGCTCGGGGAGGTACCGCCGGAGCGCGATCCCATCGTCCGGGCCGGCCGCGCGGAGCCCGTCGAGGCCGGCGGCTGGACGTACCACCAGGCGGGGAGTTCGGGCCGGGCCATGCAGCCGCTGCGGGTCCGGGTGCCGTACGGAGCACAGGGCGACCTGGTCCGTGTGCACGCGGGCGAGGAGTGGCTCTACGTTCTCGAAGGCCGGCTGCGGCTGGGTCTCGGGGACACCACGCATGTGCTCGGCCCCGGGGACAGCGCGCACTTCGACTCGCTCACCCCGCACCGGATCGCGGCGGCCGGGCCCGAGGGGACCGAGCTGCTCTTCGTCCACACCCTGCTCCAGAGCCCCGCCGCCGAGCTGTGTCTCGGCGGCGGGCCCCATCGTGGCTGACCTGGCTGGCCTGTGGACCGGTCAGCTGCGCGGGCCGCGACAGCCCCTCGCTCCGTCGGGCCGTGCGTAAGCCGCCAAGCCCGTAAGCCGCCGAACCGCAAACCGGCAAATCCGTAAGCCCCCGAACCCGTACGCCCGTCAGCGCGTCACCCCGTCAGAGAGGACCGTCACCATGTCGGAGTCGGAGAACCCGGTGCAGGTCCCGGCAGGACCGGAGGACCGGCCGCCGGAGCCCGTCGCGGACCACGAGACCTCGTTCCCCCGGGGGCTGGTCATACGGCTCTTCGCCTATCTGGTGGCCGGGCATCTCTTCGCGGGCTTCCTCTATCTGCTCTTCCACCTCGGCGGGCAGCAGTAGCGGACGGCGGCCGGGCGCGGGCTACATCCAGCCCCGGCGGGCCGCCTGCCATGCCAACTGCATCCGTGTCGTCGCCCCGGCGAGCGTCATCATCCCCTGGATGTGCCGCTGCACGGTACGTCTGCTGAGGCCCATCTGACTGGCTATGGCCTTGTCCGCGACCCCCGCCACCAGCAGCGACAGCAACTGTCTGTCCGTTGTCGAGAGCACATGGCCGGGGGCGCTCCCGTCCGTTCCGGAGACCGTTCCCGAGGCGCTGACGTCCAGCGGTACCGCGTCCTCCCAGTAGCGCTCGAACAGCGCGACCAGCGCCTCCAGCAGACTGCTGCCGCGCACCAGCGCCGTGGTGGGCTCCTCGGAGCTGCCGGACGGGCCGCCCGGCACCAGGGGGCAGATCGCGATGGCGCGGTCGGCGACGGCCAGCCGCAGCGGGAGATGCGGTACGGCACGGGCGATCTCACCCGCGCGCACGCCCTCCACCACATTGTCGACGGCCCCAGGATCGTCGAAGAACGCCTGCTCGTACAGGACCCGGTAGCGCACTCCCCGGGCGAGGGCGTCGAACTCCGCGCGATTGCTGCCCGACGGCATCGCCACGTACTGCGCCTTGCAGAACCACAGCATCTCGTGGCGGGTGTTGTCCTGGATCTGGCGCAGATGCTGGCGCAGGGCCTCCGCCCCGGTGATCACTTCGATGAGCTGGTCGGGGTCCTGGCGGCGCCTGGTGCGCCGGTAGGTCTCCAGCAGATCCGTGACCGCCGTGCGTGCCTTGTCCAGGGCGTCGGAATTGCGCTGGAGGTGCGGCAGCAGGGCGACATCCGGGGGAGTGGCGGCGAAACCGCGCGGCGCCCGGTCCGTCGCGCTGACCAGGCCCTTGGCGGTGAGCGCCGCCAGGACGCGTTCGGTGTCTCCCGGAGTCAGACCGCAGTGGCCGGCGATCTCCTCCGCCGAGGCCGCGGTCACCGTCACGAGCAGTCGGTAGACGGTCTCCTCCGCCGGGGTGAGGCCCGCCGGCTCCAGCATGGTGTTCCCCTTCTCCACGGACCGCCCCGTGTCCCCGGGGGTCCGCGCGCCGCCGCGTCCGTACCGTCCGGGCCTCCCGACGGTGTCCCGTGCGCCGTCGCACGGATGTCCGTCGCCTGCCGTCGGCGTGCGGGGCGACGGACGGGCGTACCGGGAAACCCACGCACCGGGACCCGCCGGAAGCGGGGCCTCGATGCGACCAGCGCACTATACGCCCTGGTCGCACGGGCCTCGCGGTACGGGTACGGGGTACGGCACGGGAGGGAACGGGCAGGTCGGGCCGTTGCCCCGGGGCGGGCGGCACCCCGGGGCAACGGAGGCGGGGCGGCGGGTGCGTCGGCCGGTCCACCGGCCCGCGCACCCGCCGCCCCACCTCCGTACCGGCCCGCCAGGACCGGCGTACCGGCCTTCCTGAACCGGCGTACCGGCCGTCAGGACCGGCGCGTCCCCACTCTCCGCGCCGTCGCTATCCGCGCAGCAGGTAGGCGCGCTCGACGGTCTGCCGGACGCTGTTGCCCGCCCGGTCGGTGGCGGTCACCCGCAGGGTCACATAGGCGTCGCCCCGCTGCTTGGCCGGCCGGTCGAGGGTGGCGGTGAAGCCGTTCTGCCCCCGCTCGCCGACCCGTGCCGCCTTCCGCCAGGTCCTTCCGTCGTCGTAGGAGGCGTCGACCCGTACGGTGAGTCCGCTCGGCGCGGGCAGACCCTCCTGGCCGCGCACCGTGAGGCCGATGTCGTGGGTACGGCCGCCCTTGACCGTGTTGTACGCGTCGGCGCGCACGTCGTAGTCCAGTTGCAGCAGCGGGAGCGGCTTCCTCTCGGCGGTGGTGTCCGAGCGGAAGGACCACGAGGTGGCGGTCCGGGTGCCGAACGCCCACTCGCCGGAGACCCGCGCGGTCGACAGATCGAGCCGGAAGTCGCCCTTCCCCGGCGCGACCTCGAAGTCGCCCCAGGCGCCGTCGGCCTCGCCGACCTTCCTGCCGTCGCGGTACAGCGCGGCCGAACCGGTGTCGCCCTCGACCGCTTCGCCCCCGGTCCCCGCGCCGGCCGCCGCGCCCGTGCCCGTGCCCGAGGTGCCGATACCGCCGCCACCCGTGACCGTGCGCGACCAGTGGTCCGCCTCGGAGTCGGTGAACTCGGGGATCCGCAGCGCCAGTACATCGCCGGAGCGGGTGGAGACCAGCCCGGCGCCCTCGGGGGCCGCGGGCCGCACCACGGCGCCGAACCAGCGTTCGTCGCCGCGCTCGCCCGCCCGGTAGGCGCGCGGTGAGTCCTTCATGCCGGACGCCAGGGGCGCGTCGACGTCGAACGTCGTCGTGTGGTTGACGACATGCTGCCAGAGGGTGTCTCCGGAGCTGACGTACTCGGTGCGTTCATGACCCGTCGGGACGAAACGGGTGTACTGGTTCCAGGCGGTGTCCTGGTACGGACGCCAGCCGAACCGCTGCTCACTGGCCCACGGCGCGCCGCCGTTGTCCGCGTAGGTGGTGCGCACCTGGGCGCTGTTGCGGTCCGAGACGGTGTGCACCACCTGCTGGGGGATCCGCCCCGAGGACACCTGCATCACGTCGTAGAGATACGGGCTCTCGGCGGTGCCGGAGATCCCGACCGTCGCGGTGTGCCGCTGGATACGGGCCAGCAGCGCGGTGCCTCCGGTCTCGCTCACCCGGACGACCGGCACGGCGTAGCGCTCTCCCACCGGATTCCAGCGGGTCCACGGGTAGCGGGACGGGAACACCAGGAGGATTCCCTCGGCGCCGGCCTTCGCCGCCGCCTGCGCGAGGTCCCACTCACTGCCCCCGTCGTCACGGACGACGGCGAGCTTGCCGCGCACCCGGGAGGGACGGAGGTCGGGTGAGGCGACCGTACCGGCGTCCACCGCGGTCAGCCGTACGCCCTTGGCGCTGAACAGCGGTGAGGACGGCATGTAGTAGGGGTTGAGGCCGGTCCTCGTGCCGGAGACCTCCGTCTCGATCAGCGGGGCCACGAGCTGCCAGCGCGAGGCGAACTCGAAGGTTCCCTCGGTGACGGGCGCGGTGGGACTGACGTAGACGCGCCGGGCGATGTCGAAGAACATCACACCCTGGGTGAGGCTGTGTCCGTCGATCCGGCGGTAGGTCTGGTAGCTGACGATGCCGCGCTGTTCGGCGGGACGGGGGGTGCGGATCTCCACGGGGGTGGTCCGGCGCTCGTCCAGGGTGACGGACATGTCCTTGGTGACCTTCACCTCGGGCAGGACGACCTGGCGCAGTTCCTGCCCGTCCTCGGCGTCGTCGATCGTCGCGTGGCTGAGCTGGTACGTCCCCTCCTCCACCTCGGCGACGGCCGGCGAGAGGCTGGTGTAGTCGACGAAGCCGTCCGGTCCCCAGATCGTCGGCAGCGCCTCGATCCGCTTGCCGTGCAGGTCGAAGGTGTTGACGGTGAGCCGGTGCACCGGGCCGTCGACGACAAAGCTGACGGTGGTGTGCACGGCCGCTCCGCCGGCGGCGGGGGTGGCGGTGACATAGCCGTAGTAGTCACCGCGTTCGGCCAGGGACGGGTCGGCGCTCAGCGGAACCTCGGCGGTGGCGCCGGGGGCGATCTCCACCGCGTCCGTGCCGAGCCGGAGCGCGCCGCTGCGGAGCGCGCGCCCGCCGGTGGTGGCGAGTTGGGCCGTCAGCCGGAGCGAGAGCCTGGTGGCGGAGGTGTTGGTGTAGCGGACGGTGGCGGTTCCTGAGCCGTCGGCCTGGGCCTTCGCGGCGCTCGTGCCCGCCTGGAAGGGTCCCAGGGCGACCGTGCCGGTCGCGGTGAGCGGGCCGAGCGCGGCCGCCGCCAGATCGATCCGGCCGCCGCCCTGCTGGGCCGGCTGCTGGCCGGGCACCGTACGCGCGGTGCTGACCAGGGCGTCCTTGAGACGGTCCGCGCGCCAGTCCGGGTGCTGCTGGGCGAGCAGAGCCGCGGCGCCCGCCACATGCGGGGTGGCCATCGACGTGCCGGACGCCGCCACGTAGTACGGGTCGACGGGGTCGCCCATGGTCGTCCCGGTGGCGCGGGCGGCGACGATACCGACGCCGGGCGCGGTGACATCGGGCTTCACCGCGCCGTCGCCGAGACGGGGGCCGCGGCTGGAGAACGGGGCGAGCGAGTCGTCACGGTCGACGGCGCCGACCGTGAGCGCCGCGTCCGCCGCGCCGGGGGAGCCGACCGTACGGTCCCCCATCTCCCCGGTGTTGCCCGCCGCCACGACGAACAGGGCGCCGCTGGCCGCGGTGATCTCGTCCAGCGCGTGGCTCATGGGGTCGGTGCCGTCGGTCGGGGCGTCGGAGCCCAGACTCATGTTGATGACCTTGGCGCCCTCGGCCGCGGCCCACTCCATGCCCGCGATGACCTGCGACTCGGTGCCGTAACCGTCGTTGCCGAGCACCTTGCCGATCAGCAGGCCGGAGTCCGGGGCGACGCCCTTGCGGGTGCCGCCGGACGCGGCGCCGCTGCCGCCCACGGTGGAGGCGACATGGGTGCCGTGGCCGAAGACGTCCTCGGTCCCGCCGCTGCCGGAGAAGTCCTTGGACCCGACGACCCGGCCGGCCAGATCGGGGTGCGTCGTGTCGGCGCCGGTGTCGAGGACGGCGACCTTGACCCCCTGGCCCCGGTAGCCGGCGGCCCAGGCGGCGGGGGCGTTGATCTGTCCCGTACTGCGGTCCAGGACGGCGTTCACCTTGCCGTCCAGCCAGACCTTGGGGGTGACCCGGAGAGCGCTGGTGCCCCTCGCGTCCCCGGCGGGGGCGAGCGTCTTCCAGAATCCGCCGAGATCGTCGGCGGGGACCCGCAGTGAGCGGGCGCCGATGCTCGCCAACTGCCGTGAGGGTGCGGAGTCCTCCTGGAACCCGGACAGGGAGCGCAGGGTCTCGGCGGCCCGTGCCCCGGCGGGCTGGGCGACGATCAGGGGCAGCGCGTCGGTGTGCGCCTCGTCGTAGCCCTGGGAGACCAGCGCGGTCACATCGAACAGTTCCCGGTCCAGCGTTCCCGCGGAGACCAGGTCCATGACGTCGGACGGCAGTACGGTCAGCCGGCCGTCCTGCTCGGCGGTCCGGAAGAGGATGCCGTTGCGGCCGGGACCGGGCAGGACCGAGGCCGAGCGCTTTCCGTCCGGGCCCGTGCTGAGCGTCACCCGGTCACCGGTGATCAGCCGCACCGTCACCGGGGTGCCCGCCGCGGCGGACCCGGGGGATCCGGGGGATCCGGCGGGCCCGGCGGGCGCCGTGTCCTGGGCGGAGGGACGGGCGGAAACCGGCCCCACAGCACCCACGGTCATCAGCAAGGCTATGGATACCGCCGCCGTCAGGCGGATACGTCTCATCTGTCCAGCCCCTTCGTTCTACTCCGCTGTCACGCGCTGTTGGACAGAATCTGGTAGCGCCGGAGGGGCTGTCACTGCTTCGCGGTGGCGTGGTTGAGACATGTCCCAACCACGCCACCGCGGCGAACGGCGGTCGAGGACCGCGAAACGCGCTGGCCGAACGGCTGTTCAGGACCGCGGAACGTGTCAGTCGAGGAGGCGGGCGCGCAGCCGCTCGCGGGTCTCGGGGGCGAGTCCGAGACCTTCGGTCAGATAGGCGTCGGTGCTGCCCCAGGTCTTCCCGATGGTCTCGAAGGCCGCCGCCAGATACTCGGCACGCGCGTCGAAGAGCGGGCTGAGGAGGTCCATCACCTCGGTGGACGTACCGGAGGGCGAGTTGTCGCTGCGCCGGACCACATAGCGGCGGTGCGGGTCGTTCGACTTCAGATAGTCCGCCTCGATCGCCCCGGGCTCCACCCCGACCGCGAGCAGGGCCACCGCGATCGAGAGACCGGCCCGGTCCTTGCCCGCCGCGCAGTGCATGAGCGCCGGGGTGCTGTCCTCGGCGAGGGAGTGCAGGACACGGCTGTGCTCGGCGGTGCGTTCCCTGATGATCGCGCGGTACGAGTCGGTCATCCGGGTCGCCGCCCGGCCGTCCGCGAGGAGCGAGCGGAGCTGGTCCAGATCGCCGCCCCTGACCATCTGCCAGAACTCGGCGCCGTCGGCCGGGTCGGTGAGCGGGATGTTCACATGGCGTACGCCGGGCAGCTCCACGTCCGCGCCGTCGAGCTTGAGATCGGCCGCATTGCGGAAGTCGAAGATCGTGTGCAGTCCGAGGGACGCGAGAAAGGCCGCGTCGGCGGCGGTGGCACTGGCGAGATGGCCGCTGCGGAAGAGCCTGCCCGGCCGCACCCGCCTGCCGTCCGTGGTGGGCAGTCCTCCGACATCACGGAAGTTGCGCACGCCGGCCAGTTCGGGCTCTGTCGACGGGACCTGCTGCGTCACGGCCTGCTCCTCCGTGTCTGCCGTCGGCGCGGCTCGCCGACGCTGTCGACCTCTGACCCTACGACACCTGTTCGGGGAGTAATTCGTTCGGATGACGGGAATCCGATGGGACTATTCGGACATTTATCGCGGTTGAATAGCACTCAACGGTGCATCTGTCCGTATTGAGCCATTCCTCATAACCTGCCCCGGTCATGACCGAGTTGGTCTCCCGGCCGTGACCAGGATCATATCCGTGACGTTCCGTGGCGATGCCATGTATTCGAATTCCCTGTCCGGCGCGGAGTTCGGAGTCCGTTATCCACGCAGGGTGACCGGTAAACCCGGGTTAAATGCGAGTGCGCCTTGTCGACGGAAAAGGATCGCTTGTACCGGTAGTGCCACTGGGCCTACGTTCACCCTCAATCCGAGCGGAACGCCGAATCCTGCCGCCGCTCGGAATTCGTATCCGACCAGCAACGCGTGGCAGGAGCGGGGGACCCAGGTAGTACGCCGTCCCGGAAATCCGGACGGCTCGGGGTGAAGTCGCTCAGCATGTGCGACCGGGCATCTCCAGTCCGAACCCGACAGCTCACCTCGCAGGCGCCGGAGAGGAATTCGCCATGCCCGCGAAGGGTAAACACTGCCGTCCCAAGTCCAGCTCGGTATCGCGCGGATTCATCGCCGCCGGCACCGGTGGAGCCGCCATCGCGCTTCCGCTCATCGGCGCCACCGGCGCGCACGCCGCCGAGAAGGCCGCGCCCGCCGCCGCGCCCGAGGCCGTCTCCCAGCAACAGCTCGGCGGGGAGCAGGCCGGCGCCAAGAAGGCCGTCGCGAAGAAGGGTGCCCACAAGACGCGGACCTACACCGTGGTCGCGGGCGACTCCCTGTCCAGGATCGCCGTCAAGCAGCATGTCCGCGGCGGCTGGGAAAGGCTGTACAAGGACAACCGCGAGGCCGTCGGCTCCAACCCCTCACTCATCCACCCCGGACTGGAGCTGACCATCCACGGGAAGGGCGCGGGCAAGGGCCACTCCAAGCCCCCGGCCAAGCCCTCCAGCTCCTCGGGCGGATCCACCACCACGCCGGCCACGGCCGACCCCGCGCCCCAGCCGACGGACGAGGCGACCGAGGCGCCGGCCGAGAGCGGCTCCGCCGGCTTCACGCTGCCCGTCGACGGCATCCGCACCAGCACCCCGTACCACGCCTCCGGCAGCAGTTGGGCCAGCGGCTACCACACGGGTGTGGACTTCGCGGCGCCCTCGGGCACCGTGGTGAAGGCGGTGGCCGACGGCACGGTCGTGACGGCGGGCTGGGGCGGCTCGTACGGCAACCAGGTCGTCATCCAGCACAGCGACGGCCACTACTCGCAGTACGCGCATCTGTCCTCCCTCTCCGTCTCCGAGGGCGAGAGCGTCAGCGAGGGCCAGCAGCTCGGCCTCTCCGGCTCCACCGGCAACACCACCGGTCCGCACCTGCACTTCGAGATCCGCACCGGACCGGAGTACGGCTCGGACATCGACCCGCTGGCCTATCTCCGCGACCACGGCGTCAACATCTGAGGCGTACACCGCCGTTGTCCCGGTACTCCGTCTCCGCCCGGCGCTTCCGTGCCGGGCGGAGAACGTGGGGCATATTCCCGCTTGGTCGAAAATTGACCGATGGCATATCTCACCCCTCGTCAACCCTTCCTTACGGTCGCGTAGGTCACATCTGCGGGTGAAAGATGTGCTCTTGTGGCAGACGATTCGAGATCAAGAAGAAGAGGCGTATTCGGGTCGTACACGGCGATCGGTGACAGCTTCACGGAGGGCGTGGGCGATCCGGGACCCGATGGACACTATGTCGGCTGGGCGGACCGGCTCGCGGTTCTGCTCGCCGACCGGCTGGCCGATGGACGGGCCGACCGGCCCACCGGTCCGGTGCCTGGCGCGACGGCCGTCCCCGGTGCCCCGGCGGACACCGTGCACGGGGACTTCCGCTACGCGAATCTCGCCGTACGCGGCCGGCTCCTCGACCAGATCGTCACCGAGCAGATACCCCGCGCCAAGCGACTCGCCCCCGATCTGGTGACGTTCTGCGCCGGCGGCAATGACATCATCCGGCCAGGCACCGACCCCGACGATGTCGCCGAGCGCTTCGAGCGGGCCGTCGCCGATCTCACCGGGGCGGTCGGCACGGTCATGGTGACCACGGGCTTCGACACCCGGGGCGTCCCCGTACTGCGCCATCTGCGCGGCAGGATCGCGACCTACACCGCCCATGTGCGGGCCATCGCCGACCGCTACGACTGCCCCGTGCTCGATCTCTGGTCCCTCAAGTCCGTCCAGGACAGGCGGGCCTGGGACGGCGACCGGCTCCATCTCTCCCCCGAGGGCCACACCCGGGTCGCGCTGCGCGCCGCGCAGGTGCTCGGCCTCGATGTGCCCGCCGACCCCGACCAGGTCTGGCCGCCCCAGCCACCGCGCGGCAGCTTCGAGGTGCGGCGCGACGACATCAACTGGGCCCGTGAGTATCTGGTGCCCTGGATCGGGCGCAGGCTGCGCGGGGCATCCTCCGGAGACCATGTCGTGGCGAAGCGCCCCGACCTGCTGCCCCTGCACCGGTGAGGCCGGGGCGGCCCAGGCCCTCCGCGACAGATCCCGTCCGCCCGCGCGGCGGACGGCGCCCTGCCCGGCACAGGGCCTACGGCTCCGGCCGCGCCTCCGGCCGCGCCTCCGCGACGAGGCCCGTCCGCCGGACGGCGCCGGGAGCGCCGAGTGGTACGCCGGGAGCGCCGAGCGGTACGAGGACCGGACCGGCGCCCGCGCCGCCCCCCTCGGCGGCCCGCCCGGCCGGACCGTCCCGCAGCGGATCGCGGACCCTCGGGATCCGCTCCAGCACTCCGCCCGCGAAGACGTCGTACAGCGGCAGCGACTCCAGATGCACATAGCCGATATGGCAGTCGCACACCGCCAGTGGGCAGGGCCGCGGCGCGAGTGCCTCCCGGTAGGAACCGTCGTAGAGATTGCCCAGCTCCGCGCGGACGAAGTGGCAGCGCCGCACGGTCCCCTCACCGTCCACCGAGATCACCGACTCACCCGTACGGCAGGGCAGCCCGGCCGAGCGGTGCGGCCGGCGGCTGTACGGGAAGAGGGGATCCAGTTCCGTCCAGCGGGCGGCCTCCTCGTCCGTATAGCCGTGCCCCTCCGCCGCGTTGATCCAGAGATAGACGGGGGCGGGCAGCTCGGCGCGCAGCCGGCGGGCCTGTCCGAGATGCCCGGGGAGGCCGACGACACCCACGCTGAAGCGGATGGAGCGGTCCGCGAGCTCATGGCACTTGGCGAGGAAACGGTCGTACGGCGTCTGCCCCGGGTGGTACGTGCACCACAGCGCCAGCTTCTCCGGATCGGCGTCGGCCAGCCAGTCGGTGCGGCAGCTCAGATTGGTCTGGACGGCCACCCGCCGGACGTGCGGCAGCCGTGACAGCTCGCTGAGCGTCCGCCGGTACCAGGAGCGGACCAGCGCCTCGCCCCAGGGCGTGAACAGCACCGACAGCCGGTCGTCGCGCTGCGCCGACACCCAGGCGGCGAACCGCTCCAGCGCGTCCCGGTCGGCGCGGAGCTGCTCACGGCTGTCCCGCCGCTTGGCGAACGGGCAGTACGGACAGTCGTAGTCGCAGGAGGAGAGCGGGCCGCGGTACAGGATCGTCAGGTCCATGGGGCTCACTTCGCCTCGTACGCGGCCATCGCGGCCCGTACGGAGGGGGAGAAGAGCGCGGGACCCAGGGCGTCCGAGTACGCGAGTCCCTCGGGCGACAGACGCAGCAGCCCGGGGCCGGCGTTCTGGTCCAGCCAGCCGAGGGCCGCGAACCGGGCCAGCTCGGCCGGGAAGTCCTCGGCCGGCGCCGAGCCGAACCGCTCGCGGTAGCCGGCCACCTCCATGCCCCGCGCCTGGAGGAGCGACTGGAGCAGATGGCGACGGCGTGGCTCGTCCCCGTCGACCCGGCGGCCGACCTCCGCGCGGGAGAAGTCCTCCGTCGCCGTATAGGCGTCGATGATGGTCCGTATCTCGCGCATGTCGACGGCGTAGTCGAAGGAGTAGTGGAGCCCCGAGGTGTACGAGCGGGCCCCGCAGCCGAGGCCGATCATGCCGTCGGTCTGGCAGGCGTAGTCGTCCGCTCCCCGCGGCGGTGCGCCCGTGTCGCCGTCCGGACGGCGGAACATCCGCAGGGACACCTGCTCGTACCCCTCGGCGAGCAGCCGGTCCCTGCCCTGCCGGTAGAGCCGCAGGCGCTGGGCGTCCCAGGCGGCGTCGCTGCCCGCGCCCAGTCTGCCGAGACCGGTGAGCGGCCGTACATAGAGGGGATAGAGATACAGCTCCTCGGGCAGCCAGGCGAGCGCGGCGTCCAGGGAGTGGCTCCAGGTCCGCTCCGTCTGGCCGTCGATACCGTAGATCAGATCGATATTGAGCACCGGGATCCGGGCGTCGCGGATACGGCCGAGCGCGGCCTCGACCTCGGCGCGCCGCTGCGGCCGCACGGCGGCCCTCGCCTCCGCGTCGACAAAGCTCTGGACACCGATGCTCAGCCGGGTGGCGCCGCGGTCGGCGAGCACGGCCAGCCGGTCGGCGGTCGCCGTGGCCGGGGAGGTCTCCACGGAGAGCGGAACGGCCCGCAGGTCGGCGCCCATCCGCCGTTCGGCGATGTCGCACAGCCGGTCCAGCTCACCGGCGTCGAGGAAGGTGGGCGTACCCCCGCCGAAGGCGGCGGCGGCGAACCGCACGGGACCCGCGCCGTCCTGGCCCGGCCCGGCGAGGGCGTCGCGCACGGCGGTCGCCTGCCGGTCGAGCGCGTCGAGATAGCGCGTCGTCAGCTCACCGGGCGCCCCGATACGGGTGAAGAGATTGCAGAAGCCGCAGCGGACCTCGCAGAACGGGATGTGCAGATAGAGGGAGAGGGCGTCCTTGCGCTCGCCGGCCCACAGCTCGCGCAGCGCGGGGCGGTCGGGCAGCGGACGGTAGGCCGTCTTGTGCGGATAGGCGTAGACGTAACTCTCGTACGGGCGCGGCGCGACGGCGCCGACAGTCGCGGTGGGTGTGGGTGTGGGTGTGGGTGAGGGTGAGGGTGAGGGTGAGGGTGAGGGTGTGGTGGCGGTGGTGCCGGTGGTGCCGGTGGTCGTGGTGCTCATGGGCGGTCCCCGTGCTCCAGGAAGAAATGGGCGTACGGCACGGTCCAGACGGCCTCGTGGCCGAGCCGGTGTCCGGTGAATCCGTCGTCGCCGTACGTGGTGCCATGGTCGGAACAGACGATGGTGAAGCAGCGGCGGCGGCTGCTCGCGACGGCGAACAGCCGGCCGATGTGCCGGTCGACATATTCGAGAGCGGCGGCGTGCGTGGCCCGGGAGTCGCCCGACTCCCGGGTGGCACCGGGCAGATGGAACCAGTTGGGCTGGTGCAGCGCGGACACATTGACGAAGAGGAAGAGCCGCCGCTCGCGGTCGAGACCGGCGACGGTCCGCTCCGCACGGGCGATCTGGGCCTCGAAGGACGCCGGCGCTGTCACACCGAACTCCGGCTCCCAGTGGCTCTCCTGGAACAGTCCGGGCAGGACCGAGCCGAGCGCGCCCCGCCGGTTGAAGAAGCCGACCCCGCCCACGCAGACCGTGCGGTAGCCGGCCGCCGCCAGACCCGAGACCAGATCCGGGGTGTCGTAGACGAAGGTCCGCCCGGCCGTGGTCTCACTGCCCCCGAAGCGGGCGGCGAACAGCCGGGGATGGGTGCCGGGCACGGCGGGCGTGGGCAGGAACCCGGCGAAGATCGCCTGGTGCGAGGCATAGGTGAAGCTGCCGGGCGCATGCCGCTTCTCCCAGCGCCCGCCCGGGAGATGACGGGCGAGATGGGGGATACGGCCGGCCGCCGCGAGCTCCTCGGCCACATCGAAGCGCAGGGTGTCGAGGGTGACGAGCAGCAGATCGTCCCGCCCGACCACCTCGTTCATGTCCGGTGTCGTGGTGGTCATCTGAGGCCTGTCCCGGATGCCGGCGCGGTCGTCCCTCGGTGGTCCCCGCGTGTCACACGCCCCGGCAGGGCCGCGAGCTGGGCCGCGTAGGTGTCCAGCCCCTCCGCGCCCCGGCCGGGCAGGCCCGTGAGACCGGGCAGCAGATCGCCGAAGGCGTTGACCTCGCAGACGGCGAACCGGCGCCAGCCCCGGGCCGGCAGCAGATCGACGCCCACACAGTGGGTGCGGGGAAAACAGCCGGCGGCCTCTTCGCAGACCGCGAGGGCCGCGGCCCAGCTTCCGCCCGCCGCCTCGATCGCGGCACGGGCCGCGTCGAGATCGCCCCGGAGCCCGCCGAGATGGAGATTGGTCATGGGGGAGGTGCTGGTGCGCAGGACCGCGTGGGTGGCGCGGCCCGCGACGACGACCACCCGCAGATCGGCCGACCGGCCCCCCTGCGCGGCCTTGGGCACCCACTGCTCGATATGCAGTCCGTCGGGCGCGAGGGTGTCCACGATCGCCGCCACCTCGCGCTCGGTCGTATAGCGGCGCACCCGCAGCGAGTTGTACAGCCGCCCCGCGCCGTCGCGCTCGACGGAGGTAATGGCCCGTACCCGTTCCGGGCCCGCCGTCTCGACGGCGAGCACCCCGGACGCCGACGACCCGTGGGCCGGCTTGACGAACGCCCGGCGCAGTCCCGCCGCCGCCATCAGGGACCGTACGTCGTCCCAGCCGGAGACGGCCGGGCCGCCGGGGCCCGAGGTGGGCGACGCCGGGAGCGCCACCCCCGCCGCGTCCAGCACCCCGTGGCAGAGCCGCTTGTCGAAGAGGACCGCCAGCTCGTCCGGGTCGTCGAGCAGCTCGGCCCCGGCGGCGGAGGCGGCCCGCCCCAGCTCGCGCGCGGCGGCCGTGAACCGGGCGTACCAGCGGCCGGTGCCCTCGACACGGGTGGGATCGTCCGTGTCGCGCAGCAGTCGCTCCACCTCGGCGTCCTCGCCGGGGGAATCGATCCGTACGGTCTCGCCGGACCCGAACCGGGCCTCGCCGCGAAGTACTTCGAGCCAGGGCACGACCCGGGCGGCGGGCAGCCCCGCCGCCCGCACGGCGTCCTGGAACAGGCTGACGCGGCGGTTGCCGGGATTGCCGACGACGGTCAGGCGCGGGGACGATGACATCGGATCACTCCGCGACGGCGGTGTAGCGGACGTTGTCGTCGTCCTCGTCGTCGTCCGTTTCCCCGCCCTCGTCCAGGTCGACCTCCACGCCGGCCGCGCCGAGCGTGGCGAGAACGCGCTCGCGCAGCGCCTCGCTCACATAGTTGTGGTGCAGATCGAGCTTCTTGAGATGGGTGAGCGGCTGACCCGAGAGCAGGGCCTCCACGCCCTCGTCACCGAGGGTGCCCATCGAGAGATCGAGGATCTCCAGACCGGCGACGACCGGGGCACCGGCCAGCGCGATCGCGATCTCGTCCTGGATCTCGCTGTTGCGCAGGGCGAGAGAGCGCAGCTTCGGCAGGCGCGACCCCGCCAGGACCGGCGCCAGATCCGCCACCTCGGTCGTCGCGCCGTAGTCGCTGACGCCGAGCCAGAGATCGAGGTGCTCCAGCGCGGGCAGCTCACTCGCGCCCACGGCCCGCACCACGGCGGCGTCGAGCCCGCCCGTCTCGACGGTGAGCGAACGCAGCCGTTCGTGCCGGACGGCGGGGAAGCGGAGCCCCTGACCGCCCCGGACACCGAACTCCAGCAGTTCGGGGAAGGCGTCGAGCAGCGGGGTCACCAGACCCTGGTTGATCCAGGAGATCTCGCACTCGTGGAAGGTGATGTCCCCGAGGAAGAGCGAGCGCAGCGCGGGCAGCCGCTCGCGCTCCGCGACGATCGCCGCGATCAGTGAGTCCGGGCCGCTGTCATAGGCATCGCTCCAGGAGCCGACGATCAGTGTGGTGACCTGTGTGGTGTCCACGGCCGCGAGGAAGCGGGCGAACGCCTCCTCCCACTCCTCCTCGGCCTCGTACGAATCGACCGAGATCCGCCAGGCCACGGAGCCGGGAGCCGGGAGCTCCGCCTTCGCGGTGGCGGCCGGGAAGTCGAACGCGGGCAGGCCGTTCAGCTCCTGCAAGTGGCTCGAAATGGTCATGGGACAAGCTCCAGACAGCGGTGGCACGGATCGGCTGATGTGGAGCAGTTCTACCAAGCGCCACTGACAACACCCCGGCCCGGGGCCGATTGTCAGACCCTGCCCTTAGCGTCGTTCACAGGTTCGGCGCACTCGGCGCCGCCGGTGGAGGGGAGAGCCATGTACCGGCAGGGAGACGTGCTCATCGCGCCCGTCGCGGAGGAGACGGTGCCGTCGTATCTCCTGGACGCGTCGCGGGTGTCCGGGGAGCCGAGGGACGCGCGGGGCCGGCTGGTCCTGGCGCTCGGCGAGGTCACGGGCCATGCCCACGCGGTGGCCGGGCCCGGCCGCCTGATCCGGGCGACGAGCGACACGGCCGGGGCGGTGTATCTCCATCTCCCGGACGGAGGACGGGTGGTGCACGAGGAGCACGCGGCGATACCGCTGCCCAAGGGGTGGTTCCGGGTGGTGCGCCAGCGTGAGTACCTGCCGGGCGCGGTGCGGATCGTCGCGGACTGAGCGACCGGCGGCCGGGCCCGCGGGCGTGGCCGCGCGCGGAGAAGTGTGGACAGGGACGACAGGGGACGGGCTTCAGACATGAGTGACATGGACAAGTGGCGGGCCGTGGCGGCGGCGACGGGGGAATCGGACCGGCCGGCCGCCGAGCGCGGAGTGCGGCTCGCCTACCGCAGGGCGGGCCTGGCGGAGCCGGAGCGGATCATCTGGGCCGGATCGCCGCTGGCCGGCGCGGAGCTGGCGGGGGCACTGGACGACGCGGGCCGGTCCGTGCGCGACAGGGTGCGCACCCACCCCTGGGCCGAGGAACGGCGCAGGGTGCACGACGCGTTGGGACCGGCCGGCTGGGCCGAGCACTGGAACGCCACCGGCGCGCGGCTCTGGGACACCGGCCGGGGGCTCGCCGAGCGGATAAGGACCGGTGTGGTGGAGGCGCTCGCCGACCGGCCCGCCGAGGCGGCCCGGATCCGAATGGTGCTGCTCGACGCGGTGCTGGGGCAGCACGACGCGGCCTGGCTCGCGGCCTTCGACGGGCACAGCGAACGCCTGGAGGGGCTCGCGGAGGTGGCGCGGCACGCCGGCTGGTGGTGGCCGTACGAACGCGCGGTGGTGGTGTGCGAGCGTCCCACCGAGCTCCACCGTGACGAGGCGGGCCGGCTCGACCGCGGCGACGGCCCCGCGCTCGCCTACCCCGACGGCTTCGCGCTGTACGCCTGGCGCGGGATGCCGGTCCCGGCCGAGTTCCTGACCGAGCTGGTGTCCCTGACTCCCCGGCGGATCCGGGACGAGGCCAACGCCGAGCTGCGCCGCGTGATGCTGGAGTACTACGGCTACGACCGCTATCTGAGCGAGTCGGAGGCGCAGCCCGTCCACCGGGACGGGACCGGGGTGCTGTGGCGGATCCCGCTCGACGGCGACGAGGACATCGCGATGGTGGAAGTGGTCAACTCCACGCCGGAGCCGGACGGTACGTACCGCACGTACTGGCTGCGTGTGCCGCCCACGACGAGGACCGCGAAGCAGGGGGTCGCCTGGACCTTCGGACTGGAGACGGAGGAGTACGAGCCGGTGCGCCAGACCTGAACGGCGGGCGCCCCCGGTCCGCGGGCAATCACCAGGCAGTCAGCAGGCCCTCAGCTCGTGGCCGGGCGGAGGCTGCCGGGGACGAGCGCGTCCGGGCCGATCAGCGCCGCGTTGCCCCCGCCCGTACAGGCGTAGGCACCGGCCACCGCACCGAGCCGGGCGCAGGCTTCGAGGTCCAGCCCGGCCAGCCGGCCGTAGAGGAACCCGCAGACATACGCGTCCCCCGCACCGTTGGAGTCCACCACGGGCGCGGGCGGAAGGGTCGCCGGGACGGGCCGCGGGGTACGGCTGCCCTCACGGCTCATCAGATACGAGCCGCCCGCGCCCGCCGTCGCGATCACGGCCTCGGCCCGGCCCTCGCGCAGGATCTCCCGCATCACCGTGGCGATCCGCTCACCGGCCCCGGCCGCGCTCAGGAACACCAGGTCGGAGCGGAGGGCGAACTCCCTGTGGTGGTCGGCGAGTCCGTCCCAGTCGTGCAGATCGGTCGAGACGGGGACACCGAGCGCCTCGATGTCGTCGAAGAGGAAGCGGGCGAAGTTGGTGATCGACAGATGGACATGGCGGGCACGGCGGAGGTGGGGCAGATAGAAGTCACGCGGCATACGGAGATCGGCGGGGTCCCGGCCGTCGTAGAACGACATGCGGCGGCCTGTCCGCTCCACGAGGTTGACCGCGCGCCGGGTGCCCGCCGGGGAGATCAGCGCCTCGAAGTCGACTCCGCCCTCCGCGAGCCGCGCGCGGATCTGACCGCCCGTCCAGTCGTCCCCGATGAAGTCGAGGAATTTGACGTCCAGTCCGAGCGCCCGGCAGCCGAGGGCCACATTGCCGCCGGTGTGGCCGGGCCATTCACGGATCGGTCCGACCCCGACCGAATCGGCGAGGGGGACCGGCAGTGAGTCGACCCGGACGACGGTGTCCACCCCGCTGCCCCCGACGACCAGCACATCGTGACCGAGCTGATCGGTCGGACCGCTCTGCTGCTGTGCCACAGTCTTCCGTCTTCCTGTCCGGTTCCGGATGTCCGGCGGCCCCGGTGGGGCCGCCGTTCTACTCTCCGGGCCTGCCGAGCGCCGCGCGGTCGATGCCCAGTTCGCGGGCGAGCGCCTCGTCCGCCCACTCCAGCATGGTGGCGGGCGGCAGTGAACCCGCGTACGACGTCATCTGAACCGCCAGTCCGTCCAGCATGGCCGTCAGCCGCCCGGCCGCCGACACCGGGTCCGCGCAGACGAATTCGCCCGCCGCCGTTCCCTCGGCGACGACCTCGGCGAGAGCCGCCTTCCACTGCTGGTCCAGAGCGCGGGCCGGCTCACGCAGCGCGGGCTCGCGCAGCGCCGCGGCCCATCCCTCGATCCACAGCCGCCAGCCCTTCGCCCCGCCCGTCGGGGCGTACCAGCGGACCGCGTCGTGCACCCGCTCCAGCGCGGGGGCGCGTCGGCCGAGCAGTGCGCGCAGCCGGGCCAGCTCACCCTGCGCGGCATGCGCGAAGGCCGCCGCGACCAGCTTCTCCTTCGTCGAGAAGTGGTAGAGCACCAGCGCGCTGCTGACCCCGAGGACGGCGGCGACATCGGAGATCCGCACTGCCGCGACGCCCCGGGCCTCGATCTGTCCGACGGCGGCACGGAGCAGTTCCTCGCGCCGTTCCGACACACTCAGCCGCACTCTCGCCACACGGGTCACCCTATCGAGCCGCGGGGGCTGTCGTGGCGTCTCACCGGTACCACCCACCCGTACCGCTCGTACCGCTCGAACCGCTCCGACCACTTCGAACGCGCAACTGAATCACTGGTCAGTATCGAGGTGGTGATCCTCCCCGTCGAGGCGTCCGGCCCGTCGGTCAGCCGTGGGCCGGGCCGCCTCCGCAGGCCGCTTCCCGGTCCCTTCTGGGTTCGACTCGGGCCGACTTGAGGGTCTGAACGGGAATCCTGGGGGCACCGACGACGTTGTAGGGCCGTGCGGTGGGCGGAAGTGTTTCCGATCCGTTCGCCCCGCACAGAGAAACGCGCCCGGACATAATGGGACAACACCGAACCTCCAGGAGGTGCTGTGACAGCCGCTGGTTCCACCCCTTCGTTGCGCTCCCGGCTGCGCTCGCTGCGACCCGCGGCCTTCGGGGCCGACTCGGCAGGAGCGAGGCTCGAGCGGATCCACCGCTCGCCCAACTTCGCCGACGGGGTGTTCCGGAACCCGGTGGGTGCCAGGACCAGACCGTCGGGCTCGGGTCTGGAGTTCGCGAAGATCTACTTCCAGAAGGAAGCGCGGGCACGGCGGGCTCCCACGGGCACCATTCCGGTGCACTCCACCACCCTCGCGGATCTGGCCGTGCCCCCGGCCAGTGGACTGCGGCTCACCTGGATGGGCCATTCGAGCGTGCTCGCCGAGATCGACGGCCGCAGGGTGCTGTTCGATCCCGTGTGGGGCGAGCGATGTTCACCGTTCGGCTTCGTGGGTCCCAAGCGGCTGCACCCGGTTCCCGTACCGCTCACCTCGCTCGGTTCCGTCGATGTCGTCGTGATCTCCCACGACCACTACGACCATCTCGATCTGCCGACCATCCGGGCCCTCGCCACCACGGACACGGTCTTCGCCGTACCGCTCGGGGTCGGCGCCCATCTGGAGCGCTGGGGGGTGCCCGCGTCCCGCCTGCGCGAACTCGACTGGAACGAGTCCACGGAGGTCGCCGGCATCCGGCTCACCGCGACTCCGGCGCGGCACTTCTGCGGCCGCGGTCTCCGTAACCAGCAGCACACGCTCTGGGCCTCCTGGGCCGTGGCGGGACCCGAGCACCGGATCTACCACAGCGGGGACACCGGCTACTTCGACGGCTTCCGGGACATCGGCGCGGAGCACGGCCCGTTCGACGCCACCATGATCCAGATCGGTGCCTACAGCGAGTACTGGCCGGACATCCATATGACCCCGGCCGAGGGGATGCGCGCCCATCTCGATCTCCAGGGCGACCGGCCGACAGGCGTCATGCTGCCGATCCACTGGGGCACGTTCAATCTCGCTCCGCACCCCTGGGCCGAGCCCGGTGAGGGCACGATCGAGGCCGCCGTCGAGGCGGGCGCCCGGATCGCGCTGCCGCGCCCCGGCCAGCCCTTCGAACCCGGCCGTGAGGACATCCCCACCGCGCCGTGGTGGCGGCCCGTGGCCGCCGTCCCCCCGGGCGGCTGGCCCCTGGTCGTCACCGGTCTCGCGGGGCAGGACGCCACCACCGCGGCGGGGGGCGGGGGAAAGCCGGGGGAGACGGCCGAGAAGGCGTCCTCCGCGTAATCCCGGAGTGATTCCGGAGCCGGGCTCCGAGGCTTTCGCGCCCCGGTCCTGTGGTGCGGTCCTGCGGTGTGGTCCTGCGTCCTGTGGTGCGGTCGTGCGGTCGTGTGGTCCGGGTCGTCAGACCCGGACCACGGTCAGACCTGGACCACGGACACTCCGCGTTCCTCGAACCGCGCACTCCGTTCCGGGGCGCCGGCGTCCGTGATCAGTGTCCCGATGTCCTCCACCGGACAGATCCGGGCGAAGGCACGGGTGCCCAGCTTCGAGCTGTCCGCCACGACGACGACCCGCTCGGCCCGCGCGGCGAGCAGCGCGTTGACGCTCGCCTCGTGCTCGTTGTGCGCCCCGGCGCCCGATTCCGCGTCCACGGCGTCCACACCGAGGAAGGCGATGTCCAGGCTGACCTCGCCCAGAATGTGCCGGGCCAGCGGTCCGACCAGTTCATAGGAGTGCGGCATCGCGACGCCGCCCGTGGTGACGATCTTGATATGGGGCCGTACCGCCAGCTCATGGGCGATGTCCAGCGCGTTGGTGACGATCGTGAGCGCGGGATCGTCGGGAGTGCCCCGCAGATCCGCGCGGGTGGCGAGGGCCCTGGCCACCTCCGAGGTCGTGGTCCCGCCGTTCAGGCCGACCACCATGCCGCGCCGGGCCATCGCCGCCGCCGCCCGTGCGATGCGCTCCTTCTCCGAGGCGTGCCGCACCGCCCTGTACCGCAGGGGCAGCTCGTACGAGACGGAGTGGGCGACCGCTCCGCCCCGCGTACGCGTCAGCAGCCGCTGCTCGGCGAGATGGTCGAGATCGCGGCGCACGGTCGCCACGGACACCCCCAGCTCGGCGGCGACGGAGTCCACGTCCAGCCGATGGCGCTCGGCCAGCAGCTCCAGCAGGGTCGTATGCCGCTCGTGGCGATTCACCGCACTCTCCCCCCGACTCGATCGATCTGATCGTATCCGAGCGATGACTGCTTGTTGCTGCTCGCAAGGGTCCCCTAGCATGCAGAAGACATCAGAAAGTCCCGTCGGCGGTGAAGGGGGAGCGTCGCATGACCTATGTGCAGACGGAACTGGCCGGGCAGCCCGAGTGCTGGCGCCGGGCCGCCGCGCTGGTGGACGAGGTGCGTGAGCGGCTGCCCCGGGCCGGTGAGCGCACGGCCGTGATCGGCTGCGGCACCTCCTTGTTCATGGCCCGTGCCTACGCCTCGCTCCGCGAGGACGCGGGGCTGGGCGAGACCGACGCCTTCGCCGCCTCGGAGTTTCCCGCCCGCCGTCGTTACGACCGGATCGTCGCGCTGACCCGCTCCGGTACGACGACCGAAGTGCTGCGGCTGCTCGCGGAGGTGCGCGGTACGGCCCGTACGACCGCGATCACGGCGGACCCGGCCACTCCGGTGCGCTCGGCGGCCGACGATCTGGTCGTCCTCGACTTCGCGGACGAACGGTCCGTCGTCCAGACGCGGTTCGCCACCACGGCCCTCACCCTCCTCCGCGCCCATCTCGGGCTGCACACCGATGCCGTGGTCGCGGACGCGGAGACGGCGCTCACGGATCCGCTTCCCGAAGGCATCACCGCCTGCACGCAGTTCACCTTCCTCGGCCGGGGCTGGTCGGTCGGGCTCGCGGAGGAGGGCGCGCTCAAGATGCGGGAGGCGTCGCTCGCCTGGACCGAGGCGTATCCGGCGATGGAGTACCGCCACGGTCCGATCAGTGTCACGACCTCGGGAACGGCCACCTGGGCGCTCGGGCCCGCCCCCGAGGGGCTGGCGGAGCAGGTGAGGGCGACCGGCGGACTGTGGGTGGCGGGCCGGCTCGACCCGCTGGCCGAACTGGTGCGGATCCAGCGGCTCGCCCTCGCCCTGGCGCAGAAGCGCGGCCTCGATCCGGACCACCCGCGCCATCTCACGCGCTCCGTGATCCTCCCGTCCGCGTGACGCGCCGATCACCGGCGTGACCTGATCACCCGTCATTTTTTCGTATGTGCCCCCTGGGGATCCGGCCCGGCGTCCATGCCGGGCCGTATGCGTATTTCGCGCTGATGTACGACGGCTCATACCGGAGCGGGATGCTCTGTGGGCAGTTGGTCAACTGTCCACCACGGACGAACGCCTGGCGACTACCGTGTGTGGCCGGTGATCAACGGAAAGCTTGCGGCATACGTCGGCTCCCCGCTGCTCCACCGCCGGAACGCCGGCACGACGCCGGTTCCTGGGGCCCCACGTACCGAGGACACTGATGTCTCAACTTCGCGCACCCGTCGCGCGGCCGGAGCGCCGTGAAGGCGGGCGGCACGGCCGGCCGGGTGCCCGCTCACTGTCAGCGGCGGCCAGGCGACGGCAGCGACCGCTGCCGTCCGACGTCCGCATACGCCCTCAACTCCTGCGCACGGCCGTCCTCCCGGCGATAGTCGCCGCACTGAGCGGCGCCGCGGCCGTGGTGGTCGTCCTCCGCTCGGCCGCGGCCGAACCGACCGCCGAGATCTGGACGGCCCTGGTCGGCACCGCGCTGCTCGCCTTCGCCGCCATCGGCGCGGCTGCGCTGGGGGCGGAACGTACCGCCAAGTCCATCGTCGACCGCTGCGAGGCGCTGCACCGGTCCAGCGTGCGCGGGCAGGCCGACCTCCGTACGGTCGTCGAGCAGCTCAGACGCGGCGAACGCCTTCCCGAGCGCCGTACTCCGCCCCCGGCCCCGTCTCCGGCCTCGGCCTCGTCTCCGTCTTCGTCCCCAGCCGCGTCCTTGTCCCCGTCCTCGGCCGAGACGCCGGCAGGGGATGAACTCGACCTGCTGGCGGAGGAGATGAGCCGGTCGCGGGAGGCGGCGGTGACCGCGGTCGTGCAGGCGTCAAGACTCTCCAGCAGCGTCGGCAACGAACAGAAGGTCGAGGTCTTCGTCAATCTGGCCCGGCGGCTCCAGTCGCTGGTCCATCGCGAGATCCAGCTCATCGACGAGCTGGAGAACCAGGTCGAGGACCCCGAGCTGCTCAAGGGCCTCTTCCATGTCGACCATCTCGCGACCCGTATCCGCCGCCACGCGGAGAACCTCGCCGTCCTCGGCGGGGCCGTCTCCCGGCGCCAGTGGAGCAAACCGGTCATCATGACCGAGGTACTGCGCTCGGCCATCGCCGAGGTGGAGCAGTACCCACGGGTCAAGCTGGTGCCGCCGATCGACGGCGCCCTGCGCGGCCACGCCGTCGCCGATGTCATCCATCTCCTGGCCGAACTGGTCGAGAACGCCACGCTGTTCTCGTCCCCGCACACCCAAGTGCTCCTGCGCGCACAGCATGTGACGGCCGGGCTGGCCGTCGAGGTGGAGGACCGGGGCCTCGGGATGCCGCCCGGCGAGCAATCGAAGATGAACGCCCTGCTCGCCCACCCCGACCAGGTCAATGTCGCGCATCTTCTCCAGGACGGACGGATCGGGCTCTTCGTCGTCTCGGCGCTGGCGCGCAGACATGGGATCGCGGTGCGGCTCCAGTCCAATATCTACGGTGGTGTCCAGGCCGTGCTGGTCCTGCCGCAGGCGCTCCTCGGCGCGGACCCGACGGAGCCGGACGGTCATCCGCCCGCGCCCCCCGGTGTGTCCGTACCGCCGCAGTACGCACCGGTGCCGCCCCAGCCCCGGCCGCCCCAGCCCCGGCCACACCAGCAGCCCGAGCGACGGTCGCCGCAGCGGCCGCACGGGGCGCCGCCTCGGCCCCCCGCCGCACCGGCCGCACCGGTCGCACCCGACGGATCGGCACCGCCCGACGGATCGGCACCGCCCGCCGGAGCCGGACCGTCCGCCGGACCCGTCGCGCGGTCCACCCCCGCCGCGCGGTCCATGTCCACGGCGCAGTCCATGCCCGCCGTACCTCCCGGGCCCGGCGGCCCCGGGGCGTCCGCCGGGCCCGCTCCTCTGCCCGTGCGCGGGGCGCGGACCGACCGTCCCACGCCCGCCGCCGCGCGTCCCGGGGCCCGCCACGGCCGGCGGCGGGCCCCCGCCCCCGCGGAGGCGACGCCCGCCCGCCCGCTCGTCGAGCCGCTCGACGACGGCGCGCTCCGCACCACCGTGAGCAGGCCCCAACTGCCCAAGCGCCGTGGCCAGGAACATCTGGTCCCCCAGCTACGGGACGGTCCTCCACCCCCGCCCGCCGCCGAGCCCGCGCTCCACGACCCCGGGCTGATGGCGGCCTTCCGGCGGGGCATCGGCCTCGCCGAGGCCCAGCCCCTGGCGCGCTCCGCGGAACAGCCCGCCCTGGGGCCGGGAGCCGAGTCCGTACCCCTGCCCGGCCCGCTGCCCGTCGAGGAGCCGGCACCGCCCCCTGCCGGCCGGTCCGATCCACTGCCCGCCGACCCCTCCGATCCGCGGTCCCCGCGGCCGGGTGCTCCGGCGACGGACCCCTTGGCGCAGCCGCCCTCGGGACCGCCGGAACCGCGGCGCCACGACACCACCTCCAAGGAGTAGATGCACCATGGTGAGCGATGTGCCGACCGGCCATGACTCGGACCTCGACTGGCTGATGAGCGGTCTGGTCCAGCGTGTCCCGTACACCCGCAGCGCGGTGCTGCTCTCCTCCGACGGCCTGGTGAGATCCATGCACGGGATGGACTCCGACAGCGCAGACCACATGGCCGCCCTCGCCTCCGGTCTGTACTCCCTGGGCCGTAGCGCGGGGGTGCGCTTCGGGGACGGCGGCGAGGTCCGTCAGGTCGTGGTGGAACTCGACTCCACGCTGCTCTTCGTCTCCACGGCGGGCTCGGGAACCTGTCTCGCCGTGCTGGCGGGACGCGAGGCGGACGCCGCGGTACTCGGTTACGAGATGGCCATGCTGGTCAAGAGCGTACGGCCGTATCTGGTCACCCCGCCGCGGCAGACGGCCGGTTCCGTGCCGGGCGCCCCGGGGCGCTGACCGTGCCGGTCCCGAAGGACGGGCCCCTGCTCGACGGCGCGGCGGGCCGGCTCATCCGCCCGTACACCGTCAGCGGGGGCCGTACCCGGCCGACGACATCACTCGATCTGCTGACACTCGTGAGGGCCACGGGCACGGTGGCCCCGGCGCATCTCGGCCCGGAGCACGCCCAGGCCGTGGGGCTCTGCCGGGGAGTGACCTCGGTGGCGGAGGTCGCCGCCCATCTGGGGCTCCCCGCGACGGTCACCAAGATCCTGCTCTCCGATCTGGTGGACTGCGGGGCTATCACCGCACGACCCCCCGACAGCTTCGAGAACCCCACCGACCGTTTCCTGCTGGAGGCAGTGCTCGATGGTCTACGACGACAGCTCTGAGACCCTCCCCGGAGCCTTCGCCCACCCCTTTCCGACCGCGCTGAAGATTCTCGTCGCCGGCGGTTTCGGGGTGGGCAAGACGACCTTCGTGGGAGCGGTCAGTGAGATCGCGCCGCTGAGTACGGAGGAGCTGCTGACCCAGGTCAGCGCGGCGACCGACGATCTGACGGGCGTCGAGACCAAGACGGCGACCACGGTCGCCATGGACTTCGGCCGGATAACGCTGGACGAGCGGCATGTGCTCTATCTCTTCGGCACACCCGGCCAGGAGCGCTTCTGGTTCATGTGGGACGAGCTGTCGCGCGGCGCGCTGGGCGCGATCGTGCTGGCCGACACCCGGCGGCTGGACTACTCCTTCTCCGCGGTGGACTTCTTCGAGCAGCGGGGCATCGGATTCGTGGTGGCCGTCAACGAGTTCGACGGCTCCTACCGCTACGGGGCGGAGGAGGTGCGGGCCGCCATGGACCTCAGACCCGAGGTGCCGATCGTGCTCTGCGACGCCAGAATCGCCAGCTCCGGTATCCAGACCCTGGTCACGCTCGTTCAACATCTCATCACCTCGTCACCGTCACCGTCCCCGGTACCGGTCGAATGACACGGACACCCCTCGGAGCACCCATATGAAGACGAAGCACGGAGCACGGGCATGACGTACGACCCGATCGGACGTCTGCTCCTCACCCCTGTCGACCGGGAGGCGCCCGAGCGGGTGGCGCGGCTGCGCGCGCTCGGTCTCGGTGAGCGTCCCGAGCCGGCCTTCGACGCCTTCGCGCGGGAGCTGGCGCAGTTGACCGGCGCTCCGTACGCGATGGTCAACTTCCTCGGCGAGGAATGCCAGTTCTTCGCCGGACTGCACGCCCCGTCCCGCGCGGGGGAGGGGCGGTTCATGGCGAGGGACCTGGGCTACTGCCCGTATGTGGTGGTGCGGCGCAAGGCGCTGGTGCTGGAGGACGTACGGGACTTCCCGCGCTTCGCCGCGAACGCGCTCGTCGACGAGATCGGTATCCGCTCCTATCTGGGGGCGCCCCTCATCGACCGTACGGGTCTGGCCCTGGGCACCGTCTGCGTGGCCGACACCGAGCCGCGGCGCTGGGGGCGTTCGGGCCTGGACACCATCAAGTCGTTCGCGGCGGAGCTGATGACGCGGATCCGGCGCAGGGAGGACGGGCTGATCATCTGGTGAGGGGGTGTCGGGTGAGCCGTTTCGGGCGAGGAGTTTCGGGGGAGCCGCCTGACGGCCCGTCAACGGGCCGGTCGGCAGCGGTGTCAGCGGCTCTCCCCGTACGGCGGGCCGACGGGGGACGGCGGCGGCGCGGTGCTCGCGCGCAGGACGACCTCGCCGCCGACCCGCAGCACCCGCGAGCGTGTCCCGCGTGGCTCGCGCAGCGCCAGTGAGATCACACCCTCGCCCATCGCGGTGAGCGGCAGGGCGACCGTCGTGAGCGGGGGAGTCAGCTCCCGTACGAGCGGTATGTCGTCGAAGCCGGCGAGCGAGAGGTCCTCGGGAACCCGTATCCCCGCCTCCCGGAAGGCGGCCAGCGCCCCCACCGCCATCACATCGGTCACCGCGAAGACACAGGTGGGACGGGCCGAGCGGGCGGACCGTACGAGCAGTTCCCGCGCGGCCGCGTAGCCGCCCTCGCGGGTGAAGGCGCCGTGCACCACGGATCCCGCCCCGAGGGTGATCCCCGCCTCCATGAGCCCTTCCCTGAACCCGGCCAACCGGTCGGCGACCGTGGTGAGTTCACGCGGGCCGCTGAGTACGGCGAACTCCCTGTGCCCCAGCCCCAGCAGGGCGCGGGCGAGATCGGCGGCCCCGGCGCGGTTCTCGGGCAGCACGGCGTCGGTGCGCAGACTGCGGTGCCGGCTGACGACGGCGACCCGGCCGCCCGCGCGGATGTACGGTGCCAGTTCGGCACCCAGTCTCCGTTCCCAGGAGGGGTCCTGGAAGCCCGAGCCGATCAGCAGAATCGCGCGGGCCCGCTGGGCGCGCAGCATGGAGACATACGCGATCTCCTTGGCCGGTTCACGGAAGGTGCTGGCGAGCATGACCAGGACGTCCTGCTCGGCGGCGGCCCGCATCACCCCGCCCGCGATCGCCGCGAAGTACGGATCGCCCACATCGTGGCAGATCACACCGACGGTGTTGCTGGAGGCACTCGCGAGGGCCTGGGCATGGGCGTTGGGAATGTATCCGAGCACATCGGCCGCGGCACGCACCCGCTGCCGCAGCTCCTCGCGGACCCGCGCCGTGCCGTTCAGCGCCCTGGACGCGGTCGCCAGGGACACACCCGCGCGGCGGGCGACGGCGTCCAGCGTCACATGGGCCTGTGCTTCCCGTTCACTCAACTCACTCAACTCGACCCCCAGGTCGCGGTGGCGGTGGCGGCGGTGGGGCCCATGACGGCCCCCGAAACTTCGGGACGACCTATTGACCGTGCGGACGGGCAGTCATTAGCGTGGCGATCACCCTACCAGAAAGCGCTTTCTGAAAGCGCTTGTCGGGGAGCACCGCTCTTGCAACTACCCGGATCTCCCGAGGAGTTCACTGTGAGCCAGAGCGTCGTACCGGCACCGGCCAAGGATGTGGCGGGCGTCGCGGAGCGTACCGGACCGGGCACGGGTGAGCGGTTCGGCCGGGCGGTGGAGGCGGGCTGGCGGCCCGTCGTGCTGCTGGCCGCGTGTTTCGCCGTGTGGTGGGCCGTCGCCGCGGCCGAGCTGGTCGAGCCGTATCTCGTTCCCTCGCCGGGCGAGACGCTGGAGGTGCTCACGGGCAAGGCGGGCTATCTCTGGCAGCACACCTGGGTGACGACCTATGAGACGCTGCTGGGCTTCGCGATCGCCGTGGTGGTCGGGGTGGTCGCCGCCGTGGTGATGGTGTACTCGTCGACCGTCGAGAAGACCCTCTATCCGATCCTGCTGTTCGCCCAGGTCGTGCCGAAGATCGCCATCGCCCCGCTGTTCGTGGTGTGGCTCGGTTTCGGCATCACACCGAAGATCCTGATCGCCGTGCTCATCGCCTTCTTCCCCGTGGTGATCTCGATGGTCACCGGGCTGAAGGCGGTCGACCCGGAGATGCTCCAGCTCTCCGCGACCATGGGCGCGAAGCCCTGGCAGACCTTCGCCAAGATCCGCTTCCCCGCCTCGCTGCCTCATCTCTTCTCCGGGCTGAAGGTCGCGGTGACACTCGCGGTGACCGGCGCGGTCGTGGGTGAGTTCGTGGGGGCCAACGAAGGGCTCGGCTATGTGATCCTCCAGGCGAACGGCAACCTCGACACCCCGATGCTCTTCGCGGGACTGCTCGTCATGTCCCTGATCGGCGTGGTCCTCTTCGTCCTGGTGGAGATCGCCGAGAAGCTGCTGCTGCCCTGGCACGCCAGCCGTCGCGAGACCCATGTCACCACCGCCTACTGACCGGCGCCCGACCGGGCGCCCCACCGTCCACCGGCCGGCGCCGCGTCACCCGCTCACCGGCACCGATACCGATACCGATACCGACCAGCACGAACAGGAAGACGACCGGCACCACACGATCCGGCACGAAGCAACCGGCACGAACCAGTCGGCACGAACCAGTCGGCACCCACGACTCGACCCCGCTCCGGGAAGGGCCAGCCATGCATGCGCGCAGACTCCTGATCGGCCTCGTACCGCTGCTCCTGGTCGCCACCGCCTGCGGTGAGGACGGCTCGGGCACCAGCACCAGCGAATCGGGCAAGAAGCTCGACAAGGTGACGCTGACCCTCAACTGGTATCCGTACGGCGAACACGCGCCGTTCTACTACGGCAAGCAGCGGAAGATCTTCGAGAAGCACGGCATCGATCTGACGATCCGGGCCGGCCAGGGCTCGCAGAAGACCGTTCAGGCCACCGGCGCGGGGCAGACCGACTTCGGCTGGGCCGACACACCCGCCGTGCTCAGCGGGGTGGACCAGGGCGTCGCCGTGAAGAGCCTCGGTGTGTTCCTCCAGACCACGCCTTCCTCCGTGCAGTTCTTCGAGAGCCAGGGGGTCCGGACCCCCGCCGATCTCAGGGGCAAGACCATCGCGGGCACGGCCGGGGACGCGCTCAGCAAGACCTTTCCGATCTTCCTGGAGAAGAACGGTCTGAAGGAGTCCGACGTCAGCGTCCAGAACACCGACCCGGCGGGCAAGATCGCCGCGGTGATCTCGGGCAAGACGGACGCGCTCCTCGGCTACGCCAGTGACCAGGGCCCGACCATGCAGGACAAGGCCAAGAAGCAGGTCTCCTATCTGCGCTTCTCGGAGCACGGCCTCAACTTCTACTCCAACGGCCTGATCGCGGGCCGCGAGATCCTCTCCGGCAGGGGCGAACTGGCCGGGCGCATGGTGCGGGCCGTCAGCGAGTCCTGGGCCGCGGCCGAGAAGGCGCCGGGGCCGGCTGTCGCGGCGATGCGGGGCGCGTCGGAGCAACTGCCGCCGGAGAGTGTGCTCGCGGAGCAGTTCAGGACGACGCTCACGCTGCTGCACACCGACGCGACGCGGGACAAGGCGCCCGGGGTCAACACCGAGAGCGACTGGCAGCAGACCATCGATGTCTTCGCCGAGGCCGATCTGGTGAAGAGCCCGAAGCCGGTCGCGGAGTACTGGGACAGCGGCACGGCGCTGAAGGGATGACCATGGCCGGGGACATGACGCTACGGAAGACGGCCGGGCCCGGGGGCGGCACCCCGGCCGGGCCGGGCGCGGCGGGCACGGGGGGAACGGCGGCCGAAGGCGGGAGGGTCGCGGCCGTCGGTCTTGAGGACGTGGCCGTGCGCTTCCGCACGAAGAAGCGCGATGTGACCGCCCTGCACGGGGTCTCGCTCGATGTGACGCCGGGGGAGTTCGTCGCCATCGTCGGCCCCTCCGGCTGCGGCAAGTCGACCCTTCTCAAACTGGTCGCCGGTCTGCTCCAGGCCTCCTCGGGCGCCGTACGGCTGCACGGGGACCAGGTCGGCGGGCCCCGGCACGACATCGGCTATGTGTTCCAGCGGGCCGCGCTGCTGGAGTGGCGCACGGCCCGGCGCAATATCCTCCTCCAGGCCGAGATGCGCGGGATGCCGGGTGCGAAAGCCCGTGCGCGGGCGGACGAACTGATCGCGATGACCGGGCTCACCGGCTTCGAGGACGCGTATCCGCACGAGCTGTCCGGCGGGATGCAGCAGCGCGTCGCACTCTGCCGCGCGCTGCTGCACGAGCCGCCCGTCCTGCTGATGGACGAGCCGTTCGGCGCGCTCGACGCCCTCACCCGCGAACAGATGAACATGGAGCTGAACCGGATCTGGCGCGAGACCGGCACCACCGTGCTGCTGGTGACCCACTCCATCTCGGAGGCCGTCTATCTCGCCGACAGGGTGGTGGTGATGAGCCCGCGCCCCGGCACGGTCACCGAGATCATCGAGGTCGGGCTGGAGCCGGAACGCGACTACACGCAGACGCTGGGACGGCCCGAGTTCCGCGAGGCGGCCGGACATATCCGGGGGCTGCTGGGTGCCGCCTCGGCCCAGGACTGAACCGGAGGCCCTGCCCAGGACTGAACCGCCGGAGGCCCTGGGCGTGCGTCTCTGATATGGGATACCGTTCCATATGTGAGAGAGAACGCAACGGGGGAGCACACCCCGGGGACGGGGACCAGCACCGGGGGGACCGGAACCAGCACCGGCACCGGCCTTGGCACCGGCGTCGGTTCCGGCGCCGCTCCCGGCACCGACCCTGTCGACGAGCTGCTCGCCGCCCGCCTCGCGGAGCTGCGCGGCGAGCACGGCTGGTCGCTCGACGAGCTGGCCCGGCGCAGCGGGGTGAGCCGGTCCACCCTGTCGCGTGCCGAGCGCGGCGAGATCAGCCCCACGGCGTCGACGCTCGGCCGGCTGTGCGCGGTGTACGGGCGGACCATGTCGCAGTTGCTGAGCGAGGTGGAGACGGAGCCGGCGCGGCTCGTCAGGGCCGCCGACCAGACCGTATGGCGGGACACCACCTCCGGTTTCGTCCGCCGCTCGGTCTCGCCGCCGCAGTCGGGGCTGCGCGCCGAAGTCGTCGAGGGGACCCTGCGGCCGGGCGCGGACGTGTCGTACGAACGGCCCCCGGTCCCCGGCATGGAGCAGCACATCTGGGTGCTGGAAGGGTCGGTCGAGTTCACATCGGGACGCGATGTGCACACCCTGGACGCGGGCGACTGTCTGCGGACACGGCTGTGGGGTCCCACCCGCTTCCGCTGCCCGGGGCCCGGCCCCGTCCGGTACGCCGTCGTGGTGGTCCGGCCATGAGCACCGGACGGCCGGGCGGTCCTGAGGTGGTGCGGCTCTCCGCCGCCGAACTGCTCGACACCGCCGACGCGCTGGCGGATCTGATGCTCGACACGGTGGCGGGCGGCGCCTCCATCGGTTTTCTCCATCCGCTGGACCGCGCGACGGCGGCGCGGTGGTGGCGGGACCGGGCCCCGGCGGTACGGGAGGGGCGGCTCTCCGTCCGTGTCGTCCGCGACGGCGCGCGGGTCGTCGGGACGGTGACGGTGGCGTTCGCGGAGAAGCCCAACGCCCGCCACCGCGCCGAGATCGTCAAGCTGATGGTGCGGCGCGACGCGCGGGGCGGGGGACTGGGCCGCGCCCTGCTCACCGCGGCGGAGGAGGCCGCCGCCGGCGCGGGTGTGACCCTGCTGCTGCTCGACACCGAGACCGGCAGCCCCGCCGAGACGCTCTACCGCTCCGCGGGCTGGACGGTGATCGGAGTGGTCCCCGGTCATGCCGCCGACCCGGGAGGGACGCTCCGCGCCACCACCTTCTTCTACAAGGACCTGGGCGCGGCCCGCCACGGAACCACACCGGTGGCGGAGGTACCCGCCACGGTGTGACGACGCGTCCGGGCGTTCCCGTCCCGCTGTGACGCCCCGGCCGCGCGACCGCTCCACCGCGACCGTTCCCCCGCGGTCGCACGACCGTGACCCTGCGACCGCACACCGCACACCGCACACCGCTCGACTGCGCACCGCGCACCGCGAACCGCACACCGCACACGGCCGCGACCGCACGACCGCGGTCCCGGCCACCGCGGGACGGCGGCCGGGACCGGTCGTACCGTGCCGTGACCGCTCAGTACCGCAGCCGCGACAGATACCGGTAACTGGTGAGCGCGGACGCGAACGGATCGGCCGGCGCGTCATGCTCCACCAGCCACTGCCGCACACCACCGCTGCGCGCCGTGTCGAACATCGCGGGGAAGTCCAGCACCCCCGAGCCGACATCCTCGAAGTCCCCGTTCGGCGCCATGTCCTTCACATGCAGCGCCGGGAACCGGTCGCGGTGCCTCACGAAGAGCCGGCGCGGATCGTCCCCGCCCTTCGCCGCCCAGTACACATCCAGCTCGAACCCGACCAGTTCGGGATCGGTCTCCTTGAGCAGGATGCCGTAGAGACTCTCACCGTCGATCACGGTGTGGTCGGCGTCATGGTTGTGGAAGAGCACCTTGAGCCCGGACTTCCGGGCGACGCGCCCCGCCGCGTTGAACTGCCGTGCCGCCTCCCGGTATCCGGCCGGTGAGTGCATTCCCTCCGGCAGGCTCGGCACCACCACCCACTGTCCGCCCAGGGTGCGGACGTCCTCGATCGCCTGGGGCAGTCCGCTGCCCGCGACCGTGGTGTAGGCGACATGTTCGAGCACGGCCTTGAGCCGGGTCTCGTCCAGCATCCGCCGGATGCCGGCCGCGCTGTGGCCGTGTCTGCCGCTGACGCCGACCGTCGCGTAACCGATCTCCGCCAGCCGCTCCAGCGTGCCCCTGAAGTCCGTCGCGAGCGGGGTGCGCATGGTGTAGAGGTGCATACCGATCCCGGACGGCGGTATGCGCCGCGTCCGGCAGCGTCCGGCGGCACCGGCCGTGGCGGAAGCGGCGGCGTTGGCGGAGGTCGCCGAGGCCACCCCCGTACCCACGCCCAGCGCGGCCAGTCCGACCGCCTTGCCCAGGAACGCTCTTCGGGTGCTGCTCATGGTCGCTCTCCTCTCAGGCCGCGGGGCCCGCGTCGATCCGGACCGCGCCGGTGGTCGTATCACCCTTGTCGTCGGTGACGGTGAGATGCGCCGTGTACGTGCCCGGCCTGGAGTACGTGTGGGCCGCGGTCGGCCCCTCCGTACCCGAGCCCCTGACGTTGTCGCCGAAGTCCCAGTGGTACGAGGCGACCGTGCGCCCGGACAGCGGCTTCACCGTGCTGCTGAGCCGCACCGCCAGGGGTGTGCCTCCCGAGGCCGGTGTCGCCTTGACCTTCACCGTCGTGGCCGGTTTCTTCTCGACCCCGCGGCCGTTGAAATGCAGCCAGTCGACCGCGAGGAGATCCGGCTTCTCCGCCGACCAGGCGGGGTTGGTGAAGACCGCGTACAGCTTCACCGAACCGCCGGGACTCTTGAGCGTGGTGGTGGGGGAGACGACATTGCCCCAGCCGCCGGTGTTCGGGATCGTCACCTTGCCCAGCAGCGGTCCGGTCGGTGAGCCGTTGCGGAACTCGATGTCCCCGCCGAGCCCGCCCGAGGCCGCGCCGACCGCGACCGAGGAGATCCCCTTGAGATTGACCGGATCGAACGAGATCCAGTCGCCGTCCTCGATCTCCGTGAGCCGCTTGCCGCCGGAGGCGTCCGCGCGGTCGCCGGTCACGGCGCCGTCGTGCGCGCCACCGGTCGCGGTACGGTGCTCCGCCTCGCGGAAGGCGGTCCGCAGCGTCAGCGACGACGAGCCCGTCAGCGCGGGCACGCCCGGGGCGCCCTTGTCCTCGTACTGCGCGGTGATGCCGTAGTAGAGATTCTGCCCCGGGCCGTGGCTGTCCCCGGCGTCGGTGACGATCTCCCCGGCGCAGCCCGTGTAGTTGTCCAGCGGATGGAGATGGCTGTCATGGCCGAGCTGGGACTGGACGACCACCCGCGAGCAGTCGATCGTCTCGCCCTCACCGGTCTTGCCGTCCTCGCGGTCCTTGACCTTCACGGTGAACGGGATGGTGTCGCCGAAGCTGAAGATCCCGCCGTTGGGCGGCTGCTGGATGGTGACCACGGGCCGGGTGTTGCCGACCGTGATCTCCCGGACGGAGAGCGCGGTCAGCCCGCCGGGTCCGGTGACGGTCAGCCGGGCTGTGAACCGGCCCTTGTCACGGTAGACATGGGAGGGGTTCGCCTGGGTGGAGTCGGTGGTCCCGTCGCCGTCGAAGTCCCAGGCGTAGGTCACCGGTTCGCCGCCCGGCAGGCCCGAGCCCTCGCTGGAGAAGGCCACCGTCAGCGGGGCGGGGCCGCTGTCCGGGCTCGCCGCCGTGCTGGCGTCGGGCAGCCGTCCGTCCCCGACGTAGTCGATCCGGTAGATGCCCGAGCCTTCGTTGCTGCCGCCGCGGCCGGTGCCGCTGCCGAGCCCGAAGTCGATGACGTACAGCGCCCCGTCGGGACCGAAGTCCGCGTCGAAGGGCTGGTTCCAGCTCATGTCACCGAAGACACCGTTGATGGAGTGGAGATCGCCCGCCTTGACCGGGGCGAAGCGCGGATCCGTGAACGTCTGGTCCCGCTCGTGGAACGAGAACGTCTTGAACCAGGTCCTGGTCAGCTCGTAGTTGAGCCACTTCCCCTCGAAGTACTCGGGGAACTTGGACGGATAGGTGTTCGCCGGGTCGTAGTCGTAGACCGGACCGCCCATCGGTCCGCCGCCGCCCGTGCCCAGCTCGGGGAAGTCCGGCGAGGCGGAGTAGGCGTACCAGACCGTCGCGGGCTTGGCCGCCGGCAGCTCCCGCAGACCCGTGTTGTTCGGCGAGTCGTTGACCAGGTTCGCGCAGTCGAACTTCGCGCCCGAGGTGCCGGTGGCGAAGTCGTAGTCGTTGAACGGGGTGTTGTCCCCGGTGCAGTACGGCCAGCCGTAGTTGCCCGGCTCGGTGATGCGGTTGTACTCGACCGTGCCCTCCGGGCCCCGGTCGGCGACCGCCTCCCGCGCGTCGGGCCCGTAGTCGCCCACCAGCAGCGCGCCGCTCAGCGGATCGGTGGTGATGCGGAACGGGTTGCGCATGCCCATCGCGTAGATCTCGGGGCGGGTCCGCTCGGTGCCCGGCGCGAAGAGGTTGCCCTCGGGGACGGAGTAGGTGCCGTCGTCCTCGGGTGTGATGCGCAGGACCTTGCCGCGCAGATCGTTCGTGTTGCCGGCCGTGGTCTGGGCGTCCCAGGCACGGCGTCCCTCGCGCTCGTCGATCGGGGTGAAGCCGTCGGAGGCGAAGGGATCGGTGTTGTCGCCGGTCGCGACATACAGATCACCGTTCTTGTCGAAGGTGATCGAGCCCGCCATGTGCGAGTTGGCCCGGCCCTCGCCGCGCAGGGTCGGCACGGTCAGCAGCCGCTTCTCCGAGGCCGGGTCGACGGTGTTCCCGGTGACCGTGAAGCGGGACAGGTTGAGCCGTTTCTCGATCTTGTCGGAGTGCAGGAGATAGAGCCAGTTGTTCTCCGCGAAGTCCGGGTCCAGGGTGAGACCGAGCAGTCCGTCGGACTGGCTCGTCATCTCCGGCGTGTACGCGAAGTCCAGCGCGGTCGAGACCTGGAGGGTCCGCTGGTCGATCACCTTGAGTTTGCCGGTGCGCTGGATGAAGAAGACCCGGCGGTCAGGGGCGACGGCCAGCTCAAAGGGGTCGGCGAGATCGCTGGTGGCCAGCGCGGTGCGCTGGAAGGCGCCGGTCTTGGTGGCGGTGCAGTCCCCGGGTTTGTTGCCCGCGGCCCACTGGATGCCGCCGAGCAGATGCTTGCGGAAGGCGTCCTCCTGGAAGGCGGACGCGGCATGCCCGCCCGCGGTGAACCAGGAGCGTCCGCCGTCGTAGTTCTGGCACCAGGACCACGGGTGGTCGACGCCTTCGTCCAGGCCGTCGATCCCGTCGTTCACCTTGATCTGGGCGAGTGTGTGCACCTTGCCGGTCGGGTTGACGCGCCAGTTGTACCACTCCTCCGAACGCTCCCAGAGCTGTGGCAGCCCCTGGGTGGAGGGGTGCGCGGGATCGAGCACCTTCACCCGGCCCGTCTGGACGGCGGGGTGCTTGTCGAAGATCGCGCCGACCAGCCCCTCGTACCAGTCCCAGTCGCGCTCGCTCGCGGAGGCGGCGTGCAGACCGACCCAGCCGCCACCCCCGCGGACGAACGACTGGAGCGCGGCGCGCTGTGCGGCGTCGAGCAGATCGCCGCTCTCCGGGGTGGAGTTGGTGTTGTTGAAGACGATCGCCTGGAAGCGGGCGAGATTCTCCTCGGTGAAGGCCGTGGCGTCACTGGTGGCCTCGACCTCGAATCCGTTCTCGCTGCCGAGCTGTTCGACGGCCTCGATCCCGGCCGGGATCGAATCGTGCTCGAAGTTGGTGACCTTGGAGAAGACCAGAACGCGGAACGGCGCCGCGTCGGCGCGGGGCGGCGAGGCCAGCCCGAGTCCGAGGACGAGCGCCAGCAACGCGGTGATCACAAGGAAGGGTGAGGCGGTTCGGATGGGCGTTCTCATGGGCGCTCCCGGTGCTGTAGAGCCGGCTGCGGGTTAGAAAGCGCTTTCTGGAGTGCGTCACACAGCGTAGGTTCCGGTGTCACAGGGGGTCAATGGGTCGGAAGAGCCCGCTGCGGCGGGGCGGCGGGGCGGCGGTCGCCGGGAGCGGGATCGCGGCCGTGGGCTCGTGCCGTACGCCGGTGCCCCTGCCTGTCCGGCACCGGCCCGTCGAGACGCTGACGGCCCGTCGAGACGCTGACGGTCCGTCGGGAAGCGGGCGATCGGTCCGGGAACGCGGGCGACCCGTCCGGGCGGTGCCCGGACGGGTCGGATGGAGCGGTGCGCGGTGCGCGGTGCGTGGTGGGTGGCCGGCAGTGGGCCGGCCGTACGTGGCCCTGGGCGCCGGCGGGGCCGGGAGTCCCGGTGTCGGCCGAGTATCCCGGCACCGGCCGGGAAGGGCCGTACGTTCCCGGCGCGGGCCCCGGGTGTCCCGACGGGAGTGCCGTCGCTCAGCCCCTCAGCGCCTCAGCGCCGTGACGCCCCCGCGGCCGCGGGGGCGTCAGGCCGCGTCCAGCTCCGCCACCTCGGCGGCGTCGAGCACGAGGTCCGCCGCGCCGACCGAGTCACGGATGGTCTCCGGACGGCTGGAACCCGGGATCGGCACCACCACGGGCGACTTGGCCAGCATCCAGGCGAGACACACCTGCTGCGGGCTCACCCCGTGCGCCTCGGCGATCCGCGCGAACGCGCCGTGCGCGGAGCCCAGTTCACCGGCGCTCTTGATCCCGCCGAACGGGCTCCACGGCAGGAACGCGATACCCAGCTCCGTGCACAGCTCCAGCTCCGGCTCGCTGGAGCGGAACGCCGGCGAGAACTGGTTCTGCACGGAGACCAGCCGGCCGCCGAGGATCTCCTGGGCCGACCTGATCTGGTCCGGGTCGGCGTTGGAGACACCGGCCTGCTGGATCTTGCCCTCGTCGAGGAGGTCACGCACGGCGCCGACGGACTCCTCGTACGGCACCTTCGGGTCCGGCCGGTGGAACTGGTACAGCCCGATCGCCTCCACGCCGAGGCGCTTGAGCGATGCCTCGCAGGCCGCCCTGAGGTACTCGGGGGAGCCGTCGAGCGTCCAGGAGCCGTCGCCGGGACGGAGATGGCCGCCCTTGGTGGCCACGAGCACCTCGGAGCCGCGCTCGTGCGATGCCAGGGCCTTGGCGATCAGGGACTCGTTGTGGCCGACCTCGTCGGCGTGGATGTGGTACGCATCCGCCGTGTCGATCAGGGTCACCCCGGCGTCCAGTGCCGCGCGGATGGTGGCGAGGGAGCGGGCCTCGTCGGGCCGTCCCTCGATCGACATCGGCATACCGCCCAGACCGATCGCGCTGACCTCGACGGTTCCGATGCGGCGAGTCTTCATGGTGGAGTGCACCCTTCCTGCTGCGGACCCGCCGGTTCCGGCGGGGGTCCCCTCCAGCTTTGCCGCTGTCGCGCCGGGCGTCCAATAGAAGAAACCGAACGCATTGAGCGACTGGGGTTCTCAATTAGGCTGGGTCCCCATGGAACTGCGCCACCTCGAATATTTCGTCGCCGTCGCGGAGGAGCGCCACTTCACCAGGGCGGCCCAGCGCCTCATGGTGTCCCAGTCGGGCCTCTCCGCGTCCGTACGGGCCCTGGAACGCGAGCTGGGCGCCCGGCTCTTCGTACGCTCCACCCGCAGGGTCGAACTGACCGGGGCCGGCCGGGCGCTGCTGGTGGAGGCGTCGCGCGCGCTCGCCAGCGTGCGCGCCGGCAAGGAGGCGGTCGCGGCGGTCCAGGGACTGCTGCGCGGCACGCTGTCGGTGGGGACCGAGCAGTGTGTCACCGGGGTGCATGTCCCCGGACTGCTCGCGCGGTTCAGGGCCGAGCATCCCGAGGTCGAGGTACGGCTGCGGCAGGCCGGTTCCGCCTCCCTGGTGGAGGACGTGGCAGCCGGGCGGCTCGATCTGGCCTTCGTCGCCGTGTCCGGGACCGTCCCCGAGGACGTCCGGCTGGTCCCCCTGGCCAGCGAGCCGATGGTGCTGCTCTGCCACCCCGGCCATCCGCTGGCGGGAGCGGCCGAGGCGGACTGGGCGGAGCTGGGCGACGAGGTGTTCGTGGACTTCCACGAGGACTGGGGCGCCCGCGGTCTCACCGACCGGGCCTTCGCCGCCGCCCGTACCGAACGGCGCGTGGCGCTGGAGGTCAACGATGTGCACAGCCTGATCGAGCTGGTCGGCCACGGTCTGGGGATCGCGGTGGTGCCCCGCCCGATCGCCCGCAAGGAACAGGCCGCCGCCCTGTGCACCGTGCCGCTGGCCGGCGCCGGCGACCATCTCTGGGAGGTCTCGGCCGCGCTCCCCGACGACCAGCGCACCGGCCCGGCCGCCCGGCAACTGCTCACCTATCTGCCGGCCACCGCACCCCGTACCGCGCCGGACCCCTGCCCCGCTCCCGTCTCCGCTCGCACGCCCGCTCCCACGCCCCCTCCCGCTCCCCTGACTACGGCCGTTCCAGCCAGCCCCTGACGAAGGCGGCCTGCCCGGCGTGCTGGAGGTCGTCGGAGATCACGCTGACCAGCCGGACACCCAGCGTGACGGGCGGGACCCACGCGTCGTCCACGACCCGCTGGAGACCGGCGTCCTTCACCGTACGGATGAAGCCGACCGTCTGGTCGTGGACGGCGTCGTGGTAGCCCGTGAGCAGCTCCGCGGAGACCCCGCCGAGCGCGGCCACGTCCTTGGGGGAGTGGCCGTAACCGGTCGCCCCCCGCGGGAGGGGCAGCGCGAACCGTGCCGACCACTCCCGCGCGGTCCACACCTGCTCCAGACCGGCCGCGTCGGCGATGTGGTCGTCCTGGATCCGGGTGAGGTGCCAGACGAGCCAGGCGATCGAGTTGGCCCCGTCGTCCAGCCGGACCGCCAGCTCGTCGGGGGAGAGGCCGTCGACCGCTTCGTGGACGGTCTCACGGATACGGCCGAAGGCGTCGATGAGCAGATCACCGCTGGCGGTCATGGGGGGCTCCGGGGGTACGGCCGGGAGCTGGACCCGGCGGGTGGGCGGCGTCCAGTCCAGGGTGCCCCGTACGGGCAAGGTCAGCGCGCCAGGAACGCGGAGATCCGCCCCCGCAGGGACTCCGGGTCGAGACCGTGCCCGGCCAGATGCTCGTCCATCCCGCCGTAGCGCCGCAGTTCGCGGCGCGCCACCCCGAGGCCGAGCACCCGGTGAGCGGTGGCGGACAGGGCGTCGTTCGCCGCGGCCGTGGAGGTTCCCGCGAGATACGGCTCGACGAGCACGACATCCGCCGCGGTCCCGCCCGCGACGGCCCGGCGCAGCGACTCCCCGTCGAAGGGGCGCACGGTCGTCGCGTACAGCACCGTCGTGTCCAGGCCCTCCGTCGCCGCCAGCACGCCGTCCAGCATGGGCCCGACGGCGATCACGATCCCGTCGCGCCCCTCCCGTACGGTCGCGAAGCCCGGACCGGTCACCGGCCGCGCCCGGTCGTTGCTCTGGAGCGAGAGCCTGAGGTACACCCGGTCGTCCCCGGCCGCGGCCCGCCGCAGCAGGGCCTCGGCCTCGTCCGGGTGGCCCGGCACCTGCACCGTCCAGTCGTCCAGCGTGTCCATCAGCGCGACATCGCCCGGCGACATATGGGTGAACCCGCCCGCGGGCCAGTCGTACGAGGCTCCCGCGCTCACCAGTACCCCGCCCACCCCCTGATGGCCGAAGTCCAGCTTCACCTGCTCGAAGGGGCGCTCGACGAGAAAGCTGGCGAAGGTGTGCACGATGGGGCGGAGCCCGGTGAGGGCGAGCCCGCCGCCCACCCCGACCAGAAGCTGTTCACGGATCCCGACATTGATGACCCGGTCGGGGTGGCGGCGCTCCGCCGCGAGGAAGCCGTCCCGGCTGATCTCCGCCAGGACCAGCGCGAGCCGTGGATCCTCGTCCAGCAGTTCGGAGGTGGTGGTGATGAAACGGTCCCGCATGGTGTCCATGGAAATTCCCCTGTCGATGCCTGAAGAGGTGATCGGATGCGTCGGCCCGCGGTCCGGTGCGCCGGTCCGCGGTCAGGACTTGGGCTCGACACGGGCCACGACCGCGCGTGGCCGGCCCGGGTGCGGGGCGGTGAAGGCGGCGTACATCGCCTCGTGGTCCCGTCCGTCGACGGTCTCGGCCGACCAGCCGGCCGCCTCGAACCGGGAGGCGATCCCACCGGGCCAGCCGAGACTCGCCGAGGCGTTGTCGATCACCAGCGTGTGGAGCTGTTCGAGCCCGGCGGGTCCCGCGTAGGCGATCGCCTCGTGATTGCTGCCCTCGTCGAGTTCGGCGTCACCGATCAGCACCCAGACGCGGGACTCGGTGAGCCCCTGCGCCCGGAGCCCGAGCGCGCTGCCCACGGCGAGGGGCAGCCCGTGCCCGAGCGAGCCGCTGCCGATCTCGACCCCGGGCAGCAGCGTCCGGTCGGGGTGGTGGCCGAGGGGCGAGTCGTACGAGCCGAAGCCCGGCAGCAGGTCCTCGGCGAGGAACCCCTTGGCGCAGAGGACGGCGTAGTACGCCATCGGCCCGTGCCCCTTGGAGAGCAGGAGGCGGTCGCGCTCCGGCGCCCCGGCGGTCTCCGGGGACACCCGCAGCACCCGGTCGTACAGCACCCAGAGGGCGTCCAGCGTGGAGGTCGCGGCGGGTCCGTGCTTCTCGTCGCCCGTCATCAGACCCAGCAGTCGGGTCAGGTCCTGGTAACCGGCCGGGTGGCCCGGCGGGCGCACGGACGCGGAATGCGGAGCTGTCTTCGTCATACGGCCGAGCCTGCGACGTCAACCACACTTGAGGTCAAGGCCCCGGCGGACCCGTGGGGGACCCGCGGAAAGCGGTTCGTGACCACCGTGCCGAGTGCGGTATTGTTCTCATGCGCGTTCGGCCAGGGGAAACCCCAGGTCAGACCCGCACCGGGACGTGGCGCAGCTTGGTAGCGCACTTGACTGGGGGTCAAGGGGTCGCAGGTTCAAATCCTGTCGTCCCGACCAGCGTTTTCGCAGGTCGCAGGCGGTATCGGAGAAATCCGGTACCGCCTTTCCGCTGTTCCGGGGACCACAGGGGACCAGCCGGTCCGGCAGGGGGCGTCCGGGGGCGGGCCGGCGTCGGCGGGGGCCGCGGGCAGGTCCTTGCCCGTACGCGAGGCTGTCGTCGGCCTGTCGCCGGCCTGTCGCCGGCCGGGAAAAACGCGTGGACCGCGCGGACGCCGCCGCGGGACACTCGGGGTCCTGGCCTGGCCTCCCCGTACTCGCGGGCATGCGTCGCCACGAGCCGCGCGGGGGCTCGGCCGCCGTGCCCCGCCCGTCCCGGGACGGCCCCAACGGGGGCACTCACTCGAACTGAAGCTCCGCGCGGCCAGTGAGGCGACGGCTTCTCCCCGCAGAAGCACGTGGCGGGCTGCCGCACGACCACACAGGGTTGGTATGGGATCGACTGAGTCGCGCAAGGCGCCGGGCAGGGGCCCGGTACTCCTCGCACTTCGTTACTACGGACGGGAGTTGGCCAGGCTCCGGCGGCTGACGGCACCCGCGATGCTGTTGCCGGCGCTGGGCAACATCGGTATCAACTACCTCGCGCCCCTGGTGGTGGCGAAGCTCGTCGGCCGCATCGCCGACGACGCCGACACCACTTTCGGCGCGATGCTGCCCTATGTCCTCGGCTTCGCCGGTGTGCTGCTCCTCGCGGAGACGCTGTGGCGTATCGGCCTGCACTTCCTGAACCGCCTCGACGCCCTCGGTATCGAGCACCTGTATGTGATCGGCATGGACGAACTGTTCGCCAAGGACGCCGCGTTCTTCCACGACAACTTCGCCGGGTCGCTGACCAAACGGGTCCTGAGCTTCGCCTCCCGCTTCGAGGAGTTCGTCCACACCCTGACGTTCTCGGTCGTGGGCAGTCTCGTACCGCTGGTGTTCGGGTCGGTCGTGCTGTGGCACTACGAACCGCTGCTCGTCGTCGGGCTCCTGGCGATGATCGCGCTGACGGGGCTGTGTGTGATGCCCCTCATCCGGCGCCGCCAGGCGCTGGTCGACCAGCGTGAGGAGGCGATCGCCCGGGTGTCGGGCCATGTCGCCGACAGCCTGATGAACATGGACACGGTGCGGGCGTTCGCCGCAGAGGACCGCGAGGCCGCCGAGCACCAGTCCCGCGTCGCGGAGTCGCGTCGGCTCACGTTGCGTGCGTGGGACTACGGCAATCTGCGCATCGACACGCTGGTCGCGCCGATGTCCGTGCTGACCAACGCGATGGGCCTGCTGCTCGCGGTCGCTCTCGTCGGCGGTGGCAACGGGGTGGAGGCGGTCGTTCTCGCCTTCACGTACTACAGCAACGCGACACGGATCATGTTCGAGTTCAACCAGATCTACCGCCGTCTGGAGAGCTCGATGACGGAGGCCGCGCAGTTCACCGAACTGCTGCTGACTCCGGCGACCGTGCTCGACCCGGAGTCGCCGGAACCGCTGCTGTCCCGGGGCGCCGATGTCCGCTTCGAGCAGGTGACCTTCGCCCACGCGGGGGCTGAGCCCCTCTTCGAGGGCCTCGACCTGGCCGTGCGCAGCGGGACGAAGATCGGCCTCGTCGGCCGGTCCGGCGGCGGCAAGACCACGCTCAGCCGGCTGCTGCTGCGGATGACGGACATCGACGCCGGCCGGATCCTGATCGGCGGGCAGGACATCAGCCGGATGCGCCAGGCCGATGTGCGCGGCCTGATCGCCTACGTACCCCAGGACCCGGCGATGTTCCACCGCACGCTGCGGGACAACATCGCGTTCGCCCGGCCGGACGCCACGGACGCCGAGATCCGCCGCGCGGCCGAGGCGGCGCACGTCACGGAGTTCGCCGACGCGCTGCCGGACGGCTTCGACACCATGGTCGGCGAGCGCGGTGTCAAGCTGTCCGGCGGACAGCGCCAGCGGGTCGCCCTCGCCAGGGCGATCCTGCGTGACGCGCCGATCCTGCTGCTCGACGAGGCGACCAGCGCCCTGGACTCCGAGAGCGAGACCCTCGTCCAGGACGCGCTGTGGCGGCTCATGGAGGGGCGGACGGCGCTCGTGGTGGCGCACCGGCTGAGCACGGTCGCCACCATGGACCGGCTCGTGGTCCTGGACCGCGGGCGGATCATCGAGCAGGGCACGCACCAGCAACTGCTCGCGACGGACGGCGCCTACGCGAAGCTGTGGCAGCGTCAGTCGGGCGGCTTCCTCGACGACACCCCCGTGCCGCGGGCCGATCTGCGCTGAACCCCGGGCCCGCTCGGTGTGGCCCCGAGCCTGCCGAGGCGCCGCTGGGCGCGGCTGCCGCGCAGGCGCGGGTTCAGGGGCAGGGGGCGGCGCCCCGGCGGGTGACGCCGGGGCGGGTGTCCAGTGACCACAGATGCGCGCATCGCGGGCACTGGACATGGACGACCGGTCCGTCGTTGGAGATCAGATAGCGCCAGTGCTCGGCGCAGTTGCGGCGGTCCGCGCACGCCGCGCAGTGGCGCGCGTCGTCGCAGACAGGACAGGCCACCCAGGCGCGGCGGGCGAGGTCCGCCCGTGGATCAATGGGCAGTCGCACGGCCCGGCTTCTCCCTCGGCAGCACCCCGGCCGCCACCAGCAGGTCATAGGTGCGCCGCTGCTCGCCGTCCAGCCCCGAGTAGAGGAGCGCGTACGCCTCCTCCTGGGTCCGGAGCGTGGCCACCGGGTCCCAGTCGGGACCGAGCGCGGCCATGACCTCGGCCCTTCGCCGGGCTTCCTCGAAGGTCAGGTCGATCGTGAAGGGGGTGAGGCCGGTGGTGCTGTCCTGGTCCATGACGAGACTTCCGATGTGCCGACGGAACTCTCCTACCTCTACCAGAGCCTCGGCGCGCCAGGGAAGGGTCACCTAAGCAACCCCGGGGCGGCCCTTGCGACGGCGCGCCGCCGGTCCGTCGGCGGACGTACCCGGATCGGCCGCCAGGGGTGGGCCGTTGCCCGCGCGTCGGAGTCCGTACGGAGGACATGGTCCGCTCACGGACTGTGCCGTACTTCACGGCCCCCTGGGGACGGTCAGCGCGGGGGTGTGAGGTCAGTGGGGAAGTGGATGCCGGTGAGGCGTTCGCTCTCGGTCCACAGGAAGGCGCCCTCGGCGGGATCGTCGGCGGCACGCGGCAGCGGGACGGGCTTGGGGGTCCCCGAGGTCTGGTCACGGCCGGCCGGTGCGATGAATTGGCCGCTGTGGGCGTCGGGGCTGGTGGCGGCGTACAACGAGGGCCAGGCCGCCCCTTCCGGCGAGCCCATCACCGTGCGCGAGGTGAGGGCGACGACCAGCTTCGACAGCGCACCCTGGCTGTGGCGCTGGAGGTTCGTCATGGCGGAGCCGGGGTGGACCACGAGGGCCTTGATTCCGGTGGCGGCCAGGCGGCGGGAGAGTTCCTGGGTGAAGACGACATTGGCGCGCTTGGACTTGGCGTACGCGCTCATCGCTCCGTAGCGCCGCTCGCTCATCAGGTCTTCCAGGTGTCCCATGCGCCAGGTCGCGGCGATCGCGCTGACGGTGACGATCCGCGCGGCCGGTGAGCGGCGCAGGGCCGGCATCAGTCCGGCGGTGAGGGCGAAGTGCCCGAGGTGGTTGGTGCCGAAGGTCAGCTCGAACCCGTCGCTGGTGGTGCGGCGTTCGGGGATGTTCATCACGCCCGCGTTGTTGAACAGCAGGTCGATGGTCTCCGCTTCGGCCAGGCGCCTGCTCGCCTGCCGCACGGAGGCGAGGCTGCCGAGATCGAGGACCGCCGTCGCGACCTCCGCGTCCGGCTGCCCGCTGCGGAGTTCCGTGGCGGCTTCGTCCAGCTTCTCCTGACTGCGTCCCGCCAGGATCACGCGGGCGCCGTGGCGGGCGAGCACACGGGCGGTCTCCAGGCCGATGCCGCTGTTGCCGCCCGTGATCAGGGCGGTGCGGCCGTGCTGGCCGGGGATCGCGTCCGGCGTCCAACGGGGAGCGGAGGCGCGGGTGGTGGAGTTCATGGGGAGTCCTTTCGGGTGACTGGTCGTTCGGTGGCATGACCGAGGCATGCGGTGCCTCGGCCGGAGGAGCCGTAGCAGCCGGAAACGCGCGGGCCCACGAACCACGCCGTGGCACGCGCCCCTCTCGGGGCTTGCCCGGTCGCTCTGTCGACCAACCGGATAGTTAAATTGAAGCGGGGGTGGCGTCAGATGTCAACTACCCGGTTAGTCGTAAGCTTCGGTGCTACGAAATGCCAAGTCCGGCCTGGCTGATCCGTCTGCTTGTGAACTAACCGGCTAGGTGAATGCCTTGAGCGGCAGGCTTCTACGGGACGTCCAGCGAGGAAGGGCGTGCCCCCGACGGAGCGGTGTCGCCGGCATCGTGCAGTGAACCCGGCGCCGGCGGGGCACCGGGTTTTCCAGGGTGCGCGGTAGCGTGGTGGGATGGGCGACCCCGGGGCGGCAGGTCCGCCACCGCGTACCGACGACGACGCGTTTCCCGCCTACCAGGCGGCGCGTTCCGGCGCACTCGGCGAACTGGACACCCGGATCACCCGGTGCCGGGCCTGCCCACGGCTGGTGGCGTGGCGGGAGCAGGTCGCCGCGACCGGACGAGCGGCGTACCGCGACTGGGAGTACTGGGGAAAGCCGGTGGCGGGCTTCGGCCCCGCGGACGCCACGCTGCTGCTCGTCGGACTGGCGCCGGCCGCGCACGGCGGAAACCGTACCGGCCGTATGTTCACCGGAGACTCCTCCGGCGACTTCCTCGTGGCCGCGCTGCACACCGTGGGGCTCGCCTCCCAGCCGCGGGCGACGCATCGGGGAGACGGTCTGGAACTGCGCGGAGTACGGGTCACCGCGCCGGTCCACTGCGCCCCGCCGGACAACAGGCCCACCCCTTCGGAGCGGAAGACCTGCCGGCCATGGCTCTCGGCCGAGCTGGAACTCCTCGGTCCGCGGCTGCGTACGGTGGTCGCGCTGGGCGCCTTCGCCTGGCAGTCGCTGCTGCCCGTCCTCGGCGAGACGGGATGGCGGGTGCCGCGCCCCCGGCCCGCGTTCGGCCATGGGACGCATCTGACCCTGGCCCGTACCGGCGGCGGGAGGGAGCTGCATGTCCTGGGCAGCTACCACCCGAGCCAGCGCAACACCTTCACCGGCCTGCTCACCGCGCCCATGCTGGTGGACCTGCTCGCCCGTGCCGCCGGCCTCGCGGACCTCGACGGCGGCACTCCACAGGCGTGATGCCCGCGCGGACACCATCCTGGAGAGCGAGGACCCACGTTCGAGCCGGGCCGTGCGCCCTGCTCCTCTCCCGAGGGGAACGACATGGAGATGTCCGGGCAGACCGCCCTCGTCACCGGCGCCACCGCGGGCATCGGCCGTGCCGTGGCCGTCCAGCTCGCACAGGAGGGCGCCGAGGTGATCGTGCACGGCCGCGACGCCCGGCGCGGCGCCGAGGTCGTCGCCCATATCGAGGCCGCGGGCGGGAGGGCGCGCTTCGTCCCGGCCGACCTCGCCGACAGTGACGACGTACTGCGCCTGGCCGCGGAATCGGGCGCGGTCGACATCCTGGTCAACAACGCCGGTGTCTACAAGTTCCTGCCCACCTCGGAGATGACGGACGAACTGTTCGACCTGCACATGGACCTCAACACCAAGGCCCCCTATCTGCTGGTGCGTTCGCTGGCCCCCGGCATGGTCAGGCGCGGCCACGGATCCATCGTGAACGTCAGCACCCTGGCCGCCTCCGAGGTCACCACGGGGACCGGCATGTACTCCGCGTCCAAGGCGGCACTGGAACAGCTCACCGAGATCTGGGCCGCCGAGTACGCCGCCCAGGGCGTACGGGTGAACGCGGTGGCACCCGGCCCCACCCGGACCCCGGGCACCGACGACATGGACGCCGCCACCTTCAAGAGGATCGAGGCGACCACGGCCATGGGGCGGGTCGCGGAGCCCGAGGAAGTGGCGGAGGCGGTCGTCTTCCTCGCCTCCCGCCGCTCCAGCTACATCACCGGAGTGGTCCTGGAAGTGTCCGGCGGACGCCTCGCCCTGGGCTGACACGCGCGTACGGGCCGGCCCGGACCGCGCGGACCTCGGGAAGACCGCACGTGCGCGGAGCTCGGCACGACCGGACGTGCGCGGACTCGGGACGAGCGGACCTGCGCGGACTCGGGACGACCGGACGCGCGTGGACTCGGGACGAGCGGACGAGGCCGTCCTGAGATCAGCCGAGGCCCGTCCGCCCGGTGGGCCCGGTACGGGTACGGCCGACGGGCCCGGGGGCGCTGGGCGCGGGGGCGCTCGCCAGGGCCGAGGTGATCGCGTGGCACGCGCCCCGGCCGTCGGCGCACGCGACGATCCTGTCCGCCTCGATACGGACGGCCGCCTCGGTCCCGTCGCCCACGGCGGGCAGACCGGCCGCCGCGGCGAGGGCGCCCGACTCGTCGAACACCACCTGGACGCGCGGCCACGCCGAGGGCGGGAACGCCTGGCGCAGACAACGGCAGAGCTCGGCGACGGCCAGCCGCGCCAGCGGCGCCAGCTCGTCGGGATCCCCGGTGACCACGGCCGCGGTGATCCGGGTTCCCGGCGGAGCGGCCCGTACCGCCTCCTCGACCGCTTCCAGCCGGTGCAGTCCGAGGACGGCCACCACACCGTCGCCCCGGAGCAGGGCGGGCTCACCGCGCACCGCGTCCAGCGCGTGCGGCGGCGACCACGGTGCGTCGGTCTCCCGCACCTGTGTGATCACATGCGTGGGAGACCACCAGTCGTGGAGATCGAGAGCCGCGAGCTGCTCGCAGGCGCTGACCACATTGAAGGGCTCGACGAACCCCGGCGCGGCGGCGGCCAGCTGGTGCGCGCCGTGCAGGGTCGTGAGCACCGCCTCGGCGACCCGCACCAGACTTCCGGCCGGCGCGCCGGCCGGCCGCAGCCCCTCCAGGGCGAGCCCGAGCAGGATCGCGTCGACCTTCATGAGCTGCGCGAACGGCCGCCGGGTCCGCTCCTCGGCGAGCACTTCGGGCAGGAGATACATACCGAGCCGCGCCATACCGTGCTGCTCGCCGACGTCCGCGAGCGGCAGTCCGGCCACCCAGGCGCGGGCGAGCGCGCCGAGCGCCTCCCGCGCGGTACGGCCGGGCTCCGGATGGGGCGGCTCCGGGGCACGCTCCGCGAGCTCGGCCAGCACCGCGAAGTAAAGTGCTCTCTTGCCGGGGAAGTTGGAGTAGACGGCGCCGCGGGTGAGCCCGGCGCGCTGGGCGATGCCGTCCACCTTGGCGTCCCGGAAGCCGTGCTCGGCGAACTCACTCCTGGCCGCGGCCAGCACCCTGGCGCGGTTGCGCTCCTGCGCCTGTGCCCTGCTGAGCCGGCCCATCGTCCTCACACGTCCCCGCGTTGCTGTCCGTCGCGGTTCAAGATACCGTGACCATTCAGATGTTCACGTCATATGGTCGAAGCATCCGGAGCCCGGCCCCGGGCCGGCCCGTACAGCGCTTCCCGTACAACGCTTGAGGAGACATTTCCGCGTGGCAGGCATCGGCGACGGCGGCACCCTGCTGAAGTGCACGTTCTGCGGGAAGAACCAGAAGCAGGTCCAGAAGCTCATCGCGGGTCCGAGCCCGGTCTGCATCTGTGACGAATGCGTGGGGCTCTGCAACGAGCTGATCGCGGAGGACCTCGGCGGGCCCTCCGGCGACGCGCTGCCCGACCTGCCGAAACCACGGGAGATCTTCGACTTCCTGGGGCAGTACGTCATCGGGCAGGAGAGCGCCAAGCGCACCCTCGCGGTGGCGGTCTACAACCACTACAAGCGCATCCGCTCGCTGACGGAGCGGAGCGGGCGGCACGGCACCGACGAGGGCCATGTCGAACTCGGCAAGTCCAACATCCTGCTGATCGGCCCCACCGGCTGCGGCAAGACCTATCTCGTGCAGACCCTCGCCCGGATGCTCGACGTCCCGTTCGCGATCGCCGACGCCACCGCGCTCACGGAGGCCGGCTATGTGGGCGAGGACGTCGAGAACATCCTGCTCAAGCTGATCCAGGCGGCCGACTACGACATCGGCAAGGCCGAGACCGGGATCATCTACATCGACGAGATCGACAAGGTCGCCCGGAAGAGCGAGAACCCGTCGATCACCCGTGATGTCTCCGGCGAGGGAGTCCAGCAGGCGCTGCTGAAGATACTGGAGGGCACGGTCGCCAGTGTGCCGCCGCAGGGCGGCCGCAAGCACGCGCAGCAGGAGTTCCTCCAGATCGACACGGGCAATGTGCTGTTCATCGTCGGCGGTGCCTTCGCCGGACTGGAGCAGATCGTCGAGCGGCGTGTCGAACGCAAGGGCATCGGCTTCGGCGCGTCCCTGCGCACCAAGGAGGAGCGGGAGGGACGGAACGCCTTCGGTGAGGTGCTGCCCGAGGACCTGCTGAAGTTCGGGCTGATCCCGGAATTAGTCGGCCGCCTCCCCAAGCTGGCGACCGTGCAGCCGCTGGACCGTACGGCGTTGACACGGATCCTCACCGAGCCGCGCAACGCGCTGCTCAAGCAGTACCAGAAGCTCTTCGACCTCGACGGGGTGGAGCTGGAGTTCACCGAGGACGCCGTCGCCGCCATCGCGGAACAGGCGCTGCTGCGCCGCACCGGCGCCCGTGCGGCCCGCACGATCCTCGAAGAGGTCCTGCTGAACGTGATGTACGAGGTCCCGAGCCGGGACGATGTCGCCCGGGTCGTGGTCGACCGCGCCACCGTGCTCGACAACGTCAATCCGACCCTCGTACCGCGCGGCGCGCGCGAGCGGCGCGAGAAGTCCGCCTGAGCCGCACGGGCACCTGAGCCGCACGGGCACCTGAGCCGCACGGGCACGCCGGTGGCGGGGGTGCCGTCCCGGGCGCACCGGTCCCGGCGCACCCGTCGGGCGGGCTGATCCGCGGTCCTGCCAGGACGACGGCGCCCGCCGGGCGCCGCCGGGCGCCGACGGTACGGGGCGACGCAGAATGGCCAGGTGACTGTCGACCCGGCGAGCCCGCGCCTATCCGGCCAGACCACATACGGCGACGAGCTGCGGACCCCTCTCCGTGACTTCCTGCGCACGGAGACCGGCAGCGCCGCCGTGCTGCTGGCCGCGGCGGTGGCCGCCCTCGTGTGGGCCAACACCGGGCCGGGTACGTACGCCGCGTTCTGGGCGACGGACCTCTCGGTCCGTGCCGGCTCCACCGGAATCACCCTCGGACTGCGCGAATGGGTGAACAGCGGACTGATGACGCTGTTCTTCTTCGTCGTGGGTCTGGAGGCGCGCCGCGAGTTCGACATGGGTGAACTGCGCGAGCGCAGACGGGTCGCCCTCCCCCTGATCGCCGGCGTCAGCGGCATGGTCGTACCGGTCGCGATCTATCTCGCCTTCACCGCCGGCGAACCGTCGATGCACGGCTGGGGCGCCGCCATGTCCACCGACACGGCGTTCGCGCTGGGCATCCTCGCCGTCTTCGGCACCCGGCTGCCCCAGGGCCTGCGGACCTTCATCCTGACCGTCGCCGTCGTGGACGACTTCGTGGCGCTCGGCGTCATCGCGATCGCCTACAGCGGCCATGTCGACATCGTCGCGCTGGTCGTCGCCCTGGCGGTGTTCGGAGTGATCCTGCTGGTGCGGGCCGCGGGGGTGCGCCGGGGCGCGGTGTACGGAGTGCTCGCCGTGGTCCTGTGGGTGGCCCTGCTGGAATCGGGTGTGGACCCGATCGTCGCCGGCCTCGCCATGGGCCTGCTGACCTACGCTTATCCGGCGGCGCGCAGCGATCTGGAGCGGGCGACCGGGCTGTTCCGGCTCTTCCGCGAGCAGCCCACACCGGAGATGGAGCGTTCGGTACGGGCCGGGCTGGCCTCGGCCATCTCACCCAACGAGCGGCTCCAGCGGATGTTCCACCCCTGGACGAGCTATGTGATCGTGCCGGTCTTCGCCCTCGCCAACGCCGGTATCACCCTCAGCGGCGACCTGCTGGTGGACGCCTTCGGCTCGCCGGTCACCCTGGGCATCCTGTTCGCCTATCTGCTCGGCAAGCCCCTCGGCATCCTCGGCGCCGCACGGCTGACCACGGCCCTGAGCCGGGGGCGGCTGCGTCCGCCCGTCGGCTGGGGCGCCACCGCCGCCGGCGGCACCATCGCGGGGGTCGGCTTCACCGTCTCGCTGCTGATCGCCGCCCTCGCCTTCGACGGCGCCCGGCTGGAGCAGGCGAAGGTCGGCATTCTCGCCGCGGTGCTCTGCTCCTCCGCCGCGACCTGGGTGGTCACCCGGGTGATCTGGGCACTGCCCAGGCGCAAACGGATCAACGCCCTGTTCGGCACGGGGGAGTCCATCGTGGATCTGACGGCCCCCGTGGACCCGGACCGTGACCATATCCGCGGTCCGAGGGAGGCGCCGGTGACCGTCGTCGAGTACGGCGATTTCGAATGCCCGTACTGCGGTCTCGCCGAGCCCGTCATCCGTGAACTGCTCGCGGACTCCGGGGACGTCCGGTACGTCTGGCGCCATCTTCCGCTCACCGATGTCCACCCCAACGCACAGCTCGCGGCGGAGGCGGCGGAGGCGGCCGCCGCGCAGTGCGCCTTCTGGGAGATGCACGATCTCCTGCTCGACCACCAGGGCGATCTGCGCCCCGCCGACCTGCTGCGCTACGCCGAGGAGATCGGGCTGGACACCGACCGGTTCCACCGGGATCTGCGCTCCCACAAGGGTGCGGCCCGGATCGCCGAGGATGTCGAGACGGCCGATATGAGCGGGGTCTCGGGCACCCCGACCTTCTTCGTCAACGGACGGCGCCACCACGGCGCGTACGACATCGAGGGTCTCACCGCCGCCGTACGCGCCGCCCGCGCGCGCTCCCTGCTCAAGCCCTGAGGAGGCCAGGCCCTGAGGAGGCCAGGCCTTGAGGAGGTCTCGGGCCTTGAGGAAGGCGAGCGGAGCGGGGTCGACGACCTCGGGAGGGGGACGGGCGATGGACCGGACCGGACCGGACCGGACCGCCCGCCCGGCCGCGGTCAGTGGCGGACCAGCGCCCTGATGAGTTTCCCGCCGTCCCCGAGCACGGTCACCGTGACCTCCGCCAGCCGTTGCACCAGTGGCCAGCCGTAGCCGCCGGGCAGCCAGTCCTGCCCGTGCTCCCGGCCCACGGGCAGCAGCGGACTCGCGTCCCGTACGGCTATCTCGACCTCTCCGGCGCAGGCGGAGACCCGGAAGCCCGTCACCCCGCCCGCGTGCCGTACCGCGTTGGTGACCAGCTCCGACACCACCAGCAGCACATCGCCCGCCGTCCGCTCGGGCACCTTCGGCTCGAACCGTTCCAGCAGCGAGCAGGCCATCGCGCGGGCTTCCGCCGCGCCCGACGGGAGCCCGTCCTGCCACATGAGCGCTCCCGAGACGGCGCTCTCCGCTCCGTCGTCCACCGTAGTCATCCCCGCACCCCCGTACGCGGCTGTGTTTCCCGCCGATCCGTGCACATCCTTGAGTGTGCCCAATGTGCCGTCGGTGAGCATCGCATGTTTCCCCCGGAGCGTGAATAGGTGTGCTGAATACGCCCTTTCCTCCCTATCGCGAAAGAGGCGAACGGGCGGGAGCGGACGGGAACGGATGTGATCGCCGTCACGGAAAATAGGGAGGCATACCGTTCGGATACGGGGGCACAAGGGAGAGCGGAGAAGGGGGTCCCCCGCATCGCCCTCTCGATGCGCGGGCAGGAGTGTATGAGCGTATGAACGGACAGACCGTTATCGGTACGGCTTTCGCGTCCCTCGCGGACCCCGCGCAGCCACTGCGCCGGGCAAGGGAATTCCTGGGCTCGCCGGGCGCCGCGGCCGACGCCCGGCGATTCGCCGCGCGCTTCCTCCAGCAGCTCGAGGCGGAGTGGTGTGCCGTCCTCGGCGACAGACGTGTGGGCGATGTACTGCTGGTCGTCAACGAACTGGTCACCAACGCCGAGCGGCACAGCCATGGCCCTTATGTGCTGGAGCTGGAGGGCACGGACCGACGGGTGGCCGTCACGGTGTACGACAGCAGCTCGACCCTGCCGCGCCGCTACGAGCGGGATCCCGGCAGGGTGGGCGGACACGGTATGGAGATCGTCGCGGCGGTGAGCGACCGGCTGGTCGCCGAACGGGTCCCGGTCGGCAAGCGCGTCCAGGCCGTGTTCGATCTGTTCGACACGACGGATCCCGAACATCCGGCCTGAAGCTCGAACATCCATCCTGACGAGGCCCGGCGTTTTCACTGCCGCGGTGCCGCGCATCCTTCCGGGGAGGAAGGAGTCGTATGCGCGGATTACGTGGTGTGGGCACCAACGGGCGCGGGGTGCTGCTCGGTGCCCTGGTGGCGGGGGCGCTGATACTGGCGGGGTGCGTCGAGGACGGTCTGGGAGCGTCGAGGACCGGCGAGGCCGGACCGGCGCCGTCCGCTCCGACCGCCTCTCCGCCCCCCACGGGCGGCTGCGGGGACACGGACTGCGAGGTGGAGCTGACCGCGGGGGACGCGATCCGCTTCGGCGGGCGGGACCACGCCGGCCGTTTCGAGATCACCGCCGTGGACGCGAGGGGCGCCCGCTGGAAGCTGCCCGGCTCCCGGAGGTGCGGAGCGTCCGGACCCGGGGACATCCGCGTGGCGAGCGACAACGACGGATGCCGGGGGAGGGCCGGTGAGGGGACGACCCTGCGCGCGGAAGGCGTCCTCGTGACACTCCTCGCCATCGAGGGGGAGACCGTGCGGGTGCGGCTGCGGCCGTGGGCGTAGCACGGCGGCCACCGCGCACCCGGGAGCCGGGTCCGTCACCCGGGCCGCACCGTTGACAGCGTGGTGCGGTGACCCTACGTTCCTTGCAGAAAGCGCTTGCTGTGCGGTCGTCCTCGTGGGACTGGTCGGACTGGTCGGACTGGTGGGACTCGTGGTCCTCGTGGGAACGGGCGGCTCCTGGGCCCCGACGGTGAAGGCGAGGAACTGATGGGAACACAGGCGCCCCGGGCGGCGGACACGACGACCTCGGCGGCGGGCTTCGCGGGCCTGCCCGGAGCCGTCGCCGTATCGCATCTCCAGGTGTACGACTGGGAGGCCGCCGACGGAGTGCGCGGCGGCACCCCGCACCTTCATCTCACCTGCGCCGAGGGGTACGTGGTGACAGCGGGGCGGGGAGCCGTCCAGACGCTCGCCCCGGTGGGCTTCGACGTCACCCCCCTGGCACCCGGCGCCCTCGTCTGGTTCACACCGGGCACCATCCACCGGCTGGTCAACGAGGACGGACTGCGCATCGTGGTCCTGATGCAGAACAACGGCCTTCCGGAGGCCGGGGACGCGGTGCTCACCCTTCCGCCGGAGTATCTGACGGACCCGGAGACCTATGCGCGGGCCGTCCGTATCCCCGACGCCGCGGAGGCGTCCGAGGCCGGGCAGGCCGCCGTCGCGCGCCGGCGGCGCGATCTCGCCGTCGAGGGCTTCACGGTGCTGCGTACGGCGTGGGAGGCCGGTGACACCCGGCCCCTGCTCGATTTCCAGCGGGCCGCCGCCGCGCTCGTACGGCCCCGGGTGGCACGGTGGCGCGAGCGCTGGGAGGCGGGCGCGGCGGAGGCCGCCCGGCAGACCGGTGTCCAGCTCGACCGGCTCGACGCGGGCGACGCCTCCCATCTCGCCGAGGCCCGGCTGCACACCCGGCTTCCGGCGGCGCACGGCAGGTTCGGTATGTGCGGACGCCTCGACACCTACGAGGTGCCGGGCACGGCCGCCCCGGCCGCCGGTTAAAGGTTGGCGGTCGGCTCGGCGTCCCCGGCTCTGCCGCCTTCCCGTCCCTCGTCGATCCCCCGGCGTGCCTGGAGCACCTGTCCGATGAACAGGTCGTAGACGAAGGCTCCGACGAGCGCTCCGATCAGCGGGCCCACAATGGGAATCCACATGTAATGGCTGAACCACTGGAATGTTCCCGGAATGGCGATGTCTCCCCAGCCCATGATGTACGTCCACAGCCGCGGGCCGAAGTCACGGGCCGGGTTGATCGCGTATCCGGCGTTCGTGCCGATGCTGAGCCCGATCGCCACCACCACCAGGCCGGTCAGAAAGGGGCCGAGATTGGCGGCGGGAGCGGTGTTGCGCAGATCGATGAGCGCGAAGATGAGCAGCACGAGAAAACCGGTACCGATGATCTGGTCCAGCAGCGGCCCCCACCAGGAATTACCGAAGTACTCGGCCGGAAAGGTGGCGAAAATCGAAAAGGTGGAGAGCGACTCGTCCCGGGTGAGCCCGGCCTTGCTGTTGAACGCGTTGATGGCCCAGCTGTACATACCGCAGACCATGGCGGCACTGAGGAAGGCCCCCACAAGCTGTGCGCCCCAGTAGGGCAGGACCTTCTTCCAGGCGAAACCCCTGCGTACGGCGAACGCGAGCGTCACCGCGGGATTGAGATGCGCCCCGCTGACACCGCCGGCGACATACACGCCGAAAACCACCCCGAAGCCCCAGCCGAAGGAGATGATCAGCCAGTTCGCGGCGTCGAACGGGACGGACTGGCGTCCCGATCCGGGCAGACCGGCGACGGCGACGGCGACCGATCCGCAGCCGAGCAGGATCAGTACGAATGTTCCCAGGAATTCCGCGAGAAGTTCACCGCCGAGCCCCTCTCGGTAGCCGCGACGCTTCGTACTGGTGGCTGTCATTACGCCTCCTGTTCGCGAGGGGTTCGGCGTGCTGCTCATCAGTCGAATCCCACGGAGGACCCGGGAGTGGGCCTTGATAGGCGAGTGTAGGACCGCCCGATGGAACGTGCCCGGTGAGCGGTACGCACCGGCTGACGGTCAGTCGCCGGACATCTGTCGGCCATTCGGGTGAGGATATGACCGGCCATCACATCCTTGAGGAACACTCGAATGTCGTGAAATGGAAACAGCGGCGTGGCGGACCACCCCGTCGGCCTCCGGTGCCCTGTCTCATGCAATGACCGGCGCGGCAGACGGGCCGTGCACGAAAGACGGGGTATCTCCTATGTTCCGCACCACCACACCCGCACAGAGTTCCGTACAGAGTCCGGCACGGCGTTCCGTACGGCGTACCACCCTGGCCGTGGCCGGCTGTGCCGCGGCCCTCGGACTCGCCCTCTCCACCGTCGTTCCCGCCGTGGCGGCCCCCGCCTCCGGCGTCTCCGCTCCCGCTTCCGCCTCCGCCCCCACGTCCGCTTCGGCCGCGACGGCCGTCGATTCCAAGGGCCGCTACACGGCCGTGGAGATCCGCACCTTCCTGCGGACCTTCTACGACCGGCGCGGGCCCGGCGCGTTCGCCCGCAAGTACGGCATCTCCCCGCAGCTCGCGAAGAAGGTGGCCGAGAGCAAGGGCTTCGACCCGCTGCTCTGTGCCCAGAACACACCGCAGTCCATCGGGATCGGCCCGGTCAGCACGGCACAGTCGGCGCGCGTGGGCTGGGCGACGGTGACCACCCGCTGGACCAGCGGAAAATCCGCGTCCTTCATCGCATACGTCGATCTTGACGCCAAGCGCCCGATCCTGCTGCTCGACGTGGACTGCCCGACGAACCGGTGATCACTCCCGTGTCCGGCGGGCTCCCGCACCCGGGGGCCCGCCGGACACGGGACCGTCTTCCGTACGCGGAAACGCCTGCCGTACGCGGAAACGCCCGGCCGGGGACATCCCCGGCCGGGCGTTCCGTGTGCGTCCGAGAGGCTCTAGCTGGTGTAGGCCTCCAGTTCGGAGAGCTGGGCGGCCGGCCAGCCGGTGTTGCCCGTGAACGTCAGCCGCAGATAGCGCACCTGCGTGCCGTCCAGACTGATCGTCGCGGTGTTGCCGCTGGACGGGTTGAAGGTGTAGTTCGCCGAGGCCTTCAGTGTGTTGTACGTGCCGGTGGTGCTCCCCAGCACACTGAGCGTCTGGGTGCGGGTCGCCCACGCGGACGCCGGAGGAAGCTTCAGGACCACGCGCTTGACCGCCTTCGCGGCACCGAGGTCCACCGTGACCGACTGCGGGAAGGCGTTGTTGGTGCTCTCCCAGTAGCTGTTGACGTTGCCGTCGACCGCGTTGCCCGCGCCGTACACGTCCGCGTGTCCCGTCTCGGTGACCGGGCGGCCCTGGGCGAGATTGCCCGTGTCCGCCGGCGGGGTCGTGGGAGGCGTGGTCGGGGGAGTGGTGGGCGGGGTGGTCGGCGGGTTGCCGGGACCGCCCGGCACACCGCCGTTGGTCCACACCGGGTCGGGCCAGTTGCCGGTGCAGGCGGGCGGGTTGGCGTACCAGCCCGAGTTGCCGGCGCCCTGGGTGATCTGGAAGCCGCTGCCGACACAGTTGTGGATCGGGTTGGACTGGGCGATATGGGTGGCTGTCACATTGGTGAACGAGGCCGTGCCCGGTGCCTGGATCTGGAGTGCGTAGGTGCCCGCGCCGTCGATCCTGATGTTGTTGAAGCGCAGCCCGTTCGTCGCGCCCTCGATCAGATGGATCGCGGCGTAGGAGCTGTCCAGGACCTCGCTGTCACTGATGTTGATGGTGGCGTTGATCGGCTCGTTGAGACCGCTGAACCAGATCGCGCCGACGCCGAAGCGCCAGTTGTAGTCGTTGTTGCCGGCCCGGATCAGGGTGTTGCGCGCGGCGGTGGTGACCCCGGAAACCGCCGTGCCCTGACCGGAGTTGACCCCCGGATAGCGGTTGGCGATGTGCAGCCCGCCGCCGTTGGTGATCGTGTCCGACATGACGTTGTCGGAGATGGTGATGTCCCGGCCGCCGTAGGTGACGATGTTGTTCGCCAGGATCGGCAGGATCACGGTGTTGAACGTGAACTTGTTGTTCACGTTCGGCACGGCCTCCGCCCACATGGCCAGACCGTCGTCACCGGTGTTGCGCACAAAGGTGTTGGTGACCGTCGAGTTGGTGACGCCCATGTGGAAGTTGACGCCGTCGGCGGTCTGGTCCAGGATCCGGCTGTTCTTGATGGTGAAGTTGTTCATCGGGCCGTCCATCCAGGCGCCGCACTTGGTGTGCTGCATCCAGACGTTGTCGACGACCGAGTCCGACATCGCACCACCGATGGCGTTCACCTGGTCGTTGTCCACGCGCTCACGGATGTCGCCCATGATGGCGAAGTCCCTGAGGGTGACATTGCTGCTGCCGCCCGCGTTGGCGTACTTGCCGTACACACCGACGGCCTTGCTGCGGTTGACCGGGTCCCGTCCGGTCAGCACGCTGTACCAGGGGCCCGCGCCGCGCAGTGTCACCTTGTCGACGATGATGTGGTCGCGCACCTGGAAGGTGCCCTGCGGAATGTAGACCTCCCTGCCCTGGGTACGGCCCGCGTCGACCGCCGCCTGGATCTTGGCGGTGGAGTCGGCGGCGCCGCTCGGGTCCGCGCCGAAATCGGTGACGACGTCGAGCGCGCCGGAGGGCTTGCCGATCGGCGCGCCGACCTGCTCGAAGTCCGCGAGGTCGATGGTGAACGTCGGTGACGCGGCGGTCGAGGAGACCTGGAGCCTGACCTTCGTACCGGCCGCCAGGGTCGATCCGAACATGGTCCGGGTCTCGTCGTAGAAGTGGTGCGGGTTGGTGTCGCCGGGGTTGTTGTTGAAGGGGTAACCGCCGTAGTACCAGCCGTACTTGGAGGTCACCGGCACGCTCTTGAGGGAGTTGCCGTTGACCCGCAGATCGATCGAGGCGTCCCGGCCGGTGCCCGCGGCGTTGTCGGGCAGCGAGTACCGGAACGACATCGCGTTCGCCGGTGCGGTGAGGGTGAACTCGACGTACTCACCGACCGCGTCGAGCGTCACGGCCTGCCGTCCGGAGGCTTCCGAGGGCAGCGTGCCGTAGAGGCGGTTGGGGCCGATCAGGGTGCCGTTGGTGGCGGCGTACTCCGCCTCCTGCTCCTTGAACGGCACGGACGCGCCGCGCCCCTGGACATCGAGCGGCGAGGGCGCGGGGACCGCCGCCGCCTGGGCGTCGGGCGCGGTGGAGAGCACCACCGCCGCGGCCGTCCCGGCCACGGCGAGTGCGAGGGACAGGGAAGCGGACAGACCGCGCCGGAGCAAGCGGCTTCTTGGGGTTGGGGGGAGTGTCACAGACATACGTCCTTGCGGCTCGTGGGGACTCTGCGGACGCGAAAAGGCTAGAAGCGGGACCGCAGGAAGTCTATGAATCTGCGCAATTTTTGAAGGCGGAAGTAAAAATCCTCGACCCAAGAGCGTGCGTGGAGTGGGGCATAGCGGAAGGTTCACCCCAACTCGCCGGTCCCGCCCGGCTGTACGGGGGGCCGCGCCGCGCGCAAGGAGGCGACGGCCGGGCGCCGGGAGCAGGCCGTGGGGCGGCCGGTCCGAGGTCCGGCGCTCGCCTCCCACCGGCCCCGCGCACCCCTCTTGTTCGGTGCTCACGGTCGGCCCTACGATGCTTGAGCCAGGATGTGAAACGTTTCAATCGGGAGGGCCGCGATGGGAATGGGCTGGACACGCAGAGGTCTGCTGCACACCTCCGTGATGGGCGCGGGAGCGGGCATCACGGGCCTGGCCGCGGCCTCCCCGGCCACCGCCGGGACCCGGTCGCCGGCCACCGCCGCGCGCACGGCGGGGAAGGGGGCCGGGGGCGGCCGGCTCCGTGTCGTGCGCACCACGGTCGAGTACGCCGAGCGGCTGCTCGGCACCGATGTCACGGCCCCGATCCTGTCCTGGGAACTCGGGGGCGACGGCGACGGCGAGCGGCAGGACGGTCTCCCCGGCGGCGGGCGGGGTACGGGCGGCGGAGCGGGCACCGGGCGGGGTACGGGCGGCGGAGCGGGCACCGGGCGGGGTACGGGCGGCGGAGCGGGCACCGGGCGGGGTACGGACGGCGGCGCGGGCACCGGGCGCGGCGCGGACGCGGGCGGAGCCATCGGGCGGGGCGCGCGGCAGAGCGCGTACCAGATACGGACCGCGGCCGACCCGCGTGATCTCGCGGCCGGCCGAGGACTCCTCTGGGACACCGGCCGGGTGGAGTCCGACCGCGGTGTCGCCGTCCCGTACGCGGGCCCGCCGCTGCCGCCCCGTACCCGCACCCACTGGCAGGTCCGGGTCTGGGACGCCGACGGACACGCGTCCCCCTGGAGCCCCGCCGGCTGGTGGGAGACCGCGCTCGGCAACGAGGAGTGGCACGCGCACTGGATAGGGGCCGATCCCGCCGCCGTGCCGCCGGGCCCCGACGGCGCGTCCTGGATCTGGGCCCCGGGAGCGACCACCGGCGACGCCCCGGTCGGACCGCGGTGGTTCCGAGGCGCCCTCACCCTGCCGGCCGCCGACCTCGTGCGCGCGACCCTTCTCGCCACCGCCGACGACGACTTCACCCTCCATCTCAACGGCCGTCAGGTCCTGCACGCACCCGAGCAGGTGGACGGCTGGCGCACCGGTCTGATGGCCGATGTCACCGAGGCCGTACGGTCCGCGGCCGACGGCCGGCTCCTCCTCGCCGCCCGCGCCACCAACCGCGGCGACGTCTCCGTCAATCCGGCGGGTCTGCTGGTCCGGCTGCTCGTCGAGACCGCCGACGGCACGAACCACCAGCTCGTCACCGGCGCCGACTGGCGCACCGCCGGGACGGAGCAACCGGGCTGGGAACGACCGGACTTCGACGACAGCGGCTGGACCGGGGCGGCCGTCCTCGCCCCGTACGGGCAGGGACCGTGGGGCACAGGCGTCTCGTTCGCCACGCCCGAGGCGCCCGCCCCGCTGCTGCGCCGGGAGTTCACCGTCCGCCGCCCGGTCGGCCGGGCCCGGCTCTACATCAGCGGACTCGCCTACTACGTGGCGGAGCTGAACGGGAAGCGCGTCGGCAGCCAGGTGCTCGACCCCGCCTTCACCGACTACGACGAGACGGTGCTGTACGCGGTGCACGACGTGACCGGCCTTGTGCGGCGTGGCGACAACGCCCTCGGGGTGACCCTCGGCCGGGGCTTCTACGGGATGACGACCCCCAATGTCTGGAACTGGCACCGGCCGCCCTGGCACGGCGAACCCCGGCTGCTCTGCCGACTGGAGATCGAACACCCCGACGGCTCCCGGACCACCGTCGTCTCCGACCCCGACTGGCGTATCACCGAGGGCCCCACCCGGACCAACTCCCTCTACGCGGGCGAGACCTACGACGCCCGGCTGGCCCCCGAGGGCTGGACCCGCCCCGGCTTCGACGACAGCGCGTGGCGCCGTCCGAGCGCGCAGCCCGCCCCCAGGGGCACACTGCGCGCCCAGCCGCTCGACCCCATCGAGGTCATCGAGACCCTCACCCCCACCGCGATCGGCGAACCGCGCCCTGGTGTGTATGTCGTCGACATGGGCCGTACGACCGCGGGGTGGAGCCGACTGACCGTACGGGCCCCGGCGGGCACCACCGTCCGGCTCGTCCACGGCGAGAAGCTCAAGGACGACGGCACCGTGCACGCGGAGACCGGACATGTGCCGGGCCGGTTCCAGCGCGACGAATACATCTGCGCGGGCGGCGGGACCGAGGTGTGGGAGCCCTCGTTCTCGTACAAGGGCTTCCGCTACGTCCAGGTCGAGGGGCTGCCCGAGCGCCCGCGCCCCGGCGACATACGGGGGCGGGTCGTCCATACGAAGGTGGACGAGGTCAGCGACTTCCACTGCTCCGAGCCGTTCTACGAGCAGCTCGACCGGGCGATGCGCCGCACCCTGCTCAACAATCTGCACGGCATACCCACCGACACCCCCATGTACGAGAAGAACGGCTGGACCGGCGACGCACAGCTCGGCGCGCCCGTCATGACCTATGCCTTCGGCGTGCACCGCTTTCTGGGGAAGTGGCTCGGAGACCTGGCGGACAGCCAGAACCAGGACGGTCAGCTACCGGTGATCGTCCCCAGCGGCGGCTGGGGCTACGGCGACCTCGGGCCCTCGCCGGAGTGGACGACCGTATATCCCTTCCTGGTGCGGGAGATGTACCGGATCTACGGCGACGACCGGGTGGCGCGCGAGCACTGGCCCGCGCTGACCCGCTATCTGGACTGGGAGCTGGACCGGCTGGTGGACGGTCTCGCGATCACCGCGCTCGGCGACTACCTGCCGCCCGGCTACGGCGGAAACCCGCCCGAGGACACCCGGCTCACGGCGACCGCGTATCTGCACCGCGCGCTCACGCAGACCGCCGAACTGGGGGAGCTGCTGGGCCATGACGAGGACGCAGGGCGCTACCGTGCGGCGGCGGACGGACTGCGGGCCGCGTTCAACGCCGCCTTCCTCGACACCTCGTCCGGCCACTACAGGACCGCGAAGGACCCCGGGTACCGGCAGACCTCCAACGCGCTGCCGCTCGCCTTCGGGCTGGTCCCGGGCGGCGCGCGGGCCACGGTCCTCGACAGCCTCGTCGCGGACATCGCCGCCCGGGGGAACCATCTCAACACCGGGGCGCTGGGCACGAGCGTGCTGCTCCGTGTCCTGTGTGCCCACGGCCGCCCCGATGTCGCCCATGCCGTCGCCACCCAGCGTACGTACCCGAGCTGGGGCTACTGGTTCGACCACGGCGCCGACACCATGTGGGAGATGTGGCCGCTCGACTCACGCTCGCGCGACCACTACTTCCAGGGCACGGTCGTCCAGTGGCTGTACGAGAACGTGGCGGGGCTGCGCCCCGGGGACGCGGGCTACCGCACCTTCACCGTACGGCCCGACGGACGGACCGGGGTCACCTGGGCGCGGACCTCGATCCGTACGGTCCGGGGGACGGCCTCGGCCGCGTGGTCGGAGATAGGCCGGGATCTGCGGCTCACGGTGCGGGTGCCGGTCGGCGCGACCGCCGAGGTCCATGTGCCGGCGTCGCGCCGCGAGGACGTGCGGGCACCGGGCGGCGCCGAGTATCTGCGTACGGAGCCGGGCTTCGTGGTGTACCGCGCGGCGCAGGGCGACTGGGAATTCGTGGGGCGGAGCTGACGGCGAAGAGACGGAGGGACGGAGGGACGGAGGGACGGAGGGGGCGGCGGAGGTTTGAACGTTTCACTTCTCGCCCCCTCTCCGCCGGGGATCCCCCTGTCCGGTCCCGGCCCCGAACCCGGTCGGGTTCTCAGCCGGAGGCTGGGTCCTGGTCCTGGTCCTGGTCATGGCCCTGGTCCGGGGCGGGGGTCCGGTCCCGGCGCAGCAGATAGGTGTCCATGATCCAGCCCTTGCGCTCCCGGGCCGCCGCGCGCAGCTCCTCGATCCGGCCGGCCACCTCAGAGAGCCGCCCGGAGACCAGGATCTCGTCCGGCGTCCCCACATAGGCGCCCCAGTGGATGACCGGATCGGCGGCCAGATGGTGCCGGAAGGACTGCTGCGCGTCGAGCATCACGACCACGTCGTCCACGCCCTCCGGCCATCCCCCGGCGAGCCGTCGGCCCGTGGTGATCTGCACCGGCCCGCCCACCCGGTTCAGTCCGAGCCGGTGCCGGGCGGCCAGCGCGGAGACACTGCTGATGCCCGGGATCACCTCGTACGCGAACTCGACCGTGCCGCGTGCCAGGACCTCTTCCAGGATGCCGAGCGTCGAGTCGTAGAGGGAGGGGTCGCCCCAGACCAGGAACGCGCCGGTCCGATCGCCGTCCGGCCCCGCGTCCAACTCCTCGGTGATCATGCGTTCGTAGAGGGCGGCCCGCCGGCTTCGCCAGTCGTCGACGGTGCCCGGATACGCGGCGCCGTCGGCCGCGGCCTCGCGCCGCGGATCGGTGGCCTCCACCAGCCGGTAGCCGTCCCCCTCGACATGCCGGCGCAGGATCTCGTGCCGCAGACCGATGAGATCGGACTTCGCCTCGCCCTTGTCGAGGAGGAAGAAGACATCCGTCCTGTTGAGCGCTCGGACCGCCTGCACGGTGAGCTGGTCCGGGTCGCCCGCTCCGATACCGATGACATAGATCTTTCTCACCACGTCGAGTCTGCCGTACGCCGCCCGCCCCGCCCGCCCCGGCCCCCGCCCCGGGGCCGCGCGCTCCGCGTCGAGGGTAGGACGGGCCGAGGATGGGAAGGGAGGGTATCCACTCATCGGATGTCTGAGGGTTCATCATGCACTTCGAGGGTCTTACGCGTATCGCCGCGCACCGCATATGCTCCGCCCATGCGTGCCGCCCTCTTCGTCACCTGTGTCAATGACGCCGTCTATCCGTCCACCGGGATCGCGACCGTACGGCTCCTCGAACGGCTGGGCGTCGAAGTCGACTTTCCCGAGACGCAGAGCTGCTGCGGCCAGCCCCAGTACAACACCGGCTACCGGCGCGAGACCGAGCCCCTGGTACGGCGGACCGCACGGGCCTTCGAGGGGTACGACTATGTGGTGACCCCCTCCGGATCCTGCGCGGCCATGGTCCGCCGGCACTATCCGGCGTTCGGTGACACGGCCGCCACGGCCCTCGCCGGGCGGACCTACGAGCTGACGGAGTTCCTGGTCGACGTGGTCGGGGTGACGGACGTCGGGGCGTACTTCCCGCATACCGTCACCTACCATCCGTCCTGCCACGGCCTGCGCCTGCTGGGGCTCGGCGAGCGGCCGCGAAGACTGCTGGAGGCGGTGAAGGGGCTGGAGCTGCGCGAGCTGCCCGGCGCGGACGAGTGCTGTGGATTCGGTGGTACGTTCGCCGTGAAGAACTCCGATGTTTCGGCCGCCATGGGCCAGGACAAGGTGCGTAACGCCGTGTCCACCGGGGCGGGAGTGCTCTGCGGCGCGGACAACTCCTGTCTGATGCATCTCGACGGGATCGTGAGCCGGGAGGACGCCCCGCTGCGCGCCGTGCACCTCGCGGAGATCCTGGCGTCGACGGAAGAGGAGCCCTGGTCATGAGCGGTACGTATCTGGGGATGCCGGCATTCCCGGCCGCGGCCAAGGAGGCCGTGGGCAACGAGACACTGCGGGCGAATCTGCGCCACGCCACCCACACCATCCGGGACAAGCGGGCCAAGGCCGTCGCGGAGCTGGACGACTGGGGGCGGCTGCGCGAGGCCGGCAAACAGATCAAGGACCATACGCTGCGCCATCTCGACCGTTATCTCGTACAGCTGGAGGAGTCGGTCACGGCGGCGGGCGGGGTGGTGCACTGGGCGGCCGACGCGGCCGAGGCGAACCGGATCGTGGCGGACCTGGTGAAGGCCACCGGTGAGTCGGAGGTCGTCAAGGTCAAGTCGATGGCCACCCAGGAGATCGGGCTCAACGAGGCGCTGGAGGCCGAGGGGATCTCCGCGTACGAGACCGACCTGGCCGAACTGATCGTGCAGCTCGGCGACGACCGTCCCTCCCACATACTGGTCCCGGCGATTCACAAGAACCGCGCCGAGATCCGGGACATCTTCCGTGACCGCATGGCCGCCTGGGGCCGGGCGGCTCCCGAGGGACTCTCCGACACCCCCGGCGAACTCGCGGAGGCGGCGCGGCTCCATCTGCGGGAGAAGTTCCTGCGCGCCAAGGTCGGCATCTCCGGGGCGAACTTCATGGTCGCCGAGACCGGGACGCTCGTCGTCTTCGAGTCGGAGGGCAACGGCCGGATGTGCCTGACGCTGCCCGAGACGCTGATCTCCGTGGTGGGCATCGAGAAGGTCGTGCCGACCTGGCGTGATCTGGAGGTCTTCCTCCAGACGCTGCCGCGGTCCTCGACCGCCGAGCGGATGAACCCGTACACCAGCATGTGGACCGGCACCCATGACGCCGACGGCCCGCGCATCTTCCATCTGGTGCTGCTGGACAACGGCCGCACGGAGACGCTCGCCGACGAGGTCGGCCGTCAGGCGCTGCGCTGCATCCGCTGCTCGGCCTGTCTCAATGTCTGCCCGGTGTACGAGCGGGCCGGCGGGCACGCGTACGGCTCGGTCTACCCGGGGCCGATCGGGGCGATCCTGAGCCCCCAGCTCCGGGGCATCGGGAGCGAGATCGATGCCTCGCTGCCGTACGCCTCCTCGCTCTGCGGGGCGTGTTACGACGTGTGTCCCGTCGCCATCGACATCCCGGAGGTCCTGGTCCATCTGCGGGAGCGGGTGGCGGACCAGGGCGGCAAGGGACACCGGCTGGAGAAGGCCGCGATGAAGGCGGCGGGGTGGGTGTTCGACCATCCCCGGGTCATGGCGGCGGGGGAGACGGCCGCGTCGAAGACCCGCCGGCTCCATCCGTCGCGACTGCCGGGCGCCGGCGCGTGGACGGACACCCGCGATCTGCCGAAGCTCCCGCCCGAGTCGTTCCGCGCGTGGTGGAAGAAGAACCGCGCCGACGGGCGCGGGAGCGCCGCCCGTACGGCCGGCCACACCGCCGACGGCAGCGGCGAGAGCAGTACCGGCAGCAGCGGCAATCGCGACGGCGGTACCGACGGCAACGGCAACGGTGTCGCCAACGACCGTAAGGACAGTGGGACATGAACACCGGTGCCGGCTCGCGGGAGCGGATCCTCGCCCGTATCCGTACGGCGGTCGCGGAGGCCCCCGACGCCCCCGAGGCCGTTCGCGACTATCTGGACACGCACACTCCTGACGGCCGGATCGTCGACCTGCTCGCCGAGAACCTCGCGGACTACCGCGCGATCGTCCACCGTACGGACACCGAGGAACTCCCCGGGCTGATCGCACGTCTGCTGGCCGCACGAGGTGCCCGTACGGTCCTCGTACCCCCGCTGCTCCCGCCGTCCTGGCTCTCCGCGACGCCCGTGGACATCACCCGGGTCGAGGACGACATCGACGCCACGGCCGGGGAACTCGACGCGGTCGACAGCGTCGTCACCGGCTGCGCCCTGGCCATCGCCGAGACCGGCACACTCGTCCTCGACGCGGCCCCGGACCAGGGGCGACGCCGCATCACGCTCGTGCCCGACCATCACATCTGTGTGGTGAGGACCGCCGACCAGGTCGTCGGGTCCGTACCGCAGGCCATGCCGCGCCTGGACCCGACCCGCCCGCTGACCTGGATCTCGGGCCCCTCCGCCACCAGTGACATCGAACTCGACCGGGTCGAGGGGGTCCACGGCCCGCGCACCCTGGAAGTCATTCTGCTCAGCGAGTGATCCCGGTCAGCCGTGGTGCCTCGTCGCCCGCGTCCACCGGACCGTGCTCGGCCACCCGCCCGGCCAGCTCCCGTGCCCACGCGGTCAGCCCGGGGATGTCGATACCGTACGGGGAGGGGTAGGCGGCGATACCGCCCGCGCCGCGCAGCAGCAGCCGGGCCCCGCCCGCCGTATTGCCGCGCGCCGCGTGTGTCAGCCCGACGGCCAGCTGGGCGAGTCCCCGCCACAGCGCGCGTTCGTCCTCGGGGCCGGACTTCCACGCGTCCTCGAACACCTCGTGCGCGTGGAACGGCTTGCCCGCGTCCAGCAGGAGCTGAGCTTCCCGGACGGTCTCCTCCGGCGTACGGACAACCCCCTCGGGCTGCCGCTCGACCCCCGGCGCCCCGTACGGCAGCGGACGCCCCAACCCGTCACGCGGCCGCGCGTTGCGCGCCCGTCCCTCGCTGTCCCGGTCCCGGCCGTTCTCCGTCATACCCCGATTGTCGCCCGGCCGGAGTGAGTCTTCCCGCCGCACGGAGTGGGGTAATGTTGTCCTGCGAGGTCGCCCGGGGGATATTCCTCCCGGAACCGGACACCGGGACGTGGCGCAGCTTGGTAGCGCACTTGACTGGGGGTCAAGGGGTCGCAGGTTCAAATCCTGTCGTCCCGACCAGCGTTTACGCAGGTCGCAGGCGGTATCGGAGAAATCCGATACCGCCTTTCCGTCTTTCCTGGGGACCAGTCGGTCCGGCAGGCTCGCGCGGGCCCCGCGGGCTTGTGCTTGCGCGTCGGTGAGCCCGTGATGCGCAGGCCAGAAGCTCGTGCACCACTTGTCGGGAGGCGGGGCGGCTTCCTCAGATCCCGACGTTCGCCGTCAGCTCCCGCCGGGCCCGTGCCGCAGCGCCGACCGGTACCGCATCGGTGGCCAGGGCTGCCCTGACCAGCCGGACCGGGTGGCCGCTGACCGGCGGGTCGGCGGCCAGCGATGCCATGACGAGGGGTTCCAGCAGGGGCCAGGCGCGGCTGACCCCGCCGCCGACCACCACCGTGGTGATGTCCACGATGCCCGCCGTCATGACGATCGCCCGGGCGATCCCGGCTCCGGCGGCCCGGTACACCGCGAGGGCGTCCTGGTCACCGTGGCCGGCGGCCTCGGCGATCTCGCGGGCGGTCAGCCGGCGGCCGGTGCGGTCCGCGTAACGAGCGCCGATGGAGCGGCCGGAGGCCAGGGTCTCCAGATGGCCCCGGCCGCCGCACGAGCAGAGCAGATCGCCGAAGCCGGGGATGTGCCCGATCTCGCCGGCCGCGCCGTGCGGCCCGGTGAACAGGGCGCCGCCGGTCCACAGCGCGCCGCCGACCCCGGTGCCCAGTGTCATCCCGAGGACGTCCGACTCGCCGCGTACGGCGCCGCCGGACACCTCCCCGTAGAGGAAGGCGTTGACGTCGTTGTCCAGGAAGGCCGGGACGCCCAGGGCCTTCTCGACGGCGTCCGTCACCGCGAAGTCGGCCCAGCCGGTGAAGGAGTCGCTGGCCACCAGGATGCGGCCGGTGGCGGAGTCCACCACGCCGGCCGCGCCGACCCCGCAGCCGGCGAGGCGGCCGGGGGTGCGCTTCAGCAGCGGGGCCAGCGCGCCCATGGCCGCGCCGATCATGGCCCGGCCGCCGTCGGTCGCCGGGGTCGCCACCTCGGCGCGGTCCAGCACGGTCAAGTCCTCGCCGCAGAGCACCACTTGGGTGGTGGTGCCGCCGATGTCCACTCCGGCGAAGAGCGTACGGTCGTGGGAACTCACCCCTGGGCCTCCGTCCGGTCGGCCGCGAGGGTGGCCAGGCGTTCGGCTCTGCGGCCGCGTTGGATCACCGGGTCGGGTACCGGCACGGCGGCCAGCAAACGGCGGGTGTAGTCGGTCTCCGGGTGCAGCAGGGTCGCGCCGGTGGCGCCCTGTTCCTCGATCCGGCCGGCCCGCATCACCACGACGCGCTGGGCGAAGTGCTGTACGACGGCGAGGTCGTGGGAGACGAAGAGACAGGCGAAGCCCAGCTCGTCCTGGAGTTCGGAGATCACTTCGAGCACCGCCTCCTGCACGCTCACGTCGAGCGCGCTGGTGGGCTCGTCGGCGACCAGCAGCCGGGGCTCCAGGACCAGGGCGCGGGCCAGGCTGACCCGTTGGCGCTGACCGCCGGACAGCTCCCGGGGGGCACGCCGGGCGAGATCGCGCGACAGCCGGACCCGTTCGAGGACGGCGGCGACCTTGGCCTGGCGGTCCTTGGCGGAGAGCCCGCGGCCGTGCACCCTGAGCGGCTCGGCGATGCACTCGCCGACCGTCATACGGGCATCCAGCGAGGCCACCGGGTCCTGGAGTACCACGCCGATACCGGCCCGCAGCGCCCGCCGGGTCCGGGACCGGGTGCGCGCCAGGTCGGTGCCGAACAGCGAGGCGGTGCCGGAGTCCGGCCGGATCAGACCGAGCGCGACCCGGGAGGCGGTGGACTTGCCGGAGCCCGACTCGCCCACCAGGCCCAGGGTTTCCCCGGCGTGGACGGTGAGCGACACCTCGTCCAGAGCCCGTACGGCACCCTTGCCACGGCCGAACACCACCGAGACGTCGCGGAGTTCGACGACCGGCTCGGTGTCCGGGCGGGTGGCGGCGGGCGACGGTACCGGCGGGCCCGCCTCGGCGACCGACAGCCGGGGCACCGCGGCCAGCAGCCGCTTGGTGTAGTCGTGGGACGGGCGGAGCAGCACGTCCTCGACCGGACCGGTCTCCACGATCTCGCCGTCGTACATCACGGCGACCCGGTCGGCGAAGTCCGCGACCACGCCCATGTTGTGGGTGACCAGCAGGACGCCGGTGCCGGTCTCGACGGCGAGGCGGCGCAGCAGGTCGAGGATCTCGGCCTGCACCGTGACGTCCAGCGCGGTGGTCGGCTCGTCGGCGATCAGCAGGGTGGGGTCGTTCGCGATGGCCATGGCGATGACCACGCGCTGGCGCTGTCCGCCGGAGAGCTGGAAGGGGTAGGCGCCGGCCCGCTTCTCCGGCTCGGGGATGCCGACCTTGCGGAGGAGTCCGACGGCCTCGGCGGCGGCGTCCTTGCCGGACACCTCACGGTGGTTGCGGATCACCTCGGCGATCTGCCTGCCGATCCGGGTCAGCGGGTCCAGCGCGGTGGCCGGCTCCTGGAACACCATGGTGACGGTCCGGCCGCGCAGCGCGGCCAGGTCAGCCTCACGGGCACCGACCATCTGATGGCCGGCGATGGTGGCACTGCCGGTGGCACGGGCGTTGCCGTCCAGCAGGCCCATCGCGGCCAGCGCGATCGTGGACTTGCCGGAGCCCGACTCGCCGACCAGGGCGAGCGTCTCGCCGGGGCGGACGTGCAGCGAGACACCCCGGACGGCCGGCACGTCGCCGGTCTCGGTGGTGAAGACGACCCCGAGGTCGTCGAGTTCGAGAATGGGCCCGGCCTGCGGGGCGGCGGAGCCCTGGGCGGCGGTCATCCGCGTCCCCTCACGTCGAATGCGTCGCGGAGTCCGTCCCCGATCGCGTTGAACGCCCACACCACCAGGATGATGGCCAGGCCGGGCGGCAGGATGAGCCACCAGTAGCCGGAGTAGGCAGCGGTGAGACCGGCCGAGAGCATGCCGCCCCAGTCGGTGGCCGGTGGCTGGACGCCCAGGCCCAGGTAGGAGACGTACGCGACGAGCAGGATGGCGTCGGCGATCTGGAAGGTGGCCGCGACGATGATGGTCGAGACCGAGTTCGGCAGGATGTGCCGGGTGATCGCACGGGCGTGCGTTCCGCCGATGGCCCGCAGGGTCAGGACGTAGTCGCGGTTCTTCAGGGTGAGCGTCTCGGCCCTGATCAGCCGGGACGGCATCAGCCAGGAGACGACGCCCAGGATGACAATCAGTCCGGTCGGGCCCGGGGTGGTGATGGCGGAGACCACCAGAAGGATGAAGAGCGCCGGGATGGCGATCCCCGCGTCCACGATCCGCATCATGACCGCGTCGATCCAGCCGCCCGCGTAGCCGGCGGCGGCGCCCCACAGGGTGCCGATCACGGTGGCCAGGATGCCCGCGGCGAGGCCGACGATCAGTGACACCTTCCCGCCGTACATCAGCCGGCCCAGCTCGTCGTGGCCGACCGCGTCGGTGCCGAGCCAGTGCGAGCCGCTGGGGGCGAGGTTGACCTGTTCGAGCATCGTGTGGGTCTGGTCGGTGGAGTACACCAGCGGACCGACGAAGCAGAACAGGAAGAAGAAGACCACGACGCCGAGCCCGACCACGGCGAGCCGGTTGCGCAGGAAGCGCCGGACGGCGAGCCGGGAGCCGGACGCCGCGGTGGCGGCGGTGGCGGCGGTGGCCTTGCCGGGCATCTGGTCCGGCTGGATGAGGGCGCTCATGCCCGGCCTGCCTTCACTCGGGGGTCGATGAGCCGCTGGACGATGTCGGCGAGCAGCGTGCCGGCCACGGTGGCGATCGCGATGACCAGCACACAGCCCAGCAGCACCGGGTAGTCGGAGGACTGCGCGGCGGTCCAGAAGAGCAGGCCCATGCCGGGGTAGTTGAAGAGCTGTTCGACCACCAGGGCGCCGCCGAACAGCACCGGCACGTAATAGCCGAGCATGGCGATCACCGGCGTCAGCGAGTTGCGGAACACATGCCGCCACAGGATGGCGCGGGAGCGGGAGCCGCCGGCCCGCGCCGTCCTGACGTAGTCCTCGGACAGGTTCTCCAGGGTGGCCGCCCGCATGTAGCGGCTGAACACCGCGATCATCGAGGCGGCACCGGCGACGACCGGCAGCACCAGCGCCTGCGGATCGGCGAACACCTGGGCGAGCGTGTCCCCCTGCGGGGCCTGCGACGGGAACCACGGCAGCACCTGGCTGAACACCAGCACCAGGATCAGCCCGAGGAAGTACACGGGTGTGGAGTAGGCGATGAAGCTCAGCGTGGTGATGACGTAGTCGACCGGCCTGTTGCGCCGGACGGCCTGCCACATGCCCAGCGGGACAGCCAGCAGGAGGCCGACGACCGCCGACAGGGCGGTGAGCACCAGGGTCTTGGGCAACCGCTCGGTGATGAGCTGGGAGACCGGCTCATTGAGCGTGTACGAGGTTCCCAGGTCGCCGTGCAGCAGTTGGTTGAGGTAGTAGAGGTACTGCACGGGCAGTGGCTTGTCGAGGCCTTGCTCGTGGTTGAAGGACGCGATCTGCTGCGCTGTGGCCTGCGGGCCGAGGATCCCGCGAGCGGGACCCCCGGGCAGGGCGTGCAGCAGACAGAAGACCACGATCGTCACGATGACGATCACCGCGACGGCCTGGAGGGCCCGTCGGAACAGGTACGTGGAAGTGGTCATGTGCTTTCCGGTCGCTTCGGCTCAGTGCTGCGCGTGGTCACAGGCCGGGCTCACCCGGTGGTCCACTTCCACATGGCCGGGTGGAAGTTGGCGAGCGAGTCCTGGGCGAAGCCGCCCAGGCCGTTCTTGACCACGGAGACCTGGTAGTCCGGCTCCGGCAGCCAGATGACCGGGAGGTCCTCGGCCAGGGCCGCGCTGTACTTCTGCACCGCCTCGTCGGAGGAGGAGGTGGTGGTCTCGGTGATCAGCTTGTCCACCGCGGGGTTGGAGTAGTTGCCGAAGTTGGAGCCGCCGCCGGTGGCGAAGAGTGCGTCACCGCTCGGGTAGGCGGGGAAGTACCAGCTGCCGGCGGTGCCGAAGAACGACAACTGCCACGTGCAGCCCGCGTCGTCGGGCTTGCACTGGCCGGACTGCGCGAGGACCGAGTTGACCGGGGCGGTCTTGATGGTGAAGCCGATGCCGCTCTTGGCGAACGACGACTGCAGGGCACTCATCATGTTGTCGGTCACGGTCGAACCGGACTGCGAGAGCACCTGCATCTGGAACTTCGTGCCCTTGTCCACGTCGGCGCCGCACTGGTTGTCGCCGGTGCCCGGCGCGGTGCACACCATGGTGCCGTCCTGCTCGGTCCAGCCGTGGTCGCTCAGAAGCTGCTTCGCCTTGGCGGTGGAGAAGGGGTACGGGTTGTTCTTCTGCTCCGGCGAGACGAAGGACGAGCTCTGGCCCTGCGGGATCGGACCGTAGGTCGGGACCGCGGTGCCGTTGAAGACGACCTTGGAGAGCGTGGCCTGATCCACCGACATCTGGATCGCCTGGCGGGCGTAGAGCTGCTTGAAGACCGGGCCCATAGTGGGGTTGTTGAAGTTGTAGGGCATGTATGTGATGGCCCAGCCGGACCACGGCTTCACCGTGTAGCCCTTGGCGGCGAACGACGACTTCTGGCTGAGGTTGGTGGCGTTGATGTAGCCGTAGTCGACCGTGCCCGCCCGGAGCGCGTTCTCCTCGGCGTCCGTGGTGGTGAACGGCAGCAGGTTCACGTTCTTGATGCCGGCCTTGCCGCCGCCGTCGTACTTGGCGTTGGCGGTCAGCACGACCTTGCCGGCCGTGGAGAACGACTTGATGGTGTACGGGCCGCTGACCGTCTTCCAGAGCGGGTCGGTCGCGTAGCCGGAAATCTTCTTGGCGGAGTCGTTCAGGTATGTCCAGACCTTCTTGGCGCCCGCGGGGGTGCGGTCGAGGTCCGACACGGTGCCCGAGTCGCTGGTCTTGTCCCAGACGTGCTGAGGCATCACGCGGATCATGCTGAGCTGGTTGGCGAGCATCCACTGCTGGTTGTACGCCTGGTCGAAGGTGATCGTGAAGTGCGTCGGGTCGACGACCTTCAGCGAGGTCCAGTTGTCCGGCGCCTTGCCCGGGCTGTAGCTGGCCCATTCGGCCTTGTTTGCCTTGACGAGGTTGAACCAGAACTCCATGTCCCGGGAAGTGATCTGCTTGCCGTCGCTCCAGTGCCGGTCGCCGAGCGTGATGCTGACGCTCTTGCCGTCCTCGGCGAATTCGGCGGCGGTGGCCAGTGAGTTCTTCTTGTTCCAGCCGACCGTGCCGGTGGAGCCGTCATAGGCGATCAGCGGCTCCCAAAGGGACTGGGATATGGAGGAGTTGTTGGTGTTCAGGTGCGCGGCAGTGCCGACCGGGAGTATCCAATTCGGCGTGAAGTTCGCCGGCAGCGCGTAGTTGATGGTGTCCGACGAGCCGGAGCCGGACGACGAGGTACCGCCGCCGGAACAGCCGGTCAGCAGAGCGCACGCGGTGGCAGCGGCGCCCGCGACGAGGGCCCAGCGGCGGCTGTTCGCCGTGTGACCAGGGAACATGATTCTCCTCAGAGTGAAAGGGCCCGCATGCGTCCCAGAGACCGGGGCGGGTGCCGCAGGACCGGCACTGCGTTCACGACAGCTAACGCCGGACACGCCTGAGAAACAAAGCAAGAATTAGTAACAAGTAAGTTACTTCGAGTTCGAAGAAAGTTTTCTTGCCTCGATCGGCCCTCTTTCGTGGGTGCATTTGGATTGATTTGAGGGATTTCGTGGACGGTTCGCTTTCTTCACCGGACTCTTCCCTTGCATGAAGCGCGGGCATACTGTCGTCGCCATACACACCGTTGCGGAAGTTACTTCTTACATGACTGGAATAAGTGCTTGGGATGGCAAGGCGGCGAAAGGCACCTCGGCTCTCGCCGTGCGGGTCCTGGAACTCGTCGCATCGGGCCAGGCCTCGTCGCGCGCCGAACTCGCCGGACTGCTCGGCGTCTCCGCCTCCACCATCTCCCTCAGCGTGGCCCAGCTGGTGGAGCGCGGGCTGATCGCCGAGGAGGGCACCCAGTCCTCCACCGGCGGGCGCCCTCGCAAAGTGCTGAGACTGGGAAGCGACGACGAGTTCGCCGTCGCCGCCGACCTCGGCGGCCGGCACGCCAGGATCGGTGTCGTGCTGCCCGGCGGCGGCCTGACCGATGTCTCGACCGTCCCCTTCCTGATCGCCGACGGTCCCGAGGCGGCCCTGCCCCGGCTCGCCGAGACCCTGGAGGCGCTGGCCGAGCAGCGCGGACGGGACCGACTGCGCGGGGTCGGGCTCTCGCTGCCCGGACCGGTGGACATCGTGTCGGGCTCCGCTGTCATGCCGTCCCGGATGCCGGGCTGGAACCGGTTTCCCGTCACCGCCTGGCTGGAGGAACGCTTCGGCGTCCCGGCCGCCGTGGACAACGACGCCAACTGCATGGCGGTCGGCGAGCACACCGTACGGCCCGCCGAGTTCCGGAAGACGATCATGGTGAAGATCGGCTCCGCCATCGGCGCCGGCGTCATGGTCGACGGACATCTCTACCGGGGCGCCACCGGCGCGGCCGGTGACATCACCCACATCCGGATCGGCGGCGGCGGCGACATCCCCTGCTCCTGCGGCAACACCGGCTGCCTGGAAACCGTGGCGTCCGGCGCCGCCCTGGTCCGCATCCTGCGCGAGCGCGGGGTCGACGTCAGCCGCCCGGAGGACGTGGTGCGGCTGGCCGTCGACGCCGACCCGGAGGCCACGCGCGCGGTTCGCAGGGCCGGCGACTACCTCGGCCAAGTGCTCGCGGCCAACGTCAACTTCTTCAACCCGGACGCCGTCTACCTCGGCGGCATCCTCTCCACCTTGGAGCCGTTCGTCGCCGCTGTGCGCAGCCAGCTCTACGAGAGCTGCCACCCGCTGGTCACCGAACACCTCACCATCGAGCGGGCCAGCCTGGGCGCCGACGCGGGACTGGTCGGCGCCGGACAGTTCGCCCTGCAACGCGCCATGGCCCATGCCCTGCGCGGGGTCGGCGGCGCGGAACCGGCCACCGACCGGTTCCGCGCCCCCGCGCCCCGCCACGGCTGACGCCCTGACGCCCGACGCCTGAAGCCCCACTCCCTACGAGCTACGAGGAGCCATGCCGCACTCCCGCACCGCCGCGGCCCGCCCGGTCATCGCCATCGCCGGACTCGGCATCGAGTCGTCCACCTTCTCTCCCGCTCGCACCCGGGCCCCCGCCTTCCACCCCTCGCGCGGCGCCGACGTGCTGGACCGCTACCCCTTCCTTGCCCCCGGCGAGGAACTGCGCGAGGCAGCCGACTGGCACGGCGCCCTGGTCGGCAAGTCGCTGCCGGGCGGCACCGTCACCGCCGACGCCTGGGCCGAGCTGACCGACGAGCTGATCGAGCGGCTCGCCGCGCTGCCCCAGCCGGACGGCCTCTGGTACGACATCCACGGCGCCATGACCGTGGAGGGCATCGACGACGCCGAGGCGGTGCTCCTGGAACGTATCCGCGCCACCGTCGGCCCCGACGTGATCATCTCCACCTCGATGGACCTGCACGGCAACGTCTCCCGCGAACTCGTCCACGGCAGCGACCTGATCACCTGCTACCGGATGGCCCCGCACGAGGACCACATGGAGACCAAGGAGCGGGCCGTCCGCAACCTGGTGGACCTGCTGGTCTCCGGCGCGCCCCGCCCGGTCAAGGCCTGGGTGCCGGTGCCGGTGTTGCTGGCCGGCGAGCAGACCTCCACCCGGATCGAGCCGGCCAGGAGCGTGTACGCGGCCGTGGCCGAGACCGAGGCCGTGGACGGCGTGATCGACGCCGCGATATGGGTCGGCTACGCCTGGGCCGACGAACCGCGCAACCGCGCCGTGGTGGTGGTGACCGGCACCGACCGGGCCGCCGTGTCGGCCGGTGCCGAACGCCTGGCCCAGGGCTTCTGGAAGGCCCGCGACGACTTCGACTTCGTCGCCCCCACCGGCACCTTCGACGGCATTCTGGACGAGGCCCTGGCCGGTGACCTGCGCCCGTACTTCATCAGCGACACCGGGGACAATCCGACCGCCGGCGGCGCCGGTGACGTGACCTGGGGCCTGACCCGGCTGCTGGCCCGCCCGGAGTTCCAAAAGGACGACGGCCCGACCGTCATCTATGCCTCGGTGCCAGGACCGGTCGCCGTCGCGACTGCCGTCGCTGCCGGTGCCGGCGCCACCGTCACGGTCACCGCCGGTGCCGAGGTGGACGACCGGCACGCGGGCCCGGTCACCCTGACCGGTGTGGTGCACGCCGTCCGGCACGACGACCGCGACGCCGAGACCGAGGTCGTCATCCGTGTCGGCAGCGTGTACGTGATCCTCACCAAGCTCCGCAAGCCCTACCACCACGAGCACGACTTCACCGGCCTGGACCTCGACCCGCGCGGCGCCGACATCGTGATCGTGAAGATCGGCTATCTGGAGCCCGAGCTCTTCGACATGTCGGTCGGCTGGAAAATGGCGCTCACCCCCGGCGGTGTGGACCAGGATCTGGTACGCCTGGGCCACCACCGTATCCGCCGCCCGATGTTCCCCTTCGACCGCGAGATGACCGACCCGGACCTGTCGGCACGCCTCATCCCCGCCTCCGACCAGCCCCTCAGCGGGGACGACGAGTGACCGCACGACCCGCCCTGGAAATCGCCGTCACCTCACCGGCCGGCGCCCGCACCGCCCGGGAGAACGGCGCCGACCGGGTCGAGCTCTGTGCCGCCCTGGAGCTGGGCGGCCTGACCCCGTCCGCAGCCCTGGTGGAGGCAGTTGCCCGGGAGGGGCTGCCGGTGCACGTGCTGGTCAGGTGCCGACCCGGCGACTTCGTCCACGCCGCGGAGGAAATCACGCTGATGGCCGCCGAGGTGCGGTCCGTCATCGCCTCCGGCGCCTGTGGCGTGGTGATCGGCGCGCTGACCGCCGACGGAGCCCTGGACACCGTGGCGGTCGCCCGGCTCGTCGAAGCGGCCCGCGCCTCGGGCCGCCCGGTGGACATCACACTGCACCGCGCCATCGACCAGTCCGCCGACCCGGTGGCCACCGCCGCACTGCTGCCCTCGCTCGGCCTTACCCGGGTCCTCACCTCGGGCGGCGCCCCCACCGCGGCCGAGGGGCGGGAGACGATCGCCGCGATGGCCTCCGCCGCACCCGGGGTGCAGGTGATGGCCGGCGGCGGGGTTCGCCCCGCCGACATCCCGGCCCTGACCTCGGCCGGAGCCTCCGCCGTCCACCTCTCCGCCAAGACCAGGGCGCTGACCCCGCGGGGAGGCCGCTGGGTGCCGCTCGGCACTGGGGGCGCGTCGGCCGAGCAGGACACCCACTTCGTCACTGATCCCGAAGTGGTGGCCGAGGCACGGCGGGCAGTGGACGGGGCGGGCCGGGGCCCTGCTCCAGGGCAGGCAGCCCTGGACCGCGTTCTGGGCACCTGAGCGGATGGGCATGGGAACATCGCCCCGCCGTCGGTGCCCAGACCCACGCTGCCTGCCGCCCCATGGACGAGCCGCACGGCGTAGTCGCCCCGGACGCCTCACGCCCTCAACTGCTGGACCCCTTACCTCGCCTTCGGCCTGGCCACCTCCCTCGGCCGGGACACCGGCCGCGCCGTCACCAACTTCCTCTGCGTCACGCTTGCCGGCCCCGCCGTCCTGGCCGCCTTCCGCCGCGCCGCGCGCAAGGCGCGCTTCCAGGCGCCCGTCCGCTTCACCGCTCCCACACGGCTGGTGAGCAGGCCGGGACGCCCTGGAAGGGGGAGTGCCGGTCGCGGCCGGAGAGGGCCCTGAGCCGTCCCGGGCCCCCGTGTACGCACCCCGGCTCTACCGCCCCGCCGCGCCCGCCCCCTCCGTGAGCGCGGCCACCAGGTCGTCCACCACCGGGGGGCCGCCCGCGAGGCGCAGGGCTTCGACGCGGTGGGAGAGTTCCGGGGCCGTCAGGGGGACTCCGAGCAGGTCCCGGCGGCCGGTGAGGGCGAAGCGCGGGAGCAGGCCCAGACCCTGGCCGCCGGCGAGGAGTTCGGTGTACGTGCGTACGTCGAGACCGTCGTAGCGCAGGGCCACCCGCAGTCGCGACCCGTCGCCGAGCGCGGCGCGGAGGTCCGGCAGGGGGGCGCTCACGCCCGGTGCGTCGATCCAGCGGGCCTCCACCAGATCCGCCAGCCGCAGACCCGTTCGGTGTGCCAGCGGGTGAGAGGGCGGCAGGGCCACGACCACTGCCTCGCGGTGGACCGGTACGGAGCGCAGCCCGGCCACCCGGGGCAGTCGCAGCGGGTCGTCGGGCAGGGCGAAGCCGTCGGCCAGGCCCAGATCCAGCGCGCCGGTGGCAACGCCCTCGGCGACCGCCTGCCGGTGCAGCGTACGCACGGTGAACTCGTACACCCCGGCCCGCCGGGCCGCCTCGCCGACGATCCGCAGCGCGTCCGCCGTGGCCGCCAACGGGCATACGCCGACGGTCAGTCGACCGGTGGGGCCGCCCTTCATGCGCTGGACCTCCGCGCGGGCCGCGTTGATGCGCAGCAGGATCGGGGCGGTGTGTTCCAGCAGCCGCGCACCTGCCTCTGTCGGGCCGACCGGCCGCCGGCGGACCAGCTCGACGCCCAACTCCCCTTCCAGTGCCGCTATCTGCTGGGACACCGCGGACTGCGTATAGCCCAGCTCCCGGGCGGCGCCGGAGAAGGAGCCGTGCGTGATGACGGACGAGAACGTCTGGAGCAGTCGCGGATCCATCACATCAGCATCCCTTATCAAGGAATAAGAAGCGATCGTTTGCGCTTTTCTCGCATCCACTGGACGATTCCGGCGTGCCCACCACCATCGCCCCGCCTCCTCAAGCCGGCCCGGACCCCTCGGGCACACACCCCTCGGGCACACATCCGTCGGGCGTACGGCCCGCCCGGATCGCGCTCGTCGGCGAGCGGTCCGCGGGGGTGCCCGCGCACACCCGTTACGCGCCCGTGCTCGAAGCGCTCTGGCGCCGCGAACGGCTGCTGGTGGACGCCTACTGGGTGTCGACCGCGCAGGTCGGCGACGCCCGGGAACTGGCCGGGTTCGACGGTGTCTGGCTGGTGCCGGGCAGCCCGTACCGGAGCGAGGCGGGAGCGCTGACCGCGGTGCGCACCGCGCGTGAACGGAACATCCCGTTGCTGGCGACCTGCGGCGGATTCCCGCACGTCCTCCTGGAGTTCGCCCGCCATGTCTGCGCGATGGACGACGCGTCGCACGCGGAGAACTCCCCCGGTGGCGCGCTTCCGCTGATCGTCCCGCTGCCGCACGGCCTCGCGGGCCACGAGGCGACCGTCCATGTCGAGCCCGGCTCACTGGCCGAGGCGGCGCTCGGCGCCCGTACCACCGTGGAGCGCTACCAGTGCACCCACGCTCCGGACCCCCGGTACGAGGGCACGCTGAGCGACCACGGGCTGCGCTTCACCGGTCACGACGACGACGGGCACCCCCGGATGGCCGAACTGCCGGGGCACCGGTTCTTTCTGTCCACCCTGTTCCAGCCCGAACTGGCCGACGACACCTCTCGCCCCCACGCCCTGGTGCGTGCCTTCGCCGCCGCCGCGGTGGCGCACAGCGCCGAAGTGTCGTGAGCGGGAACCCAGTTCCGCCCCTCGGCATACCCGGAAACCCGAAAGGACCCAGAGTGCCCAGCTCCGTAGACGCGTTGACCACCACGCCCGCCAAGGCGTGGGTACCCCAGTTCCTCATCTGTTCCATGATCTGGGGGTCCGGCTTCGCACTCATCAAGATCGGTGTCGAAGCCGGGATCGAACCCGGCTGGGTCGCCTTCTGGCGCTGCTTCTTCGGGGCCCTGGTGCTGTGGGCCCTGGTGCTGGTACGACGCCTCGGTGTGCCGCGCGACCGGCGCGTCTGGGGCCACGCCCTGGTGGTGGGCACGGTGCTCAACGCCCTCCCCTTCACCCTGTTCGCCTGGGGCGAGCAGCACATCAGCTCGGTCACGGCCGGAGTGTGGAACTCCACCATCCCCCTGTTCACACTGGTCTGGGTGCTGGTCATGCTTCCGGACGAGAAGCCGACCCTCCGCCGGCTGATCGGCATCGGCACCGGCCTGTGCGGCGCCCTGGTGGTGCTCGGTGTGTGGTCCGGCGGCCAGGACTCACTGATGAAGGGGAGTCTGATCTGTCTGGTCGCCACCGCCTCGTACGGGCTCGGCTACACCTACACCCGCAGGTTCCTGTCCGGCGGAGACATACCCGCGATCACCCTCACCGCCATCCAGGTCACCTGGGGCGCCATCGAACTCGCCCTGTTCGCACCGCTGCTGGGGGGCGCGCCGCACTGGGGCGGAGTGGGCCCGATGGCCGCCATGGTGGTGCTCGGTGCCGTGGGCACGGGGCTCGCCTACATGTGGAACCTGTCGGTCATCCGTGCCGTCGGTTCGACGGTCGCCTCCACGGTCGCGTATCTGACCCCGCTGTGGGCGGCGATCGTCGGGGTGTTCTTCCTCAAGGAGTCGCTGGGATGGAACACTGTGGTGGGCGCGCTGCTGATCGTCAGTGGTGTGCTGCTCACCCGCACCGCGGCACCGCGTCCGGCGCCCTCGGCGCCGACGGCGCCGCCGGAGACGGGGGACGAGCCGCGACGGGCCGAGGAGGCGGAGGCCGGGCAGCCCGTGAAGCCCTGACCGGGGCGGAGCGCCCCGACCAGGGAACGGGGGAGCGCCCGCACGACCGGGGGAGCGCCCTCACTCACCGGACGGGCCGGACGACGGCCCGTCCGGCAGCGGTTCCGTGTCCGGGAGCCGTCCCGTGTCCGGCAGCGGTCCGGTGTCCGGGAGCAGTACGGTGTCGAGCCGCCGCAGACCCTCCCTCACCGTGTCGGCATCCCGGGCGAAGCCGAGCCGGAAGCCTTCCGCCGAGCCCATGGTCTCCCCGGGGGTCAGCAGCAGGCCGACCTCCAGCGCCCGGCGGCACAGCGTCAACGAATCCTCGCCGGTGAGCAGTTGTATCCATCCGAAGGGCGTGCCGTCCGGCGGCACCAGGTGCACGGCGTCCGGGTGGCGGGCCGCCCACTCCTCCACGAGCCGCAGGCCCGGGGCGCACAGCCGGTGGTACTCCCGTACGTAGTCCTCGTGGCGGTCCAGCGCCGAGCAGGCCAGGGCCTCGCACAGCACGGAGTTGGCGATCGAGGTGAGGAACTTCCGTTCCGCGCACGCCTCCGCGACCTCCGGCGCGCCGTACATCCAGCCGGTGCGCAGGCCCGGCAGGCCGTACGTCTTGGACAGGCCGGAGACCGAGATCACCCGGTCCTGGCCGACGGCCGGGGAGCGTGACAGGTCGATCGCGTACTCCTCGTCGACCAGCAGATAGGCGTCCCGCTCGGCCACCAGGGCGGCCAGCGCGCGCACTTCCCGCTCGCCGACCCGCCGGCCGGTGGGATTGCAGGGCGAGTTCAGCGCGATCAGCCGCAACTGGTCACCGGCCGCGGCGGCCACGGCGGCGGCGTCGACGGCCAGGTCCGGCCCGTACGGCAGGACCGTCACCCGCGCGCCGTGCCGGGGCGGCAGGTCCAGGAGCGGCTGCCAGCCGGGGTTGAACGCGATCACCTGGTCGCCGGGCCGCAGCAGCACGTCGAACAGCAGGAACAGCGCCTCCTGCGCGCCGTGCGTGACCGTGACCGACTCGGGCCGCCCGCCGTACAGCCCGGCGATCCGGCGGCGCAGCTCCAACGTGCCCCGGTCGGTGCCGTAGTCGAGCCTGAGGTCGGCGGGGGCTGTCAGGTCGGACAGGACACGGCTCGGCACGTAGCTGTTGCCGAGGTCGATGTCATAGCGGCCCGCCGAGTCGACGAACGTCCAACGGGCTATGGAGTAGGCCGGCTTCGCCAGGGTTCCGGTGCCGGCGGGCGTCATGCCGCGCTCCCGTGGCCCGCCGCGACACCCGCGGCCGTCCTGCCGGGCTCCCCGTCCGGCACGGCGGGCACGCCGAGACCGGCGCGGAACCGTGGTGCGAGGGTCCCCGCCGCCACCTGCTCGACGGGGCCGGACAGGGTGACCCCGCCCTCGGCGTCGATGGCCGTCTCCACGGCTCCACCGGGCATGAGCACCCGTACCGTGCGGTCGACCAGGCCCAGAGCATGGGCCACGCTGACCGAGGCGCAGGCGCTGCTTCCGGAGGCCAGGGTGTAGCCGGCGCCGCGCTCCCAGATCTCGATCTCCACCGTCTCGCGGTCGAGAACCCGCATGAACTGCACGTTCGTGCGTTCGGGGAAGGCCGGATGGCCCGCGATCAGGGGGCCCCACTCCCGTGCGAACGCGGCGGACACCTCGGGCAGCGGGACGACGGTGTGCGGGTTGCCGTTGTTCAGACAGCTCACCCTGAACTGTCGACCGGCCACCTCCAGCGGCCGGTCGAGGACCTGTCCCGTCAGCTCCGGAGCGGGAACGTCGGCGGCCTCGAAGCTGGGCCGCCCCAGGTCCGCCCGTACGATGCCCGCGTCGAGGTCCTCGATCCGCACCGAGGTGTCACCGGCGAGGGTACGGATGACGAACTCCTGTCCCCCCTGGTGGTACTGGGACAGGTGGAGCGCGAAGATGCGCAGTCCGTTGGCGCTCTTGCCGCAGACGGTGCCGTCGGAGTTGAAGATGCGCAGCACGACCGGCTCACCGGCCCGCACGGGGCCGACCGGTCCCAGCAGCACCCCGTCGGCGCCCACGCCGAAGTGCCGGTCGCACAGCAGCCGCGCGGCCCGGGGTGTGGACGGCAGGCCGAGCAGGTCGATCCGCAGGGGATCGACGACCAGGTAGTCGTTGCCCAGGGCCTGGTACTTCACGAAGTCGTGCACGTGCCACCTGCTTCCGGGAGTCGTGACGGTGTCCGGCCGGCTGTCGCCCGACCGTGCGGGCCGTACACCGACGTGTGGCGGTCGTGCGGTGTGAGGCCCCGGGCGGTGCGGCCCCGGGCGGTCCGGTCCGGGCGGTGCGGCCCCGGGGCGGTGCGGCCTCGGGCGGTCCGGTCCAAGGGGTCCGGTCCGGGCGGTCCGGACCCGGGCGCGGTACGACCCTGAGGAGTACCGCGCCGAGCGGTCCGGACCCGTGCTCCGCCTACATCGCCGACGGCTCGGGCGCGTCGGTCAGGGCAGCCTCGTCGTGGTCGTCGCCGTACCACTTCTCACTCCAGCGGGAGAAGGCGACGATGACGATGTCGCGGTGCCCGGGACCACCGTCGGCCGAGAGCACATCGGTGACGTCGTGGGCGATGGCCCGGTCGTCCAGCAGCACGGCCTGCCCGGCCTCCAGGGTCCCGTTCCAGAACGGCTCCTCCGCGCCGGGCTCCCACAGCCGGGTCAGGCCGCCGCCGACGTTGTTGCGCCGCAGGACAGCGATCATGACGAACTCGTGCCCGTCGTGGTGCACGCCCTCCGGGGTCAGCGGACCGGACTTCTCGCCGGTCGCCCGGGTGCGGTTCTGGTGCACATTGATCTGCCAGTCGTCCTGGGTGTCCAGGGGAAAGCCCTCGGCGCCGGCCCGGATGAGCGGTGTGAAGTCCACCTCGATCGGCAGGTAGCCCCGGCGAATACCACCGGCGACATTGTTGAACTTCTTGTATGTGGTGTAATCCCGGTGCGGCAGGAGCGCGAAGGTCCAGCCGGCGTCCTCCGTGTGGCTCATGCGGTACTGCGAGAACCGCTTGTACCGGGTGCCGTTGCCCATGTACTCGTCGACCGGGCAGTTGTCGTAGCTGTCCAGCACGCTCTGCTGGACCGCCGGGATCTCGATGACCGAAAAACGCTGGGCAGTCAGTGGCATAAGGACCACTCTTCCTTCCATGAGGCTTGTTCCGAGGGGCTTTCCAGAGGATTCCGGCGATTCCGAGGATTCCGGGGATTCCGGGAGTGCGTGACATCCAGGACTTCCGGAGTTCCGGTGGAACTACCGAAGGATTTCGGTCTGGTCCGGTCGGCACCTCAACGCGCGACGGCGCGGTGCTCCGCCTTCTCACCGGAAAAGCGTTCCGACACCTCGGCCAGCCGCTCGTCGAGATAGCGCGCCGAGCTGTTGAGCCGCCACAGTGCCCCGCGGGCGATACCCAGCCGCATGAATTCCGAGGGCGCCGACGGCTTCACGATGTTGTGGAACCAGCCCGCCGCGTGCTGGGAGTCGACGGTGATGTGCAGCCGGTGATAGACGATTCCCACGTCCGGCAGACCAAGGCGCTCCCACGCGCTCACCACCTGTACGAAACGGTCCGGTACCAGCCATTCGGTCATGCCCAGGAAACCGACGGCCTCCGGGTACCGGTACCGATACCGGCTGAGCAGCACCGCGAGATTTCCGCTCAGGAGGGCGGTGCCGGTCAGTGACTCCTCCAGTTCCTTCTCGGAAACCTTGAACACGTCGAAGATCTGGTTGAAGAGATGGGTGTGGACCTCCGCGGGCTTTCCGTTCCCCATCTCGTCCCAGAAGTTGGCCGCGATCTCCATCTTCGCCGGGCCGCTCGTCCCCACCTGCATCAACGCCAGCAGGTCGTCGAACCGGCCGTCGACCACGGACTCCTGGATCATGTAGGTGCGCACATCCGCCTCGGTGGCGTGGTTGCGGATGAAGTCCATGTAGTACGGATGCTTGAAGACACGGTGCTGCCGGGCCTGTTCCTTGAGCCAGGACAGGAACTGACCGGGGTCGGACGGCAGGTCCGCCAGCAGGGCGGCGTCCATCTGACGTTCCTCGCCGCGCAGCGTCGCCCGCTCCAGCAGCCCGGTCACCTCGTGGACCGCGAGCGAGCCCTCCGCCGTCGGGGCATCCGGAATCCGCAGGATCAGATGATGGAGGCGGGACAGCAGGAGCTGCTGGTGATAGAAGCTCTCCGGATCTCCGGACAGCGCTTCGTCGTTCAGCTCATTGACCGCCGCCAGTATTCTGTCGCGTTCCTTTCCCGTGAATTCCCGGTCCACTTCGTCGGCCGGTTTCGAGAGCCAGCCGGATATCTCCTCGACCAGCGCGAATGAGTCGTACACGCGTTCCCCCCTTCGATTCGTGCGCCATGTTTTCAGAAGTACTTGCAACGACTCCCGGCCAAGTCGCCATTGCGGTCCGGGTATGGCCGCAAACGGACTTGCACCGAACGGCGATCACTGAACCCAGGAAGACTCTCAGGTGGTTGTGGCGCCTGCGTGGCTGGACGGTGGCGCGTGTGCCTGGCACCATGGAAGCCGCCGGAACGCCCATTGCGGGATGCCCGCTCCGCGCTGTACGCGGTGACCACAGCGATGCTTCGACGGGACGCGAGATGGGGGCGCGAGGTGGCAAAACAGGCGGAAAGCCCGAAGTACCGATTACTCGGGCCGCTGCGTGTACTGCACGGCGGAAGGGACGTTCCCGTACCGGCCGCGAAGTTACGGATCTTGCTGGCCTCGCTGCTCCTCCAGGCCAATCAGATGGTTTCGGCGGACGAATTGGTCGCACACCTGTGGGGTGAGAACCCTCCCACGGGCGCTCACACCACGCTGCGCTCGTACGTCATGCGATTGCGCCGGGTCCTGCGCCAGTCTCCCGACGAGCGGTCGGAGCCGATCCGGACCCTTTCGGGCGGCTATCTGGTGACCGTCGACGAATCCCAGCTGGACCTGCTGCGTTTCCACAGCACGCTGGCGACGGCCCAGCGCATGGCCGCCGAAGGCGACCAGGGACGGGAGAGCGCGCTGCTGCGCGAGGCGCTGGGCCTGTGGAGCGGGCCCGCCCTGTCGAACGTGCCCTCCGACTCCCTGCACCGCGACTTCGTCCCGGGTCTCACCGAGCGCCGCCACAGCGCGCTGGAGCAGCGCATCCACCTCGATCTGGCACGCGGGGCGCACCGTGAGGTGATCGCCGAACTCCAGGACGTGGTACGGGCGTGCCCGTGGCGGGAGCGCTTCTGGGCGCAACTGATGCTGGCGCTCTACCGGCAGGGGCGGCAGGCCGAAGCACTCGACGCGTTCCAGCAGGTCGGCGAACGGCTGCGGAACGAACTGGGTATCGCCGTCGGGCCGGAACTCCGGTCCCTGCACCGGCAGATCCTCACCAGCGACCCGGCGCTGGACCTGCCCCCGCGCTCCACGATCACGGCGGCGACCAGCCTCGTCCCCGCCGAACTTCCCCTGGAAACCTGCCACTTCGTCGGCCGTCAGAAGCAGCTGAGCCAACTGCGTGACCTGCCCGCCACCGAGACCCGCCAGGCGACCCACGCGATGGCCGGCGCGCGGGTCTGTGTCGTGGACGGGATGGCGGGCGTGGGCAAGACCGCCTTCGCGGTGCGTCTCGCCCATCAGCTCGCTCCCCGCTTCCCGGACGGGCAGCTCTTTGTCGACCTCCGGGGATTCGCCCAGCCCGAACCCCCGGTGGAGCCGGCGACCGCGCTGGAGCTCGTCCTGCGGTCGCTCGGCGTTTCCGGCCCTGGACTGCCGTCGACCGAGGGCGCTCGCGCGGCGCTGTTCCGGGGCCTGACGCGGGACCGGCGGATCCTGCTGGTGCTGGACGACGCCGCCGACGAGGAACAGGTCCGGCCGCTGCTGCCGGACGCGCCCGGCAGCCGGGTCATCGTCACCAGCCGTCGCCGACTGGCCCGTCTGGACCACGCGCGACTGCTGACGCTGGACGTCCTGGCGCGGGACGAGGCCACCCAGCTGTTCAGGGCCGTCGTCGGTCCGCGCCGCGTCGAAGCCGAGCCGGTCCAGCTGGTCGAGTCGGTCGTCCGGCACTGCGGCGGACTGCCGCTGGCTCTCACACTCGCCGGCGCCCGGCTGCGCGCCCGTCCGGGCTGGGACTTGAGCCATCTGGCGGAGAGCCTGGCCTCGGGCGATCCCCTCGGCGCCTATGGCGTCGCCCGGTCCCTCCAGCTCTCGTACGTACGCCTGTCCGCCCCCCAGCAACGGATGCTGGGCCTCCTCGGGCGGCGCCAAGGATGTGACATCGACGGTCAGGCCGCCGCACTCCTCGCCGGCATCACACCCCGCGAGGCCGAGACGCTCCTGGAGAGCCTCGCCGACGCCAATCTCCTCCAGGAGCCCGCCCCCGGCCACTACCGCTTGCACCGCCTGGTCCATGAGTTCGCGGCCGGACGAGATCCAGCGCGTGCTGCTGGATGACGATCTCCCGCGCCCGTAGCACCACCATCCCCAGGGCGACGCGGCGCTCGCCGACCGGATCTCCCACGACGCAAAGCCCGCTCGCTCACACCGGTGCCAGGTGGGAGAGCCCCCCTGTATGGTGCGCCTGTGTCATCGATCAAGCAGTTCCAAGTCACCTTCGACTGCGCGGAACCTGAGCGTGTCGCTCGCTTCTGGTGCGAGGTGTTGGGGTACGTCGTATCGCCGCCACCGAAGGGGTTCGCCACGTGGGGCGAATTCAACCGCTCCCGGTTTCCTGAGGATCAGGGTTCATGGTTCGCCTGCGGTGATCCCTCGGGTGTGGGCCCGCGACTGTTCTTCCAACGCGTTCCCGAAGGCAAGGTCGTCAAGAATCGGGTGCACCTCGACGTGCGGGTCGGCACCGGGCTCGTGGGTGAAGAGCGCCTCGCCAGACTCGAAGCCGAGTGCACACGCCTGACCGCGCTCGGCGCGGTACGCGTGCGACTGCTGTATGACGGCCATGACTCGTGCATCGTGATGCAGGACATCGAGGGCAACGAGTTCTGTCTCGACTGAGGCTCCTCCGAGCCGGCGAGGCGGGGAGTCGTTTCCCCTGAGCCCCTTGTGCCTTGTGAAGGTGGTCCCGTGTGGGACGGGAGTACCGGGAGTACGACGACAACGATGTCGGCTCTCAGGACCACAACCAGGTCCTGAGAGCCGACGTCATGCGAAGAGCCTGTCTGGCCAGCGGCATCCCACGCGCCACCGGCCCCTCTTTGCCGAAGCCGGTCAGCGTCGACGGGCCCAGCCCGCTCCGATTCCCGCTATGTGCAGAGCCAGCGCCGTCAGGCCGAGCAGCATGATATTCCCCGAGGAGAAAACCTGGTTGGTGCTGATCTCGGTGGCGTTGATGAGAAACGCGATGAAGAACAAGACCGCTGCGACAATACCGAGCATGGTGGAAATCCTTTCAATCCGATGAAGCACGTGTGCCCCGCTTTCGCGCCGGCAGGCAGATGGAGTCCGCGCGATGTCGCGAGGCCGGCTGGAGAGCGGGCGGAGGCCCGGACCTGCCCCGGGTTCAGAACTCCCGGTCGATGCCGGTGACCACGGCCGGCCCCAACGGCGCGTCCGCCCGCGTGAGGCCGCTGTCCCGCAGCGCGGCCGCGACAAGGCGTACGGCCTCTGCCTCGGCATCCGCCCGATCGGTGGCTTCCACCTCCAGGCGGACGGAGAAGGCGGCGCCGTCGTCCTCGATCGTCAGGAGCTCCAGCTCCTCACTCTCACCCAGGTTCGTGTTCTTCGGATCCTTCGGGCGCAGCGTGTGCTTCACATCGGACCGCTGGGTGTCGGTGATGCCGTGCACGAACGTGCCCGGCACGGTGATGACATAGGTGGTCACAACGGCTCCTTCGGTGCGTGCGTCGGCGAGTGTCAGCCGGCGGGGGCCTCGGTGTGGCTCCCGCGGCGGGCGGTGGGAGCCGGCCTGGCCTGTCGGCTGTGGTGTGCGGTCCTGCCCTGCACATCGGTGTGGTGCCGCCACAGCCACACGGATGCCAGGACCAGCAGGCCGGCGAAGACCGCCAGGAACACCAGGGACACCCACATCTGCCGGCCCCCCGGATCCTCGGCCGCCCCACCCGCGGCTCCCACCGCCCACAGGGCCGCGCCCACCGCGTAGAAGCAGCGGGTGCGGCGCAGCTGGCGTACGGCCCGCGGGGTGAGGGAGACGCTCTTCTTCGATGCCATGCCGCCCGTGTACCCGATTGCGGCCCTTCCACCGGGCAGGGAATGACGCGTCCCGCGAAGCTTCGGTGACCCCCGAAATCGGTTGTACGGGCGGCCGCGATGCGATTGGCTCGGGGGTCGTGACTGCTTTGGATGACCTGGTGCGTCCGGACCGCTACCCGCGCTCGTCCCGCTACGACCCGGCCTGGCTGCTCGGGCTGGATATGGGACCGAACCCTTTGTGGCTGCTGGAGGACCTTGCCCGGGACCTCGATCTGCGCCCCGGGATGCGGGTGCTCGACCTCGGTTCCGGCAGGGGTGCGACCTCGGTGTTCCTCGCCCGCGAGTTCGGCGTCGAGGTCGTCGCGGCCGACTGGTGGATCAACGCGGACGAGGCAGCCGCCGTCTTCGCCGAAGCCGGTGTCGGCGACCGGGTGGAGGCCGTGCGGGCGGAGGCCCACGCCCTGCCGTTCGAGCAGGAGAGTTTCGACGCCGTCGTCAGTGTCGACGCGTTCGAGTACTTCGGCACGGCGGACAGCTATCTGCCGTACCTGGTGCGGTTTCTGCGCCCGGGTGGGCAACTGGGCGTGGCCACACCCGCGATGACCCGCGAAGTCCGTGAGCTGGGGGCGATTCCCGCCCACATCAAGAAGGTGGTCGGCTGGGAGGCGATCGCCTGGCACACGGCGCAGTGGTGGCGCTTCCAGTGGGAGATCACCGAACTGGTGACGGTGACCTCCGCACGGCTTCAGCCCGATGCCTGGCGGGACTGGCTGCTGTGGAGCCGGGCGTGCGCCGAGCACAAGCCGGACGGTCGGGCGTCGAACCAGCCTGTGATCGACATGCTCACGGCGGACGGCGGCCGATTCCTCAGCTTCGCGCTGGTGACCGCCCGCAGGGCGACCGCCGGCTGATCACGCGGTGTCCGCCGTCGCTGTGCGGTGGTGGCAGAGGCTGAGTGGCGAGCGACTGGGACGGACATACGATGGTTTGGGGGGATTGGTTATTGGGGGATCGTTTGCTTCGCCCTCGAACCTCGAAAGTCCATTGGAGGAGTCGAGAAAATGGGCATCATCACAGCGAAAGACGGGACCGAACTCTACTACAAGGATTGGGGCGAGGGCCCGGTCGTCACCTTCTCGCACGGGTGGCCGCTGAGTTCGGACGCGTGGGACGGGCAGATGCTCTTTCTCGCGCAAAACGGTTTCCGCACGGTCGCGCACGATCGCCGCGGGCACGGCCGGTCGGGTCAGACTTCGAGCGGCAACGACATGGACGGTTACGCCGGCGATCTGGCGGACGTCATCGAGGCGCTCGACCTGAGGGACGCGACCCTCGTCGGACACTCGACCGGTGGCGGGGAAGTGGCGCGTTACATCGGCACCTACGGTACGAGCCGGGTGGCAAGGGCCGTCCTGATCGCGGCAGTTCCTCCGGTCATGCTCCAGTCGGAGGCCAACCCCGAAGGTCTTCCGATCAAGGTCTTCGATGACCTGCGCGCGGGTGTCAGCCAGGACCGGTCACAGTTCTACAAGGACCTGGCGGTTCAGTTCTACGGGGCGAACAGGGACGGTGCCCAGGTTTCGCAGGGCATACTCGACCAGTTCTGGCTCTGGAGCATGCAGTCCGGCCTCAAGAACTCCTACGAAAGCATCAAGGCGTTCTCGGAGACGGATTTCACGGAGGATCTCAAGAAATTCGATGTCCCTACGCTGGTGCTCCACGGCGAAGACGATCAGATCGTTCCCGTGCAGGATTCCGCCGTCAAAACGGCTCAGCTCGTTCGTGGGGCAAAAGAGGTCTACTACCCTGGCGCACCTCATGGCCTCACCGCCACACTTCAGGACAAGGTCAACGCCGAGCTTCTCCAGTTCCTGCGCGGCGGCTGAGGCCGAGTACCGGTGACCGCGTGCCCGTGACCGCGCACACGCGTACCCGTGACCCACACAGCTGACCGCACGGCTGATAACAGTCGGTAGCGCGGCGATTTCGGAGCGTGCTCAACGTGCGCCGTTGACCGCCCCGGTCACCGACCGTGACAGTTTCTGTGTGATCGACGACACTCTGTCCTCCACGTCCACAGAGCCCGCCGCGGCCGGTACCCGAACCCAGGAGAGTCCGCTCCGGGTGGCCGTGGCGAGCTTCATCGGCAACACCATCGAGCTCTACGACTTCTTCATCTACGGCATGGCGGCGGCGCTGGTCCTCGACGACGTCTTCTTCCCCAACCTGTCCCCCCTCAACGCCATGCTCGCGTCGTTCTCCACGTACGCGGTGGCGTTTCTGGCTCGCCCGATCGGGTCAATCGTCTTCGGCCATTTCGGCGACCGCGTCGGCCGCAAGTCCGTCCTGGTCGCCTCACTGCTGCTGATGGGTCTGTCCACGGCGCTGGTGGGACTGCTGCCCGGCTACGCCACCCTGGGGGCCTGGGCACCTCTGCTGCTCGTCCTGCTCCGCTTCCTCCAGGGAATCGGGATCGGCGGCGAATGGGGCGGCGCGGTGCTCCTCGCGGTGGAGCACGCACCCCAAGGGCGGCGCGGGCTGTACGCGGCGTTCCCCCAACTCGGCCCGCCCGTCGGCTTCTCCGCCGCCACCGGCGTCTTCTGGCTGATGTCCGCGTCGCTCGACGAGGCGGCCTTCGCGAGCTGGGGATGGCGCGTCCCGTTCCTGCTGTCCTTCCTGCTGGTCGCCGTCGGACTGGTCGTACGGCTGAAGATCAGCGAGACCCCGGTCTTCGCGCGGTCAGTGGCGGAACGGACGGCGAGCAGGGCGCCCGTGGCGGAACTCCTCCGGTGCCATCCACGCGAACTGCTGCTCGGCGCCGGCGCCATGGCCGTCGTCTACACCCTCTTCTACGCGTCGATGACCTACGGCCTGTCGTACACCACGACATCCCTGGGTGTGCCGCGCAATACGATGCTGGCGCTGTCCCTGGTCGCCTGCTTCTTCCTCGCGATCGCCATCTGGCTCGCGGCCACCCGCTCCGACACGGCCGGCCGGCGCACACTGGTGCTGACAGGCTGCGGACTGGCCGCGGTCTGGGCCCTGGTGTTCTTCCCGCTGCTCGACACCCGGCACCCGGTGGTGATGGCGGTGGCCATGGGCGGCGCGCTGTTCTGTGTGGGCGTGACGTCCGGCCCGATGGGCGCGTATCTGCCGGAGCTGTTCCCCGCCCGCGTCCGCTACTCCGGCGCCTCGCTCGCGTACAACCTGGGCGGCGTCCTGGGCGGCGCGGTCTCGCCCCTGGTCGTGCCGCGTCTCCAGTCCGCCTTCGGCTCGGCGTCGGTGGGCTGGTACGTCAGCGCGATGGCCGTGGTCTCGCTGCTGTGCGTACGGGCGCTCCCGGAGACACGGGAGCGCGAACTGATCTAGCCGGACACCCTTCCCCACCGGAGCCGTCCGTCCCGAGGCCGTTCCCACCGGGTCCGTCCGTCCCGGGGCCGCCCGGCTCAGGTCCGTCCGTCCCCCGGCCCGTCCGCCGGGGGACCGTCCGCTCCGGGCGCCCCCGCCCTCAGTCCGTCCATCACGAGGTCCAGCAGCCGCGTCGCGCGCGGCTGCCAGTCGCCGCGCGGGTCGAGCTGCCAGAGTCCGGCGATGGCGAGCACGAAATCGTCGGGGGTCAGTCCCGGACGGATGGTGCCGGCCTCCTGGTTCGCGTTCAGCAGGAGCGCGACCGCCTGGAGCACCGGGCCGTGGCCGAGCTGGGCCAGTCCGCCGAGCTCGCTGGTGGTCTTGCGCAGCGCGTCGGCCAGACCGGCCTTGGCCATGGCGTACTGGGCCAGGCGGTCCATCCACTCCCTCAGGGCCCGGTCGGGCGCGCGGGTCCGGAGCAACTGGGCAGCGGTGTCGTTGACCTGCTGCATCTCGTAGCGGTAGACCTCCAGGACGAGGGCCTCCCGGTTGGGGAAGTTGCGGTAGAACGTGCCCTGCCCGACGCCCGCCTTCTTCGCGATCACGCTCAGTGGAGCGTCCGCGGCCCGCGTCAGCTCGTCCAGCGCGACGTCCAGGATGCGCTCGCGATTCCGTTGCGCGTCCGAGCGCAGAGTCGCGCTCTTCTCCTCCGGCACTCGTCCTCCTTCCGGAATCACGGCCAGGCCCGGCCTTGCTAACCGGACAGCTGTCCAGTAAGTTCGACGGCTAATGGACAGTTGTCCGCTTAGGTCCACCGTAGCGGCGGAACCGGCCAGTGCGGCCGACCGGTGCCCATTGTCGCTGGTTCCTTCACCCACATCCCCCCACCTCCCGGATCTCGTCCCGGACCATCTGCCGGGATCGTCTCGTCCGACGCGCATCCGCAATGCGAAAGAAGGCTGATCATGGCCCTGTCGACATCCAGCGCCATCACTCTGTACATCAATGGCGAGAAGTACACGCTGCCCGTCGACCATCGCACCACCCTGCTCGACGCCCTGCGCGAGCATCTCGATCTGACCGGTACCAAAAAGGGCTGTGACCAGGGCCAATGCGGTGCCTGTACGGTGCTGCTCGATGGGCGCCGGGCCGTTTCCTGCCTTCAGCTCGCGGTCGCGGCCGAGGGCCGTGCCATCACCACCATCGAAGGCGTGGCCGACGGTGAGCGGCTCCATCCGGTGCAGCAGGCCTTCATCGACCTGGACGGCTATCAGTGCGGTTACTGCACACCGGGGCAGATCTGTTCGGCCCTCGCGGTGATCGAGGAACACGCGGCGGGCTGGCCGAGCGCCGTGACCGAGGACGTCCGGCCCGAAGCGGGAGTGCCCGCGCTGACCCCCGAAGAGATCCGCGAGCGGATGAGCGGCAACCTGTGCCGCTGCGGCGCCTATGTGTCGATCGTGCAGGCGGTCGCGCGGGCGGCCGAGGCGGCGGGGACGACGGCGGAAGCGGCGGAGTCCGAGGTCAAGGAGGTGGCGGCATGAGGGAATTCGGCTACGCACGCGCCCTCGACATCTCCGGAGCGGTCGCCCTGCTCAGCACGGAACCCGACGCCCGTTTACTCGGCGGCGGAACCAACCTCGTCGATCTGATGAAGGCCGGTGTGGAAAGGCCCGCGCTGCTCATCGACGTACGTGAACTTCCCCTCGACGGGATCGAGTTCAGTCATGACGCCGGACTGCGCATCGGCGCGACCGTCACCAACAGCGATCTCGCGGCCCACCCCGACGTACGACGGCACTATCCGGGGCTGGCCCAGGCCGTCCTGGCCGGCGCCTCAGGACAACTGCGCAATATGGCCACGGTCGGCGGGAACCTGCTCCAGCGGACCCGCTGCGGCTACTTCACCGACCTCAGCAAACCGTGCAACAAGCGGGCCCCCGGCAGCGGTTGTCCCGCGCTCACGGGCGAACACCACAACCACGCGATCCTCGGCGCCTCCGCGCACTGTGTCGCCACCCATCCCTCGGACATGGCGGTCGCGCTCGCCGCCTTCGACGCCGTCATCTCCTACGAAACGGCGGACGGGCCGGGCGAGTCGCCGATCGCCCAGTTCTATCCGCCCGTCGGCGACACCCCGCACATCGAGACCGCCCTCCCGCCCGGCGCGCTGATCACCGGTGTCACACTGCCGCCGGCCCCGGTCGCCGCGCACGCGCGGTACCGGAAGGTGCGCGAGCGCGCCTCGTACGCGTTCGCGATCGGCTCGGTCGCCGCCGCGCTCGACGTCCAGGACGGTGTCGTACGCGAGGTGCGCCTCGCGTTCGGGGCGGTCGCGTCCCGGCCGTGGCGGGCCCGTACCGCCGAGCGGGTGCTGACCGGCGGCCCGGCGAGCGCGGAGGCGTTCGCCGCCGCGGCGGACGCCGAACTGGCGGCCGCCGAGCCGCTCCCCGAGAACGGATACAAGGTGACCCTGACGCGCAACCTCGTCGTGGCCGTGCTGACCGAACTCGCCGAGGAGGCGACCCGATGACGACGCCGACCACGACGACCGGCATCGCCGCCGTGACGGGAGCCGTCGGCTCCGCCCGTACCCGGGTGGAGGGCCGCGACAAGGTCACCGGGGCGGCCCGCTACGCCGGAGAGATACCCTTCGCCGGGCTCGCCCACGGCTGGCTGGTGCTGTCGACCGTGGCCCGTGGCCGTATCCGCGCCGTGGAGGACGCTCCCGTCCTGGCCATGCCCGGTGTCCTCACCGTGCTGCACCACGGGAACGCGCCGCGCGTCGACACCGACTACATAGGCATGGTCGGGCGGCCGAACCCGGTCCTCGGGCTCTTCCAGCACGACCGGGTGCCCTTCGTGGGCTGGCCGGTGGCGCTGGTCGTGGCGGAGACGTCCGAGCAGGCCAGGGAGGCCGCCGAGACACTGGTGGTCCGCTACGACCAGGAGCCGCACGACGTCGCGTTCTTCGCCGGACATCCCGGCGCGTACACGCCGGAGAACAACCCGCTGGTCCGGGCCGAGACGGAGAAAGGCGATGTCGAGGCCCGACTCGGCGACTCCGCCGTCGTCGTGGACGAGGAGTACACCACACCGGAGGAGCACCACAACGCGCTGGAGCCGCACGCGGCGACGGCCCGCTGGGACGGCGGCCGGCTCGATGTCGTGGACTCCAACCAGGGCAGCACCTGGGTGGCCGGCGAACTCGCGCAGCTCTTCTCCCTCGACCCCGCCTCCGTACGGGTGCGGTCCGAACACGTCGGCGGCGGCTTCGGATCGAAGGGGCTGAGCCCGCACCAAGTGGCCGCCGTGATGGCCACGACCTTCCTGCACCGCCCGGTCCGCGTGGTGCTGACCCGCCGTCAGATGTTCTCCCTCGTCGGTTTCCGCAGCCCCACGGCGCAGCGGATCAGGCTCGGCGCCGACGCCGACGGCCGGCTGCGGGCGTTCGACCACCAGGCGCAGAGTCTGACGTCGACCGTGCATGAATTCGTCGAGTCGAGCGCCGTGCTGGGGCGCGTGATGTACGACGCCGACGCACACCACACCCTGCACCGGCTCGTACGGCTCGATGTGCCGACCCCGGCCTGGATGCGCGCACCGGGCGAGGCACCGGGATCCTTCGCTCTCGAATCCGCCCTCGACGAACTGGCCGAGAAGTGCGGCGTGGACCCGATCGCGCTGCGCGCACGCAACGAACCCGAGACGGGTCCCGTGTCCGGGCTGCCGTTCAGCAGCCGCAATGTGCTCGCCTGCTTCGAGGAGGGCGCCCGCAGGTTCGGCTGGGCGGACCGGGACCCGCGTCCCGGCCGGCGCCGTGAGGGGCGCTGGCTGCTCGGGACCGGAACGGCGGCGGCCACGTATCCGTCGGGAGTCGGCCCGTCCACGGCGGCCGTGACCGCGGAGCCGGACGGAACCTTCACCGTGCGGATCAACGCGGCGGACATAGGGACCGGGGCACGGACCGCGATGACCTCGGTCGCGGCGGACGCGCTGGAGGTGGATACGGACCGTATCCGGGTGCGCATCGCGGACAGCGACCTCGGCCCGGCGATGTTCGCCGGCGGCTCGATGGGCACACGCTCCTGGGCGTGGGCGGTGATGGTCGCGGCGGGCGAACTGCGGGAGCGACTGGCCCTGGGAGACGGCGTTCCGCCGGAGGGGATCACCGTCCGGTCGAACACCACCGAGGCGGTCGGCGCCCTCGCGAAGAAGGAACGGCACGCCTTCGGCGCGCAGTTCGCCGAGGCCGCCGTGGACGTGACCACCGGTGAGGTGCGGGTGCGACGGCTGCTCGGCGTCTTCGCCGCGGGCACCATCGTCAATCCGCTCACCGCCCGCAGCCAGTTCATCGGCGGAATGACCTGGGGGCTGTCCATGGCCCTCCATGAGGAGGCGATCAGGGACCTGGCCTCCGGCGGCCATGTCGGCGCCGACCTGGCGGGCTATCACTTCGCCGCGCACGCCGATGTGCCGCTCATTGAGGCGGACTGGGTGGACGATCCCGTCCCGGACGACCCGGTCGGGATCAAGGGCATCGGTGAGATCGGCGTCGTGGGCGTCGCCGCCGCGATCGCCAACGCGGTGTGGCACGCGACCGGCGTACGCCACCGGGACCTGCCGATCCGTCCGGACCGCGTCCTGCGGGCGGCGGACGAGGCCCGGCGCCGGGCGGGCGGGGGAGCCGGGAGTGCTTGACATCGCCGAGGAGCTGAACCGCTGGTTCGAGGAGGGCCGGGACTTCGCCGTCGCCACGGTCGTGGCCGTCGGGGGCAGCGCGCCGCGCGGCCCCGGCGCCGCCCTGGCCGTCGACCGTCGCGGCACGGCCATCGGTTCCGTCTCCGGCGGGTGTGTGGAAGGGGCGGTGTACGACCTGTGCGTGCAGGCGCTCCAGGACGGCCGGACGGTGCGCGAACGGTTCGGATACAGCGACGAGGACGCCTTCGCGGTGGGACTCACCTGCGGCGGCGTCATCGAGGTCCTGGTCACACCGGTGCGCGCGGACGCGCCGGTGTTCCGGGCGGGGGTGTCGGCCGCGGACCGGGGGGAGGCGGCGGCACTCGCCCGGGTGGCCCGGGGCCCGCGCGGACTGCTCGGCGGTGCGCTGCTCGTCCGCCCCGACGGATCGTACGAGGGCAGCCTCGACGGACATCCGGAACTGGACCGGACGGCGGCGGCGGAGGCCCGCGCGCTGCTGGACACCGGCCGCACCGGCACCGTCGAGATCGCGGAGGACGGCTCGCGCTGCACGGGCGGCGTGACACTGTTCGTGGAGTCGAGGGTGCCGCCGCCCCGGATGATCGTCTTCGGCGCCGTGGACTTCGCGACGGCGCTCGCCCGGGTGGGCAAGTTCCTCGGGTATCACGTGACCGTGTGCGACGCCCGGCCGGTCTTCGCCACCCGCGCCCGTTTCCCCGAGGCCGACGATCTCGTGGTCGACTGGCCGCACCGCTATCTCCGGCGCACCGCGACCGACGGACGGACCGTCCTGTGCGTGCTCACCCATGACGCCAAGTTCGATGTTCCCCTGCTGGAGACGGCCCTGCGGCTGCCGGTCGCGTTCGTCGGCGCGATGGGCTCGCGCCGCACCCACGAGGACCGCGACCGGCGCCTGCGCGAAGTCGGTGTCACCGACGACGAACTGGCCCGTCTGCGCTCCCCGATCGGCCTCGACCTCGGCGCCCGCACCCCCGAGGAGACCGCCCTGTCCATCGCGGCGGAGATCGTCGCGGCGCGCCGGGGCGGGACGGGAGTTCCGCTGACCGGGTCGGGGACGCTCATTCACCATGACGTGAGCGGGAGGGAGGAGGGTGAGACCCGCTCCCGGGCGGCGGCATGACCCGGCGCGGCTGTTCCCTGCCCCGGGCCCGGCCCCCGGCCCCGGTGCGGGCACCTCCGGCCTGGGCACAGGCACCTCCGGCCTGGCGTAGGCCCTCCGGCCTGGGCATGGGTACCTCCGGCCTGAGCGCGGAGGACGGACGGAGGCGAACCGTGGTGTGATGGCGCCGTGAGCCGCGCCGCAGAGGAGACCAACCGCCGCATGCTTCGGGCCCGGGACGCGATGGACCGCGCCTACGCGCAGCCGCTGGACGTCGCGGCCCTGGCCCGGATCGCGCATGTGTCGCAGGCGCACTTCTCCCGCACCTTCCGGGCCACGTTCGGCGAGACGCCGCACCGCTATCTCCAGCGCCGCCGTGTCGAGCGTGCGATGTTCCTGCTGCGGGAGACCGACCGCAGTGTGACGGACATCTGCTTCGACGTCGGCTTCGGCAGCCCGGGAACGTTCAGCCGCACCTTCCGCGACATCGTCGGCCGGTCACCGAGGACCTACCGGAAGGGAGCGGTGGCCACGGGCGTACCGACGTGCTTCACGATGGCGTGGACGCGGCCGAGCGCCTGACCGTCCGCACTGCCCTGGCCACACTGCCCCGGCCGGTCTGCCCCGGGCCGACCTTCCCCTGCCCGTACCCGTAGGGCCTGTCCTTGCCCGTACGGCCGTTACCGCTGCCGCCCGGCCTGCGCCCGCCCGGCCTGCGCCCGCCCGGCCTGCGCCCGCCCGGCCTGCGCCCGCCCGGCCTGTGCCCGCCCGGCCCGTACCGTCCGCCGACTGAGCAGTTTCGGATAAGTTTCCGTCCGGCCCGCCCCGTAGCGTGAGACACATGTTCAACGCCATCACGCACTCGCAGATATACGTCCTCGACCAGGACGAGGCCCTCGACTTCTATGTCGGCAAGCTCGGTCTGGAGGTCGGCGCCGACATCGACATGGGCTTCATGCGCTGGCTCACCGTCTGTGTCCCAAGTCACCCGGAGCGCCAGATCCTGCTGGAGAAGCCGGGCGCGCCCGCGATGTCCGAGGAGACGGCGCGGCAGGTCCGCGAGCTGGTGACCAAGGGCGCGATGGGCGGGCACCTCATCTTCAGCACGGACGACTGCCGCAAGACGTACGAGACGCTGCTGGGTCTGGGCGTCGAGTTCACCGAGGAGCCCACCGACCGCCCGTACGGAATCGACTGCGGCCTCCGCGACCCCTTCGGCAACCACATCCGGTTCACCCAGCCGAAGGCTTGAGGCCGAGGAATGTCGGCGCCCCCCAGGGCGGAGAAGTCCGCCGTCTCGAGCCGGGCGAAGACCGGGATGATCCCGGGATGGCCGGACAGACCCACCAGCGGCGGCGCCGCACCTCGCCGCGCAGACAGCCGAGGACCTCGTCACCCGGCGCGAACTCGCGCGCGCCGAGGCCGGCCCGTTCGACCGCACCCGCGATGTCCCAGCCGGGAATCAGGCTCCCGGGAAGGCCATGGGCTGGTCGAGGACGATCCGGTGGAGGTAGATCTTCCACTCCCCGTCGGTACGGCGCAGCCTGGGGCGGTAGTAGCCGCTCTCGATGGGTGTGATCGTGCCCTGGGCGCCGGAGGCGCCGTCGGGCCAGCCGCCGTCGGGCCGCTCCTTGCCGACGGTGTTGAAGACGACGAACTGCGCGTCCAGTGTGGCGTGGTCCCCGTCGATCTCGATGAGGTGGTCATGGGTGGTGTGATGGCTCCAGCCACGCGGCGGGTGCGGCGCCATCATGCCCACGACGGCCCCGCCGATCGCCTCCGCGCCGATCAGTTCGGCGATCTTCTCGGGGATGCCCGCGTTGTTGTAGTAGATCTCGACCGTGCCCTCCGCCTCGAACAGTGCGGCGAGCGCCTGTCCGTCCCGGTGATCGGCCGCTCTCACATAGCGGGCGAGCACCTGCTGTACGTCCCGTTCATCGCTCATCTGGAACTGCTCTCTCCTGGATCGGACCCGCCGGCGACGGACCGGCTGTACGGGTTCCACTCCACCACCGCCATGCCCGGGGAGCCATGATCACTTGGGTATGGAGCAGTACCCTGAGGGTATGGATCGTCTGGAGACACGGGAGCTGAGCTACTTCGTCGCCGTCGCGCAGGAGCTGCACTTCAGCCGGGCGGCGCAGCGGCTGGGCATCTCACAGCCGCCTCTGTCGCGGGCGATCAGCCGTCTTGAGCGGCGTATGGGGGTGCCGCTGTTCGAGCGCACCAGCAGGCGCGTGCACCTCACCACGGCCGGCGAGGTGTTTCTCGCCGAGTCGCTGAAGGCGCTCGACGCCATCGACCACGCGGTGGCGACGGCACAACGGGCCCACGGCTCCACGCCTCTGAGGATCGCGACCAATCCGGGTACCGGCTCCGGGGTCCTGCGTGATCTCGTCACCGGCTACTCCCGGCTGCCCTTCGGCGCACCGGTGGAGATGGTCTTCACCCGGGACCAGGCCGGGGCGCTTCGCGCCGGGGAAGCCGATGTCGCTCTGCTGTGTGCCAGTGACGACCTGACAGGACTGGACACCATGGAAGTCGCCGTCGAGGCCCCCGTCGTCCTGCTGCCGGCCGGGCACCGCCTGGCCGGGCGCGCGACGGTGACCGTCGCGGATCTGCGGGACGAGGAGACCTTCGACGCCGACTGTCCTGTCGTGGCGCTGGACGAACTGGTGGATCTCGTCGCCGTCGGCCAGCTCATCGCGGTCGTCGGGGAGAGCGCGGCGGACCGTACGGGCAGTACCGTCGTCGCCGTTCCCGTGGCCGACCTTCCCGACACGGACCTGCTCCTCGCCTGGCCGGGGGGAGCGGCCGTCCCCTCCGCCGAGGTGTTCATCCGCGCGGCCGGGAATCCGGTCACCGGACGGGGCTCTGCCGTCTCCTGAACCCCGCCCCTGCCGGCGGTGACGAGGTTTCCTCAGGCGGTATCGGGCGGTTCCGGGTGGTTGCCGGGCCCGTGGACGCCGGGGGAGAGGGGAGTGGGGGAGAGCGCGGTGTCTTCCTCGCCGGGTTCGAGAAGGGTGTCGGCGGCGCCGACGACGAGGGGGTCCGGGGTGCCGACCGCCTCGGGATCCTTGCTGGTGTAGTCGATGCGCGAGAGGAGACTGCGCATCGTTTCCAGCCGGGCGCGACGCTTGTCGTTGCTCTTGACCACGGTCCAGGGGGCGTGGCCGGTGTCGGTGGCGCGGAACATGTCGACCTTCGCCTCGGTGTAGTCGTCCCAGTGGTCCAGGGACGCGAGGTCGGTGGAGGAGAGTTTCCACTGGCGCACCGGGTCGACCTGCCGGATGGCGAAGCGGGTGCGCTGCTCGGAGCGGGACACGGAGAACCAGAACTTCACCAGGACGATGCCGTCGTCGACCAGCATCCGCTCGAAGACCGGACACTGGCTGAGGAACAACTCGTACTCGTCCTTCGAGCAGTAGCCCATCACCCGCTCCACGCCGGCCCGGTTGTACCAGGAGCGGTCGAAGAAGACGATCTCTCCCGCCGTCGGCAGATGCGCGATGTACCGCTGGAAGTACCACTGGCCCGTCTCCCGCTCGGTGGGCTTGTCCAGGGCGACCACCCGGGCACCGCGGGGGTTGAGCCGCTCGGTGAGGCGCTGGATCGTGCCTCCCTTGCCGGCCGCGTCGCGCCCCTCACAGACGACGATCACCCGCGCGCCGGTGTCCTTGGCCCAGCGCTGGAGCTTGAGCATCTCGATCTGGAGGACGCGTTTGATCCGCTCGTACTCCTTGCGGCCGACCTTGCGGTCGTAGGGATGGTTCTCCCGCCAGGTCCTGAGCGGACGCCCGGTCCCGTCCAGCACGATCGGTTGCTCCCGTCGGCTGGTGTCCACGGTCAGCCCGGCCAGCAGTCTGTCCGCCTCGTCGTTGTGCATCGCCCGCACCTTCCGCATCGCTCTGTGTACCCCGTACGTGGTGCGCGTGGCCTCGACGGTCGAGGACCGGAGCCTGCGCCGACCGCCGAGGCCGCGCAGGCCTCGGCTTCCCTGAGGAGCGGGCCTGTCGGCCCGGTCCCGGCGCGGTCAGGATCAGAAGGGCATACGTCCCCGGGCCCGGCGGCCGGCCGAGCCGCTGCGGCCCACGGCACGGGAGCTGGTGTGGAAGGGCTTGCTGAAGAGCCTGCCCAGGACACCGGGCGCCTTGCCGCCGACGCGCGCGCCGGCGCCGAGCGAACGGTGCGTGCCGCGTTCGGGATGGCGGGACAGACGGGGAACGAAGAAGGCCAGTACGGCCAGGACGACACATACGGCGACGATCGCGACAACCACCATGAACGGACTCCCTCGGATTGATCGGATATGAGGCGTCTGCCCCGTCCGGCCGCCGGTATGTGGTCCGCGGTGGCACGGTCCGGTGGGCGGTGGCAGCCGTGACGCGGGGTCACACCGGGCACCGCGCCAGGGCGTTCGAGGAGCTACGGGAGGGGGCCACCGGAGACAGGCGACAGGAAACGGGCCACAGGAACGGGTGACAGGAGCCGGGCCACGGGAACGGGCGGCGGGAACCGGGCTACAGGAAGCGGCGGATGGGGGCGACGGCCGCCTCCCGCAGCCGCTGTGTGACGGAGCGCCGCTTCCAGCGGGCCTTCTCGATCCGCTCGCTGGCCCGCAGGTCCTCGTCGAAGTGCCGGTCGAGAGTCGCGGTGAACTCCTCGTCCAGGACGGCGAGCATGACCTCTTCGTCGTGGTCGAGGGAGCGGCGGTTGAAGTTGGTGGATCCGATCAGGGCGGCGACCTGGTCGACGGTGATGACCTTGGCGTGCATCATCGTCGGCTGGTACTGGAAGATCCGCACACCGCAGGCGAGAAGGTCCTCGTAGTAGTGCTGGCCGGCCAGTTTGCAGACCCGCTTGTCGGTATGGGGACCGGGGAGCAGGATCTCCACCTCGACGCCGCGCCGGGCCGCCGCGCACAGCAGGTCGACGAAGTAGGCGTCGGGGGCGAAGTAGGCGGTGGCCAGACGGAAGCGGTCCTGGGCGGATTCGATCATGACCCGCATGAGGGTCTGCATGTCCTGCCAGCCGAAACTGGCCGAACCGCGCACGACCTGCACCACCGCGTCGCCCTGCGGCTCATGGCCGGTGAAGCGGTCGTGCCCGTCGAAGAGAACGTCGTGGCACTCGGCCCAGTTCTGGGCGAAGGCGGCGGCGATGCCATCCACCGCCGGACCCTGTACCCGCACATGGGTGTCGCGCCACTCGTTCTTGTCACGGGCGTCTCCGCACCACTCCTCGGCGATGCCCACCCCGCCGGTGTAGGCCACGGATTCGTCCACCACCAGCACCTTGCGATGACAGCGGTGGTTCTGCTTGGCCGGGGAGAGGTGCAGGGGCTTGCGGAACCAGCTCACCTCGGCGCCGGCCCGGTCCATCAGATCCAGCAGGTCCTGCTCGATGAGCCGGCTGCCGAATCCGTCGAGCAGCAGCCGTACGCGCACACCGTTGCGGGCCCGGTCGGCCAGTGCCTCCGCGAACTGACGGGCTATCTCGCCCCGCCAGTACACGAAGGTCATCATGTCCACGGTGTGCCGGGCCTCTCGGATGCTCCGCAGCATCGCCGGGAAGATCTCGTCCCCGTTGCGCAGCGGCAGAAGGGAATTGCCTTCCGTGGCGGCGATACCGATCAGCCGCTCCAGACGGCGGCGCATCCGCTGCTTGTGCTCTGCCAGGGGCAGCGGCGGCCCGCTGGTCCCTCCGGTCTCCGTGCCCTCTCCGGGCCTTCTGGTACTTCTGGTACTTCTGGTCTCCACGGCTTCCGCGGTCCTTCCGGTCGTTTCCTGCGGATCCGACTCGCTGCGTGTGTGTGTCACGGGCTCCCCCTGGCCGGTCGAAGAAAGCTGCCCCGCGCGTCCGGCGCCCGCCGAGGCGGCCGACTGCGCACACGCCCGGCGGACCGGCGGCGGCGCCGACAGCGCCGCGACCGGCTGATCCGGGGGTTTCAGCGACCGGGATTCTTTTGTCCCGGCGCGGAAGGGCCAAACCCGGAGACCCGCGGATCCGGCCGGACAGCCGGACAGCCGGACAGCCGGACGGTGCCGCTGCGCTGCGGTGCGGTGCAGTTCGGCGCGGCGCGGCGCGACGCGACGCGGTGCGGTGCGGGAGCGGTCTCGGGCGCGGGAGCGCTGCGGCTTCGCTGCGACAAAAGCGCGCACCAACAGAAGTCGTACGCCATACGGGACCTGTTCCGGCGGGAGTTACGCCGAATCGGTAGCGCCTCGGGATCGCGGTACTCACCGCGCCCTGTCGTCAGGATTCGCGGCGTGAGGGTGGATTACGCTCTGCCTCTCCTGTGACGGCCGGGAAACCCGTTCGGCCGCACCGTGAAGCGCCCGCGGGGAACGACACCGTCCCATTCCGCCGAAAGCATCGGCGCCTGTTGGTTCATGACCGGCCGCACCCGAAGGGAATTTCCGATGAAGGCATTCCAAGCTGTCACCGACGCGATCGCCGCCGAAGGGCTCGACCATTTGTTCGCCGTGATGGGGGACGCGAACCAGGATCTGATCGTGGATCTGGGCGAACGGCACGGCACGACCTTCGTCCACGCCCACCACGAAGCCGGCGCCGTCGGTATGGCCGACGGTTACGCCCGGTTCAGCGGCAAGCCCGGTCTGGCGTCGGTCACCCAAGGACCCGGCTGCACCAATGCCACGACCTCGCTGGTCGCCGCGCGGCTCCACCGCACACCGCTGATGGTGCTCGCCGGACACGCCTCCCTCCGCGACCCGTACAACCCACAGGGAATGGTGGACCAGCAGGCACTCGCCCGGCTCACCACCGAGGCCACCGCCCGACTGGAATCGGTGCACAACGTGGACTACTGCCTCGGGGAGGCGTTCCGTCAGATCAAGGTGCGGAAAGGGCCGTTCATCCTGAATCTGCCCCAGGACATCCAGCAGTCGGAGATTCCGGACCCCGGGTGGACCTACCGGCCGATGTATGTGCCGAATGCCCTCCAGCCGCCGCGTACCCAGGATGTCGAGGAAGCGGTCAAACTGCTCGTGTCGGCCCGGCGTCCGTCGATTCTCTGCGGACTCGGTGCGAAGAACTCCGGAGCCGAGCCGGAGGTGCGCAGGCTGGCCGAACATCTTGGCGCCCCGGTGGGAGTGTCGATCATGGCCGCCGGACTCTGCGCGGACTATCCGCTGTATCTGGGGGTCAGCGGCGGCCTGGGGTCGGATCTGACGGTGGAAACGCTCGCCGAGAGCGATGTGATGGTGGTCGTCGGCGCCAGCCTGAACGAATGGACGACCGACTTCGGCAAACTCCTGGCGAACGGGAAGAAGATCATCCAGATCGACGACCGGCCGGACGCCTTCGGCTGGTTCGCCCGCGTGGCCGTCGGGATGACGGCTGATGCCAGCACGGCCGTCGCGGCTCTGGCGGACCGGCTCGCCGGGACGGCGGACGCGCGCCGGCCCGATGCCGGACTCGTACAGCGGCTCCAGGACGACCGGAAGCCGGCGGCCGTGCACTACAACGACGGGGACGCGACGGATCCACGCCGGGCGGTACGGCACCTGGAGGACGCGCTTCCGAAGGACGACCGCGTCCTGGTGCTCGACGGTGGGCACGCGGCCATGGTCTGCGCGAAGATCCTCACCGTGCCGCGCGCGGAGAACTGGGCGATCGGCTGGGACTTCGGCGCCATCGGCCAGGGTCTGGCCCTGGCGATCGGCGCCTGTTTCGCGCGCCCCGGACAGCGCGTCACCCATGCGACCGGGGATGCCTCGTTCATGATGAACGTCGCCGACTTCCAGACGGCCGTGCGCCACAAGCTGCCGCTCACGGTGGTGGTCTTCAACGACAACGCGGTGGGCCAGGAGAAGCACGATCTGGTCCACAAGAAGCTGAACCCGTGCTACGCCGACATGCCGGAACCGGACTTCGCGGAACTGGCGGCCGGCTTCGGCGCCAGGGGCTTCACCGTACGCGGGCCCGACGACCTCGGGGAGATCGACAGAGCGCTGGCCGTCGAGGACGGCCCGGTCCTGGTCGACGTACGGATCAACGGCGATGTCGAGCTGGCGGCAAGCTGGGAGATCGCCAAGCACCTTAGCTAGGGCCTCTCGTTTGGATCTTGCTGGGCTCGCGTGCCCCGGCACCGCGCCTCGCCGCGTTGACGGCGGAGGACGGAGCCGACGCTCCGCGTGGGCTCCCTCCTTCGCCTCGCGATCCACGGCACCAGACCCCGCTCCCTCATCCAGCCAGATCCAAACGAAAGACCCTAGGCCCTCTCACAGGGGGTGCGCCGGGAACGGGATCTGTCGGTCTCGGGCCTGCGCCGCCCGCCGCAGGCCGCTCACTGCCTCGACCGTCCTCGGAGAGGGAAGCAGGTTCAGTCGAGCCATCGGGAAGCGAGCCCGGTGAGATAGGAAAGAGTCAAGGCGGTGGTGGTGAGCTGAAGAGCGAAGGTTCCGCCGGCCCCTTGCGTGAGGGCGGTCATGGCGACAGCCACCCAGATGCTGGTGCACCAGCTACAGCTGACCAGATAAGAGGGTTTGGAGTCATCGCCGAAGCGATCGGCGATCCAGGTGCGAAAGCCCGCCGCGAGCGTGTCCTTCGTGATGAATCTGGTGACGCGGCACGTGGCGCCGAGGGAGAGAAGAAACTCTACGAGCGTCATGAGGTCCGTCCCGTAACCGTGAGTGTGCCGAGAAGATCGGCAGAACGGGGCCGGGGCCGGCCGTTCTTCCTTCCCGGTCGGGAAGCGGCGGCCCCGGCTGACCGGTCGAGCGGAGCGGGGGCCCAGGGCGTCGGCGAAGTCGCTGTTCGGACCACGCCCCGGGCCGCGGAACCACTCTCGCGTCGGCGGAGGTCGGTTACTGACTCACGGGGACGATGGTGCCGACCCCGCCCGCCCGCAGGTTGGCGGCATGCGCCTCTTGCCAGGTGTAGTACACGCGAACGCTGCCGTCGGGCAGGATCAGCTGGAAGGCGTTGACGGTCTGTTGGGCGCCTCCGCCGCAATTGCAGCCCATGTCGTACTCCTCTTGTCGCTCTGTTGACGGCGGTGCCGACGGACCGCACGGCACCGATGTGTTGCCCGCGGCGACCTGGAAGGGCCGGGGCACAGACGTCCGCTCCGGTCCCCTCGTGGGGTCCAGGGGGCCTGGCCTCGGCGCACCGCGGTGCCTCTGGGCCTATCCTGGTGAGCCGAGCCGTCCCCCGTAGTTGCGTTACGGGGGACGGCTCTTCTACGGGTCGCTCGTCGTTTCCTGGACAGGCTCCGGCGCTTCAGACGGGCAACCGCACGCTTCCGGGTGTGCGGGCCGCGAGCCGGTGGAGCCTTAGATGCAGGGGGACAGGGTGCTGGAGGAGGTGAGGAACCCTCCGGGCACGGGGGTGGTCGCGGTGAAACCGGACGCCAGCTGGAAGACGGTGAGGTTGACCGGGCAACTGGCGTTGCCGTTCACGTCGGCCACAGCGGTGCACAGCACGGGGCCCCCGGCTCCGTCGGAGTGGAAGGTGACCACCGCTCCCGGAGTCGCACCGGTCACGGTGAGCGTGGTGTGTGCGAAGGACCAGGGCAGCGGGGGGAAGTTCAGCGTGTAGCAGGCCGGCCGTGCCGTGAAGCCCTGTGCCGCGCCGACGGTCACGGTCCCGGTGGCGACGACGTTGACGCAGGTGCAGGTGCCGCCCACGGCGTTCACCGTGGCCGTGATGGTGTTGGCTCCGGCGGGCAACGAGGACGTGGTCGTCGTGGCCTGGCCGGAGGCATTGGTGGTGCCGGTGAAGGAGAGGCCGCCGGGGCCGGTGATGACTACCGCAGCGCCCACGACGGGGGCGCCGCCGCAGGTGACGGTGGCGGTGAGGGTCACCGGCTGGCCCAGGGTCGGGGTGGCGGGCGACGACGTCACCGCGACCGTGCAGGCCGCCGTCGAACCGACGGTGACGCTCGTCGTCACGGTGGTGCCGATGCAGAGGCAGGTGGGGGGGAGTCCCGTGAAGGCGACCACCGTGGCCGTGATGGGGTTGATACCCAGGGGCAGTGCTCCGATGTTCACGCTGGCGCCGAGGCCGCCGGCGGTGATGCTGAAGAAGGGGCCGTTGGGGGTGGTGAGCGCCACCACCGCACCGTCGACCTCGACGCCGTTACAGGTGACGTGGGTGGTGAGGGTCACCGGCTGGCCCGCGGCCGGGTTGGCGGGCGTCGACGTCACCGTGATCGCACAGCCCGTCGCGGCGGTCACGGTCTGCGTGGCCACGGCAGTTCCGCTGGTGGCGCCGACGGCCACCACCGGTCCCGTCGTGGTCGCCGTGAAGGTGGCGACCGCCACACCGCCCGCGTTCGCGTTGACGGTCTGATTGGGCTGTGCGTCGTACTGGAAGGTGATCGGTTCGCCGAGTACGGCCGGGGTGGCCGTGGCCGTGGCCGTGAAGGTCTGGCCTGCCGTGGTGGTTGCGGGGGTGAGGACGAGAGCGAGTGCCATGATGGCGCCCCTTTCAAGGCTCCGTGAAGGAGGTGGGGGCTGACGCACTCCGGAGAAATGAAAATATCCGGGTTGCTCACCTGCCGGGGTGCCCTGAAAACCACGGCAAACCGCATCACAGCGGAAGCCGTTCATGGTCCCCGCCAGGGGATGGGCACCCCACCGTCGGTAGCACCGATTGAAGTGACTGACCGGCGGCCAGGCCACAGTTGGCCTTGGAATTAGCCCGATTGGCGCAGCGCACTCGCCGGGGCTGAGCACGGCGTAAACGTGGCACATCCAACCCGAACACCCAGGCGGCGCGTGCTCCGACCCGGGGCGCGAGCCGGACCCGCCCGAGCATCCCCCGACCCTGCTCCCGCGCAGCCGGGAGGGATCTCACTTCCCGGTTCTCACGGAACCGTGCGCCGCGCGTGACAGTCTTCCGTTTCACGGCTCTTGTCGTTCTGATCGTCAGGTCATCACAAGGTGCAGCAGCGCCAGGGCGCGAGTACGCGGGGGGACCGGACCGCCCCCGCGGAGCCTGTATGATCATGATGTAACTCCGGTTCACCACACGGGGTCACGCGTCTGTGGTCCAAGGAAAGACGTCCGCCAGCCGGCGGGAAATGCAGGTGCAAGGCCTGCCGGGCGCTCAATACACCAGGGCCCTTCCTCGCGTGAGGAAGGGCCCTGATGCTGTGTGCGGACGCTCACGCCGGCACCGTGTGCGGACATGAGACAGGCGGCTGTGATGCGCCGCGCCCGGCCTTCGGGCCCCGGGACCTGCGCGCCGCTCAGCCGGTGATGCGCATCAGCGACAGCCGTTCGTCGACCACGACGAAGGTGAAGTCGGACGGTCCGTTGAAGCCGTCGCCGCCCACGGTGGCGCTGACCGTGACACTGTCGGTGGCCGAGCTGCGTACCCCGGTCACGTCGAGGCTGACGCGGACGCCGATGAACTCCTTGTCGCTCCACCCCCGCACCGCGTCATGTCCACGGAAGAGCCGGCCCCAGTCGTCGACCGCGCCGTTGGGCGCGAAGCAGTCCAGGAACGCTTCGGTGTCCCCGGCGTTGGCCGCGTCCAGAGCCCTCCGCACGACGGCGGGTACAGCGGTCATATCGGTCTCCTGAGGTCGTAAGGACGAGGATACGGCGGCTACGGGCGGGGCGCGTGGGAGCCGGCCGGCCCGGTCCCGCCGACCGCTCTCGTTGCCCGTCCCACATCCCGGGTGTTTCATTGATAAGGGAATAAGTGCTGGAAATCCGGCACATCGGTCCCATCACGGTCCCATCACCACGGACGCGAAGCGGGAACAATATGGCCGAGCGGCGGGATGTGAACGGCAGGGGGCGCGCGAGAACGGCGTCCCACGACCGGGCCGCCCACGTCCGGGACGAGCAGGAGGAGCGAGAACCCTCGCGCCCTTTGCCGATGGGCCGGGCGATGCGGGAGGCCAAGGAGCAACTGGCCGGACTTCTCGGCAAACAGCCCGAATCGGTGTCGGCGGTCAAGCGCACCGAGGAGGGGTGGGAGGCCGACGTCGAAGTACTGGAGATCTCCCGGGTGCCCGACACGACCAGCGTGATGGCCAGCTACCGGGTGCGTCTGGACGAAGACGGTCAGCTCATGGAGTACGAGCGCCGCCACCGGTACGCACGCGGCCAGGTCGACCGGTCGCGGTGATCGCTGGTAACCGCGTGACCACGGAAGGGAGTCGTCGTGACTGTAGCGCCGCAGCAGAGTGGCCAGGCCGCCGTCGGAGGAGGCGGCGGCGGAAACCTCTATGACGTCGTGGAGCTGATCCTTGACCGCGGCCTGGTCATCGACGCGTTCGTCCGCGTATCCCTCGTCGGCATCGAGCTTCTCAAGATCGACGCACGTATCGTCGTGGCGAGCGTCGACACGTATCTCCGCTTCGCGGAGGCCTGCAACCGCCTTGATCTGGAAGCCGGGCGCAAAGCCCCCGACACGCTGACGGGTCTGGTCGGCGAAGTCACCGAGAGCGGTGCGCGCGGCAAGAGCAAGGGCGCGCTGACCGGGGCGGTGGAAGCCATCACGGACTCCCTCCAGGGAGGGCGCGCGGGCGAGGAGGACGACGAGGAGGCGGAGCTGGAACCGAGGCGCCGGAGCGCGCGGAAGCGTCCGGCGAGACACCGCGAGGAGGAGTAGCCGATGTCCGTCTACGTCTACGCCATCACGTCGTCCGAGAGCCGGCCGCGGCTGGACGATCTGCACGGTGTGGGAGAAGCGGCACCTCCGCTGCGGACCCTCACCGAAGGTCCGCTCAAGGCCGTCGTCAGTGACGCCCCGGAGACGCTGCGGGCCAAACGCAGGGATCTCGGCGCCCATCACAGCGTCCAGGAAAGGCTGCTGTCCGAACGCGCGGTCCTGCCCATGCGGTTCGGTCTGATCGCCGAGGACGACGACGCGGTGCGCGCGGCTCTGGACGAGAACGTCGAGCGGTACACGCGCCGTCTCTCCGAACTGGAGGGCCGGGCGGAGTTCAATCTCAAGGCGGCGGCGGACGAGGACATCCTGCTGGGCCGGGTGCTGGCGGAGTCGGAGGAGATCCGCCGGCTCAACGAGGCCACCCGGGGCGGTGCCGGCACGTACGAGGAGCGGATGACGCTCGGAGAACTGGTCGCCCGTGATGTCCAGGCGCTGCAGGACGGCGTGACGGCCGACCTGGTCGAAGCGCTGCGGCCCTACACGAGTGCCGAGACGGAGAGCGGTGCCACGGCGGACCACTTCCTCGCCGTGTCGTTCCTCGTGGACCGGGACCGTGAACGGGAGTTCGTCGAGGCGGGGAAGAAACTCGCCGAGCGGTACGGCCCGGAGATCGAGGTGCGTATCCGGGGGCCGCTGCCGCCGTACAGCTTCTCCTGAGGGACGCACGAGGTGAGGAGTCCGCGATGGGCCTGCTGACCCAGATCCTGACCCTGCCCCTGGCGCCCGTGCGCGGCGCCGGCTGGGTGGTGAACCGGTTGCTGGAGGCCGCGGAGGAGGAGGCCTACGACACCACCCCCGTCGAGCGCCAGCTCGCCGAGCTGGAGAGGGAGTTGCTGGCCGGGCATATCGACGAAGGTGAATTCGACCGCCGTGAGGACGAGTTGCTGGACCGGCTGGAGGACCTCCGGCGTGCGCGCGCCGGTGCCGTACCCCCGCCGGGTCCGCAGTAACGAGTGTACGACGCCGAACCGGCTGAGCTGACAGGATCGAGGCCTGGTGCACCGTGACGGATCCGACTTCCGCCCGACAGCCCGCTCCGAGGCCGGCGCCGAGTATGTCGCCGTACGGCCAGGGGTCCGGACAGGGATCGTCCGCGAACCTCGCCGACATCCTCGAACGGGTCCTGGACAAAGGCATCGTCATCGCGGGCGACATCCAGATCAACCTGCTCGACATCGAACTCCTGACCATCAAACTCCGGTTGCTCGTGGCCTCCGTCGACAAGGCCAAGGAGATGGGCATCGACTGGTGGGAACACGATCCGTCCCTCTCGTCCCGGGCCAGGGAGGACAGCGGCAGGCCCTCCCTGGCGGAGGAGAACCGGCGGCTGCGGGCCGAGGTGGAGAACCTGCGCCGGCGGTCGCCCGCCGCCGTCGACGGTCCGGCCGTCGCCCTGGAGGACGCGGCCTCGCGGGAGGCCTCGCGGGAGGATGAGGAAGCGGCGGTCCTGGACGAGGAGTTCCCCGACGAGGAGCCGCCGGCCGAGGAGGGCCGCCGGGCCGTTCCGCGCGAGGGGAGCGCCGGGCGGCGGAGGAGGGGCGGTGAGCGATGAGCGCGCCGCAGATGAGTTACAGCTACGCCGTGACCCGCGCGGACGCCGGACTGGAGGAAGAACTGGGCCGGCTGCGCGGGGTGGCCGGTGCGCCGGTGCGCCTGGTGCGCGCGCGGGGGCTGGCCGTGGCGGTGAGCCCTGTCCCCGAGCGGGACTTCGGGGAGAGCGCGCTGAAGGCGCGGCTGGAGGATCTGGACTGGCTGGAGTCGGTGGCCCGCGCGCATCACTCCGTCGTGGAGGCGATCTTCGCCCGTACGACGGTGCTCCCCCTGCGGCTGGCCACTCTCCATCTCGACGACGACCGGGTACGCGACATGCTGGACCGGCGTTCGGAGGAGTTCGCGGGACTCCTCGACCGGCTCGCCGACGGCGTGGAGTGGGGCGTCAAGGTGTACGCCGTGCCTCCTCCGGCGCCCAGGCCCGCGCCTCGGTCGCCGGCACCCGCCGCCACGGCCACCACCGGCCGTGACTATCTGCGCGGCCGCCGGCAGCAGCGCACATCGAGCGAGGACGCCTGGCGGGCCGCACGCGATGCCGTGCTGCGCGTGGACGCCGCCGCCCGTGGCCTCGCCGTCGACCGGGTCCAGCACCGCCTCCAGGAGGGAGAGCTGGCCACCGGACCGGGCCACAACGTGGCCAATGACGCCTATCTCGTGCCCAGGGAGAGGGCGCACGCGTTCCAGGAGCGGGTCCGAGACGCTGTCGAGGGTCTCGACGGCATCCGTGTGGAGATCACCGGACCATGGGCGCCGTACTCGTTCACCGCCTCGGACGACCCGGGGGACGCCGCCGATACCGAGGGCGCCACCGGCACCGGCGCCGTCAGCGACGACGACGGCATGGCGGAACGGGAGGCGGGCACCCAGTGACCGACGGTATGCACCCCCCGACGCACTCCGCCGACCTGCGGTCCTGGTCCGAGGGCGACGGGTACGACACACGGCCGCTCGCCGGCCGCCAGATCGCGCTGATCGATCTCCTCGACCGGCTGCTGACCGGAGGCGTGGTGCTGACCGGTGAGCTGACCCTCTCCATCGCGGACGTCGATCTGGTACGGATCTCCCTGCGGGCTCTGATCGTGTCCGTCCGCGCGGAACACACACGACAGGCGCGGCTGGAAGCGGAACAGCGGACCCCGGAGACCCCGGAGACCCGGGCCGACCGTGTGGACCGCCCGGAACCCCCGGCCCGCGGCTACGGACCGGTGACCGGGAGTACGACATGAACCGCGAACCCCGGAGCCAGGGCCGCGAGCCGGCCGATGGTGAGCCGGCCGACCACGGGCCGCCCAGCCGCGAGCCGGCCGACCACGGGCCGGCCGGCGGCCGTCAGCCGGTCGTCCGTGACCTGGACGGGCTCACCGAGGCGGTGTCCGACGTCGCGCGCCTGCTCCCGACGGGCCCGGACGATCTCGCGGGGCCGGAGGATCCCCCGGCCCCGGAGGGCCGGGGCGCGCGCCTCTCCCGGCGGCTGCACACCGACCAGGACACCGTCGAACGGGACCTGGTCAGACTGGTGCTGACCATCGTGGAACTGCTGCGCCAGCTGATGGAGCGCCAAGCCGTCCACCGGGTCGACCAGGGCGATCTGACGGAGGATCAGGAGGAGCGGATCGGGATGACCCTGATGCTGCTCCACGAGCGTATGACCGAACTCTGCGATCGCTACGACCTCACGATGGAGGACCTGAATCTGGATCTGGGCCCGCTGGGCCCCCTGCTTCCCCCGCAGTGACGACCGCGTGATGTCCCGGCCTGTGGGTACGCGGAGGTGCATGAACCCATCGATCACATACGGGAGCACAGCCGATCTCGCGGTGAGCGGCGCCGGACTCTTCGGTATGGCACTGGTGGCGGGGCTGGCCGTGGTGGCCCTCCTCCTCGGCGCCTTCTGGTGGGGCGGGCGTCTGCGCGAGCGGCGGGCCGCCCCGCCCCTCCCCTCCGAACAGCCGGCCCGGCCGGCCCGGCCCACCCACGCCGAGGGCGAGGTGACGCCCGCGGACTCCTTCCCGGCCGACGGGGAGCGGCTGACACCACATCAGCTCGGCGGACACGGCGGCCTCGGCGGACACGGCGACGAGGCGCGGCGGCCGTCGGGCGGTGGACGGTCCGGCCGTGGCGGACGCTCCGACGGGACCCCCGGCACCTGACGGAGGACATCCGGCGTCCGGAGGACGTCCGGCGTCGCGAGGCGTTTGTCGTCGGGGTGACATCCCACCCGCGGCCGGCCGCTCCCCGAGAGGCGGCCGGCCCGTACGCACGAGCCGTGGTCCGGGTGGGAGCGTGACCGCCGGGGCGGCCCGCCCGAATCCCGCCATGGTGGGCCGGCCGGAGTCCCGCCGCCGGCAGGCCGGGGGCGTGGTCCGGCCGCTGTCGCGGTCGTGGGGGCCGCGACAGCGGCCGGTCTCAGCCCGAGGGCGGACGGCGCCGCGAGGTCAGCTCGGGTTCAGCTCGGCCTTGCAGTCGCGGATCATGTCGAGGTGGTCCTCCACGATGGGGCGAGCCGCGCGGGCCGCCGCCTTGACCTGGGAGTTGCTCCCCGAGTCGATCTCGTGGTCGATCAGCTTGATCGTCTCCACGTGCCCCTTGTCCTCGGTGGTGAGCCAGGCGCCGTCGTAACCGCTCGTGCCCGCCTTCGACTGGACGGCGGCCAGCGCCTCCTTCTGTTCCTGGGAGGGCCCGCTCGGCAGGGAGACGCCCAGTTTCCTCGCCAGTGCCTTGACGTCGGTGTCCAGTTTCCTGTGGTCGCGCACCAGTGTGGCGCCGACCGTCTTCACGCATGTGGCCTTGGCGTTCTTGCCCGCGTCCTCACCTGCTTGGATCTCCGCCAGGTTGCCCTGGTGGATCGCCTTCAGGAAAGGCGCGTCATCGGGGGCCGCGGCCGCCGCGAACGCGGAAGGCGCCGATATGCCGGCCAGCGCTGCCAGTGTCACGGCAACGGCGATGCGTCGCACAGCATTCATCTGCGTTGCTCCCTTCGCCCGGCCTGGAGAGCACACAGGTCGTGTCAGACCGGTCGATGAACGGGCACGCGTGTCGGTGTCCGATGGTCATGCTTTCCCTCGACACGCCGGGTGTTCACACAAACACCTCATTTATCACGCGAATGGCCCTTATCGGCCGTGTTTCGGTGGGATCGCTTTTGGTGCCGCCCGGCGCGCCGCCGCGCCGCTTCCCCGCACAGCGGCGGGAGGGGCGACGGGGCGGCGGCCGGAAGGCGGGATCGTACGACGGTCCTCCGGTTCAGCCGTCCAGGGCCGCCGAGACGACGCCCTTGGCCTCCTCCTGGACCCGGCCCAGATGGTCGGTGCCGAGGAAGGACTCGGCGTAGATCTTGTAGACGTCCTCGGTGCCCGAGGGGCGGGCCGCGAACCAGGCGTTCTCGGTGATCACCTTGATGCCGCCGATGGGCGCGCCGTTGCCGGGTGCCTCGGTGAGCACCGTGGTGACCGGTTCGCCCGCGAGGGTGTCCGCCGTCACCTGCTCGGGCGAGAGCCGGGCCAGGACGGACTTCTCCGCGGGGGTGGCGGGCGCGTCGATACGGGCGTAGGCGGGCGCCCCGAAGCGGCCGGTGAGCGTGGCGTAGTGCTCGGAGGGCGTCCTGCCGGTGACCGCGAGGATCTCGGAGGCGAGCAGGGCCAGGATGATGCCGTCCTTGTCGGTGGTCCACACCGACCCGTCGCGCCGCAGGAAGGACGCCCCGGCCGACTCCTCCCCGCCGAAGCCCAGCGACCCGTCCGCCAGCCCGGTCACGAACCACTTGAAGCCGACGGGCACTTCGACCAGCCTCCGGCCGAGATCCGCGGCGACCCGGTCGATCATCCCGGACGACACCAGGGTCTTGCCGATGCCCGCCGTGGCGGGCCACCGCTCCCGGTGGGCGTAGAGATAGCCGATGGCGGTGGCGAGATAGTGGTTGGGGTTCATCAGCCCGGCGTCCGGGGTGACGATGCCGTGGCGGTCGGAGTCGGCGTCGTTGCCCGTGGCGATCTGGTATTCGTCGCGCCGGTCGATCAGCGAGGCCATGGCGTACGGCGACGAGCAGTCCATCCGGATCTTGCCGTCCCAGTCCAGCGTCATGAACCGCCAGGTGGGGTCGGTCAGCGGATTGACCACCGTCAGATCGAGCCGGTGCTGCTCGGCGATCCGTCCCCAGTAGGCGACCGAGGCGCCGCCCAGCGGATCCGCCCCGATCCGTACCCCGGCAGCGCGCACCGCGTCCAGGTCCAGTACGGCGGGCAGGTCCGTCACATAGGTGCCGAGGAAGTCGTACCGGCCGGTGGCCGGCGCGGCCAGGGCACGGGCGTAGGGGATCCGCCGTACGTCCTTGAGCCCGCCCGCGATGATCTCGTTGGCGCGGTCCTGGATCCAGCCGGTCGCCTCGGAACCGGCGGGACCGCCGTTCGGCGGGTTGTACTTGAACCCGCCGTCGGCGGGCGGGTTGTGGGACGGTGTGACCACCACACCGTCCGCGAGCCCCGAGGCGCGCCCGCGGTTGTGCGTGAGGATGGCGTGCGACACCGCCGGGGTGGGGGTGTAGCCGTCGTCGCTGTCGACCAGCACGGTCACGTCATTGGCGGCGAAGACCTCGATCGCCGTCACCCGGGCCGGTTCGGACAGCGCGTGGGTGTCGGCGCCGAGGAAGAGCGGCCCGGTGGTGCCCTGCCCGGTCCGGTATTCGCAGATCGCCTGGCTGGTCGCGGCGATGTGATCCTCGTTGAACGCGGTGGCGAGGGACGAGCCGCGGTGTCCTGAGGTCCCGAACGCGACGCGCTGACCCGGCTCGCCCGGGTCGGGGCGCAGCGCGTAGTACGCGGTCACCAGCCGGGCGACATCGATGAGATCCTCCGGCCGGGCCGGCTGTCCCGCTCGTTCGTGCGGCATCTGCCCACTCCTCCAGGTCGGTTGCTGCGATCGGTTCGCCGTCCCATTTTCCCGGGCCGTCGGCGCGCGGGGCGGGCGCCCCGCCGCGGAGACGTTCCTGCCCAGGGGCATGCCCCCCGGAGGCCGTGCCATCCGCGGGGGAGGAGGGTCCGTCGGAGATCACACCGGGTGCGCGGGCCGCTCAGCGGGACCGTGCCGGACGGGCCGCCGGGCCGCCGCGCCGGACACAGGTGAAAGGGCGGTGCCACCGGTCGGTGGCACCGCCCTCGCTGTGCGTCACGGTCTACGCCTCAGCAACCGAGATTGCCGCCCGTTCCCACCCCGAGGATCTGGCTGAAACTCGTGTAGCGGTCGATCCGGCTCTGCACCTGGGCGGGGTTCCCGCCGTTGCATTCGATACTTCCGTTGATACTGCGAATGGTCTCGCCGAATCCCGCGCCGTTCACCATGGCATTGTGCGGAGTCATGGTTCCCGGTCCGCTCTGGGTGTTCCAGTACCAGAGCCCGGTCTTCCAGGCCACGGCGGAATCGTTCTGCACGAGATCGGGATTGTTCAGCAGATCGATCCCCAGTGCGTCACCCGCGGCCTTGTAGTTGAAATTCCAGCTCAGCTGGATCGGGCCGCGGCCGTAGTATTTGGCCTGACCGGCGGGACAGCCGTACGGCTGTGACGCGTCGCAGTAGTGCGGGTAATTCGCCGTGTTCTGTTCCACCACATGGACCAGACCGCCGGTCTCGTGGCTGACGTTCGCCAGGAAGGCCGCGGCCTCCTGCTTGCGCACGGTGTCGCTTCCCGTGCCCGTGAAGCCCGGGTAGGCGCTCAGCGCAGCGGTCAGTCCGCCGTACGTGTAGAACGGATTCCGGTTCGGGAACATCTGGTTGAACTGGCTCTCGCTGACGACGAAGTCGGCGGCCGGCGCCGATCCGGCGACCGACGAGGGTGCCAGGGCGAACAGGGAGAGAGCGGCGGCCGAGGCGGTCGCGGTGAGCAGTCCGAGCAGGCGGGTACGCATCGGATCCCTTCCCTCAGCCGCCGACGTTGACGTCGACGCAGGCGTAGAACGCGTTGGTGGTGTCCGCGACGTTCCACACCGCCAGGACCTTCTGCTTCCCCGTCAGGCCACCGAAGTTCACCTGGTGGCTGACCGTGGCGCCGGGCTGGGCCCCGTTGTCGTTGAACTCGGCGATCTGCCGTCCGCCGGCGAAGTACTGCCAGGTGCTGGTGGAGTGACGTGCGGTCAGCCTCCACTGGAAGGTGGTGGTGCTGCCGACGGGCGTCACGGCCCAGCCCTTGGAGTCGTCGTCGAGGTCCGAGAACCGTGAGTTCCCACCGCTGCAACTGGTGAGTCCCTTGGGCCCCTCCACGCTCTGCGGTTCGTAGGTGATATCACCGCAGCTGATGGTTCCGGCGGCGCACTGGGCCTGCCTGCTGGGAGGCGAGGAGATATATCCGTGGGCGCTCGCGGAACTCGCGGGGAGGCTCACGGCGAGAACCGGAGCGACGACGGCGCCGAGCACGGCGGCCATTTTCCTTTTCGCGTGCATGCGTTCTCCTTCACATCAGGTCTTCCTGCGCGGTATTCGCACCGTGGGGGATCCGAATACGGCAGGTCGGCCTCTCGAGTGTGGGGGCCAAGAGGCGCGAAGGGCGGTGGCGGATTCCTTTCCGGGCGCACCGTCGAAGGCGTTGCATCCGGAAAGGTCTCGACCACTTGGCCTAGACCATACCGGCCGACGTGTCCTCGTCAAGGGTGTACGGCGAAAGACCGGTTGAGGCGCGCGGAAGGTGACGGACGGTCACGAGGGGCTGTGTGGAGGGAGCGTGGACGTACGGGGAAGCGCGTGAAGGGGCATGGCGCGCCGGATGAAGTCCTGAGAGCGGATTCTCCTGGTAAGGCACATAAAATGCCGATATTCATCTCGCCGGAATGAGGCGGGCATCCGCTGGGGGACCGTTATGACGTCGCGGAGCGGTACGGACACGGCGGCACCGGACGCCCTCCGCCAGGCCGACGGGCCGGCTCCAGCGGCTCGGTGCCGGGATGCCGGGAACCGGCCATGACACGTGGACGTCCAGGGAGTTGACGTGATCATTTACGGTCCGCACCCTGTCAGGCAACGAACCGAAAGAGACACATGCGATACCGCACCCGAGTGACGGCGCCGGCCGCCGCACTCCTCGGCACAGCAGCAGCTCTCACCCTCTCCCCGGCCGCGCTGGCACAGAGCGCCGACGGCCGTGACAGACGGGACCACAGAGGCAGTGGGACCCCGGGCGGGGACAGCCTCGGCGACCCCGTCTATCCGGTGATCGGCAACACCGGATACCGCGTCTCCGCCTATCTGCTGGACTTCACCTACCACGCCGACACCAAGCTGGTCGACGCGAGTGTCACGGTCACCGCGCGCGCCACCCAGGACCTCTCCCGCTTCTCCCTCGACGCGGTCGGCTTCGTCGTCCGGGCGGTCTGGGTGGGCGGGCGCACGGCGGTCTTCGAGCAGCAGGCCGAGAAGCTGGTCGTCACCCCGCCGTCCCCCGTGGCGGACCGGAGGGAGTTCACCGTACGGGTCGACTACACCGCGGACCCGCGCAAGATCGCGGCCCCCTACAACGGCTGGGTGCCCACCCCCGACGGCTTCGCGGTGGCCGCGCAGCCGGATCTGGCGCGCACGATCTTCCCGTGCAACGACCACCCCAGTGACAAGGCGGACTTCACCTTCCGCGTCACCGCGCCCGAGGGGCTGACGGCGGTCGCGACCGGCTCGCTGGTCTCCACCAGGAAGGCGAACGGCACCACCACCGTCACCTACCGCTCGCGCGACCCGCTCGCCACCGAGCTGATCCAGGTCACCGTGGGCGACTACCAGGTGGTCGAGCGGCAGGGCCCGAGCGGGCTGCGGCTGCGCGATGTCGTACCGACCGCCCGCGCGGCGGCACTCGAACCGGCACTGTCCCTGACGCCCGGTCAGCTCACCTGGCTGGAGCGGCGGCTGGGCGCGTTCCCGTTCGAGGCGTACGGCATCCTGCCCGCCAACACCGACGATCCCAACGCCTTCGACTTCACCGGTCTGGAGACCCAGACCCTCACCATCTACAAGCCGAACTACCTTCTCCAGACGGAGAATCTGATCGGCTCGCACATGATGCACGAGCTGGTCCACACCTGGTTCGGCAACCTTGTCTCGCCCGCCACCTGGGCCGATCTGTGGATGAACGAGGGTCACGCGGACTACTACGGGCTGCTGTACCGGTACGAGCGGGGCTGGCCCGACTCGCTCGGCCTGACCACCATGGAAGCCCGGATGAAGGACGTCTACTCCCGGGGCGACCAGTGGCGCCAGGACGCGGGTCCCGTCGCCGCGCCGACGGCGGCGACCCTCTTCCACAGCCAGCGCTACACGGGTGGTGTGCTGGTCCTGTACGCGCTGTGGTCGCTGGTCGGCGAGGACGTCTTCCGCCGTATCGAGCACACCTTCCTCGACCGGTACCGCAACTCCAGCGCCTCCACCGAGCAGTACATCGCCGTGGCCTCCGAGGCGGCGGGGCAGGATCTGACCGGCTTCCTCACCGAGTGGCTGTACGGCACGAAGACCCCGAGGATGCCCGGCCACCCCGACTGGACGGTCACCCCGCCGACCGGCTCCACCGCGCGCCGGGAGCTGCGGCCCGGCACGGCGAAGGACTCGGGCAGCGCGACCCTGGGCTAGGTTTTCTGGCTTCCTGACGCCCCGGTGGGGCTCCTTCCGGGGCCCTTCCCGGTGGGGCCTCACCCGGTGGGGCCCGGGGCACCGCACCGTTCGCGGTCTTCGGCGGGAGCCCCGTTCCCCCGTTCCCCCGTTCCCCCCGTTCCCCCGTTACCGGTACCGGGGACGCGCGCCGGCGTGATGGCGGCCGGCCGCGACCGATTCGAGGACCGGCCGCCAGTCCTCCATGATCCCCGCGTCCGGTCCGACGGTCCCGCTCTCGTCGTCGGCGCGGCGCAGCAGCAGCGCGTCCTCGGCCAGCGGGTCGAGGACGAACGCCTCCACCTCCGCCCGGTTCATCGCCCCGCCCTGGAGCCGCAGGGTCCGCGCGCTCCGCTCCGAGAGCGTGTGCCACGGTTCCACCGCGGCCAGATAGCGCTTGGCGGGCACATGGAGCTGTACGAGCCGGGCCACCCGGACTCCGAGCAGCGGGCGCACGGCGTCGGCGGCCCGGTCCGCGTGGCCGGCGTCGTCACCGGGCAGCAGCAGATGGCCCAGATCGTGGACCAGACCGGCGATCTGGAGTTCTTTGTCCGCGGGGTGCCTGCGGCGCAGCAGGGCGGCCGTCCGAAGGGCGTGGTCATGGAGATCGACGGGGTCGCCGCCGCGCTCACGCGTGTCCCGGACGCCCCGGCACGCGTGGAGGAGATCCATCAGCTCATCGACCGAGTTCGCAGCCATGGCGGCCCTTTCTCGTCCTGGAACGTCTGCCGTCGCCCTGCCGAGGAGATCATGAAGGGGTGAACGGGCCGCCGGACGGAGCGCTGAACACATGACGAACAGAAGCCGTCGGACCGAGGCCCGTCCGAGGCGGGCCTACCGGCGAGGAAGGGCAGGGGAAGTCAGGCATATTCGTTCCTGATTTCCCCTGTGCGCGGAGGTCGGTGTACGGCACGCTGAGAGCATGAACGCTGCCAGACATGCCGGCGAACGGCTGATGACATGGCCAGGTCTCAGCGGTGGCCGGGCCTATTGCGGCACAGATCCGTGCGTACGCACGGGTACACAGGAAATAGTGCACTTCCACGGTGAGAACGAAGCGGATGTTCATCTCACCAACGCCATGATCGCCAAGCTTCGTCCGGCACTCAAGAGGTCCACCGCCCTTCGGCTGCGGGCCGGCTGCGGCTGGGTCACCGTACGGCTCGACACCGGCGCGGACATCGATCTCCTGGTCACTCTGGTCAGCGCCGCGCTCCAGGCCGTCGCCGGGCTCCCCGACGAGGACGGCACGGGTACGGTGAGGGACCCCTGCACCCGGCAGCGCTCGTACGCGTACTCCCGCTGATGAACGGCGGCCGATGTCCGTACCGCTGCCGGGGTCCGTACGGCTGCGGATGCGGGATCGCCGGACAGCGGTGAAGGTGGACAGGAACACGTTCCGAACGAGGAGACGGACATGTCGATGCTCGACAAGCTGAAGGGCCTCATCAAGGGGCACGAGAGCACGGTCCGCCAGGGGGTGGAGAAGGCGGGCGACGCGTTCGACAGGAAAACGGGGAACAAGTACCGGGGGCAGGTCGACACCGCCCAGCGGAAGATCAACGAGCAGCTCGGTACGCATGAGCCGCCCCGCGACAACCGGCCGCCGGGCACCTGACGGGCGGCCACCCGACACGGGCCGCCGGCGTGAAGGCGCTTTTCCGCAGGAGGACTTGGGCGGAGGAGCGCCTCATTCGTGACGTCATCCGTGACGCGGCTCCCGGTGCTCCGGTGTCAGCCCCCGGCCTTCGTCCCGGCCCGTGAGCCCTTCGCCGCGTCCTTCGCCGCGTCCTTCGTGCCGCCGTCCGTCCCGCCCTTCGGGGCGGTCCTTTCGAGCGCGGCGCGTACCATCGCCGCCGCGAAGACGGCCGGATCGGTGTGATCGGCCAGTCGCGCCAGCGCCTTGGGCTCATCGGGAAGTCCGCGCTCGCGCGCGCCCTGGAGCGCCTTCTTGTCCAGGTACGGGGCGACCTCCGGCCAGATCCCCTGGACCTCGCGGAGGAAGATGTCCACTCCCACGGGGCCCAGTCCGGGCACCTCCCGCAGCAGTGACCGCAGTGTGCCGGTGTCTCCGTCCGCCGCGTCACGCAGCCGTCGCAGATCGCCGTGGTACTTGTCGAGCAGCAGCTCGGCGCCCTCGCCGAGCTGGGTCGCGGTGCGCTCGTCGTAGCGGCGGTAGCCGCCCCGGCCCAGCGCGCCCACGCGCTCCTGCCAGGTGGCGTCCGCCATCCGGCGCGCGTCGCGGAAGCCCGCTTCCGAGAGCGCGCGGGAACTCGCCACCGCGATGTCGCTGCGGATACGGGCGCTCAACAGCCCTGCCAGTACCAGCAGTTGATAGAGCGGCTGGGGGGTGTTCCGCAGATGGATACCGGCCTGGCCGGCGTAGGTACGGCCGTGGGTGGCGAGCAGTTTCCTCACGGTCTCGCGATCGCTGGTTCCCGGCACGACGCGCCTCCTCCGTCCGGTTGACCTGGCCGTATGGGTGCTCTCTCCGTCCATTGTGGCGCGGTCCCGGAGCGGTCGCACCCGTCGCGCGCCGAACCGGAAGCGCTTTCTGTCCGTGTCCTTTTATGACATGGGCACGACCATTTCTACGAGAGGGTTCAACCCGCAATGAAAAGAACGGTGTTACCCCTTCGCGCCCCCCGCGCGACCGCCGTCATCGCCCTCGCTCTCGCCGCTGTCCTCGCGGTTCCCACCGCCTCCTACGCCTCCTCCGCGGCCTCCGCCTCCGCGGGATCCCCGGCCCGTCCCGCCGCCACCACCCCCGTGGTCACCTGGGGCGCCAGCGCCGACCGGCTGGACGCCGCCGTCGCCGACCAGACCCATCGCGTCGTCGTGCGCACCAGCGCCGGCGGCAGCGGTCTGCGGGTCCGGCTCTCCAACGCCTTCGGGGAGCAGCCGGTGACCTTCGGCCGCGCGTACGCCGGGGTACGGGCCTCCGGCGCCGCCGTGGCCCCCGGCACCAACCGCGCGCTGTCCTTCGGGGGCGCCGCCTCCGTCACCGTCCCCGCCGGCGGCTCCGTCTACAGCGATCCGCTGCCCGGCACCGTACGCCCGCAGTCCGATCTCGCCATCAGCGTGTATGTGCGGAACGCGGCCGGCACGGCCACCGGCCACCGGATGGGCCTCCAGACCTCCTACATCGCGCCCGCCGGTGATCACGCGGCGGAGGAGTCCGCCACCGCCTACACCCGCCAGACGGGTTTCCGCTTCTATCTCGACGCGGTCGTGGTCGACGCCCCGCCCGGTACGGGAGCCGTCGTGGCGCTCGGTGACTCGATCACCGACGGCGCCATCTCCACCGCGGACACCAACCGCCGCTGGCCCGACTTCCTCGCGGGACGGCTGCGGAACGACCCCGGGAGCGTGCTCAAGGGCGTCGCCAACGAGGGGATCTCCGGCAACAAGGTCCTCTCCGACGGCGCCGGGGTGAGCGCCCTGAAACGGCTGGACCGTGACGTCCTGTCACAGCGCGGCCTGCGTACGGTGATCCTGCTCGAAGGCGTCAACGACATCAAGGCCACCCCCGCGCCCACGGCCGCCCAGCTGATCGCCGGATACCGGCAGATCATCGACCGGAGCCATGCCGCCGGGGTCTGTGTGGCCGGTGCGACCGTCATGCCGTACGAGGGCTGGGGGGAGTGGAACGCGGGCGGCGAGGCGATCCGCCGGGAGGTCAACGCCTTCATCCGCGGCAGCGGCGCGTTCGACGCGGTCGTCGACTTCGACGCGGCCGTCAAGGACCCCGCCGCCCCGGCCAAGATCCTGCCCGCGTACGACAGCGGGGACCATCTGCACCCGAACGACGCGGGTATGAAGGTCATGGCCGACGCCATCGACCTGCGGAGCCTGCGCTGCGACCGGTAACACCCGTGGTACGCCGGAGGGCGGGGCCCCGCCCTCCGGCGTGATCGCGGCACGGCGACGACCTCGGGGTCCACCGCTTGTCGTCAAGGTGACGTGACAAAGGCCTCTCGCGTCCGGCCGACCCGTACGGCCCAGCAACGCTGACCTCCCGCGTGCCCCACCGCCGAGAGTGGAGTCGTACGTCCTCGTTCCCCCGCACGCCGACGCCCCACATCCGCCCCCGTACTCCGGAGCCCGCCATGACCTGTGTGAACCGACGCGACCTCGGACTGCTCACCCTGCGGCTCGGCATCGGAGCCGTCCTCGCCGCACACGGCACCCAGAAACTCTTCGGCTGGTTCGACGGCGGCGGGATCGACGGGACCGCCCAGGGGATGGAGGCCATGGGCTACACGCCCGGCCGGCCGAGCGCGATCGCCTCCGGACTCGCCGAGACCGGGGGCGGTGTGCTGCTGGCCCTGGGGCTGGCCACCCCGGCGGCCGGTGCGGCGGCGGCCGGAGGTATGGCGGGGGCGGCGGCCGTCCACGCGCCCAGCGGGTTCTTCACCCAGTCGGGCGGCTTCGAGTACCCGGGCGTTCTCGGCTGGACCGCGGCCTCCATCGGTCTCATGGGGGCGGGCCGTTACTCGCTGGACCATGTCACCCGCCACCGGCTCGACCAGTGGTGGATGGTCCCCGTCGCCTTCGCGGCCAGCGCCGCCGGGGCGGCGCTGGTCATCGGCAAGCGGGCCAGGGCCATGGCGGCGGTGGCCCGGGGGAACGGCGAAGGCGCGCCCGCCGGAGAGTGACGGGCGCGCACAACGGGCCGCTACGGGGTGATGCGGAAGGCGTCGATCATGCCCACCGAGGTGCTTCTGTTGACGATCCTGATGGTGTGCGAGCCCCGGGACAGCCCCGATCTCTGCCAGACGGTCTGCTGGGCCTGCCGGGGACCGGAGATCCGCAGATCCACCGTCGCCTGGAGGACATTGTCCAGATAGACGTCGACCGTCCCCATGTCACCGTTGCGTTCGGAGAGGTACTGGATCCCGGTGCCGGTGAAGGTGTACTGCGCCGTCGCCCCCACCGTGGTGCTGTGATGGGTGTCGTCGTTGTAGTCGCCGTAGCCCCGGCCGGTCGTGAGGTGCCAGTTGCTGTCGTAGGTCACCGCGGTGTTGTTCACCATCGGGTTCGGCGTCGACCCGAGGCCGAGCGTGGAGTTGGTGCCCGCCAGGGACTTCGCGTCCTGGTTGGCCGTCCCCGTCAGCCGGGTGGAGGTGTACGAGCTGAGCGGCTTGGCGGTGCGCTCGACGACGTACACGGTGTTCGCCGAGGTGGTGAGCGCGAACTCGGCGGCGCTGGTGGTCAGTACCGTCGCGTTGTCGGAGACCCGGCGGACCCGGACCTGCTGTGTTCCCCACGGGTTCACGATCCGGGTGCTGTTGCCGTACTGGCTCTTGAGCCCCACGTACTTGATCTCGCCCGCCTCGCGCTCCGAGCTGACGAGGAACCCGCCCTTGGCCAGCAGGGTGAACTTGCCGACGAAGGAGGAGTCCGAGGGCACGGCGGGGAAGACCCGGATCTTGTCGTTGTACGACTGGAGCAGCGACTCGTTCGTCGCCGTCAGATGCACACCGAGATACTCGAAGACACCGTTGGTGTTGGCCGTGAGGCCGTTCGGATGGTTCTGGTACTGGCGCAGCATGGTCTTCATGCCCTGGAACGTCTGGTCCCCGAGGCCGAGCCTGGCCGCCTGGACCGCGTCGTTCGCCCAGACGTTGCCGTACGGGAACGGCCGGGCGTTCCAGGTGTTGATGGCCTTCTGCTGGTCGGGATAGCCGATCCCGGTGAGGTCGTACGGCCAGATGATCTCGGCCGCGACGTTCTCGTTGTTGCGGGTCTGCGCGATCGGGGGAGTGTGCGGCAGATACACGTTCGCGTCCGACGGGTACGCGATCAGATTGTCCAGGATCCGCTGCCACTGCGGCCGGAGATCGGCGTCCAGCCCCAGGTCGGCGCCGGTCTGGATGGCCAGCGGGAACAGGGTGCGGACGGCGGCCAGATCGGTGATGGCGTTGGGCACGTTCCAGTAGGTCTCGTGCGAGTTGGACGTGGCCACGTAGTACTTGCCGGTGCCGCTGTCGTACGAGAGTTTCGCCGCGTAGAACTTGGCGACCTCACGCATGAACGGATAGGCCGTGTTCCGCAGATAGGTGTTGTCGTTGGTGTACTTGGCCTGGAGGTACATGTTGTACGCGGCTTCGGCGCCGGTCGACCAGATGTTCTTGGTGTAGTCGCTGTTGACCGTGCCCCGGGCGTTGCCGTCCCAGCCCATGGTCTCCGGCACCCAGATCCCGTCGACGTTGTACCGGGTCCGGGTGTACGCCTTGAGGGCGTCGAAGTTGCGGCTGTACAGCTTGTTGAACCCGGTGAACAGATCGGGGTGGTTGGAGGCCAGGAACGAGTTGTAGACGTCCCGTTGGTTCCAGTACCAGTAGGAGTTGCTCCACTTCGTGGCGTCCCCGGTGGCCCGGAAGGTGCCGTTGATGAAGTGGAAGGGGTAGTTCCCGTATCCGCCGGCGGCGATCATATAGGTGCTGAGGTAGTAGATGTTCTCCATGTAGTCCGCTTCACGGGACCCGTTGGAGTACTGCACGAACGACTTCTCCCAGAACGCGTGCCACCAGTTGCGGTAGTTGTTCAGGGTGGTCGTGTATCCCGTGCCCTTCACCGAGTTCAGCGCGTTCTTGGCCTGGGTGACCGAGTTGTGGCCGGGGGCGTTGACCCGGCTGCTGGCGGTGAACCAGATCGTGTAGCTGCTGGACGGTGTGATGGTCAGCCGTACCTTGCGGCCGTCGATGACCTGCGCGGAGTACGCCGCGCCTTCCACGGTGGCGGCCAGCGTGTAGCCGAAGTTCTGCGGATCGGCCTGGCCGCGGCTCAGTCCGGCTCCGGTGGAGTCCGCGTAGGTGGAGACCGTCTTCCAGGTGTCGAGGTTGGGCACGTCGCCGCTGTTCCCGAGCTGGCTCACGTCCCACAGGCTCAGCTCCAGCGAGATGCTGGACACCCCGGTGCGTGTGTCGTCGACATGGACGCCCATCACCTCGGAGTTCGGTGAACCCATCACGGTGACGGTCCGGTTGTTGTCGTACTTGGTGGTGAGCGTCCCGTCGTACAGCGAGAGGCGCTGCTGGTACGTGGAGTAGCCGCTGTCCATCGCCGGGGTGGTGGCGAGATTGAGCAGCCCCGCGCCGAACGCGGTCTGCTGGGAGGTGTCGACCCCGGACACCTGCATGGACAGACCGTTGTTCTGCCACGCCATGGCGCCGATACGGCCGTTGCCGACGGTCAGCCCGTGATCGGGGTTGGTGTTGGGCCGGTTGTAGACGATGTCGTGCTTGGAGAGATAGCTCGCGTAGTCCACGTTCAACGCGCCGGTCGCGTTGTTGAACGCGGCGTCGGTGGTGGACGCGGACGCCGGGCCACCGGCGAGACCGCTCAGCAGACAGACGACAGCGAGGACGAATACGACTATTCGGTTGGGTCTCATCGAGTGTCACTCCCACGAGTGGCGAGGGGGCGCCGGAAGGCAGAGGGGACGTGCGGGTGCGTGAGGGCGTGGAACACCTGGTCGGCACGGTGATCCAGGAAGCAGCAAGGTGACATGTTCGCAACATGCAGTGAACATCGGAGGTTTCAGGCCGTCAAGTAGCCGCGCAGAACTATTCCGCCGCCCTGTGCGCGCATTGATCCGATCTCCCCGGAGACGGCTTCCTGTCGTCCTCGTGAGCGGGGGCCGGGCGCGCTGCGGCCACTTGCCGTCCGCCCGGTGGTACGCGGGCCGGGCACCCGCTTTCATGCTGGAGAAGGACGAGCCCGCCCCTGTTCGCCGCGTCGGAGACGGAACTGGTCGCACCATGCCGAAGAGAGCTCTGGTCGTGATCGACATGATCAACACCTATGAGCACGAGGACGCCGACGTGCTGGTCCCCTCGGTCCGCGAGGCGCTGCCCGCGATGCGGGGGCTGCTCGGCCGGGCCCGGGAACAGGGGCTGGATGTCATCTACGTCAATGACAACTTCGGCCGCTGGCGCTCCCACCACGACGAACTCCTCGACTCCGCGCTGCGGGGACCGCACGCCGATCTCGTCGAGCCCGTCCGGCCCGACGGCAGGTCGCTGTTCGTCGTCAAGGCCCGCCACTCGATCTTCTACCAGACGCCCCTGGAGTATCTGCTGGCCCAGCAGGGGGTGGACCGGATCGTGCTGTGCGGGCAGGTCACCGAGCAGTGTGTGCTGTACTCGGCGCTCGACGCCCATATCCGGCACATCGCGGTGACCGTGGCGAGCGACGCCGTCGCCCATATCCACCCCGGTCTCGCGCGGGCCGCCTTCCGCATGATGGAACGCAACATGAACGCGGAAGTCCTGCCGTCCGACCGCGTCGATCTCGGCGAGGGGGTGCCCGGGGAGGGCCATGGCGGACGATGACGGAGACCCGCGGCGCGACGGGACCGAGGAGAACGACCGGTCCCACGGCTTCTCGCGCCACGAGAGCCCGGAGGCACGCGCGGACCGCCAGTGGGCGGAGATGCTCCAGGAGGTGCGGGTGGCGCAGACGGGGGCCCAGATCCTGTTCGGCTTCCTCCTCAGTGTCGCCTTCACCCCGCGGTTCGCGCGGCTGGGCTGGTTCGACAAGGACCTCTATGTGATCACCGTGGTGCTCGGGGCACTGGCGACCGGGGCGCTGATCGCCCCCGTCTCCGTCCATCGCACACTGGCGGGTCATCGGCGCAAACCCGAGCTCGTCCGGACGGCGGCACGGCTGATCGCCACCGGTATCGCCCTGCTCGCGGCCGCCATCGTCTGCGCGGTGCTCCTCCTGCTCCGGGTCGCGCTGGAGAGCGGTTACGCCTGGGCCATCGCGGCGGTGGTGCTGGGGTGGTTCGCGTGCTGCTGGCTGGTCCTGCCGGTGGTGCTCAAACGGCATCTGGAACATGAGCGGTGAGAGGGGGGCGCGCGCCCGGATCCGGTGGCCGTCACCACCGCGACCGGGCGCCAGTTTCCGGTGGATGGGGGTGGGCAACCGGGGGTGTATGGACCACACCCGGGCACCTGTGCCGACAGCGCTGACGTCGTATCACGAGAGCGGGCGGAGTCCGCTCGCCCCGCATCGGTCCGGGGCGATGCCCCGAGAGGAGACCGCGGTGCGCAGCGTCGGCGTCGAGGAAGAACTGCTGCTGGTGGACGAGGCCACCTGGGAGCCGCGCGCCGTGTCGGCCGCCGTACTGGCGACGGCCGACCGCGCCGGGGGAGGGGAACACGGGTTCCAGAAGGAACTCCACCGGCAGCAACTGGAGTTCGCCACCAACCCGCAGACGGACATGACGGAGCTGGCGGCGGAGATCCGGGACTGGCGGGCGCAGGCCGCCGATCACGCGGGACGGGTGGGGGCGGCCGTGGCGGCCCTGGCGACCTCGCCGCTGCCGGCCGGTCCCGCCTTCACCCATGACGAGCGCTACCGCTGGATGGAGCGCGAGTTCGGGCTGACCGCGCAGGAGCAGCTCACCTGCGGCTGCCATGTCCATGTGTCCGTGGAGTCGGACGAGGAGGGCGTCGCCGTCCTCGACCGGATCAGGCCATGGCTGTCGGTACTGCTCGCGCTGACCGCCAACTCCCCGTACTGGCAGGGCCAGGACAGCGGCTACAGCAGCTACCGCAGCCGGGTCTGGGGGCGCTGGCCCTCGGCCGGTCCGGTGGAGATGTTCGGCTCCGCGGGCGGATACCACGAGCATGTGGCGGCCATGGTCGCCACCGGAGTGCTGCGCGATCCGGGGATGGCCTATTTCGAGGCCCGGCTCGCGGTCCGCTATCCCACCGTCGAGGTGAGGGTGGCCGACGTATGCCTCGACGCGTCCACCACGGTCCTGCTCGCCGCCCTGGTGCGCGGTCTGGTCGAGACGGCCGCGCGCGAGTGGCGGGAGGAGCGGGCGCCCGCGTCGCACCGGGTCGACCTGCTGCGGCTCGCCTCCTGGCGGGCCGGCCGCTCGGGGCTGGAGGACGGGCTGATCCATCCCCTCACCATGACGCCCGCGCCGGCCGAAGCGGTCGTACGGTCGCTGCTCGCGCAGGTGCGGGACGCCCTGGCGGACGCCGGTGACCTGGCGCTCGTCGAGGAGGGGATCGCCCGGGTGCTGGAGGGCGGCAGCGGGGCACGCGTACAACGCGATCTGATGGCGCGTACGGGGAGCCTGCGTGACCTGGTCGCCGAGTGTGTACGCAGGACACAGGCCTGAGCCTCAGGAACACCGGGGCCGGAACACGGGTGTGCGGCCGACGACGGCCGGGGTCGGCCGACACCGGACGGGGCCGCCGGGGCCCGGGAGTCCTCCGGGGACGACCGGGTCCCGCCCGGCCCTTCTGTGGAGCAGAGAATCCTACTTTAGGGTGATATAAGGCACTGGTTGTCCGAGTGAACGGGCTTCGGTCGCGCCCTCCGGTTCCGACGGAGGCGCCCTCGGCCGACGTGTGTCCCGTGAAGGGAGGCCTCGTCGTCATGACCGACCACCAGAACGAGCCCGAGCCGAAAGCCCCCGGTCCACGTGGTGGGCCGCGGGTGACCACCGCTCCCGCGCCGGAGAGGAAGGTGCCTCCCGGAGAGACCCCGCCGGGCGAGGGAGGCCTCTCGGGAGCCGGGCCCCAGGAGACGCACAACCCGACCACGGGCTGGTCGAAGGGGCCGCTGGCGGCCATCCTGATCGTCTCCCTGTTCGTCGCGGGGTTCTTCCTCGCCTACGCGGTGATCGTCCAGTCGATATAGGGAGCCGGACGGGAGGGCGGGCCGCCGCCGGGCCGCCCGGCCAGGGGCGCTCCCGTCGCGATGGCGACCGGCCCACGGCCTCACCCACGGATGTATCCCGCGACCGCCGACGGGTTTCTCTCCCGCCCCACCGGATACACGCCACGTCGGATCACGGCGCGCGACGGCCCCGACGAGGCCGGTGCGGCCCAGGAACCCGACCAGGAACCCGACCGTGGGACGTCACCCGACGCCGGCGCGTTCCCGGCCGGCCGCCCTGATGACCCGTACGCCGTGAGCCCCGACCCCGAGGAGCTTTCATGCCCCCTGCCCCGGCACCCGTCCGCGCGGCTCGTACGGTGCGTCACCGGCCGGTACCCGCTGTCACCGATGAAGTGGTGCGTCGGCTCCGCCGGGGGCAGCCTGAGGGCAGGACGGCTCCGCCCGGGAGATCCGGGCGCTCGCCGCTCCGGCCAGGAGGTGCCCTGTGACCACCACCGCGTCCCCGCCCGGCCCGGCATTCGGCAGGGTTCTCACGATGCCCGGTGTCTACGCACCGCAGTCCGACAGTCTTCTGCTGGCGGAGGCTCTCCGGCGGGAGGGGCTGCGCCCCGGGGCGGAGGTGCTGGACGTCTGTACGGGCAGCGGCGCCCTCGCGGTGTACGCGGCGCGGCTGGGCGCCCGGGTGGCGGCCGTCGACATCTCCCGCCGGGCCGTGCTCACCACGCGTCTTAACGCCCTGGTCGCCCGCCAGCGTGTGACGGCGCGCCGTGGTGATCTGATGGCGGCGCTGCCGGGCCGGTCCTTCGACGCCGTGATATGCAACCCGCCCTATGTACCGGCCCCCACCGCCGAACTGCCGCGCCGGGGAGCGGCACGAGCGTGGGAGGCGGGCCATGACGGCCGGGCGTTCGTGGACCGCGTCTGTGACGCCGTGCCATCGGTCCTGCGTCCGCGCGGCGTTCTGCTCATGGTCCACTCCGGCCTCTGCGACCCCGCCGAGACGCTGTCACGCCTGTCCCGGGCCGGGCTGCACGCCGTCGTCAGCGACCGCGTGCGCGTCCCGTTCGGTCCCGTCATGCGGGAGCGGCTGGGCTGGCTGCGGGAACGCGGACTGGTGGACCCCGAGGACGACAAGGAAGAGCTGGTGACCATCCGTGCCGAAAAGTTCTGAGCGCCCACGGCGCGTCACCGTCGACCGGAACGGTCCCGTGCTGGTGGAGGGGCCGGTGGAGGTCGTCATGGACGACGGCAGTGTCGTCTCCTCCGATCGCTTCGTCGTCGCGATCTGCGCGTGCCGCCGCAGCCGTGCCTATCCGTGGTGCGACACCAGTCACCGACGGCGTACGAACCCCCCGGACGACGCGGCCGTCGGCCGGGACCGCGCCGGGCGGGAGCACCCGGGCCACGGTGGCCCGGGACGACCGGACGGGAAGGGAACCGCGTCGTGATCACACCTTCTACCGACCGGCACGCCGCCCGGTACGCCGGCCCCGCCCTGCCCGAGCCCCGTGGTGAACTCTCCGCCCGTGCCATCGACGTACTCCGCGGTCTCGGCACACCCCTGCCCGGGGCCCGGGACACCGGCCGTGCCGACCCCTACGGGGAAGACCTTCAGCTCACGCTCTACGTGCTGTACGAACTCCACTACCGGGGTTTCGCGGGGGTCGGCGGCCACCACGAGTGGGATCCGGAGCTGCTGCGCCTGCGGGGGGCCGCCGAGGAGCGTTTCCTCACGGCGCTGCGCGCGGACGCGCCCTCGACGGGCGGTGTGGACGAGGCCCTGGCCGCGCTGCTCGTCGAACCGGTGGGTGACGACGGGAACAGCGTGAGCCACTATCTGCGGCGCGAGGGGGAGCTGCGGCATCTGCGGGAGTACGCGGCCCTGCGTTCCCTCTACCACCTCAAGGAGGCCGACCCGCACGCCTGGGTCATCCCCCGGCTGCGCGGCCGGGCCAAGGCCGCCATGGTGGCCATCGAGTACGACGAGTTCGGCGCCGGCCGCGCGGAGGACGTCCACGCCCAGCTCTTCGCGGACCTGATGGCGGATCTGGGGCTCGGGACCGCGTACGGCCGCTATCTGGACACGGGCCCGGCGGAAGCCCTGGCCACGGTGAACCTGATGTCCCTGCTCGGGCTGCACCGGAGCCTGCGCGGGGCCCTGGTCGGCCACTTCGCCGCCGTCGAGGTCACCTCGTCCCCCGGCTCCCGGCGGCTGGCCGAAGCCATGCGCCGTACGGACGCGGGGCCGGCGGCCGAGCGGTTCTACGACGAGCACGTCGAGGCCGACGCCGTCCACGAACAGGTGGTCCGCCGTGATGTCATCGGCGGCCTGCTCGACGACGAACCGGAGCTCGCGCCGGATGTCGTCTTCGGCATCCGGGCCACCGAACTGCTGGAGGACCGCCTCGGCCGGCATGTCCTGTCCGCCTGGCGCGACGGGCGGACCGCGCTCCGCGCGCCGCTCGACGCCCCGGCCCGACCGGTCCCCTGAGCGGACCCGGGCCCGCGGCCGGACCTCTGACCGGGCCCGCGGCCGGGGCCCGGACGGCACGTACGCGACCGTGCGCGGTCCCGGGCGTCGGGCGGGCGGATACGGTGGCAGCCACCGTATCCGGGGGTCGCCGTGCACAGGTTCTGGACCGTCCTCGCCCTGCTCCTCGCCGCGCTCGCCGTCGGTCTCTTCGCCTCGGCGAACGAGCACGGCGCCTCCACCGAGGACCTCGCCGTCGCCGCGCTCCTCGCCTGTCTCGCCTGGGCGAGCTGGAAGGCGCGGCGATAGCCGGCACGCGCCGCGCCCCTCCTTACTTGACGCCACGACGATAAAAATCGACGCGGTGTAGATTAGTGATGCGGGGGCAACGTGCGGAGCGAGGAGATTCCCATGAGGACCTGGCTGATCACTGGAGTCAGCAGCGGCCTGGGCCGGGCGTTCGCCCGGGGAGCCCTGGAGGCCGGCCATACGGTGGTGGGCACCGTACGCAACCCCGACGACCTGGCCTCTTTCGAGGCGCTGTGGCCCGGACGCGCCCATGGCCGGGTGCTGGACGTCACGGACGACGACGCCGTGTTCTCGGTCGTCAAGGACGTCGAGAGCACCGTCGGCCCCCTCGATGTGGTGATCGCGAACGCCGGCTACGGCCTGGAGGGGGCCTTCGAGGAGACCCCGCTGTCCGAGGTCAGGTCCCAGTTCGCGACGAACGTCTTCGGCGCCGCCGCGACGCTCCAGGCGGCCCTGCCCTTCCTGCGCGAGCGGCGCCGCGGCCACCTGATGGCGGTGACGTCCATGGGCGGGCTGATGGCCGTACCGGGCATGTCGGCGTACTGCGCGAGCAAGTTCGCCCTGGAAGGGATGCTGGAGTCCCTCGGCAAGGAGGTGTCGGGCTTCGGGATCCATGTGACCGCGATCGAACCCGGCTCCTTCCGCACCGACTGGGCCGGCCGGTCGATGATCCGTGCGGAGCGTTCCATCGCCGACTACGACGAGGTCTTCGGACCGGTCCGGGAGGCGCGGCGGAAGGCCGACGGCCATCAACTGGGCGATCCGGCCAGGGCGGCCGAAGCCGTGGTGCACATCGCCGCTCTGGACTCGCCGCCCGCCCATCTGGTCCTGGGCTCGGATGCGCTGAGGCTGATCGGCGCGGGCCGACGGGCCGTTGACGACGACATCCGCGCCTGGGAGAAACTGTCCAGGACCACGGACTTTCCGGACGGGGCCCAGATCCCCTCCACCTGACGGGCAGCGGGGAACAGCACCTATGACGACCGACGACGCCTCTGCTCCGCGGCCCTCCAGACGCCGCGCCGCCGCGCCGCGCAAGGGGGATCTGCGAGAACAGGCCGTGCTCGACGCGGCGGAGCGCCTGCTCACCTCCACGGGGTACGAGGCCATGACGGTGGCGGACATCGCCGCGGGCGCCGGCCTCACGCGCGGCGCCCTGTACTTCTACTTCGGCTCCAAACAGGAAGTGGTCACTGCCCTGGTGGCCCGCACGGTCGAGCGGCTGTGGGAGAAGTCCCGGGTCGCTCAGACCGCCGAGGATCCGCGTCACGCCATCGGCACGGCCATGGCGCGCACGGTGGACCTCTGGCACGAGCACGGACTCGTCATGCGCACCGCCATCGACCTCTCGCTCGCCGTGCCCGAGGTCGGCGCCCTGTGGGACCGTACGGCCGCCCTCTTCATCGAGGCCATCACCGCCGTCCTGGAACGGGCCGGTGTGCGCGCCGGCGACCTGCCGGACCAGTCCGCGGCGATGGCCACGGCGCTGTGCTGGATGATCGAGCGCTCGTTCTACCAGGCCTCCCGTATCTCCCGCGAGGAACTGGAACGCGCCTCCGCGACCTGCGAGTTCGTCTGGCTCAGATGCGCCGGCCTGGCCTGAACCCCACCCACCGGTCCGCGTGCGGCCACCGGTCCGCGTGCGGCCACCGGTCCGCGCGCGGCGCCGGGACACCTCGCCGTCGGGCCGGCATCGCCCTCCCCCGTTCCTTCCTCCGTTCCTCCCCCGCTCCGCCGCCCGCGGAGCGATAACCTCGGTGTCGGCGGGCCACCTCCTCCCGAAGGAAAGATCCCATGACGCGTCTTCGCAGCCTCGGCTCCTCCGACCTCGCCGTTTCCCCCCTGTGTCTCGGTGGCAACGTGTTCGGCTGGACCGCCGACGAGGAGCACTCCTTCGCCGTACTCGACGCCTACGCGGCCGGGGGCGGCAATTTCGTCGACACCGCCGACTCGTACACCGCGTCGGCGCCCGGCAACCAGGGCGGCGAGTCCGAGACCATCATCGGCGCATGGCTCCGGGCCCGTGGCAACCGCGACGACATGGTCATCGCCACCAAGGCCGGCCGGCACCCACGGTTCAGGGGTCTCGCGCCCGAAACCATCAGGGGCGCCGCAGAGGAGTCCCTGCGGCGGCTCGGCACCGATCATATCGACCTGTACTACACCCACTTCGACGACGAATCCGTCCCGGTCGAAGACATCATCACCGCGCTCGACGGTCTGGTGAAGGCGGGCAAAGTGCGCGCGATCGCGGCCTCCAACATCAGCCCCGAACGGCTCTCCGCGTCACTGGCCTTCTCCGACCGCGAGGGGCTGGCCCGCTATGTCGCGCTCCAGCCGCACTACAACCTGGTCTCGCGTGACACGTACGAGGGCGGGCGCCAGGACGTCGTGGAGCGCAACGGACTCGCCTGCGTGCCGTACTTCGCCCTCGCCTCCGGCTTCCTGACCGGCAAGTACGCCCCCGGCGTCGCCGTGGACAGCCCACGCGCGCGGCCGGGCCTGGCCGGCGGGTACGCGGAGACCGAGCGCGGCGCCAAGGTGATCGCCGCCCTCGGCAAGACCGCGGCCGCCCACGGTGTGGAGCCGGCGACCGTCGCGCTCGCCTGGCTCGCGCGGCAGCCGACGGTGGTCGCGCCCATCGCCTCCGCACGCACGGTCGGCCAACTGCCCGCGCTCCTCGCCCTCCAGGACCTCCGGCTCACGGAGGCGGAGCTGCGGGAGCTGACAGAGGCGTCCGCCTGACACGCACTCGCCGTGCGGCGTCACCGTGCCGCCGGAGTGCGTCCACGGACCGTGACAGTCGCCGGTCCGGGGCGCCGCGCGGTCCATGACGATCCGCACCCGGCGGCGCGGTGTGGTCCGTGCTGGTCAGCGGTTCAGGCGGGCGAGGATCAGATTGGGGTCCTCGGCGGTGAGATACGCGGCGCTCAGCACGTACACGGTGGTGCCGCGCAGTGCGATGGACGTGGGGTTCCGGAGGCCGTCGGCCGGGGTCAGCACGGTGGAGTGGCTGCCGTCGGACTGGACGAGCGCGACCTCGCCGGAGCCGTTGAGAGTGGCCAGCAACTGGTCACCGCGGCCGGTGAAGGCGAAGTCGTCGATCCCCGGCAGGCCGGTGGCCTCGGTCCGGACCGAACCGGCGCGCCCGTCCGGGAGGATGGGGATACGCAGGACCGTGCCCCTGTCGAGGTTGCCGGCCCAGACCGCCCCGTTGTGGATCTTCAGGCCGTTGCCGCCGAGAAATCCGGTGGAGGCCAGTTCGGGGGCGGTGGACCAGGCGGTGGGGGTGCCACCGGTGGCGGGCACGCTCCAGATGGTGCCGAGCACGGAGTCGGTGACATAGAGGGTGCGGCTACGCGGCTCCAGCGCCAGACCGTTGGGCAGGCCGTCGGCGGGCAGCGCGGCGATCCGCCGCGGTTCGCCGCCGGGGCGCAGACGCCACACGCCGGTGAGGTCGGGGGTGCCGGTGGCGTACAGGAAGTACAGCGTGCCGTCGTGGTCACGGACGATGCCGACGGTCAGCGGGAAGCCCAGGGCCGGGGTGTGGATACCGCCGTCGGCCGGCTTGGGCAGAGTGGCCAGGATCCTGGTGGTGCCCCTGGGGGAGACCTCGGCGATCTGGCGGCCCTGGGCGAAGGTGACATACGCGGCGCCGTTGGGTGCCAGGGCGATGTTCTCCGGTGTCTGTCCCTTGGCCAGGTCGAAGTGCACGGCGACCCGCGCGCCGCTCAGCGGGGCGGAGACGGCCGACGCCGGAGCCGGACCGAGAGCCGCGACAGCGGCCGCGACGAGGAGGGCCGCCGATACGGCGGAGGTGGAGCGCTTCATGAACGTGGTTCCTTCACTGGTTTTCGGGCACGCGGCAGCGACACGCCGACGCATGGGGGGGGAAACAGGTGGGTTGTGCTCCGGGGCCGGGCGGCCCCGGAGCGGCTCCGGTGGCGGCCGGTCGTCGGCCGTACCGGGGTGGGACAGGTGCGCGCGGGTGCCGGCCGAGCCTCCGGTGGCGTGGCGCGGGGTCAGCCGGTGCCGGCTCCGGCCCGGTACCTCATCCGCGCAGGGCCGGCCGGGACGGTGTCCCCGGTGCGGTGTCCTGGGTGATGGCCTGGGCGAGCAGGGCCAGCGCGGCCCGCGAGGGCGACCCCGTCTCCGTGGTGGCGACCACGACGTGCGGGCCCGGCCCGTGACTGAGGGTCTGCTGAACGACGGTGAGCGGGCCGACCAGCGGGTGCCGCATCTCGTAGGAGGCGACGGTGCACGCCCTGACCCGGTGGTCGGCCCACATCGAGGCGAACTCGGTGCTCCTGGCGCTCAGTTCACCCAGCAGCGCGTGCAGCGCCGCGTCCCGCGGATGCCGGCCCGCCACCAGGCGCAGATTCCCCACCACCGCCCTGGCCTTGCTCGGCCAGTCCGCGTACAGGTCACGGGTGTGACAGTCGAGGAACACGAGCCTGGCCATGTTGGGACGTCGCGCCGGCAGGTCCGGGGAACCGGGGTCCAGGTGCCCCGCGAACAGCGCGTGCCCCGTGCGGTTCCACGCCAGCACATCACCGCGCCGGCCGAGCACGATCGCGGGAACGTCCCCGAGCACGTCCAGCAACTGACCCGTCGCCTCCGTCACACGCTCCGGCGCCGGCCGCCGGCCCCGTGTGCGAGGGGTGTCCACCCGGGCCAGGTCGTGCAGATACCGCCGCTCGGAACCGTCCAGCCGCAGAGCCCCGGCGATCGCGTCCAGCACCTCGCGCGACGCGCTCGGTGACTGCCCCTGCTCCAGCCGGGTGTAGTAGGAGACGCTCACCCCCGCCAGCAGCGCCAACTCCTCGCGCCGAAGCCCCGGCACACGCCGGCGCTCCCCGTAGGTGGGCACGCCGACATCTTCGGGACGGAGCTGGGAGCGCCGCGCCTGAAGGAAGTCCCCGAGCTGCGATTTGCTGGTCATGGGTCCGAGTATGGACCGGCACGGAACGCACAGCCTGACCCTGCTGTGGGTAGGCACCGGCGGGTCGGACTCCCCGGCCGGACGGGCGAGGAATCCCGCCGGCGTGCTGACGGCCCGGCAGGAAGCGGGTGCATCGGCCGGCGTCCGCCGGGGAACGAGCGGGCTGGGGCGGCCTCTCGGGACCCGCCTGGCACGGGACCTGTCCGACGACGCCTCGGAGAAGTCGGGACGGGTCGGCGCCGGTCCTCGGGAACCTGGGGGGAGCTGACCGGGGACGCGACGCGATGTAGGGTGGGGAGAACGCACTTGACCTGCATAAACGCAGGCAGGGAGCCTAGATCCAGGAGCAATCCGATGCTGCGTACCCTCTTCAAGTCGAAGATTCATCGGGCCACGGTGACCCAGGCGGATCTCCACTACGTGGGCTCCGTCACGGTGGACGCCGAGCTGATGGAAGCCGCCGATCTGCTCCCCGGGGAGCTGGTGCACATCGTGGACATCGACAACGGCGCCCGGCTGGAGACGTATGTCATCGAGGGGGAGCGGGGCTCCGGAGTCATCGGGATCAACGGCGCGGCCGCGCATCTCGTGCACCCCGGGGATCTGGTGATCCTCATCAGCTATGCCCAGATGGACGACGCCGAGGCACACGGCTTCACCCCGAGGGTTGTCCATGTCGACACGGACAACCGCGTGATCGCGCTGGGCAGTGACGCGTCCGCTCCCGTGCCGGGCGGCCGTACCGTACGCGCACCGCACGCCGTCGCGGGCTGAACCGGCCGCACCGACCAGGGAGAGAGCACCGTCATGTCAGATCTCGTCATCCGTGACAACCGGTCCAGGGGCCGACTGGAGGCGTACGAGAACGGCCGGGTCGTGGGCGCCGTCGTCTATTTCGCCATGGAGGCCGCGGAAGCGTCGCCCGCCGCGCTCGTCGCGGTGCACACCGGGGTGGAGGAGGGCCACGAGGGCAAGGGCATCGCGGGCGCGCTCGTACGGGAGCTGTACGCGACGGCCGGGCGTGAGGGCGTGCCCGTCGTGCCGATCTGCCCGTACGCGGCCCAGTGGGCCCAGCGCCATCCCGGCGAGGCACCGGCGGCCCCGGCCGATGTGGCCAGGGCCGCGACGGAGCGGCTGAAGGCCGCGCTCGACTCCCGTCAGGGCGGCGAGGGGGACGACGAGCGGGCGGATGCCTGACGGCGCTCGCGCCCTTCCGGCTGTCCCTTTCGTCACTCTTTGCCCTGTCGGGCGAACATTGCCCGAGACGGCATTAGCATCGCGTCATGCTGACTCTGCTCCATACCTCCCCGGTCCACGTCCCGGTCTTCGACGCCCTGCGGGACATGGACCACCCCGGACTCGTGCTGCGCCATGTCGTCGACGAGTCCCTGCTCGCCAGGGCACGGGCCGAGGGCCCGGAATCCGTGGCGGCCGATGTCGAGTCGGCGCTCGCCGCGGCCGTCGCCGAGGGCACGGCCGCCGTGCTCTGCACCTGCTCGACCATCGGCGAGGTCGCGGAGAAGACCAGCGCGACCCTCGGTGTGCCCGTACTGCGGGTCGACCGGCCGATGGCGGCGGCCGCCGCCGCGGCCGGCCGGGTCGTCGTGGTCGCCGCCCTGGAGAGCACCCTGGAGCCGACGGCCGCGCTGATCCGCCAGGAGGCGGCGGGGCGTCCGGTCGATCTGCGCATGGTGCTGGTCGAGGGCGCCTGGGAACTCTTCGAGGCGGGCGACCGGGACGGCTATCTGAGCGCGGTGGCCGCGGTGGTGGACGGCATCACCGGCGCGGATGTGGTCGTCCTGGCGCAGGCCTCGATGGCCGACGCGGCCGACCGTACGACCTGCGGTCTTCCGGTCTTCTCCAGCCCGCGCCCGGGACTGAACGCCGCGGCCGCCGCGGCGGCCGCCATCTGACTGCCCGGCACCTCACCCCCGGCACCTCACCCCCGGCACCTCACCCCCGGCATCTCACCCCCGGCATCTCCACCCCGGGGGCGTCACCCGGCCCGCCCGGCGCCCTGAAGCCGGGGTGAGGGCCCGTCCGAGCGTCCTGGGCGTTCTCCGAGGCCGGGGCCCGCGGGACGGTCTCGCCCCGGGACCTCGCGTGCGGGAGGCCCGTACGCGCCCGGCGCGCACCACTCGGATCATGCGTGGGTCCGGCGAGCGTGGGCACGCGCACCGGGAGAGAGTGAGAACGGACGACGCCCGCACCCTGGAGGCCAGGTCATGACCAGCCCGAACCCGGACCCCGTTCACCCCGATCCGGTTCCGCCCAACCCCACCCCGCCGGGACCCGGCCCCGATCCCGTGCCGCCGGGTCCGCCGCCGATGCCCACCCCGCCGCCGCACCCGACGCCTCCGCCGAGCCCCACGCCCGTGCCCACGCCGGAGCCGATCCCGAGCCCGCCGCCGGGTCCCGGCCCCGTGCCGGGACCGGAACCGGAGCCCGCCCCCGGGCCGCTCGGCTGACACGACCCCACCCGGACCCGCGCCGGGACCCCGGCGGCCCCTCGACGGGCGCCGGGCCCGGCCGGTCCTACCGCCTCCTGGTCACTGACCGGCCGGGACCTCGGAGCGGTCGCCGCCCCAGAGGGTGTGGAACGAGCCCTCGCGGTCCGTGCGCCGGTAGGTGTGCGCGCCGAAGAAGTCCCGCTGCCCCTGGGTGAGCGCGGCGGGCAGCCGCTCGGCGCGCAGCGCGTCGTAGTACGAGAGCGCCGCGGCGAAGCCCGGCGTCGGCACCCCCTGGTGCACGGCCGTGGCGACCACCGCGCGCCAGTCCTCCTGCGCCGCGCCGATCTCCTCCGCGAACTGCTTGTCGGACAGGAGGCTCGGCAGCTCGCGCTGCGTGTCGTAGGCCTCACGGATCCGGTCGAGGAACGCGGCGCGGATGATGCATCCCGCCCGCCAGATCGAGGCGACCGAACCGAGGTCGATGTTCCAGTCGTACTCGTCGCTGCCCGCCTGGATCTGGTGGAAGCCCTGGGTGTACGAGACGATCTTCGACGCGTACAGCGCCTGCTCGACCTGGTCGGCGAAGCGCGCCGCGTCCGCCTCGCCGAGCGGTGCCGCCGTCGGGCCGGGCAGTGAGCGGGAGGCCTCGCGCAGCCCGGCGTGGCCGGAGAGCGAGCGGGCGAAGACCGCCTCGGCGATACCGGAGACCGGCACGCCCAGGTCGAGGGCGATCTGTACGGTCCAGCGGCCGGTGCCCTTCTGCTCGGCCTGGTCCGTCACGATGTCCACGAACGGCTCCCCGGTCGCCGCGTCCTTATGCGCGAGCACCTCGGCCGTGATCTCGATCAGATACGAGTCGAGCCGGCCGGTGTTCCAGGTCCGGAAGGTCTCGGCGATCTTCTCGGGGGAGTAGCCCGCGACGGACCGCAGCAGGTGGTACGCCTCCGCGATGAGCTGCATGTCGGCGTACTCGATACCGTTGTGCACCATCTTCACGAAGTGGCCCGCGCCGTCGGGGCCGATGTGCGCCACCGTGGGCGCGCCGTCGGGCGCCTTGGCGGCGATCCGCTCCAGCAGCGGGCCGAGCGAGGCGTACGACTCGGTGGAGCCGCCTGGCATGATGCTCGGTCCGTGCAGCGCGCCCTCCTCACCGCCGGAGATGCCGACACCGACGAAGTGGATACCGCGCTCGCGCAGCTCCTTCTCCCGGCGCCGGGTGTCGGCGAAGTGGGCGTTGCCGCCGTCGATGATGACGTCGCCCTCCTCCAGCAGCGGTGCGAACTCCTCGATCACCGCGTCCGTGGGAGCGCCGGCCTTCACCATGATGATCAGCCGACGGGGGCGCTCCAGCGCCGCGACGAAGTCCTCCGCCGACTCCGCGGGGACGAAGGCGCCCTCGTCGCCGAACTCCTCCACCAGGGCACGGGTCTTCGACGCGGTGCGGTTGTGCACGGCGACCGTGAGGCCGTTCCGGGCGAAGTTCCGGGCGAGGTTGCGGCCCATCACCGCGAGCCCCGTGACGCCGATCTGGGCAGTTCCACTCATGTCGTGTGCTCCTGGGTATCCGTCGGATGCGCCGTGCGCTACCGGTGTGTCCCGCCGGGAAGCGGTACGTGCGGATGAACACGGCCGTTCACCAATCGTCAAGCGGGCCCGGGTCTCGCGCATTCCGGGCCTGTCGCATCGTGCCGTGTTCTCCCCGTGAGCGCGAGACGCGTCCACCGTGCGTCGACCGGGGTTCGTTCACGAAGTATTGACACTCTCTCAGCGGCGGCGTAACACTGACAGCGCTTTGGAGAGCGCTCTCCCGCAGTGATCACGGCTCTTTCACCGGCTGCGGGGCCGGCTCTCCGCGGTGCACCTTCCGGCTCCACTTCCCCCCACCGCACCCCCTGACGGGTGCGGCTGAAGAGCGGCATGGAGGTCCGCATGGCCGATAGATTCCGCAGTACCGCCCTGGTGTCCGCGTTACTCGTCGCCACCGCCCTGGCTCTGGTGGCTTTCGGGCTGACCACGATCCCGGACACCGCCACCGCCACTCCCCGCGCGGCCGATCCGCCCGCCGCGGGGGCCCAGGCGGCCCACGCCGGACACCGGATGGCCCCGGCCGTCCCCGTACCGTCCGGCGACGACCCCGACGGGGACGGATACATTCCGGCGAATCCCCCCGTGACCGGTGTCGTGCCGTCCACCGAGATCCCCCCGACGCGTTACTTCCACGAGTTCCAGGCGAACTGCTCGGTCACCCACACCCGGCCGGACGACCCGATCGTGTACCCGGGGCAGCCGGGCAGGTCGCACGACCACACGTTCATGGGCAACAACACGACCGACGCGAACAGCACCACGGCTTCGCTGAGCGCCGGCGGCACCGCGTGCAGGGCGCCCGGTGACCGGTCCGCGTACTGGATGCCGACCCTCTTCAAGGGCAACACCCCGGTCTCGCCGGTGGGCCCCCAGACCATCTACTACAAGTCGGGCGTCACCGACTACCGCTCGGTGCGCCCGTTCCCCAAGGGCCTGCGCTTCGTCGTGGGCAGTCCGACCCAGACCGCCGACCAGTTCCGCAACCACCGGGGCTGGGTGGAGGGCTGGGAGTGCGGGGACAGCTACAAGAACACGGAGATCCCCGCGTCCTGCCCGGCCCGGCCGGATGTCCAGCTCAACCTCCGTTTCCAGGCGCCGAGTTGCTGGGACGGACGGTATCTGGACACACCGGATCACCAGAGCCACATGGCCTATCCGCGAGCGCAGGGCGCCAACCAGGACGTCTGCCCTCCCTCGCACCCGGTGGCGCTGCCGATGATCGAGTTCAAGATGGCCTGGCCGGTCAACGGTGACATGTCGCAGGTCAGGCTGGCGAGCGGAGTGGGACACACGTTCCACTACGACTTCTTCAACGCCTGGGACGACCGCACGCTCGACACCCTGGTGCGGCACTGTGTCATCGGCGGGCTCCAGTGCGACGCCCGTGGGTACGACCAGACGCGCCCCGAGGCGGGCGCCGCGCTCAACGCCAACTACGAACTGCCCTGATCCCCTCCCGCGCTCTCCCGTACGGGTGGACCGCACCCTTACGGGAGAGCGCTCTCCCACCCCCACCGCCACCCCGAGGAGACCCCCCCATGCACCGACCCCTTCTGCGCCGGCTCCTGCGCCGGCCGGCCACGCCGGCGCCTGACCTCTCCCCGCCGGGCATGTCCCCGTCCGCCCGCCCGCGACGAGCGGTCAGGGCCCGGCGCGCGGTCCCGGTCGCCGTCGCCGCCCTGCTCGGCGCCTGCGCGGTGGCCCTCCCGGCCCCCGCGGCCCACGCCGCGGGCAGCGTCGTCAAGGTCACCGGAACACAGGGAGCCTGGCAGCTCACCGTCGACGGCGCCCCGTACCAGGTCAAGGGCCTGACCTGGGGTCCCGCCATGGCCGACGCGGCGCGGTACATGCCCGACGTGAAGTCGATGGGCGCCAATACCGTACGGACCTGGGGCACCGACGCCGGCAGCCGACCGCTCCTCGACGCGGCGGCGGCCAACGGCGTCAAGGTCATCGCGGGCTTCTGGCTCCAGCCGGGCGGCGGCCCCGGGAGCGGTGGCTGTGTCAACTATCTGACGGACACCACGTACAAGAACGACATGCTCGCGGAGTTCCCCCGCTGGGTGGAGACCTACAGGGACCACCCCGGCGTCCTGATGTGGAACGTCGGCAACGAGTCCGTCCTCGGTCTCCAGAACTGCTACAGCGGTGACGCGCTGGAGCAGCAGCGCAACGCGTACACGGCCTTCGTCAACGACATCGCGAAGAGGATCCACGCCGTCGACCCCAACCACCCGGTGACCTCGACCGACGCGTGGACGGGCGCCTGGCCCTACTACCAGCGCAACGCGCCCGACCTCGATCTGTACGCGGTGAACTCCTACGGTGACGTCTGCAACATCCAGCAGACCTGGCAGGCCGGCGGGTACACCAAGCCGTACATCGTCACCGAGGGCGGCCCGGCCGGTGAGTGGGAGGTGCCGAACGACGCCAACGGGGTGCCCGACGAGCCCGCCGACCCGGCGAAGGCGGCCGGCTACACCAAGGCGTGGGGCTGTATCACCGGCCACCGGGGTGTGGCGCTCGGGGCGACGCTCTTCCACTACGGCACCGAGTACGACTTCGGCGGTGTCTGGTTCAATCTGCTTCCCGCGGGCCAGAAGCGGCTCTCGTACTACGCGGTGAAGAGGGCGTACGGAGGCGACACCTCCCGCGACAACACCCCGCCCGTGATCTCCTCGATGTCCGTCGACGGGGCCGCCTCGGTCCCGGCGGGCCGGGAGTTCACCGTCCGCGCCTCGGTCACGGACCCGGAGGGCGATCCGCTCTCGTACCAGCTCCTCCTCGGCGGCAAGTACATCGACAACTCGGGCCAGTTGACCGATACGCCCTTCACCGCCCTCGGCAACGGCACCTTCCGGCTCACCGCGCCCGACCGGCTCGGCGTCTGGAAGGTCTATGTCAAGGCGGCCGACGGCAAGGGCAATGTGGGCATCGAGACCAAGTCGTTCAAGGTGGTGCCGCCGCCGGTCGGCGGGACCAATCTCGCCCAGGGCAGGCCGGCCACGGCGTCCTCGGCGCAGGCGGGCGGCACCGGCTGCCCGTGCCCGGCGGGCAGCGCGGTCGACGGCTCGTTCGAGACCCGGTGGGCGAGCGACTGGAGCGATCCGCAGTGGATCCAGGTCGACCTCGGCCGCAAGACGGCGTTCCGGCATGTCCAGCTCGCCTGGGAGACCGCGTACGCCAGGGGCTACACCGTCCAGACCTCCGACGACGGACAGAACTGGGCCACGGTGAGGACCGTGACGGACGGCAACGGAGGAATCGACGACCATGACATAGCCGGAAACGCGCGCTATGTCCGGATCAACGCCACCGTGCGCGGAACCGCCTGGGGGTACTCGCTCCACGAGTTCGGCGTCTACAGCTGACCCGGCCGCGGCCGTGAACGCCGCACCGACTCGGAGCCCGCTTGCGCAAGCGGGCTCCGATTGCGGGAAAAGCATGTACCGCACCGGGCAGCGAACGGGCACGGATCGGGCCCCAGTCGGGCAGTGATCCGTGCAACAGCCACCCCGGTCGCGGGGGTGATCAGCGCAAACCCCCTTCCCGAAACGGGCATGAACGGGCACAGTCGATGCTGTGAAGAAGCTGGTCGCAGCCGGTCTCTTGCTTGTACAAACGACGCATGAGCCCGAACGGGTGCTGAGCCGCAGCAAAGCAGGGAAGTGTGTGGTCGTGGACACCGACGAGCGCCGACGAGAAATCCTGGAGATCGCCCGACGAGACGGGTCGGTGGAGGTCACCGCCCTGGCGGGAAGACTCCAGGTCGCCAAGGAGACCATCCGGCGCGATCTGCACGCCCTGGAGGAACACGGGCTGGTGCGCCGTACCCACGGTGGCGCCTACCCGGTGGAGAGCGCCGGATTCGAGACCACCCTCGCGGTGCGGACCACCCGGCTCGTCCCGCAGAAGTCGCGGATCGCGGCCGCCGCGGCCGATCTTCTCGGTGACGCGGAAACGGTCTTCGTCGACGAGGGCTTCACCCCGCAGCTCGTCGCCGAGGCGCTGCCCCGGGACCGGCCGCTGACGGTGGTCACCGCCTCCCTGGCCGTGGCGACCGCGCTCGCCGACGCGGAGAAGTTCGCCGTACTGCTGCTCGGCGGCCGGGTCCGTGGCTCCACGATGGCCACGGTCGACCACTGGACCACCAGGATGCTCTCCGAGTTCGTCATCGACCTGGCGTACGTCGGAGCGAACGGCATATCCCGCGAATACGGCCTCACCACCCCCGACCCCGCGGTCAGCGAGGTCAAGGCCCAGGCCATGCGGAGCGCGCGCCGCCGGGTCTTCGCCGGGATCCACACCAAGTTCGGCGCGGTCAGCTTCTGCCGCTTCGCCGAGGTCGGTGACTTCGAATCGATCGTCACGGACGCGGGACTGCCCTCGGCCGAGGCCCAGCGCTACTCGCTCCTGGGACCGCAGGTCATCCGCGTCTGACCCGTCCCGTTCCATCATGTTCCGTCCCGTCATGTACCCGTCTTCTCCGGGCACCCGCAAGCCACTCCATACCCATGAGCCGTTCCGTACACCCCTCACACCTCCGTCCCCTTCAGCCCGGTGCCTGTTCCTCCGGCACCCCCACATCTTCCCGCAACGAACGATCAGGAGAGAACGTCATGCCACTCCAGCCACTCCAGCCCCTCCAGCGACGACGTATCGGTGGACGCGGCGGAATCCGTGTCCGTGTGGGTGCGAGCGCCGCCCTGGTGGCCCTGCTCGCCGGGTGCAGTGGCGCGGGCGGCACCTCCTCCGCGGGTGACGACACGCTCAATGTGCTCATGGTGAACAACCCGCAGATGGTCGAGTTGCAGAAGCTCACCGCGGACAACTTCACGAAGGAGACCGGAATCAAGGTCAACTTCACGGTCCTGCCCGAGAACGACGTCCGCGACAAGATCACCCAGGACTTCTCCAACCAGGCCGGCCAGTACGACGTCGCCACCATCAGCAACTTCGAGGTGCCCTTCTACGCGAAGAACGGCTGGCTGCACTCCCTCGACGAGTACGCAGGCAAGGACAAGGCCTTCGACCAGGCCGACATACTCAAGCCGCTCCAGGAGTCGCTGACCGCCGAGGACGGCAAGCTCTACGGCGAGCCCTTCTACGGCGAGTCGTCCTTCCTGATGTACCGCAAGGACGTCTTCGCGGCGAAGAAGCTCACGATGCCCGCCAAGCCCACCTGGGCGCAGGTCGCCGATCTGGCCGCCAAGGTGGACGGCGCGCAGGAGAACATGAAGGGCATCTGTCTGCGCGGACTGCCCGGCTGGGGCGAGGTCATCGCCCCACTGACCACGGTCGTCAACACCATGGGCGGGACCTGGTTCACCAAGGACTGGGAGGCGCAGCTCACCTCGCCCGAGTTCACCAAGGCCACCCAGTTCTATGTCGACCTGGTGCGCAACCACGGCCAGGCGGGCGCTCCGCAGTCCGGCTACGCCGAGTGCCTCAACAACATGACCCAGGGCAACTCGGCCATGTGGTACGACGCCACCGCGGGCGCCGGATCGCTGGAGGCGAAGGGATCCCCGGTCAAGGGCAAGATCGGCTATGTGCCGGCTCCCGTGGACAAGACGGAGAGCTCGGGCTGGCTCTACACCTGGGCCTGGGGCATGCAGAAGGCCTCCACCAAGACCGAGAGCGCGTGGAAGTTCATCTCCTGGGCGTCCAGCAAGGAGTACGAGAACCTCGTCGGCGAGAAGATCGGCTGGGCCAATGTGCCCGCGGGCAAGCGCGCCTCGACCTACGCCAACCCCGACTATCTGAAGGACGCCGCCGCGTTCGCCGAGGTCACCAAGCAGGCCATCGCCAGCGCCAACCCGCGTGACCCGGGCACCCAGCCCCGGCCGACCGTCGGCATCCAGTTCGTCGACATCCCCGAGTTCACCGACCTGGGCACCAAGGTCTCGCAGGAGATCAGCGCCGCCATCGCGGGCAAGAAGTCGGTGGCCGAGGCGCTGAAGACCTCGCAGGCGCTCGCCGAGAAGGTCGGCAAGGAGCAGCAGTGAGCACCTCCGTCAGTACACCTCCGCTCTCCCCGGCCGGCGCGTCGCGCCCCAGCACGCCACGGCGCGCCGGCCGGAGGGCCTCCGGCCGGGCCCGCGCCTGGGCCACCAGGGCCCCGCTGCTGCCCGCGCTGGTCTTCCTGGTCGCGGTCACCCAGCTGCCCTTCGTGGCGACGCTGGTGATCTCGCTCTTCGACTGGAACTCGCTCGCCCCCGACGAGCGCGGCTTCGCCGGACTCTCCAACTACGGGTCCGTGTTCTCCGACGCGGGCCTGCGGGACTCGGTGTTCACCACCGTCCTGCTCACGGCGAGCGTGGTGATCGTCAGCGTGGTCCTCGGACTGCTGCTCGCCCTGCTGCTCGACCGCAAGTTCTTCGGCCGGGGCTTCGTCCGCACGCTGCTGATCACCCCGTTCCTGCTGGTCCCCGTCTCGGCGGCGCTGCTGTGGAAGCACGCGCTCTACAACCCGGAGTACGGGCTGTTCAACGGGGCCTGGGCATGGTTCACCGGACTCTTCGGGGTGAGCAGCCCGGCCCAGCCGGACTGGATCTCCGACATGCCGCTGATCGCGGTCGAGGCGGCCCTCGTCTGGCAGTGGACGCCGTTCATGATGCTCATCCTGCTGGCCGGGCTCCAGAGCCGGCCCGCCGAGATCATCGAGGCCGCCAAGCTGGACGGCGCGACCACCTGGCAGACCTTCCGCTATCTGACGCTGCCGCATCTGCGCCGCTATCTGGAACTGGGCATCCTGCTCGGTTCGATCTACATCGTGCAGAACTTCGACGCGGTCTTCACCCTCACCTCGGGCGGCCTCGGCACCGCGAACCTCCCTTACACCATCTACCAGACCTTCTACCAGGCTCACGAGTACGGACTGGCCTCCGCCGCCGGAGTCGTCGTCGTGATCGGCACGATCGTGATCGCGACCTTCGCCCTGCGTGTGGTCTCGTCCCTCTTCAGTGAGGAGGCGAACCGCGCATGAGTACCCTCTCGGCCCCGCAGACGGCACCGGTCGCACGGCCCAGGACCGACCCGTACGCGCCCGCCGCCCGGCGGGCCAGGCGGCGCTCCGCCGGGCTCGGGCTGCTGGCCTGGATCGTCGGTGTCGTCTTCTGTCTGCCGGCGCTCTGGATGCTGCTGACCTCCTTCCACTCGGAGGCGGACGCGGCGACCAACCCGCCCTCCTTCGGCGCGGGGCTCACCCTCGACAGCTACCGGGTCTTCTTCGGGGCGGGCGGCGGCGCCAGTCCCTGGCCGCCGCTGATCAACTCCCTGACCGCGTCCCTGTTCTCCACGCTGTTCGTGCTCGTCCTGGCGCTCCCGGCGGCGTACGCGCTCTCCATCAAGCGGGTGGAGAAGTGGACGGACGTGATGTTCTTCTTCCTCTCCACGAAGATGCTGCCGGTCGTCGCCGGTCTGCTGCCCGTGTACCTCTTCGCGAAGAACGTCGGCATGCTGGACAACATCTGGCTGCTCGTCATCCTCTACACCTCGATGAATCTGCCGATCGCGGTCTGGATGATGCAGTCCTTCCTCGCGGACGTCCCGGTCTCCATCATCGAGGCCGCGCAGGTGGACGGGGCCCGGCTGCCGACCGTACTGACCCGGGTGGTGGCGCCGGTCGCCGCGCCGGGGATCGCGGCCACGGCGCTGATCTGCTTCATCTTCAGCTGGAACGAGCTGCTCTTCGCCCGGGTGCTCACCGGGGTGACGGCCCAGACCGCACCTGTTTTCCTGACGGGCTTCGTCACCAGCCAGGGCCTCTTCCTCGCCCAGCTCTGCGCGGCGTCCGTCGTCGTCTCCCTGCCGGTGCTCGCCGCCGGTTTCGCCGCCCAGGACAAGCTGGTCCAGGGCCTTTCTCTTGGAGCTGTTAAGTAATGAGGGCAGCGATCGTCGAAGCCGTCGGCAAGGTCTCCGTCACCACGGTGCCCGACCCCACCCCGGGCCCCCGGGACGTGGTCGTGTCCGTCGCGGCGTGCGGCCTCTGCGGCACCGATCTGCACATTCTCCAGGGGGAGTTCGCGCCCACCCTGCCGATCGTGCCCGGTCACGAGTTCGCCGGTGAGATCGTGGAAATCGGCTCCGACGTCACTGAACTGGCCGTGGGCGACAAGGTGGCCGTCGACCCCTCGCTGTACTGCCACGAGTGCCGCTACTGCCGGGCCGGACGGGGAAACCTGTGCGACCGGTGGAACGCGATCGGCGTCAGCAAGCCCGGCGGCGCCGCCGAGTACGCCGTGGCGCCCGTGGCCAACTGCGTCAAGCTGCCCGACCACATCGACGTACGGGACGCGGCGCTGATCGAGCCGCTCTCCTGCGCGGTCCGCGGCTATGACGTGCTCAGCTCCACGCTCGGCGCCGAGGTGCTGATCTACGGCTCGGGCACCATGGGACTCATGATGCTCGAACTGGCCAAGCGCACCGGCGCCGCCTCCGTCGACGTCCTGGACATCAACCCGGAACGGCTGGCCACCGCGAGCAAGCTCGGCTGCTCGGCCACCGCCGCCTCCGCGGAGGAGTTCGACCGGCCGCGCGGCTGGGACTTCGTGATCGACGCCACCGGCAACGCGGCCGCCATCCAGGACGGTATCGGCCGGGTCGCCAAGGGCGGCACGTTCCTCCAGTTCGGGGTCTCCGACTACGCGACCACCGCGGTCATCGAGCCGTACCGCATCTACAACCAGGAGATCACCATCACCGGCTCCATGGCGGTACTGCACAGCTACGAGCGGGCCGCGGCGCTCTTCGCCACCGGGGTGCTCGACCCCGCGGTCTTCATCAGCGACCGGCTGCCGCTGGAGCAGTACCCGCAGGCGATCGACCGGTTCAAGGCGGGCCAGGGCCGCAAGATCGTGGTGGAGCCGTGAGCGAGGGTCTTCCAGCCGGTCCTGGCGCCGTCCTGGTGATGGGGGAGGCGCTCATCGACCTCGTACCGTCGCCGGAGGAGCCGGGGACCTATCGCGCCGAGCCGGGCGGCGCCCCCGCCAATGTCGCGGCGGGACTCGCCAGGCTCGGCACGGAGAGCTGGTTCGCGGGCGCCCTGGGCGGCGACGGCTTCGCGCGGATGATCGAACAGCGGCTGGTCTCGGCCGGGACCGATCTCGGCCTCTGCGCCCGCTCGGAGCTGCCGACCACGCTCGCGGTCGCCGACCCCGGCCCGGACGGCACCAGCTACCACTTCCATCTCCAGGACACGGCGACCTTCCGGCTGCCGGACCACTCCGCCCGGGTGGAGCGGTTCGCGGCGGTGTACGCCGGCGGTGTCGCGGCGGTCGTCGAACCGGCCGCCGGGGCCGTCGCGGCCACCGCGCGCGCCGCCGCCGGGCGCACCCTGCTGGTGGTGGACCCCAATGTGCGCGAGGACCGGACGATCGACCCCGGGACGGGCGGCCGGCTGCTGCGCGAGCTGTGCGCGCTGGCTCAGGTCGTCAAGGCGAGCGACGAGGATCTGGTGCGGCTCTGGCCCGGCACCGACCCCGACGAGACCTGCCGGCGGCTGGCGGCGGAGGGCAGGCTCGTGGTGCTCACCCGCGGCGCCCGGGGCAGTACGGGCTATGCCGGCTCCTCGGAGCCGGTGTCCGTGCCCGCGGTGCCCGTCGAGGTGGTCAACACCATCGGCGCGGGCGACGCCTTCATGTCCGGTGTCCTCAACTGGCTGACCACCACCGGTGCGCACCGCGACGGCGGCGCCGCCGCGCTCTCGCACGACCAGGTGACACGCATGCTGGGCTTCGCCTCCCAGGTGGCCGCCTCGGTATGCGCCCAGACCGGTACGGAACCGTCGATGCCGACCCGTACCTGATCCCACAGGACCCCGGTGGTCCGTGACCGGCTCCCTCCGGCCATGGACCACCGCCCGCACGGCCGGAGCCACCGTCCCCCTCCCCAGGGCGGTGGCTCCGGTCGTTCCGTTCCGGGGGCCGGGCGTCACACGCCCGTGCCGGGACTCAGGCCGCCTCGCGGTTCCTGTCGGACATCGCGCGGATGATCTCCGCATAGCGGTGGCCGCTGCCCTTGATGGTGCGGCGCTGCGTCTCGTAGTCCACATGGACCAGACCGAAGCGCTTGTCGTAGCCGTACGCCCACTCGAAGTTGTCCATCAGCGACCAGGCGAAGTACCCGGCGAGCGGGGCGCCCTTCGCCACGGCCCGCGCGCAGGCGGCGAGGTGCTCGTCCAGATAACGGGCACGCTCGGGGTCGTCGACGCTGCCGTCCGCCCGTACGGTGTCCGGGAAGGCGGAGCCGTTCTCGGTGACGAAGATCCGCTGCGCGCCGTACTCGTCCTTCAGGCGGAGCAGGAGCTGCTCCAGACCGTCGGCGTGGACCTCCCAGCCCATGTGGGTGTGGCGGGCGTTCGGCACCTCGACCTGGCGGGCGAACGGGGCCGGGCCCGACGGGTCGTCCTGGACGATCTGGCGGAAGTAGTAGTTGAGCCCCAGCCAGTCGAGCGGCGTCGCGATGGTCTCCAGGTCGCCGGCGCGCACGGGCAGGTCCACCCCGTACAGATCGACCATGTCCTGCGGGTAGCCGCGGCCGTGGATCGGGTCCAGCCACCAGCGGTTGGTGTGACCGTCGGCACGGACGGCGGCGGCGCGGTCCGCGTCGCTGTCGCTCGCCGGCTCGATCGGGCTGAGATTGTTGACGATGCCGACCCGGGCGTCGGAGGAGGCCGCGCGGATCGCCTGCACCGCGAGACCGTGCCCGAGGTGGAGATGGAACGAGGTGCGCACGGCGGCCGTGAGATCGGTCAGTCCGGGCGCCATCGTGCCGTCGAGGTGGCCGATCCACGAGGAGCACAGCGGCTCGTTGAGGGTCGCCCAGTCCTTCACCCGGTCGCCGAGCCGCTCGGCCACGGCGGAGGCGTAGGCCGCGAAGTGCTCGGCGGTGTCCCGGGCGGGCCAGCCGCCGCGGTCCTGGAGGATCTGCGGCAGGTCCCAGTGGTAGAGCGTGGCGAACGGGGTGATGCCGGCCTCCAGCAGACCGTCCACCAGCCGGTCGTAGAACGCGAGCCCGCGCTCGTTCACCGGTCCGTCGCCGCCGGGCACGATCCGGGGCCAGGCGATCGAGAACCGGTACGCGTCCACACCGAGCTGCTTCATCAGCCCGATGTCCTCGGGCACCCGGTGGTAGTGGTCGCAGGCCACATCGCCGGTGTCATTGTTGTCGATCTTGCCCGGGGTGTGGGAGAACGTGTCCCAGATGGAGGGGGTACGGCCGTCCTCGGCCACGGCTCCCTCGATCTGGTACGCGGCGGTGGCGACGCCCCAGGTGAAATCGTGGGGAAGGGCGTTGAGGTCGTTCACGGACTGCCTTTCTGAATGGGTCACTTCACGGCGCCCGCGGTCAGGCCGGCGACGAGGTAGCGCTGGAGAAGAAGGAACCCGACGACCACGGGCACGCTGACGACCAGCGAGGCGGCCATGATCTGGTTCCAGTAGACGTCGTTCTGGGTGGCGTAACCCTGGAGACCGACCGCCAGGGTCCTGGTGGTGTCGTTGGTCATGACGGAGGCGAAGAGGACCTCGCCCCAGGCCGTCATGAAGGCGTAGACGGCGACGGCGACGATGCCGGGGACCGCGGCGGGCACCACCACCTGGAACAGCGCGCGGATGGGTCCCGCGCCGTCCACCATGGCGGCCTCGTCCAGCTCCCTGGGGATCGAGTCGAAGTACCCGATCAGCATCCAGATGGAGAACGGCAGCGAGAACGTCAGATACGTGAGGATCAGACCGCCGCGCGAGCCGTACAGCTCGACGCCCGTGCTGTTCCCGATGTTCACGAAGATCAGGAACAGCGGGAGCAGGAAGAGGATGCCGGGGAACATCTGGGTGGACAGCACCGTGACGGTGAAGACGCGCTTGCCGCGGAAGCGGTAGCGGCTCACCGCGTACGCGGCGAACACCGCGATCGCCACGGAGAGCACGGTCGCCGAACCGGCCACGATCAGCGAGTTCACGAAGTACTTGGCGAGCGGGACGGTCTTCCAGATGTCGAAGTACGGACGGACCGTGAGGTTCGTCGGGAACCACTGGAACTTGCCCGACACGTCCTGGAGCGGCTTGAGCGAGCTGCTGACCATCACATAGACCGGCAGCAGCGCGAAGGCCGCCAGGAGCGTCAGTACGACACGGCGCGTCCAGATGAACGACTGCGGCGGTGCGATGGGAGACCTGGGCCTAGGCATCCGAGCCCTTCCTTCCCCGTGAGGTGAAGAACAGATAGACCGCCGTGACGAGCAGCAGGAAGAGCAGCAGCAGGACGGACATCGCGGATCCCGAGCCGAAGTTCCAGGTGACGAAAGACGATTGGTAGATATGGATCGAGATCAGATCCGCCGCTTCCGGCGCCGACTTGCCGAACAGCACATAGGGCGTGTTGAAGTCGTTGAACGTCCACAGGAACAGCACGAGCACCAGCACCTGGTTGACCGGGCGCAGCGAGGGCAGTGTGATCTTGCGGATCTGCTGCCAGATGCCCGCCCCGTCGATGGAGGCGGCCTCGTAGAGATCACGCGGGATGTTCTGGAGGGCAGCCATCAGCATCAGGAACGCGAAGGGCCAGGACTTCCAGAGCGAGACGACGACCAGCGCGATGAAGCTGTTGTTGCCGATCAGCCAGAACGACGGCTGGTCGGTGAGGCCGAGCTGGTCGTGCAGGACGTGATTGATGATGCCGTTGTCGTGCTGGAACATGAACGCCCAGGTGATGACCGCCGCGTAGACGGGCAGGGCGTACGGGACGAGGAAGATCGTCCGCAGCACGCTCCGGCCGCGGAAGTTCTCCTGGAGCATGATCGCCGCCGCCACACCGAACAGCCAGGACAGCCCGACGGAGAGCACGGTGAAGGCGCAGGTCACCAGGAACGAGTGGAGGAGCGCCTGGCCGATCGGCGCATCGAAGTCGATGGCGATCCGGTAGTTGTCGAGACCGGCGGAGGGCGAGTTGCCCCAGTTCCGGATGAAGAACTGGGTGAGCTGCCGGAAGCTCACCCAGATCCCGATCACCATCGGGATGATGTGGATGAGCAGTTCGAGCACGACCGCGGGCAGCAGCAGGAGATAGGGCAGACCGCCCTGACGGATCCGGTCGGGGATGCGCGGCAGACGTGGTCCGCGCGCACCCCCGTTATCCGTCTTCTCCTTTTTGCCCGCCTTGTGCCCAGTGGTGGGTGTCACGGTGGCGGTCATGGAGAAAGCCTCACTGTGCCATCTGCTGCTGGGCCTTGGTCAGGGCCGCCTTGACGGATTCGGTCGTCACCGGCTTGCCGGCCGCGGCGTCGGCCCACAGGTCCTTGACGGCCGTACCGACGGTCGTCTCGAACTGCGACTCGTTGGCGACCTGGGGGAGCGGGGCGGCGCTGGTGGCCAGCGTGTCACGCAGGACCTTCAGGTCGGGCGCGGCGAACGCCGGGTCCTCCTGGGCGGCCTTCACCGGCGGGATGGCGCCGAAGGTCTTGTTGAGCAGCTTCTGCTCCTCGTCGCTCGTCATGAACTTGACGAACTTCTTGGCGCCGTCGACGTTCTTGGTGTTGTTGAACACCGCGATGTTGATGCCGGCGACCATGGAGTTGAGGTTCTTGCCGGTGCCCGGGGTACCGGACTGGACCGGAACGGGAGCGACGCCCCAGTCCTCGGGCTTCATGCCCTGGGAGGCGAAGGTCGAGGCCGCGGCCTGCCACAGGACCATGGCCGTCTTGCCCTTGGCGAAGTCCTGGAGGGACTGGTTCTGGGCGTACTCCGCGTTGCCCGGAGCGATGATCTTGTCCTTGGCCATGAAGTCGACGTACTGCTTCACCGCGGCGACGGCGCCGTCGGAGGTGAAGGTGGGCTTGCCCGCCTTGTCGAAGAAGTCGACACCGTGCTGCTTGCCGAGCGCGAAGACCTGGTGGATGTTGTTGGACAGGTTGCCGCCCTCGGCACCCAGCCCCCACTTGCCGTCCTTGGAGATCTTCTTGCCGTCGGCGACAAGCTGGTCCCAGGTGGCCGGGGGCTCCGTGATACCGGCGTCCGCGAACATCTGCTTGTTGTAGTAGAGCGCGTAGGCCAGCGAGTACAGCGGCACGGCGGCGGGGTCCTGACCCTCCGCGCCGGCCGAGGCGACCGCCGAGTCGACGAACCGGTCCCGGCCGCCGATCGCGTCGAAGTTCTTCTCGTCCCACGGCAGCAGCGCGCCCGTGGCCTGGAGCGAGGCCGACCAGGTGTTGCCGATGTTCAGCACGTCGGGGCCCTGACCCGACGTGGTGGCGGCGAGGATCCGGTTGAGCAGATCGGACCACGGGATGACCTCGAGCTTGACCTTGATCCCGGTCTGCTCCTCGAACTTCTTGAGTTCGGGGGTGAGTATCTTCTTGTCCGCCTCGATGTTGGGGCCCTGGTTGGACGCCCAGTACGTCAGGGTTTTGGGTGATTCGTTACTTCCGCCATCGCTGGAGGAACCGCCACCGCAGCCGGCGACGGCGGTGAGGGCGCTGACGATGGCTACTGCTGCTGCGGCTCTGATGGTGCGCATGTGGGATGGCCCCTTTCCGGGGGGTGGCAGCGTTCGAGAGTCGAACGGCCTCCATGACTTAATTTATGACGTGATTTAAGAGGTGAGAGAAGGTCGCGTCAAGGTCTGTGACCGGGGTATGTTGCGTCCACGGAAGGAGCACCATGGGAGAGCGCGGCAGACGGACAGTGCGTGACCTGCGAAGGGACAACCGTGCCAGGGTTGTACAACGGTTGTATTTCGACGGTCCGCTGAGCCGCCAGGAGCTGGGTTCCGCCACGGGGCTGAGTTCGGGTTCCATCAGCAACGTCGTTGCCGAACTCGCCGCCGAGGGTCTGCTGGAGGAGGCCGGAGTGGTCGACTCGGACGGCGGGCGCCCCCGTACGCTGCTGCGTGTCGCCCCCGGCGGCGGACTGCTCATCGGTATCGACATCGGTGAGACCCGGGTCCGCGTCGAGCTGTTCGATCTCTCCCTCACCGAACTGGCCCGGACCGACCGACTGCTGGCCCAGCACGGCTACGACGTCGAACGCATCGTCTCCCATGTGTGCACCGGCGTCACCGATGTGCTGCGCGACGCCGGGGCCGACGCGGGGCAGCTCCTCGGCATCGGGATCGGGGTCCCCGGGATCATCGAACGCGGCGGCGAGGGCGGGGCCGTGGTGCACGGCCAGACCATCGGCTGGACCGCGGTGCCCTTCGAGAAGCTGCTGCGCGCGGTCCTCGACGTACCGGCCGAGGTGCCGCTGTTCATCGACAACGGGGCCAAGACGCTCGGACAGGCCGAGATGTGGTTCGGCGGCGGCCGGGGCGCCGGTACGGCCGCGATCGCGCTGATCGGCTCCGGCGTCGGCGCGAGCGTCATCCACGGCGGCGCGCTGGTCGAGGAGAGCGGCCGCGGCAGCGCGCTCGAATGGGGCCACACCACGGTGCAGATGGGCGGACGCCGCTGCCGCTGCGGCTCCATCGGCTGTCTGGAGGCGTACGCCGGGGCGGAGGCGATGCGCGAACGATGGTACGAGGCGGGCGGACCGCTCCCGGACGACGCGGACGACGAGACCGCCCTGGCGGCGCTGCTCGAAGCGGCCTTCCCCGACGCGGAAGGCCTCGCGGCCGATCCGTTGGCCGTCTCCCTCCTCGACGACACCGCCGAGCGTCTGGGGGCGGCCGTCGCCGATCTGATCAATCTCTTCCTGCCCGAGCGCATCCTGCTCGGCGGCTGGGCGGGGCTGCTGATCGGGCCGCATCTGCTGCCCGCGATCCGGCGCCACGCGGAGGCGTACGCGCTCACCCACGCGGCGGAGCGCACCACCATCGAGCTGGGCCATCTCGGCCCGGACGCGGTGACGGTGGGGGCGGCGACGCTGCCCCTCGCCGCGTTCCTGGCGCGCGGCGGCAGCCGTCCACGGGTCCCGGGGCCGGCCGCGGAACCGGATCCGGGGGTCGTCTCCGCGTCCCGGCGCTGGCGCCGCGCCCCCGCCGCCCCCGCCGCCGGTCCCGTTGCCGCCCCCACGCCGGCGGCGGGGGAGACGACGGTCTGATCCGCCCGCCGGCCCGAGGGCCGGCGAAGTGCCGTGTGATTCTTGATTTTGGGTGATATGCCCTTTTTGTTCAGGTGGTTGTGGCCGCGGTTGCGGTCGCGGTCGTGATGGTGGTCGCGGTCGTGGCCGGTCAGGCCGAACCGCGTACCACCAGCGACGGTTCGAAGATCACCGAAGTCACCGCGCGGTCCGATCCGGCGAGCCGGTCCAGCAGCAGACGGGCCATCTCCGCGGCCATCTCCTCCACCGGCTGTCTGATGGTGGTCAGCGGCGGCCGGCAGGAGAGCGCCGCGCTGCTGTCGTCGAAGCCGACCACGGCGACATCCTCCGGCACCCGTCTGCCGCGCTCACGCAGCACATGGCAGGCACCCACCGCCATCAGGTCGTTCGCCGCGAACACCCCGTCCAGATCGGGGTGCTCGGTGAGCAGCCGCTCCATCGCCGTCTCCCCGCTCTCCTGGGTGAACCTCCCCTCGGCGATGGGGATGTACGGATGGCCCCGCCGCGCCATCGTGTCCCGGAAGCCCGCCAGCCGGTCCTGGCCCGCGGGCACGTCCAGCGGGCCGGTGATCGTGGCGATCCGCCGGCAGCCGCGGGCGAGCAGATGCTCGGCGGCCAGCCGGGCGCCGTCCTGGTGGGCGAGATCCACATAGCTGATACGGGCGGGCCGGGCGGGTCGCGCGTACAGCACGGCGGGCAGCCCCGCCTCCGTGATCAGCGCGGGCAGCGGATCCTCGGCGTGGGTCGACACGACGAGCGCGCCGTCCGCGCTGCCCTGGCGCAGATACGAGACGACCTCGTCGCGGGCGCGGGAGGTCTCCGCGAACATCAGCACCGGGTACATCCCCCGGGGCCGGAGGTAGTTGACGACTCCCGTCACCACCCGGCCGAAGAACGGGTCCGCGAAGACCCGTGCGGTGAACGAGCTGCCGGCGCCCTCCGGGCCGCCTTCGCCGTCCCCCTCCGCCGGTGCGGACCCGGGCACGACGGACGGCTCCTCGCCCTCCGGGGCCTTCCCTGCTCCCGGGGCCTTCCCTGCTCCCGGGGCCCTCTTCCGCTCCGGGGCCTTCCCGCCCCCCGGGCCCGGCCGGGCGGCGGAGCCGCCGCCCGAGCCGTTGGCCGAACCGTTCGAGCCCGGCGCCGGGCCGGCCGCCGGTTCCGCGTCCGTGTCGTCCCCGGCTCCCGAGACCACCAGGGCGATCGAGTCGGCGCGCCGGGTGACCAGTGACCGTGCCGCGCGGTTGGGCGTGTAACCGGTCGCGGCCACCGCCTGCCGTACCGACTCCTGTATCACCGGGTCGACATTGCGCACCCCGTTGACGACCCGCGAGACCGTGGCGCGCGAGACACCGGCCGCTCGCGCCACATCCTCCAGGGTGGGCGCGCCGGCAGGTCGCGGATCTTCCGTCATGACCCCCTTTATAGCATCAGTGGAGAGCGCTCTCCGTGGTCGTTCGAGGGGTCACGAGGGCGGTGCCTGGGACAGCCCGACCGTCGCTTCGAGCGGCAGATCCCCGACGGAACGCCCGCCGTGCAGGGTGTGGTCGCCGGGGGCGTACACCCAGTCGTGCCGCACCTCCGACCAGTGCGCCGGGGCGCGGCCGTCCACCCGTACCACCGCGACGACCTCCTCGCCGGGGTCCGCGACGACCGCCGTGTATCCGACCAGCCTGCGCGCGGCCGGGCCGGCGGGCGACGGCACCCGGGGCGACGGCGGCCCGCCCGACGGCTCCCGGGGCGACGCCTCCACCGGCCCCGCGCCGGGAGCCCCGGCCGGGGGAGCACCGGGGCCAGGAGCCTCGGGGCCGTAAGCACCGGGGCCGGGAGCCTCGGGGCCGGACAGATAGAGCTGTACGACCTCGCGTCCGCGCCGCCCGCCCGTGTTGCGCAGCCGTATCCGCACCTCGAACGGCTCACCGGCGCGCACCCGGGCCGGTGCCTCCAGCGCGCGGTACGACCAGGTCGTGTAGCCCAGGCCATGGCCGAACCAGTACGCGGGCGGGGTGTCCGATCTCAGCCAGGCGCGATAGCCGATGTACGGTCCCTCGGCGTAGCGCAGCCGGCCCTCCTGGGGGCGGGTACGGAGTACGGGGACGTCCTCGTGCGCCGCCGCCCAGGTCGTCGGCAGCCGGCCGCCCGGCTCGGCGTGGCCCAGGAGCACATCGGCCAGACCGTCCCCGGCCTCCTGCCCGGGGAACCAGGCGAGCAGCAGCGCGGGCACCTCGGCACGCCAGGGAAGGGTGACGGGACCGCCCGCGTTGACGATCACCACCGTCCGGGGATTGGCCCGCGCCACGGCCCGTACCAGCGCGTCCTGACCGTCCGGCAGGGCGAGCGAGTCCCGGTCACGGCCCTCCGACTCGCTCTCCTCGGTGGTGCCGACGACCACCACGGCGGTGTCGGCGTCCCGGGCCGCCGCGACGGCGGCGGCGAGTTCGGCCGCCGGGTCGCCCGGCGGCGGGGCGGCCGCCAGGATCGTGGCCACCCCCGTGCCGGGGTCGAGCCCCCGCCGGGCGACCACCTCCACCTCGGCCCCGGCGCTCAGCCCGACCCGTACGGTCCGGTAGGGCGGGGCGACATGGACCCGGGTCGGATCGTCGGAGTCCGGCGGGAAGGTGCCGGTCAGTACCGTACGTCCGGCGACGGAGAGGGAGAGCGGTCCCCAGCCGCCGACCGCCAGCGTCCACTCGCCGTCCCGGTCCGGCCGGATCAGCGCCCGGATCTCCACGGTCCGCGCCCCCGGCACCCGGGCGGGCTCCACGATCCGCCCCGACAGCCGGTGCTCCGCGTGCAGTTCCTTGCCACCGGCGTCCAACTGCCGTACGAGCACGCCCGGTTCACCGTCGCGCGGATCACGGGTCCAGCCGCGCTCCAGCGGCGCGGGCAGAGCGCCCGGGGGCAGCCCCGGGGCATAGGTCACCTCGGCCGTCCCCTCCAGAGCGGCCGTGATACCGGCCAGCGGCGAGACCACGGAGGCGGGGAACACCTCCGCGCTGCCCCCGCCCTGGATACGGACCGCCGTTGCATGGGGCCCGACGACCGCGACGGAGCGCAGCCGCGCCGGGTCGAGCGGCAGCAGCTCCCCTTCGTTGCGCAGCAGGACGGTCCCCGCCGCGACGGCACGGCGCAGCAGTCCGCGCGGGCCGGCCTCCGGGGCCACCGGCCGCCGTGCCACGGGCCGTTCGCCCAGCGCGCCCACCCGGTCGGCCAGCCGCAGCAGTCTGCGGACCTTGTCGTCGATCGCCGCCACGGGGACCAGCCCCTTCTCCACGGCGTCGAGCAGCCCGTCGGCCCAGGGGCTGTCCGGCCCCGGCATCGCCAGGTCCTGCGCGGCGCGCGCGGTGTCGAGCAGCGAGCGGACCGCGCCCCAGTCGGAGATCACCGGTCCCGTGAAACCCCATTCGCTCTTGAGCGGCTCCGCCAGCAGCGGTCCCGCGGCCATCGTGACCCCGTTGACCCGGTTGTACGCGGACATCACCGCCCAGGCGCCCGCTTCGACGGCGGCCTCGAAAGGCGCGAGGTACACCTCGCGCAGGGTCCGTTCGCCGACCCGCACATCGACGCTGAGCCGGTCGGTCTCCGCGTCATTGGCGACGAAGTGCTTGGCTGTGGCCGCCACTCCGCCGTCCTGGACGCCCCGGACGAGGGCGGCGCCCGTACGGCCGGTCAGCAGCGGATCCTCGGAGAAGCACTCGAAGTGGCGCCCGCCCAGCGGCGACCGGTGCAGATTGAGGGTCGGGGCGAGCAGGACGTCGACCCCCTTGCGCCGGGCCTCCCGCGCGAGCAGCCCGCCCAGTTCACGGACCAGTTCCTCGTCCCAGGACGCCCCGAGCGCGCTCGGGGAGGGCAGTACGAGCGAGGTGTCCCGTTCGTCCCAGGCCTCGCCGCGCACCCCGGCGGGACCGTCGGAGAAGGTGAGGGCGCGCAGTCCGACGGCCGGTTCCGCGTGCGTGCGCCAGGTGCTCGCGCCGGTCAGCAGACGCACCTTCTGCCGGAGATCGAGCTTCTCCAGCAGATGTCCGATCTCTTCCTCGGTCATATCCGCCCCCTCCGCCCCGGCTGGGAGAGCGCTCTCCCGATGGCTGTGTCCCAGCCTCGCCGGACTGTCTCCGCGCTGTCAATGGCGGCCCGGACGGGGCACGGCGGCCGGACGGGGACGGCCGGCCGGGGCGGCGCCACGGCGCTGACCGGGCAGGATGCCGCGCGGTCGAACAGGGGCGCTGTCGCCGCCAGTTGAGGCCTTGTCACGGTGTGTACCCAGCCCGTAAGTTGTCCGCTTGCGACGTGTCCTACAGCCAGTGGGGGAGCCCAGTCATGGCCGCAACCGGTCGGCACCGCAGATACCAGCCGAGCCGTATCAACCGCGCATCGCTGACCGTTACGGCGAGCGGTGCGGGAATGGCACTGCCGCTCATCGCCGCGGGGTCGGCGCACGGGGCGTCGGTGGATGTCTGGGAGAAGGTCGCCGCCTGCGAGTCGACCAACAACTGGCAGATCAACACCGGCAACGGCTACTTCGGCGGACTCCAGTTCAGCCAGTCCACCTGGGAGGCGTACGGCGGCGGGGACTACGCGCCGCGTGCCGATCTCGCCACGAAGGACGAGCAGATCGCCGTCGCGGAGAAGGTGCTCAAGGGGCAGGGCCCCGGAGCCTGGCCCGCCTGCTCGGTCCAGGCCGGACTGACCCGGGGCGGTGACGCGCCGGACATCAGCCCGGAGCGGACGCGCGACTCGGGCAACGCCCCGAAGGCCGCCGCGGAGAGGACGAGCGGGCCGCTCCAGGAGAAGACCGGGCCGCCGAAGGCCGGGCCGAAGAAGCCCGTGTCGCCCACCACCGTCCCGACGCAGCGCGAGGGCTACACCGTGGCGCGCGGGGACTCGCTCTCCCGGATCGCCGTGGAGGAGTCCGTCAAGGGCGGCTGGCAGCGGCTTTACGAGGAGAACCGTCAGCTCATCGGGACCGACCCCGATCTGATCTTCCCTGGCCAGAAGCTGGTCCTGCACGTGCTGGCGCCCCCGAAGAACGGCGCCACCGCGCGGCCCGGGGAGACGGCGAAGCCCGTACCGGCGGCGAAGCCGAAGCAGGAGGTCCAGCAGAAGCAGCCGGCGAAGCCCCGCCCCCAGCAGGCGGCGGCGAAGCCGAAGGAGGCCGAGAAGCCCAAGGCGGACAAGCCCAGGGCCGAGAAGCCGGCGCAGACGGAGAAGAAGCAGCAGGCCAAGGCGCCCGCCCGCCCGGAGAAGCCGAGGACGGGCGCGGTCAGCGCCCCCGTCTCCGCCTCCACCGGCACCCAGTACCGCCAGTCGGGCTCCTGGGCCAGCGGGTACCACACGGGCGTGGACTTCCCGGTCCCCACCGGCACCTCGGTGAAGGCCGTGGCCGCCGGACGCGTGGTCTCGGCCGGCTGGGCGGGCTCGTACGGCTATCAGATCGTCATCCGGCACGCCGACGGCAAGTACAGCCAGTACGCGCATCTGTCCGCGCTCAATGTGCGGGAGGGCCAGGAGGTCGGCGGCGGCCAGCGCATCGCCCGCTCAGGATCGACCGGTAACAGTACGGGACCGCATCTCCACTTCGAGATGCGTACGGGGCCGGACTACGGGTCCGACATCGACCCGCTCGCCTATCTGCGGGCCGCGGGCATCCGGCTCTGACGGACCCGGGGCAGGAGCCACGGTGCTGCCCCCCGGCCCGGCAGGCCCGGGGGCGCCCGGGTGACCCGCGTGCGCGGAGGGATCCGCGGAGGCCACCGTCGCCCCCGGGCCGCCCGGCCGCGAGGCCCCGAGCCGTTCCGTGGTGAGCAGGATCAGCCCGCCCGCGGCGACGACCCCGGAACCCAGCGCCAGCACCGTACCGAGGACGCCGTACCGGAAATCCTCACCGAAGAGCGTCAGGCCCACGGTCGCGGCCACCACCGGATTGACGACCGTCACCGTGGCCAGCGGGGCGGCCAGCCCGGCGCCCCGGTAGGACGCCTGGGAGAGCAGCAGCCCGCCGAGCGCGAAGACGCCGATGATCAGCAGGCTCGGCACCTGCACGGCCGGCGTGTCCGAGGTCCAGTCCACCGTGACGGTCTTGGTGAAGACCGAGGCGATACCGAACGCGACACCCGCCGCCGCGGCCAGCAGCACGCTCCGTACGGCCGGCCGCCCCACGGTCTGCGCGGCGAGGAAGAGCACACCCAGCCCGCCCAGCGTGGCCGACGCCAGGATCAGCCGCTCCTCGCCGCCCAGCGCGTGGGTGTCGGTGCCCGAGGTCAGCGCGAGCAGCCCCGCCAGACCCACACTCGCCATGATCGCGCCACGCCACGCGGTGCGTCCGGCCCTGCGGCCCACGAAGAGCGCCGCCATGGGCAGCGCGAAGACGATGGTGAGCGCGCCGAGCGGCTGGACCAGGCTGAGCGGACCGTACGCCAGCGCCGCGACATGGAGGGCCGCGCCCAGACCGTTCAGCACCACGGCGGCCCACCACGCCCTGTGGTGCAGGGGCGCGTAGGGGCGGTCGGGGGTGTTCGCCGCGACGCGCTCCTGGAGGATCGCGCCGGTCGCGTACGCGACCGCGGACACCAGGGACAGGAGCACGGACAGCGCGAGTGCACTCATGCCTTCCACGATCTCTCTTCCGTGTGTCCGGGGCGTCGTCCTGGAGAGGTCAATCCTGTGTACTGCTGTCGTAGTACGGGGTGGAGCCGGAAGTCCTCCCACGGAGGGTCGCCCAGGTCAGCGGCGGGTGGATGGCCGTCGCCGGGGCGTCCTGGGCACGGCGGACCCGGTCGCGGCGCGTCGCGACCGGGGAGGAATACTCACGGAGAGTGAGTGAGAGGACGCAGTGTGGACCAGGAACACCGTGCCGCCGGGACCGGTGGGGACCGTAAGGACCGCGCCGGCCCGCCCGGTCAGGACCGTGGGGCCGGCTCCGGACCGGAGCATGCGGCCGGGCCGGGGCGCCTCGGTGGCCCGGCGTTGGCGGAGATCGGCTCCGTGGGCGGATTCTTCGCCCTGCGGACCGGTGCGCCCGGAGTCGGGCATGTCCCGCTCGCCCAGGTGTACGAGCGCGACCACGCGCCGCTGACGGCCCGGGTCGACCGGGTCGCGGCCCGGCTGCGGGCTCCCGAGCGCCGGGTCGCCGCCTCGGTCGCACAGCTCGGACTCGCCGCCCGGCTCTGGTCGATCGCGCTCGGCGGCGCCGTGCTGGCGGACGCCGTCCCGCGGCTGGACCCGCGCGGGCTGTACTGGGACCCCTCTCTCACCTCGCCCGACGATCTCGTTCTGACCCGGGTCGATCTCGTTCTGACCGGGGCCTTGGACGGGGCCGGGGCCGGGGCCGGGGCCGCGTCCGTGCCCGCGCCGGGAGCCGCGTCCGCGCCCGCGCCCGGGGTGCCGGCGCTGCCCGCCACCGCGGCGGCCGTCCGTGAGGTGGTGCAGTACGGCCATCTCGTCCCGCTCGCCGAGGCCCTGCGCCGCGACGGGCGCATCTCACCCCGGCTGCTGTGGGGCAACGCCGGCTCGGCCCTCGCCGGAGCCGTACGGGAGCTGAGCGGCTGGGCGAAGCGGAACGGCAGACCGGAGGCGGCGGAGCGGGCCGCTGTTCTGGCGGCGGAGCTTTTCGGCCATCCCGACCTGCGTACCACCGGTGCCACCGTGGCCGGATCCTTCAGACGGCGCAGTTGCTGTCTCTACTACCGCTGCCCGGCGGGCGGCCTCTGCGGGGACTGTGTCTTCGACCGGCCGCCGCCGCGCTCTTCCGCCCGGGCCGAATCCGGGTGACCATGACAGGGCTGCGATCGCCGGGCGAGGGTAGGGGGATGGCGTGAAAGTCGGCCTGCTCACGCGCGAGTATCCGCCGGACGTCTACGGCGGCGCGGGCGTCCATGTGGAATTCCTGGCCAGGGAGCTGCGCTCCCTGACCGATCTCACCGTGCACTGCTGGGACGCGGGCGACGACGCCGGGCGGACCGCCCCGGCGCGGGACGGGGGAGTGGTCCGCCACCGGGCGGCCCCCGGACTCGACGGCGCCAATGACGCCCTGCGCACCTTCTCGGTGGATCTGTCGATGGCGGCGGCGCTCGACGGGCGCGAGCTGGTGCACTCCCACACCTGGTACGCCAATCTCGCCGGCCATGTCGCCAAACTGCTCCACGGCATCCCCCATGTGGTGACCGCGCACTCCCTGGAGCCGCTGCGGCCCTGGAAGGCCGAACAGCTCGGCGGCGGCTATGCCCTGTCGAGCTGGGCGGAGCGCACGGCGTTCGAGAGCGCGGACGCCGTGATCGCCGTCTCGCGCGGTATGCGCGACGACATCCTCGCCTGCTATCCCGCGCTGGACCCCGGCCGGGTGCATGTCGTGTACAACGGCATCGACACCGGCCTCTACCGCCCCGACCACGGCACCGCCGTACTGGACCGGATCGGTCTCGACCCCGGGCGGCCCTTCGTGCTCTTCGTCGGCCGGATCACCCGTCAGAAGGGTGTTCCGCATCTGCTGCGCGCCGCCCGCGCGCTCGACCCCGACGCCCAGCTCGTGCTGTGCGCGGGCGCCCCGGACACCCCGGAACTCGGCCGGGAGTTCCGGGAGCTGGTCGAGGAGCTGGGACGGACCAGGGACGGTGTCCACTGGATCCCCGAGATGCTGCCGCGCCCCGAGGTGGTCCAGCTCCTCACCCACGCCACGGTGTTCGTGTGCCCGTCGGTGTACGAGCCGCTCGGTATCGTCAATCTGGAGGCCATGGCCTGCGGAACGGCCGTGGTCGCCTCGGCGGTCGGGGGCATTCCCGAGGTCGTGGACGACGGGACCACGGGACTGCTCGTACCGTACGACGCGCGCCACCCGGAGGCCTTCGAGTCGGGACTCACCGAGGCGCTCAACCGGGTGCTCGACGATCCCGAGGCGGCGGCGCGGATGGGTGCGGCGGGCCGGGAGCGTGCGACCGGCGCGTTCGGCTGGGACCAGGTCGCCCGCCGTACGTACGAGGTGTACCAGGAGCTTCTCAAGTCCGAATAGAGGGAGCGGCGATGCGTGGTGGACCTTCGGTGCTCGGGATCGTACTGGCGGGTGGTGAGGGCAAGCGCCTGATGCCGCTCACCGCGGACCGGGCCAAACCAGCGGTGACCTTCGGCGGTACGTACCGCCTCGTCGACTTCGTCCTGTCGAATCTGGTGAACGGCGACATCCTGCGGATGTGTGTGCTGACGCAGTACAAGTCGCACTCGCTGGACCGCCATGTCAGCACCACCTGGCGGATGTCCAGCCTCCTCGGCAACTACGTGACCCCCGTCCCGGCCCAGCAGCGGCTGGGACCGCGCTGGTATCTGGGCAGCGCGGACGCCATTCTCCAGTCCCTCAATCTCGTCCATGACGAACAGCCCGACTACATCGCGGTGTTCGGGGCGGATCATGTGTACCGGATGGACCCGCGCCAGATGCTGAGACAGCACATCGAGAACGGCGCGGGTGTCACGGTCGCCGGGATCAGGGTGCCGCGCGCCGACGCCTCGTCCTTCGGGGTCATCACCCCCGCCTCGGACGGCGTCCAGGTGGAACGGTTCCTGGAGAAACCGGCCGATCCGCCGGGGCTGCCGGGCGATCCCGGGCATGTCTTCGCCTCGATGGGCAACTACCTCTTCACCACCAAGGTCCTCGTCGACGCGCTGTACCGGGACGCCGAGGACGAGAACTCGGTGCACGACATGGGCGGTTCCATCCTGCCCATGCTCACCGAGCGGGGGATGGCCCAGGTCTACGACTTCCAGGACAACCATGTGCCGGGCGAGACGCCCCGTGAGCACGGCTACTGGCGCGATGTGGGCACCCTCGACTCGTACTACGACGCGCACATGGATCTGATCTCGCACCAGCCGGCGTTCAATCTCGACAACCGCCGCTGGCCCATCTACACCCACCCGGGCCAGTTGCCGCCCGCGCGCTTCATGGCGGGCGGGATCGCGAGCGACTCCATCGTCGGCCCCGGCTGTGTCATCCGCGGCCAGGTCACCCGCTCCGTGCTCTCACCGGGGGTGGTGGTGGCCGAGGGCGCGGTGGTGCAGGGTTCCGTGCTGCACGACAACGTACGGATCGGCCGCGGGGCGGTGGTGCGCGGCTCGATCCTCGACAAGAACGTGGATGTCCCGCCCGGCGCGACGATCGGGGTCAACCCCGGCCGTGACCAGGAGCTGTACACCGTCTCCAAGAACGGCGTCATCGCCCTGGGCAAGGGACAACGGGTCGCCTGACGGGCGCGGCCCGTCCCCCCGGCGGGCGCGGTCCGTCCCGGCGGGGACGGGCCTGCCCCGCCGGGACGGGCCGCCCCGGTCAGAGCATCCGGCGCCGACGGCCCAGCCAGGTCTGGGCGATCACCACGACCGCGAGGAACGCCCCGCTGACGACCTGCTGGTACGCCGAGTCGAGCGAGCCGATCTGGTTGATGACGTTCTGGATGACCTTCAGCAGCAGGACGCCCACGAGGGAACCGCTGATGAATCCGAAGCCGCCGGTCAGCAGGGTGCCGCCGATGACCACGGCGGAGATCGCCTCCAGCTCCAGGCCGGCGCCGAGGATCGTCACCCCGGAGACCAGCCAGGCCGCGTTGAGCGCCCCCGCGAGTCCCGCGCAGAGCCCGGACAGGGTGTAGACGGCGATTTTGGTACGGGCCACCGGGGCGCCCATCAGGGCCGCCGCGTCCTCGTTGCCCCCGACCGCGTACACATACTGGCCGAACCGGCTGCGGCGCAGCACGACCGCGCCCGCCACGAAGAGCGCCGCCGTGATCCACACCGGCACACCGATCCCCAGCAGGGAGTCCTGGCCGAGCCGGGCGAAGAAGGACGTCTCGTCCACCAGATAGGTGGTGGAGCCCTCGTCGGTGACCGACAGCAGCACCCCGCGCGCCAGCAGCATCGCGGCCAGGGTCACGATGAACGGCGCCAGCCGGGCCCGTGCGATCAGCACCCCGTTGACCAGACCGATCAGCGCGCAGACCGCGAGCGGCAGCAGCAGCGCCACAGCCGTGCCGTACCGGGAACCCCAGGCGGCGAGCACCCCGCCGAGCGCGAACAGCGACCCCACCGAGAGATCGATACCGCCGGTGATGATGACAAAGGTCATCCCGAGGGCGACCACGGCGAGGAACGCCGAGGAGACCGCCATGTTGGCGAGATTGTCGCCGGTCGCGAAGGTGTCGAAGCCGATCGAGGCGGCGAGCGCCACCAGGACCAGTGTCACGAGAGCGCCGTGCTGCTGCGCCAGCGCGCTCAGCCGCTCGGCCCGGCTCGCACCGAGCTGCTCCGCCGTCTCCACGCCCGCGCCGGTCCCGCCCGGCCCTGCGGGCCCCGCGCTCCCTTTCCCGCTCGTGCCGGTGCTCCCCGTGCTCCCCGTGCTCGCCGTGTTTCCCGTGCTGCCCGTGTTTCCTGTGTTTCCTGTGTTTCCCGTGCCGCCGGTCTCCACCGTGGTCACCGCTTCCCCCGTTCCCGTGCCGCGTAGACCGCGAGCACGATCACCACGGCCTGGGCGATCTGCGTCCACGACGGCGGCAGATCGTGCTTGATGAGCGTGGCGGTCAGCAACTGGATCAGTACGGCGCCCGCCACCGTGCCGCCGATCCTGATCCGCCCGCCGCTCAGCGGGGTGCCGCCGACCACCACGGCGGTGATCGCGGACAGCTCCATCAGCGTCCCGAGCGAGGTCGGATCGCTCGCCTGGAGCCGGGCCGTGGCCAGCACCCCCGCGATCGCGGCGAGCACGCCCGCGCAGACATAGACCAGGATCAGCACCCGGCGCACCGGGAGCCCGGCGAGCTTCGCCGCCGGCCGGCTGTCGCCGATCGCGAGGAGCTGCCGGCCGAACGTGGTGCGCCGTACGGTGAAGCCGACGGCCAGCGCCAGGGCCGCCGCGATCAGCACCAGATAGGGGACACCGAGGAGATCGCCCGAGCCGAGCGCGGCCATCCCCGGGTCCCGTACGTCCTTGAGCTGCGGCAGCAGCACCAGCGCCAGTCCGCGCCCCGCGACCATCAGCGCCAGGGTCGCCACAATGGGCTGCACCCCGACGAACGCGATCAGTGAACCGTTGGCGAGACCGACGGCGGCCCCGCCGACGACCGCGACGATCAGCGCGATCCAGGGCCCGTAGCCGAGATAGAGCGAGAGCAGCGAGGTGGACAGCGCCATCACCGAGCCGACCGAGAGATCGACCCCCTCGCTGCCGATGGCCAGCGCCATGCCCAGCGCCACGATCAGGACGGGCGCCACCTGCACGGCCTGCGTACGGAAGTTCTCCGTCGACAGGAAGTGCGGGGTGAACAGGACGTTCGCCAGCAGCAGTACGGCCACACCGGCGTAGACGCCGTACTCCTGGAGGAGCGCCAGCGTCCGTGCCCGGTCCAGGGGAGCGCGCCGGGGCGCCGTCAGCTCAGTCATCGCCCTCTCCCGTCCGCGAGGCGATCGCGCGCAGCAGCCGCTCCTCCGTCACCTCGGCCCCGGTCAGCTCCGCCACCACCGCGCCGTCCCTGAGCACCACCACCCGGTCGGAGCCCTCGATCAGCTCCTCCATGTCGGACGAGATCAGCAGCACCCCGAGCCCCTCGGCCGCGAGTTCCTCGATCAGCCGCTGCACCTCGGCCTTGGCGCCGACATCGATGCCCCGGGTGGGCTCGTCCAGCAGCAGCACCCTGGGCCGCATCGCGAGCCAGCGGGCGAGCAGCACCTTCTGCTGGTTGCCCCCGGACAGCTCACCCACCTTCTGGTGCGGCCCGGACGCCTTGATCCGCAGCCGTTTCACAAAGGTGTCCACCACCCGGTCGATCCGGGCGTCGTCCACCAGTCCGAAGCGGGAGAGTCCGGGCAGCGCGGCCAGGGCGATGTTCTCCCGTACGGAGAGTCCGGGCACGATGCCCTCGGCCTTGCGGTCCTCGGGCAGCAGACTGATGCCCGCCCGGATCGCGGCGGGCGTGGATCCGGTCCGTACGGGGACACCCGCGACCAGCACCCGGCCCGAGTCGGGCGGCAGCGCCCCGGCGACGGCCCTGGCGGTCTCGCTGCGGCCGGAGCCGAGCAGCCCGCCGAGCCCCACCACCTCTCCGGGACGCACCTGTACGGACACGCCCCGCAGGGAGTGACGTACCGTCAGATCCGTTGCCTCGAGGACCGGTTCCCCGCCCGTCTCATGACCTCCGGTGAAGGTGGTGCGTCCCTTGCCGCGCACCTCGCCCATCTCCCGGCCCAGCATCAGCGACACCAGTTCGAGCCGGCCCAGCGCCGCGAGCGGTCCCGTGTGCACCCGCCTGCCGTCGCGCAGCACGGTGACGGTGTCACAGATCTCGTACAGCTCGTCCAGCCGGTGGCTGACATAGATGACCGCGATCCCGCGCTCCTTGAGCGTCCTGATCACCTCGAACAGGGTACGCACCTCACGTGGTTCGAGCGAGGAGGTGGGCTCGTCCATGACGACCACCCGCGCGTCGGCCGCCACGGCCCGTGCCAGCGCCACCATCTGCTGGGCACCGACCCCGAGCGAGCGCAGCGGCCGGCGCACGTCGACCCGCAGCCCGAGCGCGCGCAGCGCCTCGTCCGCCTCCCGGTGCATCCGGCCGAAGTCGATCAGCCCCAGCCGGCCGCGGGGCTCGCGGCCGAGGAAGAGATTGCGGGCCACGCTCATCAGGGGGACGAGATTGACCTCCTGGTAGATGGTGGAGATCCCCGCGTGCTGTGCCTCCAGCGGGGTGGCGAACCGTACCGGCCGGCCCTGGAGGACGATCTCGCCCGCGTCGGGCCGGTACACCCCGGTGAGCACCTTGATCAGCGTGGACTTGCCGGCGCCGTTCTCCCCGATCAGCGCGTGCGCCTCGGCGGGACGGACGGCGAGGTCCACCCCGTCCAGGGCCCGCGCACCGGGAAAGGTCTTGGTCAGCCCGGTCACCGACAGCATGTCAGTAGGCCTTGCCCAGACCGGATGCCGCGTTCTCCTCGGTGTACGCGCTGTCCTGGATGACGATCTCCTGGGCGACCTTCTCGCCCTTGGTGAAGGCGTCGAGGGTCTCGAAGGCGAGCGGTCCGAAGCGCGGATTGGACTCGATGACCCCGGAGATCCAGCCGTCCACGATGCCCCGCACCGCGTTGCGCGTACCGTCCACGGTGACGATCTTGACGGCACCCGGCTTCTTGCCCGCGCCCTTCAGGGCGTTGACGGCCCCGAGGCCCATCTCGTCGTTCTCGGCGTAGATCCCGGTGATGTCCGGGTTGGACTGGATGAGCTGCTCGGTGACCTGCTGGCCCTTCTCCCGGGCGAACTCACCGGTCTGCTCGAACACGACGCGGAGTCCGGGAGCCTCGGCCGCGATCCGGTCCTTGAACCCCTTGGTGCGCTCGGTGGTGACATTGTTCCCCGCGGCGCCGAGCAGGATGGCGACCTCGCCCCGGCCGCCGGTGGCCTCGATCATGCTGTCCGCGGCCCGCTCGCCCTGTTCGACGAAGTCCGAGCCGATGAAGCTCACATAGTCCTTGCACGGGGTCGCGTTGATCTTCCGGTCGACGGTCACGATCGGGATCTTCCTGGCCGCCGCCGCACGCAGCACGGGACCCCAGCCGTCGGAGTTGAGCGGGGCGATCACCAGCAGGTCCGCGCCCTTGGAGATCAGATCCTGGACATCGCTGATCTGCTTGGAGAACTGGGTCTGCGCGTTGGCGGTGAGGAGCTTGACGCCCCGCCTCTCCGCCTCCGCCCTGATCGAGGCGGTCTCGGCGATCCGGAAGGGGTTGGCCTCCTTCTCGGACTGCGAGAAGCCGACGGTCGCGGTGGCGAGATCCGTCCTCGTGCCGCCGAACTGCTCGACGGTGCAGCTCTCGCCCGTCCCGGTGGCGGGAGTGGCGACCACCTGACCCGAGTCGCCCCCGGCGGACGAGGACGGGTCACCGGCCGCGTCGTCCTCGGACTTCGCGCATCCGCCGAGGGCGAGGGCGGCGGTCAGGGCGGTGGCGAGAACGGTCGTGGTCGTGGTGCGGCGGACGGCGGAAGACTTCATGGCGGAACCCCATCTCGGCGCGGCCCCGGCGCGCTGAGCGCCCACGGGAGGTCAACTCGTACGGTCAGTTGGTGCGTTGAGATCGTTCGGAAGGTTTTTACATCGTTGTACGAGAGCTGTAAACCCCTCCTGCCGCACCAGCGAGGCCGGGCCCGGTCACCGCCGGCCGCGGGTGCTCTCCCGTTCCACCAGCGTGAAATCCGCCCGGAGCGCACGCGCCGGCCCGGCTTCCCGGCTGTCGGCCCCGCCCCGCAGCCGCTCCACCACCGACTGCACGGCGAGCCGGGCGATGGTCTGCTTGTCCGGCGAGATCGTGGTCAGGGTGACCGTGCCGTAGCGGCCCTCGGTGATGTCGTCGAAACCGGCCACCGCGACGTCCTCCGGGACCCGCAGCCCGCGCTCCGAGAGCACCCGCATCGCGCCGATGGCGATCAGGTCGTTGTACGCGAAGACCGCGTCCGGCAGCTCGCCGGAGTCCAGCAGCCGCGCCATCGCCGCAGCTCCGTCCGCGTGGTCCCAGCCGCCCGTCGGCGCGACCAGGGAGTCCGGCGCCGGTACCCCGGCCGCCGACAGCTCCGTACGCCAGCCGCGCAGCCGGAGCTGCGAGGGCTCGTTGACCCGGTCTGTACGGGCCCCCAGGAAGGCGATCCTGGTGCGGCCGAGACCGAGCAGATGCCGCACGGCGGTCCTGGCCGCCGCGACATTGTCGATCGCGATGTGGTCGTACGGCAGGTCGTACTCCCGCTCACCGAGCAGCACCAGCGGCGCGTCGTGGTCACGGCCGAGCAGATCCTCCGGCTCCAGCTCGATGGGGCTCAGGATCAGCCCGTCGATGACCCGGGCCCGGAAGCCCTGGCTGACCAGGATCTCCTGCTCGCGGCGGCCCCCGGTGTGGTCGAGCAGCACGGTGTACTCGTGCTCGGCGGCCACATCGATCACCGCGCCGGCCAGTTCGGCGAAGTACGGGTTGCCCAGCTCGGGCACGGCCAGCGCGAGAATGCCCGTACGCCCCTTGCGGAGATGACGTGCCGTCAGATTCGGCCGGTAGCCCAGCTCGTCGATCGCCCGCTGGACCCGGGCCCGCATCGCCGGGGTGACATGGCGGTAGTTGTTGACCACGTTCGACACGGTCTTGATGGAGACGCCCGCGCGCTCCGCGACGTCCTTGAGGCTGACGTTCATCGGCACTTCCCCTCCGGGGTGGTCCCTCGGGATCGCCCCCGCCCAATGTGTACAACGTTATATACGGTGCCGATCTCCGCCCGGTCAGGACCCTGGACAGCGGAGGAACGGCGTGCTGTCATGCCAACTGCCGTTCCTTCCAACGTTGTACAGACCGTCGCAACGAGCCGCCACCCTCAGCTTCAAGGAGGACTTGTGCGCATCAGGAGAAAACTGGCCCTCTTGCTCGCCGCCGTACTCGGTGTCGCGGGACTCACCGCGGTCCCGGCCGCCTCGGCCGTGGACGACCCGGTCCCGGTCCACGGTCTCAAGGGCGAGTACTACACCCAGTCCGCCCCCGGGGCCTTCGACTTCCATGAACTCAAGGCCACCGTCTTCGACCCGGCCATCGACTTCGCCGATCTGGACCCCCGGCTCAGCGCCACCACGGGACGCGCGGACGATGTCACCGTCCGCTGGACCGGGAAGATCGTGCCGCGGACCACCGGCGCCCACACCTTCTCGATGATCGGCGACAACGGTTTCCGGCTCTGGGTCGACGGCCGGCTCACCATCGACCACTGGGTCGACGACTGGGAGAACGAACAGACCGGCCCGGCGGTCGAGCTGACGGCGGGTCAGTCCCACGACATCAAGGTGGAGTACTTCGAGCACTACGGCGGCTCGAATCTGCACCTCGCGTGGACCGAGCCCGGCGGTACGAAGCGGCCCGTGCCCCGGTCCGCCTTCCGGCTGCCCGACGGCTTCGCCTACGACGGCGCCCTCGCCGCCACCGTCCTGCCCGACGGCCGCACCCTGCGGCTGGACTTCGCCCAGCGGCTCGCCCCGCCGCCCGCGGGACTCGCCGCCCATCTCGGCGCGGTCATCGGCGGCGCCGCCTGGCCCCTGGGCACGGTCAGGAGCGACCCCGCCGACGACAGAAGGCTGCTGGTGAGCCTGCGGGAACCGGTCGTCGGCAGGGGCGGCACCGCGGATCTCCGCTACGACGGGACCGGCGGACTCGCGGCGCGGCAGGGCAAGGCCGTCGCCGCCTTCTGGAGCAGCGGCCCCAACACCTCCACCCACCAGCTGAGCACCCCCTGGGCCGAGGACGTGGGTCCCGGGAACGCCCATCCGGAGTACCCCCGGCCCCAGTTGACCCGGGACGCCTGGCAGAACCTCAACGGACAGTGGCAGTTCGCCGCCGCGCAAGCGGGCGAGCTCCCGCCGGTCGGCCGGACACTGCCCGAACGGATCCTGGTCCCGTACCCCGTCGAGTCCCAGCTCTCCGGGGTCGAACGGCACGAGGACCGGATGTGGTACCGCCGGACCTTCACCGTGCCGTCGAACTGGCAGATCGGCGGCGGCAAGCGGCTGAAACTCAACTTCGACGCCGTCGACTGGAAGGCCGAGGTGTATGTCAACGGCACCAAGGTCACCGAGCACAAGGGCGGTTACGACCGGTTCAGCGCCGATGTCACCGACGCGCTCAGGCCCGGCCGTACCCAGGAGCTGATCGTCGGTGTCTACGACCCGACCGACGCCAGGGACGGCGAGAACCCGCCCGTCGGCAAGCAGCGGCTGGACCCCAGCGGCATCTGGTACACCGCGTCCTCCGGGATCTGGCAGACCGTGTGGATGGAGCCGGTCGCGGCCGACCATGTCGACTCCCTCGGGCTCACCCCGGACGTGGCGGGGGAGCGGCTCGCCGTCGAGGTGCGCGGGGTACGGGACGGTGTGCCGGTCACGGCCACCGCGTACGAGGGCGGGCGCCGGGTGGGCACGGTCACGGGCCGCGCCGGCACACCCCTCCAGGTGCCCGTCCGCGATCCGCGGCTCTGGTCGCCCGACGATCCGTATCTGTACCGGCTGGAGGTGACGGCGGGCAGGGACCGGGTCGGCAGCTACTTCGGTATGCGCTCGATCGGCGTCGAGACGGTCGACGGGGCACCGCGTACGGTCCTCAACGGTGCGCCGGTCTTCCTGATGGCCACGCTCGACCAGGGCTTCTGGCCCGACGGACTGCACACCGCGCCGACCGACGAGGCGCTGGCGTACGACCTGAAAACACACAAGCGGCTCGGCTTCAACTCCGTGCGCAAGCACATCAAGGTCGAACCCGACCGCTGGTTCTACTGGGCGGACCGGCTCGGACTGCTGGTCTGGCAGGACATGCCGGCGATGAACACCATCACCCCGGACGCCGCCTCCCGCGCCCAGTACGAACACGAGATGAAGGAGATGATCGACCAGCACAGCGGCAGCCCCTCGGTGATCATGTGGGTGACCTTCAACGAGGGCTGGGGCCAGTACGACCAGGCACGCGTCGCCGACCAGGCCAAGGCCTGGGACCCGACCCGGCTGGTCAACAACATGAGCGGCCTCAACTGCTGCGGCGCGGTCGACGGCGGCAACGGCGACATCGCCGACGCCCACGGCTATCCGAGCCCGCAACTGCCCGCGCCCGACGGCAGACGCGCACTGGTCAGCGGCGAGTACGGCGGACTGGGACTCGCGGTGCCCGGCCACGCCTGGCCGGTGCAGCACACCTATGTCGGGGTCGACCAGGCCGCCTACACCGACGCGTACCTGGCGCAGCTCGACAACGTCCGGGCGCTCGCCTGCCGGGGCGGCAACGGCGCGGTCTACACCCAGATCTCCGATGTGGAGGGCGAGTTGAACGGACTGCTCACCTATGACCGCACGGTGCTCAAGCCCGACGCGGAGCGGCTCAGGGCGGCCCATGAGGCACTGATCCGCGACGCCTCCGACCCGGCGTCGATGGAGTGCGCCACCCCCTGACCGCCGTCCCCCCACCGCCGCCCTCCCACCGACGGCCCCGGTCCGCCCGCACCTCGGGCGGGCCGGGGCCGGCGGTGTCAGTCGGCGGCCGGCGGTGTCCGGCGGTCGGGACCGCACCTCCGTACGCGTGGCCCGTGGTGGTCCGCGCGGCTCATGACCCGCCCCGCCCCGGCCGGGGCCGGACGGGCCCGGCCGGGAATAGTGGTCCGGTGATCCGCCTTGGACAGACTGTTGTCCCGGGCGGCCATCCGGTGCCATCGGTCAGAACGAGGAGTCCAGTCCATGTCCCAGACCACCTCCACGGCGTATGTCTTCACCCGGCACGGCGGTCCGGAGACGGAGGCCTTCGCCGAGCTGCCGGTGCCCAGCCCCGGCCCCGGACAGCTTCTCGTGGCCGTCCACGCGGCGGGCGTCAACCCCGTGGACTGGAAGCTGCGCAACGGCTACCGCCGCCCCGGCTCCGCCCCCGCCGAACTGCCCGCCGTCCTCGGCAGCGAGGCCGCGGGCGTGGTCGAGGAGATCGGCCCGGGTGTGGAGGGCTTCGCCGTGGGCGACGCGGTCTTCGGCTCCACCCTCACGGGCGGGTACGCGGAGTACACCCTGCTCCCCGTCGCGGTCACCGCGCACAAGCCCGACGCGCTCTCGTTCACGGACGCGGCCGCCCTCCCGGTCGCGGCGGCGACCGCGTACGACGCCCTGCGCCAGGCGGATCTGGCGCCCGGCGCCACCCTGCTGATCACCGGAGCGGGCGGGGGAGTCGGCGTGGCCGCCGTGCAGATTGCGCGCGGTCTCGGCATCCGGGTCCTCGGTACGTCGAGCGCGGGCAAGAAGGAGTTCGTCGAGTCCCTGGGCGCCGTGCATGTGGAGCCGGGCCCCGGTCTGGCCGAGCGGGTGAAGGCCGTGGCGCCCGACGGTGTCGACGCGGTCCTGGACCTCGTCGGCGGCCCGGCCCTGCGCGAGGCGGCCGAACTGCTCAGCGACCGCACGAAGCTGCTCAGCGCGGCGGACAAGGGCACGGTGCCCGAGCTGGGCGGCGCGGCCGTCGTACGGGCCCGTACCGCCGCCGTCCTGGACGAGGTCGCCAAGCTCGCGGTGGACGGGACGCTGCGGCCGCACGTGACGCGGACCTTCCCGCTGGCGCGCGCGGACGAGGCGCTGCGGGCGGTCGAGGAAGGACATGCGCGGGGCAAGATCGTGATCGAGGTCGGCGCATGAGCGGCCGTCCTTCCGTGCCGTGCCCCGCGGAGCACCGGACCCCGGACGTCCGGTCCACCGCCTCCCGGTCGGCGGGCCCGCCGACCACCGGTCCACGGCCGCCCGCGCGGTCGGATTCCCAGCGGCGCCAGGAATCACGGCAGGAACCGCGGCAGGAATCGCGGCAGGAACCGCCGCCGCCGTCCGAGCGGCGATCGCGGCACCGGCATCCGCTGGACGAGCCCGTACGCTCCGCGCTCGGCGGACCGCACGCGCACTTCGCCGAAGCCCGCGGCCGGGTGCTGCGCTATCCGTCCGAGGTGGCGTTCTGGCTGGCCCTGCCCGACGACCCCGGCGAACAGGACTGGGCCGACGCCGCCGCCCTGGCAGGACCGGTCGGACCCCTCGGGCTCGTGGGATACACCGGCCCCGCCCCCGCCGGCTGGGAGGTCACCTTCCGCGCCGACGGGGTCCAGCTCGTCGACGCCGGGGTGGCCGCGGCCCCGGACGAGGAGGCCGTACGGCTCGGCCCCGCCGATGTGCCCGAGATGCTCGACCTGGTCGAACGCACCCAGCCGGGCCCCTTCCTCACCCGGACCGTCGAGATGGGCACCTATCTGGGCATCCGCCGTGAGGGCGCGCTCGTGGCGATGGCCGGTGAGCGGCTGCGTCCGGTGGGCTGGTCCGAGATCAGCGCGGTCTGCACCGATCCGCGGTTCCGCGGCCAGGGCCTCGCGGCCCGGCTCGTCCTGGCCGTCGCGCATGACATCCGCGCCCGTGGTGAGACACCGTTCCTGCACGCGGCGGCCGTCAACACGAACGCCATCAGGCTCTACGAGGCCCTGGGTTTCCGGCTCCGCAGGAAGACGGCCTTCCTCGCCGTGCGCGTCCCGGAGACGGAGTCCCAGGCCGCCGCGCACGGATGACGCGCTCGGATGGCGCGCTCGGTTGACGTGAACGGATGACGCGCTCGGATGGCGCGCTCGGACAAGCAGACCAGGTCAGCGCACCGGCACCGGACAAGATGGTGGGATTTTGTTGACACCCACCCCATCGGTATGCTCCTGACCTGCGGGGACGCCCGCAAAGTCAGGGAACACCCCCGGCGAATGCCCCAGTGAACGCCCCCGGTGGGACTCCGGCGTACGAGTGATCGAGGAACGGCAGCGGCGATGACGGTGACAGAGAACGGCCCCGCGTACGGCGAGAGCCCCGCCCATGGCGGGATCCCGGCGCAGGGCGGATCTCCCGCGCCGGGCGGAGACCCGGAGTACGGCCCCGGCATCGACCCCGAGCGCATGGCCGTCTGTCTGAGCGTGCTCGACGAGCTCGACCGGCTGGATGTGGACCACCCCGACGCGATCGCGGTCCGGCGTGCCACCGCGGGCGTCTACCGGACCGTGAAGCAGCGCCGCCGCCAGGAGCGCAGGGCCGCCAAGACCGCCCACGACAAGGCCGTCACCGAGGCCACCGCCACCGGCTCCGCCGAGCGCATCGACGACGAGACGCAGGGGCTGCTGCCCTCCTCCTCGGTCAGCGGGGAGATCGCGGGCGTACTCCGGCGCCCCCGCTCCTGCTACATCTGCAAGGCCCGCTACACCGAGGTCGACGCCTTCTACCACCAGCTCTGCCAGAGCTGCGCCGCCGAGAACCGCGCCCGCCGCGACGCCCGTACGGATCTCACGGGCCGGCGCGCGCTGCTCACCGGCGGCCGGGCCAAGATCGGGATGTATATCGCGCTGCGGCTGCTGCGTGACGGCGCCCACACCACCATCACCACCCGCTTCCCCGGAGACGCCGTCCGCCGCTTCAAGGCGATGCCGGACAGCGGTGACTGGATCCACCGGCTCAAGATCGTCGGTATCGATCTGCGGGACCCCGCGCAGGTCGTCGCCCTCGCCGACTCCGTCGCCGCGGAGGGCCCGCTCGACATCCTGATCAACAACGCCGCGCAGACGGTGCGCCGCTCCCCGCAGGCGTACAGCGAACTCCTCGCCGCCGAGTCCGCGCCCCTGCCCGCCGGGGAACTCCCTGCCTCCCAGGTGATCGGCGCGTTCGGCAGCGGCGCCCAGGCCGTCCTGCCCGCCGCGGGCACCGAGGCCCTGACCGCCTCCGACATCACCTCACTGGCCCTGGTCGGCGGCTCCGCCACGCTCGCCAGGATCGAGGCCGGTACGGCGATCGACGCGGGCGGCCTCGTACCCGACCTGCACGACACCAACAGCTGGGTGCAGACGGTCTCCGAGGTCGACCCGGTCGAGCTGCTCGAAGTCCAGCTCTGCAACTCCACCGCGCCGTTCATCCTCATCAGCAGGCTCCGCCCGGCGATGGCCGCGGCCGGGGCCGGGCGCACCTATGTGGTGAACGTCTCCGCCATGGAGGGGGTCTTCAGCCGCGGCTACAAGGGGGCGGGCCATCCGCACACCAATATGGCCAAGGCCGCGCTGAACATGCTCACCCGCACCAGCGCGCAGGAGATGTTCGAGTCCGACGGCATTCTGATGACCGCCGTCGACACCGGCTGGATCACCGACGAGCGCCCGCACCCGGACAAGATGCGCCTCGCCGACGAGGGCTTCCACGCCCCGCTCGACCTGATCGACGGCGCGGCCCGGGTGTACGACCCGATCGTGCGCGGTGAGGCCGGCGAGGACCTCTACGGCTGCTTCCTCAAGGACTACGCGCCCGCCAACTGGTAGTCGGCCGTTCGACCGGAACACCACCGGAAGATGAACCCGGGAGAGCGGAGAACCGCTCATCTGGTTACTCTGGTAGGTACGGACGGCCACGCACGGGAAACACCATCTCCACGGCCGTCGCTGGGACAGGCCCACTACCAAGGCCGCGGTCCCGTCCCCCCAAACGGCGCCACCGCGACGGAACTGCCCCTGTCCCAGAGTTACACGACGCAGAGGAGTGCGCGGTGACACGAAAGCCGAGCAAGCAGGAAGACAGACCGGCCAAGGCCGCCAAGCCCAAGCCAGGCCCCCAGAAGATCGGCAACCTCGAAGTGTGGGCCAGATCGGCCCCCATCCGGCTGGCCGGGTACGAGGACGACCTCGCTGAGCCACACATCCTGCCCGGCATCGACTGACAGAGACCGTCCGTCCCGTACCCCCTGAACCGGGGGTACGGGACGTGTCACATGGGGGTGCGTCCCGCCCCCCGAGTCACCCTTTCGGCCTCCTCGGGCCCCGCGGCGATCCGGCGCGGTGCTGCTGCCCCTTCGGGGCGTGGCCGGCGCGCGGCGGCGGACGGTGCGGCACCCGCCGTGATCGGCTGACCAGCGCGGACATCCTCCATCACCCTCTGGACGTGAAGGTGTTCACGTCTCCCGGTCTCCGCGTGTCCTCGCTTGAACGTGTTCAAGTCCCCGGCCCGTCCGGCTCGTTCCCGCTTGCGGGGGCGCGGACCATCCGGCAGACATAAAAAGGACATCCATGGAGGAAGAGGCGGGAGATCACGGTGCGCTCACCCAACCGTCGTCGGCATGCCACGCTTGCCGCGCTGACCGCGGGCATTCTGATCACGGCAGGCTGCGGCGGGGACGACGGCGGCGAGAACGCGTCGGGTCCCCAGGTCAACGAGCTGTACTTCCAGCGGGTCGCGGACCAGGGCCCGGACCCGTTCACCCCGTCGACCGCCGTACTCCCGCCCGGGAGTGACGCCGCGGCCGACTCCTCCTCGGAGGAGGACGGTTCGTACGACGAGAACGGCAGCGGACGGACGGCCCGCGCGCTGCCCGGCTCGACCCCCGGTCTCTACGGTGGAATCCAGGCCGCCTCCAGTTGCGATGTGGAGCGCCAGGTCCAGTTGCTCACCGAGGAGGCGCCGAGGACCGCCGCCTTCGCCGAGGGGGCGCGCGTCAGCCAGGAGTCCGTGGCGGAGTTCCTGCGCGGTCTCACCCCCGTCTCCCTGCGCGCCGACATCCGGATGACGAACCACGGCTTCCGGGGCGGAGCCGCCACCGCGTTCCAGTCGGTGCTCCAGGCGGGCACCGCCGTTCTGGTGGACAACCGCGGACTGCCGAGGGTGCGCTGCTCCGCCGGCAGCCCGCTGCGGCCGCCGATCGTCGCCCAGGGCTCCATGACCCATCGGGGCGGACCGTGGAGCGGGTACCGGCCCGAGCGTGTCGTCGTCATCGACCGCGCGATCCAGCCCCTCAGCAGTCTGATCCTGGTGGACACGGTGAAGAACGAATGGATCGAACGGCTGACCGGCACCCGGGGCGAGGCCGACGGGCGGCCCGGGGTCATCCCCGCGTACGGGCCCGACGCCGACATCACCGATCCGAATGTCGTGAAGTCTCCGGAGCAGCCCGCGTCGGGCATCCCCGGGGGCCCGCGGCAGGCTCCGGTTCCGCCCCGGGCCCCCGACGCGCCGTCCGGGCAGGGCAACCACCCGCTCCCGCCCCGGAGCCGGCCCGATGTGCGGCCCGCTCCCGAGCCCGAGGACGACGCCCCGGACCCCGACGGCGGGCCGTTCACGAACTCCGACGAGCAGCAGATGCAGGGCCTGCTGTTCGGTCCCATCTCGTTTCAGGGCTGAGGTGAGGGGCGGGTCCACGACGGACGGGACCACTCGAAGAATCCGACAAATGATGACAGAGTGTCCACATGGCTGAACGGGCAGCGGGTCCGCTGCGGCTCGCCGACGACTGGCCCGCCCGGCCGGACCTCAGCCTCTTCCTGAACGGGATGGGCACCTTCGACTGGGACCTCGACAGCGGACTGATGCACCTGGACGCGACCGCCCTGAAGGTGTTCGGCCTCCGGCCCGACGAGTACGACGGCCGGCCCCGCACCCTCGCGACCCGGATCCCGCGCGAGGAGAGCGCCCGGCTGGACGCGGTGGTGTCACGGGCGCTCAGCGACGGCAGCACCGGGTACGGCGCGTACTTCCGGGTCCGGCTGCGGGACGGATCCACACGCTGGACCCACATCCGGGGCAGCATCCTCCGGGACACCGACGGCCGGGCGACACGCGTCATCGGTATCGTCCGCGACGCCGTCCAGGAACTCGCCGACTCCGCCGCGCGGGTCGAACTGGCCGCGGTGCGCCGGGTGCGGACGAGTGTCATCGAGGGCACCGCCGCCGCGCTCGCCCACGCCAGGACCGTCCAGGACGTCATCGACGTGCTGAAGGAGTCCGGCGGCCTCGCACACCTCGGCGCCACCGGTCTGGTCATGGGCCTGCTGGAGTCGGGGCGCATCCGTCTGGTCGCCGAGGGGCCCGAGGGTTCCTATGTGCCGGGGACGCGGATGACGAGGATCGACGAGGACTACCCGATGAGCGAGGTGCTGCGGACGCTGGCCCCCCGCTTCATCGAGTCGGCCAAGGAGTTCGCCGACTCCTATCCGGTGCTCTGGCCCCATATCAGCGGGCTCGGCATCAACGCCGCGGCCTATCTGCCGCTGATCGCGCAGGCGCGGCCCATCGGGGCGCTCGGGCTGCTCTACCGCGACAAGGCGGGATTCACCGCGGAGGACCGCAATCTGCTCGTCGCCCTCAGCAGCAGCATCGCCCAGGGCCTCCAGCGCGCCGTCCTCTTCGAGCAGGAGCACGATCTCGCGGAGGGGCTCCAGCAGGCGATGCTGCCGCGCCGGATCCCCGCCGTGCCCGGCGCCGAGATCGCGGTCCGCTACCGCTCGGCGCGGCTGGGCAGGGACATCGGGGGCGACTGGTACGACGTCATCCCGCTGCCCGGCGGCCGGGTCGGGGCGGTCATCGGCGATGTCCAGGGCCATGACACCCATGCCGCCGCCGTGATGGGCCAGCTCCGTATCGTGCTGCGCGCGTACGCGGCCGAGGGGCACCCGCCGGCCACCGTGATGGCGCGCGCCTCGGTCTTCCTCCATGAACTGGACACCGACCGGTTCGCGACCTGCACCTACGCGGAGGCCGACCTGTCCACGGGCATGGTCCAGCTCGTACGGGCCGGTCATGTCGATCCGCTGATCAGGCGGGCCGACGGCCACTGCCGCAGACTGCCGGTGCCGGGCGGGATGCCCCTGGGGCTCTCGGCGTTCTTCGGACGGCTCGACTATCCGGTCGAGACCGTCGAACTGGACCCGGGGCAGACCCTGCTGCTGTACACCGACGGTCTGGTCGAACTGCCCGGCGCGGATCTGGACGAGGGAATGCGGCTGCTGACCGCGCTGGTCAGGGACGGACCGCACGACCTCCAGATACTGGCCGACCGGCTGTGCGCGGTCGTGGACGAACGCGGCGGCGCCGACGATGTCGCCGTACTGCTGCTGCGGCGCGGCGGCGCCCGTGCGCCGAAGGCCGGCGGCCGCCTCCAGCAGGTGGTCCAGCGGGACGATCCGGAGGGGCTGCGCACCGCGCGGCACATGATCCGGGCGGCGGCGGCCGCCTGGGGCGCCGGGGAACGCGCGGACGAGATCGAGCTGGTCGCGGACGAGCTGATCACCAACGCGCTGCTGCACACGGACAACGGGGCGGTCATGACCGTACGCGTGCTGTCGGGCGCGGAACGGCGGCTGCGGATCGAGGCCGAGGACTGCTCCAGCGTCCTGCCGCACCGCCGCGACGCGGGCGAGTCGGGTGTCTCGGGCCGCGGGCTGCTGCTGGTGGACCAGCTCTCCGACGCCTGGGGGGTGGAGTCGCGCGGCAGCGGCAAATGTGTCTGGTGCGAGTTCGTCGTCCCGGACCTGCCGTCCCCCTGAACGGCCGTCACAGCGAAGGACCTGCCTCGTTCACTGTGGGTGAAGCGATCATACTTGACTGTAATCGACCATGAGCGACAGGTATGTCCCATGCCTCTCTCGCCGTGACCCGCCTTCTAGGATCTGGGGCCCCCTTGACCACCGAGCTGCTGGCACCTCTCGATCTGGCTTTCTGGCATCTCGAATCCGCCGACCACCCCATGCACCTCGGCGCGCTCGCCGTCTTCACCGCCGCGCCCGGGACGGCGGGCGGCGCGGGACTGCTGGAACTGCTCGCCGCCCGCGCCGCCGCCATTCCCCGGCTGCGGATGCGGGTACGGGACGTCTGGCTCCCGGTCGGCGGCGCCGCCTGGGCGGCCGACAAGGACTTCGACGTACGGCGGCACGTACGGCGGCTGCCGCTGCCCGAGGGGGAGTTCGCGGCGCAGGCCGCCCGGCTGGCGGGGGTGCTGATGGAACGTCCGCTGGAGCGCGGTATGCCGCCCTGGGAGATGTATCTGCTGACGCAGCGGGCGGCGGCCGGGGCGGTGCGGACGGCACGGAGTGCGGGAGCGGGTGACATGCCCTTCGCCGTCCTGGTGAAACTGCACCACGCCCTCGCCGACGGCATGCGCGCCGTGGCCATCGGCGCGGGCATCTTCGACCAGATCGCCGACGAGCGGGCGGCGGGGGCCCGCCGGGTCAGACCGGTGCCGCCGCGGTCCTGGCTGCCGGGTCCCTGGCAGGTGGCGGGGCTGGCCAGGGGCCGGATCGAGGAGCTGGGCCGCGCGGTCGGCATCGGTGCCTCCGTCGTACGGGCCAGCAGGCTCGACCCGCGCGGTATGCCCGCGCTGACGGCGGGATCCAGCGGCACCCGCAGGCTCGCCACCGCCGTGCTCGATCTGGAGGACATCCAGCGGATCCGCAGGGTGGCGGGCGGCACCCCCAACGACATCCTGCTGGCGACCGTGACCGGGGCGCTGCGGCGCTGGATGCTCGCACGGGACGAGCGGCTGCCCGCCGCGCCCCCGCGTGCCCTCGTACCGGTCTCCCGGCGCCGTCCCGGCAGCCCGCCGGGGGCCGGCAACAAACTCTCCGCGTATCTGCTCGCGCTGCCGGTCGCCGAGGCCGATCCCCGGGTCCGGCTGGCCCTCGTCCGCCGGGGGATGCTCCGCAACAAGTCCGACGGGCCCTCGCGCGGCGCGGGCGCGGTCGCCGTGCTCGCGGACCAGCTTCCGCCGCTGGCGCACCGGCTCGGGGCGCCGCTGGCGGGCAGCGCGGCCAGAATGCTCTTCGACATCCTGGTGACCAGCGTGCCGCTGCCGCGCTCCACGCTCTCGCTGGGCGGCTGCCCGCTGCGCGAGGTGTATCCGATGGCTCCGCTGGCGCGCGGGCAGTCCCTGGCGGTGGCGCTGACGACCTACGGCGGGCGGGTGCATGTGGGACTGGTCGCCGACGGCAAGGCCGTACCGGACCTGGATCTGCTGGCGCGCGGGATGACCGATGAACTGGAGGAGCTTCTCCGGGTCGAGAGCAGATAGGGTCGGGGCCCGATAGGTCGGACAGCTCATTCACGCGGAACCCCAGAAAGCTGCTCCAGAGGTGTTGACGGCACTCAGTCATCCGATGAATATTCGTCGTGATCGACGACAGAACGGTGGGCGTCGGCACATGGGGAGGCGGCGGCGGTATGCGGCACACCACGCTCGGACGCGGTGCGGTCCGAGTGACGGAACTGTCCTTCGGGGCGGCCGGGATCGGCAATCTCTACACCCCGGTCGAACCCGCGCGGGCCACGGCGGCGGTCGACGCGGCCTGGGACGCGGGCATCCGGTACTTCGACACGGCGCCGCACTACGGACTCGGGCTCTCCGAGCGGCGGCTCGGCGAGGCGCTGCGCGACCGGCCGCGCGACGCGTACACCCTCTCCACCAAGGCCGGCCGGCTGCTCGAACCGGTCCCGGGGACCGGTCCCGCCGGTGACGATCTGGCCCATGGCTTCGCCGTACCGGCCACGCACCGCCGGGTCTGGGACTTCAGCGCCGACGGCGTACGGCGCTCCCTCGACGCCAGTCTCACGCGCCTCGGTCTCGACCGGATCGACATCGTCTATCTGCACGACCCCGACGACCACGCCGAGGAAGCCTTCCACCAGGCGTATCCGGCGCTGGAACGGCTGCGCGCCGAAGGCGTCGTCGGTGCCATCGGCGCCGGGATGAACCAGACCGCCATGCTCACCCGCTTCCTCCGCGACACCGACGCCGATGTCGTCCTGTGCGCGGGCCGCTTCACCCTGCTCGACCAGTCGGCCCTCGCCGACCTGCTGCCCGAGGCAGCCGCCCGCGGCAGGAGCGTCGTCGTCGGCGGGGTCTTCAACTCCGGGCTGCTCGCCGATCCGCGCCCCGGCGCGACCTACGACTACACCGCGGCGCCGCCCGCCCTGCTCGACCGTGCCCTGCGGATGGACGCCGTGACCCGGCGGTACGGAGTCCCGCTGCGCGCCGCGGCGCTGCACTACCCCCTGCGCCATCCGGCGGTGGCCAGCGTGCTGGTGGGTACCCGGTCAGAGGCGGAGGTACGGGACGCGGCCGAACTGGCCGCCCGTACCGTCCCCGACGACCTCTGGGCCGAACTGCGCGCCGAGGGACTGCTGAGCGAGGAGCCGCCGGCCGCGGGACGGCCGGCCGAGGACGGAGCGCTGTCATGAGGGTCGCCCTGCACACCACGGTCCGCGCCGACCGTGTCGAGGAGTACGAGGCCGCGCACCGCGAGGTGCCCGCCGAACTCACCGCCGCGATCCGCGCCGCGGGCGCCACCTCCTGGACGATCTGGCGCAGCGGCACCGATCTCTTCCACCTGCTGGAGTGCGCGGACTATCCGCGTCTGCTCGCCGAGCTGGACCAGCTCCCCGTCAATGTCGCCTGGCAGGCCAGAATGGCCGGGCTGCTCGATGTCCGGCACGACTACTCCGCGGCCGGCGCCGATGCCGGACTGCCCGTCGTCTGGGAGCTGTGACCCCCGATGCCCCCGCTGAACGCCGTCGACGCCCACCATCACATCTGGGATCTGTCCGTACGCGACCAGGACTGGATCACCGGCCCCGCGCTGGCCCCGATCCGCCGGAACTTCACCCTCGACGACCTGGCCCCGGAGGCACACGCCGCGGGCGTCACGGCCACCGTGCTCGTCCAGACCGTCTGCGTCCCCGAGGAGACCCCCGAGTTCCTCGCCGCCGCCCACGGCAGCGACCTGGTCGCGGGCGTCGTCGGCTGGACCGATCTCACCGCGCCGGGGGTCGCCGACACCCTCGCCGCACTGCGTGAACTGCCCGGCGGCGACCGGCTGGTGGGGATACGCCACCAGGTGCAGGGCGAACCCGATCCGCGGTGGCTGCTGCGTCCCGACGTACAGCGCGGTCTGGCGGCCGTCGCCGAGGAGGGGCTCGCGTACGACCTGGTCGTCCTGCCGCACCAGTTGCCCGCCGCGGCGGAGGCGGCCGAGCTGCTGCCGCATCTCACCTTCGTCCTCGACCATCTCGGCAAACCGCCGATCGCGGAGGGCGCGCTCGAACCCTGGGCCGGACACATCAGAGCGCTGGCCGACCGTCCCAACACCGTCTGCAAACTCTCCGGCATGATCACCGAAGCCGACTGGGACTCCTGGACGGCCAACGGACTGCGCCCGTACGCGGACACCGTGCTCGACGCCTTCGGGCCCGGCCGGCTGATGTTCGGCTCCGACTGGCCCGTGTGCCGGCTGGCCGGCACCTACGGCGAGGTGCTCGACGCGGCCCGGGTGGTGACCGACGGACTGAGCCAGGACGAGCGGGACGAGGTGTTCGCGGCCACCGCGCGGCGCGTCTACGGACTGTGAGGCGGGCCGTGCGGGGCGCCGGGGCCGGTGGTCGGGCGGGTGAGGGACGCCGGGGCCGGAGGTCGGGCGGTGCGGGACGCCGGGGCCGGCGGCGCGGAGGGTGGGCCCGTCAGTCCCCGTCCAGCGCCCGCCGTACCGCCTCGGGATACGGGTCCATGCCCAGCAGCGCGGTGACCGAGCCGGTGGCCAGCCGGTGCCAGGTGCCCGCCCGGCGCAGCATCGCGTGATCGCCGCCCGGCAGCAGGACAGCGCAGGCCTCCGCGCCCGCCCGCCGGGCGCGGGCCGCCAGGGCGACGCTCTCGCGCGGATCCGTCACCCGGTCGCGCCCGCCGTGCAGCAGGACCGCCCGGCGGCCCGCGAGCTGCTCCACCGGTTCGCCCGGCGGGCACCAGGGGGCGAGCCCCACCACCCCGCTCACCCGGTCGTGTCCCGCCACGGCCAGGGCGGCCCGGCCCCCCATGGAGTGTCCGACGAGCACCACCGGGACCGGCCCCGCGAGCTGCTCCAGCTCGTCGAGCGCCCGGCGCGCGTCACGGGCCGCGTCGGCGCGCCCGCCGTTCCACCCCTGGTACCGGTAGCGCACCCGGCCGACCACCACGTCGTATCCGTCCGTGGCCCGCAGTACCGCCCGGGTGAAGGGCCACATCCGTACCCCCGGCGCGTTCACCCGGCCCGGCGGCCGCTCGCCCTCCGAGCGTCCGCCGTGCAGCACCAGGACGGCGGCGCGGGGCCGCGGCGAGGTCCTGTCCAGGACCAGGGCCGACTGAACGGCTGCTCGGCGATCGCTCACGGACACGTGGGGGCCTTTCTGCCGACGGGTGGGGCCCACACGGGGCGCCCCTGTGACGAGTGATACGGAGCCGGACGGGCCGCGGCCTGCCCGCCCGCCGGTGACCTACGGCTCACCGGGCATACGCACGGGGACTGCGGCACGCTGGACGCATGCCGGAAGTACCCGAGGTCGAAGCGCTGCGTGAGTTCCTCGACGACCAGCTCGTGGGCAGGGAGATCGCCCGTGTCCTGCCCCTGACGGTCAACGCGCTCAAGACCTATGATCCACCGCTCTCCGCCCTGGAGGGCGCCACCGTCACCGCCGTCGCCCGTCACGGCAAGTATCTCGACATCGTCGCGGGCGACGCCGACGGCGGCACGGGGCTCCATCTCGCCGTCCATCTCGCACGGGCGGGCTGGCTCCGCTGGAAGGACTCGTTCCCGCCGCAGCCGCCCCGGCCGGGGAAGGGACCGCTCGCGCTGCGGGTCGAGCTCACCGGGGGAGACGGATTCGACCTGACCGAGGCGGGCACCACCAAACGGCTCGCCGTCCATCTCGTCCGTGACCCGGCCCAGGTGCCGGGCATCGAACGGCTCGGGCCCGACCCGCTCGACGACTCCTTCGACCGCGCCGCGTTCGCCCGGCTGCTCGCCGGTGAACGGCGGCAGATCAAGGGCGCGCTGCGGGACCAGCGCCTGATCGCCGGGATCGGCAACGCCTACAGCGACGAGATCCTGCATGCCGCCAAGATGTCCCCGTTCAAGCCCGTCAGGAATCTCTCCGAGGACGAGATCACCCTCCTCTACGAAGCACTGCGGTCCACCCTGCGCGAGGCCGTCGAGCGTTCGCGCGGGGTGGCCGCCGGGCGGCTCAAGGCGGAGAAGAAGAGCGGACTGCGGGTGCACGGCCGTACCGGCGAGGCCTGCCCGGTCTGCGGGGACACCGTCCGGGAGGTCTCCTTCAGCGACTCCTCGCTCCAGTACTGCCCCACCTGCCAGACCGGCGGCACACCGCTCGCCGACCGCAGGATGTCCCGGCTGCTCAAGTAGCGGGACGCTCCGTACGGTCCGGCCGTCCGCCGATCGTCACCAGCCGTCGGCCGTCCGCGGTCAGCACCTCGAAGTGGTCGATCTGGCCGGGGCGCAGCGCCGCCCCGCCCCGGGTGACCAGCGCCGCCCCGTCCTCGGGGCGCGCGGCCCAGGTCGTCACGGTCTCCCGCGAACCGTCCAGCCCCACCGCGACCAGGGCGCAGACGCCGGAGGCGCCCGGCCGCACCAGCTCCAGGCCCACATCCGTGCCCCAGCCCGTCTCCGCGGCGGTGACCACGGCCGCCGTCCCCGTCGCCCCGTCCGACGCGGTCCACCGTACGGCCGCTCCCGCGCCCGGATCCGGCCCCGGGGCCGCGCGCAGGACGGCGAGCGGCCCGCCCACCACGAGCACCGCCGCCGCGGCCACCAGCACCAGCCGCCGCCCCCGCCCGCGCCGTCGGGCGGCGGCCGTGCGCGCCAGCAGCCCGGCCAGCAGCTCCGGGCTCGCGGCGGCGAACGGCGCCACCTCGGCGGGGGTCCGCCGCGCGTACTCGTCGAGCTGCGCCTTCACACCGCCGAGGTCCGCCAGCAGCAGGGTGCACCGGGGGCACTCCATGAGGTGGTCCTCGAAGCGGAAGGCGTCCGCGGCGTCGAGCACGCCCAGCGTGTAGGCGCCGACATCACGATGGAGGTCCAAGGTCCGCATGCCGTCTGGTACGCAGCGGAGCGCGGAATCATTCAAGCCGGGGAAGCCATTGTGTGTCCGAGGACCTACACTCCGGCGTCATGCTGCGCGTACTGGCCGTGGACGACGAGGAACCGGCTCTCGAGGAACTGCTCTATCTGCTCAGGGCCGACCCCCGGGTCCGCAGCGCCGAGGGTGCCACGAGTGCCACCGAGGCGCTGCGCCGGATCGGTGCCGCGCTCGACGCGGGGCCCGACGGCCCGGCCGCCGTCGACGTCGTCTTCCTCGACATCCATATGGCCGGGCTGACCGGGCTCGATGTCGCCAAGCTGCTGGCGGGCTTCGCCGAACCGCCGCTGATCGTCTTCGTCACCGCCCACGAGGGCTTCGCCGTCCAGGCCTTCGATCTGAAGGCCGTCGACTATGTCCTCAAACCGGTGCGCAGGGAGCGGCTCGCCGAGGCCGTGCGCCGGGTCGCCGAGCTGGTGGGCGAGCGCGGCCCCGCGCAGGCTCCCGCCGCCGATCAGATCCCGGTGGAACTCGGCGGGGTGATCCGCTTCGTCGCCGTGGACGACATCGCCTACGCCGAGGCCCAGGGCGACTACGCCCGGCTGCACACCGACAGCGGCAGCCATCTCGTACGGATCCCCCTCACCACCCTGGAGGAGCGCTGGCGGGCGCGTGGCTTCGTCCGGATACACCGCCGCCATCTGGTCGCGCTGGGCCGGATCGACGAACTGCGGCTGGACGCGGGCGCGATGAGCGTGCGCGTCGGTGACGCGGAGCTGGCCGTCAGCCGGCGCCACGCGCGCGCCCTGCGCGATCTGCTGATGCGACAGGGCGGGCGCTGACCAGGCCCTTCCCCCGGGATCGCCCGGCTGCGTACACTCCGGGCCCGGGTACAGGGCGGTTCCGGCGCGGCCACAGGGCGGCTCCGGCGCGGCCGGACGGGGAGGAGCGCGTATGACGGGGGAGTCCCGGCAGCCCGCGCCCCGGCGCGAGGTCGTCACCGGCGAGCCCCGCCGGGTGCGGCCGCTGCCCCGCTACCGCGCCCAGGCGGAGATCGAGGAGCAGACCGCGCTCGGCGACGCCTATGTCCGCTCCCTGATGCGCAGTCAGCTCCGGGCCGGGCTCTCCGCGTTCGGCGTGCTCGCGCTGGTCGTCGGCACCCTGCCGCTGGCCTTCGCCGCGCTGCGGGACGCGACGGCGGTCTGGGTGGTGCTCGGCTTCGCCGCCTATCCGCTGCTCACGCTGCTCGCCTGGTGGTACGTACGGCGGGCGGAGCGCAACGAGCGGGACTTCGCCCGGCTGGTGAAGGGCCGGCCCCTTCCGTGACCCAGAGCTATACGGTGACGGCCGTCGCCGTCGTGGTCCTCGCGACCGTCCTCGTCGGCGGCTTCGGGCTGCGGATCTCCCGTACCACCTCCGACTTCTATGTCGCCTCGCGCACCGTCGGTCCCGGGCTCAACGCCGCCGCGATCAGCGGCGAGTACCTCTCCGCCGCCTCCTTCCTCGGAGTCGCGGGCCTGGTGCTGCTGCACGGCCCCGACATGCTCTGGTATCCGGTCGGCTACACCGCCGGCTATCTGGTGCTGCTGGTCTTCGTCGCCGCGCCGCTGCGCCGCTCCGGGGCGTACACGCTCCCCGACTTCGCCGAGGGACGGCTCGAATCGCGCGCGGTGCGCCGGCTGGTGAGCGTGTTCGTGGTCGGCGCGGGCTGGCTCTATCTGGTGCCCCAGCTCCAGGGCGCGGGGCTGACGCTGAGGATTCTCACCGGAGCGCCCGACTGGTTCGGCGGGGTGCTCGTCGCCCTGGTCGTGGTGGTCGCGGTCGCGGCGGGCGGGATGCGCAGCATCACCTTCGTCCAGGCGTTCCAGTACTGGCTCAAGCTGACCGCGCTGCTCGTGCCGGCGCTCTTCCTGCTGCTGGCCTGGCAGGGCGACGGCCGTCCCCGGGTCGATCTCGCACTGACGAGCGCCGTCGCGGGCCGCGCCGACCATCCGCTCTACGCGACCTACGGACTGATCGTGGCGACCTTCCTCGGCACGATGGGGCTGCCCCATGTCGTGGTGCGCTTCTACACCAGCCCCAACGGCCGGGCCGCGCGCCGCACCACCGTCTTCGTGCTGGCGCTGATCGGCGCGTTCTATCTGCTGCCGCCCGTGTACGGCGCGCTGGGCAGGCTGTACGTACCCGAACTGCCCCTCGGGGTGAACGCCGACGCCGCCGTGCTGCTGCTGCCGGAGCGCGCGATCGGCGGGCTGGGCGGGGCGCTGCTGGGCGCGCTCGTCGCGGGCGGGGCCTTCGCCGCGTTCCTCTCCACCGCCTCCGGGCTGACCATGGCCGTCGCCGGGGTCCTCACCCAGGATGTGCTTCCCTCGCGTGGCGTACGGCATTTCAGGCTGGCCACCCCGCTCGCCATGGCCGTGCCGCTCGGCGGCTCGCTGCTGGTCAGCGGGATGCCCGTGGCCGACTCCGTGGGGATGGCCTTCGCGGTCTCCGCGTCCTCGTTCTGTCCCCTGCTGGTGCTGGGCATCTGGTGGCGCCGGCTCACCCCGCCCGGGGTGATCGCCGGGCTGCTGCTCGGCGGCGGTCTGGCGTTCGCCGCCACGGTGATCACGGTGAGCGGGGTGGTGCGGTCCGGCTGGCCGCACGCGCTGTTCGCCTGGCCCGCGGTCTGGTCGGTGCCGGTCGGCTTTCTCGCGATGATCCTGGTGTCCCTGGCCACACGCGGCCGGATACCGCCCGGGACCAATGCCGCGATGACCCGGTTCCATCTGCCGGAGGCGCTGATGCCGGGCGCGCGCGGCGGTCCGGGGAGCGGTCCGGGGAGCGTGGGCGGCGGTCCGGCCGGTGTCCACGGCGCGGACGGTGCCGGTGGTGCAAGCGGTGTCGGCGGTGCAAGCGGTGTCGGTGGTACGAGCGGTGCCGGTGGTACGAGCGGTGCCGGTCATGCCGGTGGTGCCGGCGGTACGAGCGCTGGGGGAGGGGCCCGATGAGCGGCGCCGCCCTCGCCGTACTGATCGTCCTCGGCCCGCTGCTGCTCGCGGGCGGCTTCGTCCTCGGCCGGCGCACCGCGCGCCCCGAGCGGACCAGCGATGTCGGCACCCCCGTGGAGCACGCCACCTTCGAGACCCTGCACACCGCCTCGCTCGCCACCCCGCCGCTCAGGGCCGGGCTCACCGAGGAGAGCGCGCGCAAGGCGGCCCGCAGACTCCGCTCCCTGCTCGGCACCGACGCGCTCTGTCTCACCGACCGGGAGCGGGTCCTCGCCTGGGACGGGGTGGGCGAGCACCACGGCAAGCATGTGATGGACCATGTGCGGGGACTGCTGGACAGCGGCCGTGACACGGCCTTCGCCGGCGGCTGCGGCGACCTCGACTGCCCGCTGCGCTGGGGGGTGGCGGCCCCGCTCACCGTCGACCACCGGGTGCTCGGCACCCTGGTCGCCTACGCGCCGCGTGAGTCGGCCGTCCTGGCCAGGGCGGCGGGGGAGGTCGCCCGCTGGGTCTCCGTCCAGCTCGAACTGGCCGAGCTGGACCGCTCACGCACCCGGCTGATCGAGGCCGAGATCAAGGCGCTGCGCGCCCAGATCTCGCCGCACTTCATCTTCAACTCCCTCGCCGCCATCGCCTCGTTCGTCCGAACCGACCCGGAGCGGGCCAGGGAACTCCTGCTGGAGTTCGCCGACTTCACCCGCTACTCGTTCCGCAGGCACGGCGACTTCACCACCCTCGCCGACGAACTGCACTCGATCGACCAGTATCTGGCGCTGGTACGGGCCCGCTTCGGCGAACGGCTCTCGGTCACCCTCCAGGTCGCCCCCGAGGTGCTGCCCGTCGCGATGCCGTTCCTCTGTCTTCAGCCGCTCGTCGAGAACGCGGTCAAGCACGGTCTCGAAGGAGCCGTCACCACGAGCCGTATCACCATCAGCGCGCTCGACGCCGGAGCGGAGGCCGAGGTGGTGATCGAGGACGACGGTGTCGGTATGGAGCCGGAGCGGCTGCGCCGGATCCTGCGCGGCGAGGGCGGCGCGTCCACCGGGATCGGACTGCTCAATGTGGACGAGCGGCTGCGCCAGGTCTACGGGGACGAGTACGGGCTGGTCATCGAGACCGGGGTGGACGCCGGAACGAAGATCACCGTACGGATACCCAAGTACCGGGCGGGTGTACACGGCACCTGACGCACCTGACGCACCTGACGCACCTGACGCACCTGACGCACCTGAGGCAGCCTGGGCACCTGAGGCAGCCTGGGCACCTGAGGCGCCCGGGGCCCGTGGGACGCGGGAGGCGGCGCGGTGTCCGACGGGCCGGTGTGCCCGGTGCCCCGGCGCACCCCGCGCGTGCGGGCACGCGGCCGTCCCGGTCAGAACAGATGCATCGCGAGATGTCCCAGCGGCAGTCCGAGCTGCCAGGCCGGTGTCCATACCTGCGGCCCCTCCTCCTCTCCGTTCCTCTCGCACTCCGCCGCCCCGGCCGCCCCGGTCCCTGCGGCGGTGAACGGGTCCCCGCACGGCGGACCCACGGCGTCGAGATCGGCCGCCAGCAGCTCCGTCTCCTCCAGCCAGCGCCAGGCGGCGCCCGCCAGCTCCAGATCCGGGTCATGGCCGCGGGTGCCGGCCTCGAAGGCCGCCGCCTCCAGCCGGTCGAGCCGTGCGCAGACCCACTCGCGCCAGCTCGTGCCGTACGCCGTCAGCGAGCGCCACTCGTCCATCCGGGCCCCGACCCCTGGGGACCGCCGGCCGCCCACCGGGCCGTCGGAGAGAAAAATGGTCAGGGCCAGCGCGTCCCGGCCGGCCCGGTACTCCAGCGTCGTGGGCGGCATCAGATCACCGGTGCGCAGCAGCTCGTCGGCGATGTACTCGGAGTACATCCAAGCCATCGGCACCAGCAGACCGCCACCGCCTACCCCTTCGGTACTTTCCGGACGCATCGCTTTTCCGCCTTCCTTCCTTCCCCCGAAGCCTGCTTCAGGGAGCATTGAACCGGCGGCGGACGCCTCGCGTGGCCAGAAGGGCAGGATCGGACGGCGGACGGGAGCGGATTGTGACGGGTGTGGCCGGCGGTGACGCGGACGGCGGCGGAACGGAGGACTCCGGTGACGGAACGGCCGGTTCCGGCGCGCCGTCCGCCCGGGACTCCGGGCCGTGCCCCGAGCCACGCCCCGGTCCCCGGGACCCGCACGTGCGCACGCTGCTCGGCGCCCATGTGCTCGGGGCCCTCCCGCCCGGGGAGGACCGGCGGGTCGTGGACCATCTCGCCGGCTGCGAGCTGTGCCGGGCGGCCTATCTGGAGGTGGCCGGCATGCCGTCGCTGCTCGCGCTCTGCGACGAGGACGACCTGCTGTAGCCGGGCAGGGAGCGGCTGAGCGCCCGTAGCGCGTAGTACGAGCGGGACTTGACCGTGCCCTCGGGAATCCCCAGTACCCGTGCGGCCTCGCCGACGCTCAGCCCCCGGAAGTAGATCTGCACCAGGACCGCGCGGTGGTCCTGGCTCAGCGCCTTCACGGCCTCCCGTACGTCGAGCACCGCGACCGCGCTCTCCGTCAGATCCTCCGGGTCGGGCGTGGCGGCGAGTATCCCGTCACTGACCTCGCAGGGCCGGGCCATCCGTGACCTGCGGGCGTCGATCGCCAGCCTGCGGCCGACCGTGAACAGCCAGGGCCGCATGGACTCGAACGGCCCCTCGAAGGCCTCCGGGTGCTGCCAGGCCCGCACCAGCGTCTCCTGGGCCAGGTCCTCGGCGCGCTGCCGGTCGCCGTAGGTCAGTCCCAGCAGGAAGTTCATCAGGGCCGGGCCGTGTGCGCGCTGAAGCTCCTTCAGCGCCCGCTCGTCGGTCGTCTCCGTGGCCGTGGCGGTGGTCATCGTGAACGCCCTTTCCCGTCGGGTTCGCTGTCCTGCGGTGGTGCTGCCGCCTGCCGTATACGAGCGCATGGCGGCGCCGAGGGACAGACGGAACGCAGAGGTCTGCGACGAGCGGTCGCTCACTGCGACGAGTGGTGCGGTGAACGGTCCGGCGGGGGCGTTCGGTCCCTTTCTCCCTCCTTGTCGGCACGGTTACTTGACATCCAATTATGTGACTATATGGATTCATTGCGTCGATATCCCCGAATAACGGAGTACGGCCATGACCAAGCGCATGCGACAGGGAGCGATGGCCGCCGCCGCGGTGCTCCTCGGAACCGCGGCGGCCTGCGCGGGACCCGAGCGGCCCGCCACCCACGACCGTCCGCCGCACCACGGGCCCGCGGCGGACGGCGCCGCCCGGAAGGGCGGCTTCACCCTGGTCGCCACGGGCGATGTCCTTCCGCACGACTCCGTCATCGCCCAGGGGGAGGCCGACGCGGAGGACGACGGCTACGACTTCGCGCCGATGCTGGCCGCCGTGAAACCGGTCGTCTCCGGCGCGGATGTGGCGATCTGTCATATGGAGACCGTGTACGGCGAGGAGGGCGGCTTCTACAGCGGCTACCCGGCCTTCGTCTCCCCGCCGGAGATCGCCCGGGGGCTGAAGGACACCGGCTACGACTCCTGCTCCACCGCCTCGAACCACAGCCTGGACGACGGCGCCGACGGGGTACGGCGTACGCTCGACGCCCTCGACAAGGCGGGCGTCAAGCACGCGGGCTCGGCCCGCTCGGCCGCGGAGGCCATCCGCCCCACCCTGCTGAACGCGGGCGGCGCGAAGATCGCCCAGCTCGCGTACACCTTCGGCACCAACGACTACCCGTTCCCCGAGGACCAGCCGTGGGCGGTCGGTCTCATCGACGAGGACCAGATCATCGCCGACGCGCGGGCCGCGCGGAGCGCCGGAGCGGACGTCGTCGTGGTCAGCCTGCACTGGGGCACCGAGTGGCAGACGGAGCCCGACGAGGAACAGCTCGATCTGGGCAAGAAGCTCACCGCGTCCCGCAACGGCGGCCGTCCGGACATCGATCTGATCCTCGGCACCCACGCCCATGTGCCGCAGCCCTACCAGAAGGTCAACGGCACCTGGATCATCTACGGGATGGGCGACCAGATCGCCGGCACGATGACCAACGACGACGGCGAGGTCGACGGACGGGGCAACCACGGCTCGATCGGACGCTTCACCTTCGCGCCGCCCGCCGCGAAGGGCGGGCGCTGGCAGGTCAAGAAGGCCGAGTTCATCCCGCAGATGATGGATCTGGACACGCTGCGCGTGGTCAATCTGCCGGAGGCCGTACGACGGGATCCGGAACGGGACGACTACCGCGAGATCCAGTCGGACATCAGCGAGGCGGTCCTCAGCCGCGGCGCGGCGGCGGACGGGCTCACGATGGCCCGCTGAGGCTCCCTGGAGACCGCTGAGAAGCCCGGCGCGACGGCGTGGGGGCACGCGGGGGCGGCGGTGCGCCGGAGTGCGCGGAGCGGGCGGTCCGCGGGCGTACGGCGCCCACCCACGGCGCTCACGCGGGGGGTACGGCGCCATGGCGCCCGCCGGTCACGGGACGACTGTCACCGGCCAGCGGCCCGCCTTGACCAGCCGTACCGCCACCGAGCCGATGAACCGGTGTCCCGCCGACTCGGAGGCGCCCACCACCACGGCGTCGGCCTTGAGCTCGTCGGCCGCGGTGACCAGGCCGTTGTACGGGTCCCCGTGGAACGTGTGGAACTCCCAGCGGAGCTCCCAGACATCCTTGACCCGGTCCATCGCCTCGCGGATCTCCTCCACCAGCCCCTCGGCGATCTCCCCGGTCGTGTCCGCGACCGGGGCGCCGAGGGCGGCGCCCGCCGCGAGGACCGGCTGCACATAGACGATGGCGAGCAGCGCGTTCTGCCGCCTGGCGAGGCCGCCGGCGTACGCGGTCGCGCGGAACGAGGACTGCGATCCGTCCACGCCGACGACGATCACCTTCGGCCCGTCGGTACCGCGTTCGAATCTGGTTGGCTGCTGGGTCACGGCACGCAGGCTATCCGTTCCCGGTGGACGGTCCACGAGCGGTGTCCCCGGAAGGGCTGATCATGAGGAGAGGGCCTGGGCGGCCGGTTGACGGCGATTGCCGTCCGCCCGGCCATCCGTGAGAGACTTCCGCTCCCGTCGGCGCGCGGGGCCCGGGACCGGAGCGGTGCTCATCCCATCGGGTGCTTTCCCCCGGCTTAGGGGTGTTGCTGAGCAACGGGAAGCATCCGCCGTGCGAGCCATTGGTCATGAAAAAGGATCAGATGATTCCGGGGCGTCGTGCCGTCCTGCGGGTCGCCGCGTGCCTCGGTGCGGCTCTCGCCGCCCGGATGATCACCGCGGGACAGGCCCAGACGCCCGGTCCCCCCGTGGTCCCGGCCCCACCGGCGGGCTCCAAGGACGCGGTGGAGGCAGCGGGAGCGAGGGCGAGCGCCCCCCTCAAGCCCTCCGCGTACCGGCTGGAGCCCATGATCGAGAGCGCTCCGCTGGGCCGCAGGGCCTTGCCCCCGGTGCGCAAGAAACCCCTCCTGGCCCTGCCCGAGCTGGGCCGGAGCATGGTGCTCACCTTCGACGACGGGCCCGACCCCCGCTATACGCCGGGCATCCTGCGTACGCTCCGGACCTATGACGTACGGGCGATGTTCTTCGTCTGCGGCGGGATGGTCGAGGAGTACCCCGATCTGCTGCGGGAGATCGCGGACGACGGACATGTGGTGTGCAACCACACCTGGAGCCATCCGCTGGTGCCGACCCTCCGTCCGTCCAGCATCCGCAAGGAGATGGGGCGGACCAGTGAGCTGATCGAGGAGGTCGTCGGCACCCCGCCGCTCTGGTACCGGGCGCCCTACGGCGCCTGGAACAAGCACTCCTTCGAGATCGGTGCCGAGCTGGGCATGGAGCCGCTCGCCTGGACCATCGACACCCTCGACTGGAACGTGCCCGGCACCAGCAAGATCGTCGACGCGGTGGTGGACGGCGCGGGGCCGGGGGTCGTGGTCCTGTCGCACGACGCGGGCGGCAACCGCTCGCAGAGTGTGGCGGCGCTGCGCCTCTATCTGCCCCGGCTGCTGAAGGACGGCTACCGCATCGCGGTGCCGCACCGATGAGCCGGCCCGACCGATGAGAAGACCGCACCGATGAGAAGACCGCACCGATGATGTCCGCACCGAAAGGGGCCGGCCGGCCCGGGTGAGCCGGCCGGCCTCAGTCTTTCCCGTCCCCGTGAGCCCTGCCCCGGGCCGCCGCCTCCAGCACCGGCCGCCCCGTACCGGCCGCCCAGCCCCGGCCCGCACGGCACCGGCACCCCGTACGGGCCGCCGCGCACCGCGTGCGGCCCCGGGAGCGGTATGCGTCCCGGGGCTGCTTCCCTCCGCGGGTCCGGCGCGGTCGCACCGCGGGTCCGAGGCCCGTCAGCGGGCCTCGATCAGACGGGCGAAGACGACGACGTTGCCGTCGTACCCGCCGGCCTTCGAGTAGCCGCCGCCACAGGTGATGACCCGCAACTCGGCATGGCCGGTGTCCCCGTAGACCCGGGCCCCGGGGAAGTCGTTCTTGGCGAAGACCTCGACACCGTAGATCTCGAACACCGCGGTCCGGTCGTCGAACCGGCTCACCTCGATGTGCTGGCCCTTCTCCAGCGAGCCCAGCGCGAAGAAGACGGCGGGCCCGGCCTGGTTGTCCACATGCCCGACCACCACCGAGGTGCCCCGCTGGCCCGGCGCCACACCGTTCTGGTACCAGCCGGCCAGATTGGGGTCCCGTGGCGGCGGTGCCTCGATCCAGCCCTCCGCGTCGAGGCCGACGTCCACGACCGGGGTGTCGACCTTGATGGCCGGGATCCGCACCCGTGACATCGGGGCGTACGGCATCGGCTTCACGATCGGGATCGTGTGCGTGGCCGCCGCCGCCGGGTCCGGCCGGCCCAGCGCCGCCGCCGACGCGGGCTGCGGCGGGCCCAGCGATACGTCCACCCCATTCCGTATCAGGGCGATGCCGGTGAGCATGACGAGAGCCAGAACTCCCCAGGGCGAGCGCATTCTCGACTCCGGGGCGTCATGGTTCCTGCCCATAGTTCTCCCTTCGTGGACGTCTGCTGGCACGGTAAGCGCGGTCCGCCGGACCCGCGATCAGAGACGGGCGAACGGGTGGCGGCGTCCTCCGCGCTGACCCATCCGAGTAATCGGCATATAAAAACTTCTGACGGGCGGTGACCTGCGTCTCCGTCGGGGCGGGCGGCCCTCACGCGGCGTGTCGGCTCACCGGGGTGGACCAGTGCCGAAGTGCGACGGTGGGGTCGCGCGGTGATGGTTCGTCATGGAAGGCGTACTCGTCGAATCTCCCGGAGCACCGCTTTGGGGCGTCTTCCGCTGGAGGTTCAACGATGCGTGCTTCACGCGCTCTCGCGGTGTCCGCGGCCGCCTGCGCGGCCGTGGCGCTCTCCGCCCCACTCGCCGCCGCCACGGACGGTCCGAGGAATGTCACCGTCAACCCGTTCTCGGTCCACCAGGGCGGCCGGATCGAGATCACCGTCCAGGGCTGCGGCCATGGCGGGACGGTCACGTCCAACGCCTTCCGGCGAGTCGATCTCTCGGTCAATCCGGCGGGGACGTCCAGGGCCACCGCGCGGATCTTCGACGACGCCACGCCCGGCCGCTACAACCTCGCCGTCAAGTGCAGCGACAACAACCGGGTCGAGACCCACCAGTTCGAGGTGCTCCAGGGGCGGGGCGCGCTGGGCGGGCTCGGCGGCTCCATCGGCCCCAGCTCCACGGAGATGGCGGTCGGCGGCGGGCTGGTCGCCTCGGCGGCCGTCGGTGGTTCCCTGTTCTTCGCGCGCCGCCGTCGGCTGACCGGTGCGGGAGTCTGACCGGCCGTACCGCCCGGCCGCCCCGGCGGCCGGACAGCCCCGCATGCCCCCGGACAGCCCCGCATGCCCCCGGACAGCCCCGCATGCCCCCGGACAGCCCCGCATGCCCGTTGCCCCGAGTCCAGGCGGAGGACTCGGGGCGAGGGGCGTTCCGGGGAGGGGTGCCGGGGGTGGCGAGCGTGCCGGGTGGCGGGGCGTACGGACCGGGCGGGCCGGCCGGGGGCGGCCCCGCGGCCGCTCAGTGGCCACGGTTCACCGCTCGTCGGCGTATGGCGTAGACGGTGCCGGTGGCGCCCGCCACCACCAGTGCGGTACCGGTGACGATCTCCGCGGTGTTCATTCCGCCGATGCTGCCGCCGAGGCCGCCCCTGACACCGCCCGGCGAGCTGGTGCTGACCGGGTCCGTGACCGTGCCGGTGGTCGTGCCGTTGGTGGTGCGGGCCGGGCTGGGGGCGGAGCCCGAGATGGCGAGGGTGGTCTTCGCCGAGACCCCGTTGCAGGTGAAGGTCACCTCGTACCGGGCGCCGGCCTTGGCGTCCCAGTCGACGGTGGCGGTCGCGGACCTGCCGGACGGGATGGTGACCGTGTCGAAGACCCCGGACGAGGCGGTGGCGGGGGTGCTGCACCGGGTGACGGTCAGGTTGACCTTGCCGCCGGGGTTGATCGTGGAAGGGGTGACGGTGAATCCGAACGGCGTGACACTTCCGTCGACCGCGGCCACGGCGGTGGGGGCGGTCAGGGCGAGTGCGGCCACTCCCAGCAGAGCGGCGGACGCGGCACGTATCGCGCGCATGGTGAATCCTCCGGGTCCCCGAGGAGCAGCAGCGGAACCGTTTCCGCAAATATCAGGGAATGCACCTCGATGCGAGAAACGGTAGGAGCCCGTTATCACACCCGCGATCGCTGGCGGGCGAATGGGGCATGGATGTCCCCCGGTCGGCGGACATCCATGCCCCGGTCGGTGCCGTGCCGCGCCCTCAGGAGCCGAGCTGCGGGAACAGATCGCGGAAGGGAGCGGTGGTCGCGGCGATCCCCCGGCCGTACGGGGCGTCGAAGTCCCAGATGAGGAAGAGCAGGAAGGCGATCAGGGCGCTGAAGAGCCCCGCCAGCAGCAGTTCGCGGAAGGTACGGCGGATCTGGAGGACGAAGATCAGCCCCACCGTGACCACGGCGCCGGTGATGAGGCCGAACCAGACGACGCCGGGCATCGTGGCTCCCGCGTTCTGTCCCCGGGCGCCTCTCGCGTCGTCCGCGGTGGCCACCTCGTCCACCAGGGGCTGGTAGGCCTGGCCCTCCAGATCGGTGCGCGGCGCGTACTGGGTGACATCACGCCGGATCCGGTCGAAGAGCTGGGTGCCCCGCGTGCTCAGCGCCTCGTGCTCGGACATGTGCGGCCACTCGGTGCGGACGACGTACGAGACATACGCGTCGACGTCGCCGCGGATCCGGTCCCTGACCTCGGCGGGGTAGACCTGGACCCGCTGCTGGATCTCGTGCAGCGCCTGGGCCTCCTGCCGTACGGACTCCTGGGCCGCGCTGCGGCCCTCCCAGACGCCGGCGATCGCGAGACCCAGGACGATCGCGTAGATCACGCCGATCATCATCGTCATGTACTCCATGACATCGGGTGTCCCGCTGGGATCGTCGTCATCGGGGATACGGCGGTTGTTGATCACGACAATGGTGAGGACGACCGCGCAGGCGGCGGCCATCGCGATGCTCAGAACGAGCCATTCCGACATGGATCCTCCGTGGATCAGCGGGAGCGGGGACGCAGGACGGCGACGGCGAGTACGGCCGGAGCCGTGACCAGGAGCATCAGCGAGACGATCGAGGGTCCGCCGCGCGGCTGTTCACGGGTCGCCTTGCGGTACGCCGGCAGGGCCACCCGGGACGGCTTCGGGCTCGCGGACGGCGTCGGTGCCGGCTTCGGTGCCGGCTTCGGCGGCGGCGAGGGCCGTGGCGGGCTGGGGGCCGGGGCGGGCGGCTCCGGCTCAGGCGCGGGCGGCGGCGGGGCAGGGCGCGGCGGCCGGGGAGCCGGCGGCACGGGCGGGGGCGGCGGCTCCGGTGTGACGGTCGGCGGAGGCGGCGGTGGTGGCGGCGTCGGCGGTGGCGGAGGCGTCGGCGGTGGCGGTGGTGGTGGAGGAGGAGGGGGTGGAGGCGGTGGTGGCGGAGGAGGGGGTGGCGGGGGTGTCGGCGGCGGGGGAGGTGTCGGCCAGCAGCTGCCACCGCCCGACACCGACACCACGGAACCGGCTCCGCCGGGCCCGAGCGAGGCATGGGCGCAGCTGTGAGCCGCGGCCGGCACGGGCAGAGCCGACAGCGATATGAGGGCGGCGACCGCGAGCAGCCGTCCGACGAGTGATCCATACACGGCAGGAGCTTGTTCCCCCTCCGGTCATGGCACGCCGCGAGTCGCTCGGATTCCCCCGGATGGGGGCTTTTGGGCCGCCAGAGGTTTGGGAGCCGGAAGTTTTTTCCATTCGCGTTGAACACGGCGGTGGTCCCGGCGCGTACTTAGGGCCATGAAGGGCGCACCCAGGCGCATCAACTGGCTTACGAACAACAGGAGTTGACATGAACACCTGGCGGAACGCCTCGCTCGCGGTGACCGCGGCGGCCGTACTGGCCCTGACGACGGCGTGCGGTCAGGAGCAGGGCACCGACACCAACGGCCAGTCCGTCGGCGCGGCCAAACCGGCCGACGCCGGCTATGGAGCCGACAGCGGCTACGGCAGCGACACGGGCGCCGCGGCGGCGGCCGAGCCGGCCGGTCAGCTCGCCGTGTGGGACAGCAAGGAGCTCGGCAAGGTCGTCACCGACAGCGAGGGGTTCACGCTCTACCGTTTCGACAAGGACACGGCCAACCCGCCCAAGTCGAACTGCGACGGCGACTGTGCGACCGCCTGGCCCGTGGTCGCCGCCGGCGACGCCACCGCCGCGCCGGGCACCGACCCCTCGCTGCTCGGCGAGGTCACCCGGACCGACGGCACCAAGCAACTCACCATCGCCGGCTGGCCGATGTACCGGTTCGCCAAGGACACCAGCCCCGGCGAGGCCAAGGGCCAGGGTGTGGGCGGCACCTGGTTCGCCTCGGCTCCCGACGGCAAGAAGGCCGCCCCGGCGGACTCCGCCTCGGACGAGGTGACCGCCGGTGACCTGCCGGGTCTGTCCGTCCGCAAGGACCCCAAGCTGGGCGACATCGTCGTGGACGCGAACGGAATGACGGTGTACCGGTTCAAGAAGGACACCGCCTGGCCGATGTCGTCGGCCTGCACCGGCGCCTGCCTCGAAAAGTGGCCGGTTGTCGCCCCCGTCGACAAGAATGACACCGAAGGCATCATCAAGAAGGGGTTCGTCACCTTCGACAGGCCCGACGGAATCAAGCAGCAGAGCATCGACTGCTGGCCGATCTACACCTTCAGCGGTGACACAAAGCCGGGCGACACCAATGGTCAGGGCGTTGGCGGTACCTGGTTCGCGGTTTCCCCGAATGCCAAGCTGGTCGGAGCGCCCAAGTAGTCCCCACGCCGCGCCTCCGGCCCGCCGGTCCGCCGTCACACCCCTCCGTGTGACGGCGGACCGGTTGCACGTGCCGCTGGCGTGTGACCAAGAACGGATCGCTAATTTCCGTTTGGGCTCGCTCTCTTGGCGGGCGATCAGTAGCCTCGGCTCGAACAACCGGCCAGGACATGGCCGCGACCGTGGCGACTTGTTGGAGACATCGATGGAGCGTCCCGCCTGGGTCCCGCGAGGCATCGACATATCGGTGCCGAGCGTGTCCCGCGTTTACGACTACTATCTGGGCGGTTCGCACAATTTCGAGGTGGACAGGGAAGCCGCGCGCAAGGCAATGGAGTTCATGCCGGGGCTTCCCAAGATCATGAAGGCGAACCGGGCGTTCATACGCCGCGCCGTCGAATTCTCCCTGGCCGAAGGCGTTACCCAGTTCCTCGACATCGGTTCCGGCATTCCCACCTTCGGTAATGTCCATGAAGTCGCCCAGGCCGCGAACCCCGGCGCCCGGGTGCTCTATGTCGATCACGACCCGGTCGCCGTCGCCCACAGCAGGGCCGTGCTCGACGGAAACGGCGACGCGGACATCGTCAACGGCGATCTGCGCAAGCCCGACGGGATACTCACCAGCCCCGAGGCGCTCCGTCTGCTCGACCTGGACCGGCCGGTGGCGCTGCTGCTCGTCGCCGTCCTGCATTTCCTGGAGGACGAGGACGACCCGTACCGTTCGGTGGCCGAGCTGCGTGACGCGCTCGCGCCGGGGAGTCTGCTCATCCTCACGCACGCCTCGTACGACGGGATCCCGCTCGCCCCCGAGCGGGCCAGGGGCGCGGTCGACGTCTACCGAGAGATCCGCAGTCCGCTGGTGATGCGGACCCGGGAGGAGACCGCCCGCTTCTTCGACGGCTTCGAGATGGTCGAGCCCGGTCTGGTGTCCATGGCCGAGTGGCGTCCCGACTGCCCCGTCGCCCAGGAGGACCCGTACGCCTTCTCGGGCTTCGCCGGTGTGGGACGCACAGCGTGATGGTGCCGTCGCAGCCAACGGGCTCCGCGGCGGACCCGGACGGCCTGGAGGACAGACTGAGGCGGTTCGCGACCATCTGGAGCCGGGCGATCTTCCCGGCCACGGCCACGCCCCTGACCCGCCCCGAGTTCGAGACACATCTGATCCCGCTCGCGAGGGAGTTGCGGGACGCGCTGCACGCGCGCCCGTTCGACACGGCGCCCGCGGGACGCGTCGGCGCCGCTCTGGTGACGGCCCACTGCACCGACCCCGAGGCCCTCTCCGGGACGCTCGGCGTCATCGACTCCTATCTGGTCCTGTACTGCGGTACGGACGATCTGCCGGGTGAGGAGAGCCGGGCACGCTGCGCCCGGCTTCAGCACTCCCTCGCCGCGGGCTTCGCCCAGGCGCTGCGTGAGCGCACCCTCGCCGAGCAGGAGGCCATCGCGCGCTCCGCGCTGGCCGCCCGCAGCCAGGCCGAGGAGGCGCTGCACGCCACCGAGACGCGCTTCCGCGCGGTGTTCGAGGGGGCGGCCCTCGGTATCGGCATCGCCGACCTCGACGGCAATGTGCTGGAGGTCAACGACACCCTCACCGAGATGTTCGGCGGACTCGAACACCATGTCCGCAGCAGGAACGTGAATGACTGGGTCCACCCCGAGGACGTGCCCCATGTCTGGCGGATGTACGGCGAACTGGTACGCGGGGAACGGGAACACTTCCGCACCGAGAAGCCGTTCTACCGCAACGACGGCACCGTCCTCTGGACCAATCTGACGGTCTCGCTGCTCCGGGACGCCGAGGGCGCTCCGCAGTACCAGCTCGCGCTGATGGAGGACACCACCGAGCGGCGGCTGCTCAATCTGCGGCTGCGGTACGAGGCCACCCATGACGCCCTGACCGGACTGCCCAACCGGACCCTGTTCTTCGAGCGGCTGGACAAGACCCTCTCCGCCTCCGGGAGCGCGCGCTTCGGCCTCTGCTACCTCGATCTCGACGGCTTCAAGGCGATCAACGACAGCCTCGGCCACGCGTCGGGGGACCGGCTGCTCGTCGAGGTCGCGGACCGGCTCCAGAGCTGTGCGACCGCGCCCGGCGAGATGGTGGCCCGGCTCGGCGGCGACGAGTTCGTGGCCCTGACGACCGGCCCCGACACCCAGCGCGCGGTGGGCGATCTCGCCTCGCGGATCCTCGGCGTACTGGCCACGCCGATCCTGCTCGACGGCCGGGAGTTCACGGTGCGGGGCAGCATCGGCATCGTGGAGGGCCTCGCCGCCGAGCACAGCCCCGCCGAGGTGCTGCGCAGCGCGGACATCACCATGTACCGCGCCAAGGCGGCGGGCGGCAACCGCTACGAGGTGGCCGATCCGGAGGCCGACGCCCGCGCCATCACCCGGCACGGACTGACCACGGCGCTGCCCGCGGCGCTGGAACGCGGCGAGTTCTTCATCGAGTACCAGCCGCTCGTCCATCTCGACGACGGGTCCGTCCATGGCGCGGAGGCGCTGGTGCGCTGGTCGCATCCGCAGCACGGGGTGCTCGGGCCCGACCGGTTCATCCCGCTCGCTGAGCACACCGGACTGATCGTCCCGCTCGGCCGCTGGGTGCTGGAACAGTCCGTACGGCAGGCCATGTTCTGGCAGCAGACACTGCCCGCCAGGACGCTCGGCGGACCGCTGCGGATCAATGTGAATCTCTCCCCGGCCCAGCTCCACCATCCGGGGCTGGTCTCCGACACGGTGGAGGTGCTGGAGCGGATCGGTCTGCCGCCGGGCTCACTCTGCCTGGAGGTCACCGAGTCGGCGCTGATCGGGGCCGACGAGGATCTGCTCAAGCCGCTGCGCCAGCTCGCCGAGATGGGGGTGGACATCGCGCTCGACGACTTCGGGACCGGGTACTCGAATCTGGCCAATCTGCGGCGGCTGCCGGTGAGCGTGCTCAAACTGGACCGTTCCTTCACCCAGGGGATGCAGCAGCACCCCGCGGACCCGGTCGATCTGAAGATCGTCGAGGGGATCGTGTCGCTGGCGCACAGCCTGGAGCTGGCCGTCACGGTGGAGGGGGTGGAGACCGGGGCCCAGGCCGAGCATCTGCGCCGGCTCGGCTGCGACACCGCCCAGGGCTGGTACTACGCCCGGCCGGGGCCGCCCGAGCAGCTTCACGAGCTGTCGCTCGCGGACGCGGTCTGACCGTTCCCGGGAGCCGCGGTCCCGGGCAGCCCCGGGGCCGCGGCCAGGGTGGCCAGCAGCACCCGACGCAGTTCACGGGCGGCGCGCGGCGGGGCGACATCGCTGCGGTGGGCGAGCGCGATCGTACGGCGCAGGCCCGGCCTGGCCAGGGCGGTGACCCGTAGATCGCGGGCCCGGCCCGCCACCATGCTGGGCACGACCGCCAGCCCGAGACCGGCCCGTACGAACCCGAGCACGGCGTCCATCTCGCCGCCCTCCACGGTGAACGACGGCTCGAACCCGGCGGCCCGGCAGGCGGCCACCGTCAGCTCGCGCAGGTCGTAGCCGTGCCGGAACATCACCAGCGGCTCGCCCTCCAGATCGGCGATCCTGAGCGGGCGGCGCGGGGCGGGAGCGGCGGCCGAGGAGACCACGACCAGATCCTCGTGCAGCAGCTCGACCGTGGTCAGCGCGGGGGACGCGGCGGGCAGGGGCATCACCACCAGCGCCAGATCCAGCGCCCCGCGGGCCAGCTCCCGTACGAGATCGTGCGAGCCGCTCTCCTCGATCAGCAGCTCGATGCCCGGATGCAGATCGTGGAAGGCGCGCAGCACCTCGGGCAGCAGCCCCGTGCACAGGCTCGGCGGCGCCCCCAGCCTGACCCGGCCGCGCCGGAGCTGCACCAGCTCCTGCACCTCGTGCCGGGCGGTCTCGGTGTCGGCGAGGATGCGCCGGGCGAGCGGCAGCAGCGCCTCACCCGCGTCGGTGAGGGCGACATTGCCCCGGGCGCGGCTGAACAGCTCGGCCCCCAGCTCCTTCTCCAGCGCCCTGATCTGCTGGGAGAGGGACGGCTGCGACACATGGACCCGTTCCGCGGCGCGGGTGAAGTGCCTGGTCTCCGCGACGGCCACGAAGTAGTGGAGCTGCTGGAACTGCATGGGAGCCAGGGTAGACCGCACGATAGGCAGGGGCTATGGAGATCAGCCGGACCATGTCTTGGACCACTGCGCGGGGAGCGGCCTAGCGTGCTGTCCATGGCGCTGGCGACGCGGGGGACGGACCAACGGCCGTCCATGACCCGCACCCTCTGGGGATCGACGATCGGGAAGAAGACGGTCATGGCCGTGAGCGGCCTGATCATGCTCGGCTATCTGGTCGCGCACATGCTCGGCAATCTCAAGATCTTCTTCGGAGCACCGGAGTTCAACGGGTACGCGCACTGGCTGCGGACCCTGGGCGAACCGGTTCTGCACTATGAATGGGCCCTCTGGATCGTCCGGGTGGTGCTGGTGGCCGCCGTCGTGCTGCACGCGGTCTGCGCCTACCAGCTCAGCCGCCGCGACCTCGCCGCCCGCCCGGTCCGCTACGCGCACAGGCGGGCGCGCGCCAGTTACGCCACCCGCACCATGCGCTGGGGCGGGATCATCCTCGGTCTGTTCCTCGTCTGGCACCTCCTCGATCTGACCACCGGCACCGCGCACCCCGGGGGATTCCAGCCCGGCCATCCGTACCAGAACGTCGTGGACACCTTCTCCACCTGGTACGGGAACGCCGTCTACATCGTCGCGGTGCTCGCGCTCGGCCTGCACGTCCTGCACGGCTTCTGGAGCGCGGCGCAGACCCTCGGCGTGGGCAGCGCCGCCCGCGAACGCGCCCTGAAGACCACGGCCGGCCTGCTGGCGTTCGCGCTGACCGCGGGCTTCGTCGCCGTACCCGTCGCCGTCATGACCGGAGTGGTGAGCTGAGCATGGACAGAGATGAGCCGGGCAGGGACAGGACCGCCCTCCCCACGGACTACGCCGCGTACACCGTCGGCGAGCCGATCGCCGACACCAGGGCACCGGACGGGCCCGTCGAGGAGCGCTGGAACCGGCGCCGCTTCGAGGCGAGGCTGGTGAACCCCGCCAACCGCCGCAAGCACACCGTGATCGTCGTCGGTACCGGCCTCGCGGGCGGCGCGGCCGGCGCGACCCTCGCCGAACAGGGCTACCACGTCGTCCAGTTCTGCTACCAGGACTCACCCCGCCGCGCCCACTCCATCGCAGCCCAGGGCGGGATCAACGCGGCCAAGAACTACCGCAACGACGGCGACTCCGTGCGGCGGCTCTTCTACGACACCGTCAAGGGCGGTGACTTCCGGGCCCGTGAGTCCAATGTCCACCGGCTCGCCGAGGTCTCGGTCGAGATCATCGACCAGTGTGTCGCCCAGGGCGTGCCCTTCGCCCGCGAGTACGGCGGACTCCTCGACACCCGCTCCTTCGGCGGCGTCCAGGTCTCCCGTACGTTCTACGCGCGCGGCCAGACGGGCCAGCAACTGCTCCTCGGCGCCTACCAGGCGCTCTCCCGGCAGATCGCGGCGGGCGGCGTCGAGATGCGTCCGCGCACCGAGATGCTGGATCTGATCGTCGTCGACGGCCGGGCCCGCGGCATCGTCGCCCGCGATCTGGTCACCGGCGAGATCTCCCCGTACTTCGCCGACGCGGTCGTCCTCGCCTCCGGCGGCTACGGCAATGTCTTCCATCTCTCGACCAACGCCAAGAACAGCAACGCCACCGCGGTCTGGCGGGCCCACCGGCGCGGGGCGCTCTTCGCCAACCCCTGCTTCACCCAGATCCACCCCACCTGCATCCCGCGCTCCGGGGAGCACCAGTCCAAGCTGACGCTGATGAGCGAGTCACTGCGCAACGACGGCCGCATCTGGGTGCCCCTCGCCCGCGGCGACCGGCGTCCGCCCGCCGAGATCCCCGAGGACGAGCGGGACTACTACCTGGAGCGGATCTACCCCTCCTTCGGCAATCTCGTGCCGCGCGACATCGCCTCGCGGGCCGCGAAGAACGTCTGCGACGAGGGGCGCGGGGTCGGACCCGGCGGCCAGGGCGTCTATCTGGACTTCGCCGACGCCATCAGCAGGCTCGGCCGCAAGGCCGTCGAGGAGAGGTACGGCAATCTCTTCGAGATGTACGAGCGGATCACCGCCGAGGACCCCTACGCCGTGCCGATGCGCATCTACCCGGCGATCCACTACACGATGGGCGGGCTCTGGGTCGACTACGACCTCCAGACCACCGTGCCCGGCCTGTTCGCGATCGGCGAGGCCAACTTCTCCGACCACGGCGCCAACCGGCTCGGCGCGTCCGCGCTGATGCAGGGCCTGGCCGACGGCTACTTCGTCCTGCCGTCCACCATCAACGACTATCTCGCCCGCCATCCGCACCAGGACGAGATCGACGACTCCCACCCCCGGGTGGCCGAGGCCCTCGCCGACACCGAGGACCGGCTGCGGCTGCTGCTCGCCGTCGACGGCGACCGTACCCCCGACTCGTTCCACAAGGAGATCGGCGAACTGCTCTGGGACCACTGCGGTATGGCGCGGACCGAGGAGGGCCTGCGCAAGGCGCTCGACCGGATCCCGCAGATCCGCGAGGAGTTCTGGCGGCGGATCAAGGTGCCGGGCACCGGTGAGCAGTTCAACCAGTCGCTGGAGAAGGCCAACCGCGTCGTCGACTATCTGGAACTGGCCGAGCTGATGTGCCTCGACGCGCTGCACCGCACCGAGTCCTGCGGCGGTCACTTCCGCGAGGAGTCGCAGACCGAGGGCGGTGAGGCGGCCCGCCGCGACGACGCGTTCGCGTACGCGGCGGCCTGGGAGTTCCGGGGCACCGGCATCGCGCCCGTCCTGCACAAGGAAGACCTCGTCTTCGAGTACGTCCACCCCACCCAGCGGAGCTACGCATGAGGCTCACCCTGCGCGTCTGGCGCCAGCCGGACGCCGACACCCCCGGTGCCATGGTCACCTACGGCATCGACGGCATCTCCGAGGACATGTCCTTCCTGGAGATGCTCGACACCCTCAACGAGGAGCTGATCCTCAAGGGCGACGAGCCGGTCGCCTTCGACCACGACTGCCGCGAGGGCATCTGCGGCGCGTGCGGCGTGGTCATCAACGGCGACGCCCACGGCCCCGAGCGCACCACCACCTGCCAGCTCCATATGCGGCACTTCGAGGACGGCGACACCATCGATGTCGAGCCGTGGCGGGCCGGGGCCTTCCCGGTGGTCAAGGATCTGGTGGTGGACCGTTCCGCGTTCGACCGGATCATCGGCGCGGGCGGCTACATCACCGCTCCGACCGGCGCCGCTCCCGACGCCCACGCCACCCCGGTTCCCAAGGCCGACGCCGACTTCGCCTTCGAGCACGCCGAGTGCATCGGCTGCGGAGCCTGTGTCGCGGCCTGTCCCAACGGCTCGGCGATGCTCTTCACCTCCGCCAAGGTCAACCATCTCAATGTCCTCCCGCAGGGCGCGCCCGAGCGCGAGACCCGCGTCCTCGACATGGTCGCCACGATGGACGAGGAGGGCTTCGGCGGCTGCACCCTCACCGGTGAGTGCGCCACGGCCTGCCCGAAGGGCATCCCGCTGCCGTCGATCGCCGCGATGAACAAGGAGTGGCTGCGGGCGGCGCGCAAGGTGGCCCGGTAGGACACGCCCCGGGGACGGGCCGCACCCCCCCCCGGAGCAGCGGTCCTCAGGCGTCCGGGCCGTCCGGGCCCCTGAGCCCCAGCAGGGCCGCCAGCCGGCGGTACGAGTCGAGCAGGGCCTCGCCGTCGTAGGTGCTCGTCGTGACCAGGTACTCGTCCGCCGCGCTGCGCGCCAGCAGCTTTCCCAGACCGGCCGCGACCTCCTCCTCCGTGCCGTACAGCTGTCCGCGCCACGCCTCCTCGAACAGGGCGCGCTCGCGCGCGGTCATGGTGGTGGCGAGGACCGTGTCCACGGGTACGAGCGGGGGGAACACACCGCGCGTCCGTGAGTACGCCGTGGACCAGGCCTCCGGGAGCAGCAGCCGGCGGGCCTCCTCGGTGGTGGCCGCGACCGCGACCGTGCCGGAGAGCACCACATACGGCCGCTCGCCCCACGGGGAGGGGCGGAAGTCCCTGCGGTACGCGTCGACCGCGCGCAGCAGGGCGTCCTCGCCCCGTACCGCCGCGATGACCAGCGGCAGCCCGGCCTCGGCCGCGACCCGCGCCCCCTTGCCGGTCGCCAGGACGAACGCGGGCACCCGCAGCCCCTCGGCGGGCCACGCGTGGACCTGGGGGTGCGCGGCCGGCGTCCCGGTGAAGTAGCCGAGCAGCTCGGCGAGCTGCCCGGGGAAGTCCTCCGCGTCCCGTTTGTCCCGGCCCAGTGCCGCGCGTATCCCGTCGGTGAACCCCACGGAACGGCCGAGCCCCATGTCGATCCGGCCCGGGAACAGCGACTCCAGCACCCCGAACTGCTCGGCGACCACCAGCGGCTGATGGTTGGGCAGCATCACTCCGCCGGTGCCGACCCGGACCGTGGAGGTCGCGGCGGCGACGGCCGCCGCGAGCACCGTCGGCGCGGACCCGGCGACCCCCGGCACGCTGTGGTGCTCGGAGACCCAGAACCGGTGGTAGCCGAGCGCCTCGATCCGCCGTGCGAACCGCACGGTGTCACGCAGTGCCCCGGGCCCGTCCTGGCCCTGCCGGGTACGGGAGCGGTCGAGTACGGAGAACGGGATGCCCGCTGCGGTGCTCACACCGGTTGCAACGCCCGGCCCGCCTCAGGATTCCCCGGACCGTCGGACCACGGACCCGGCCCGGGCCCGGTCCGGACCCGAGCCGGGGCCCCGCCGGGACACGCTCACTCCTCTTCGAGCTCCTCGTCGAGCCGGAATCCCACCTTCAGCCCGACCTGGAAGTGCTCGATGTCGCCGTCCTCGATATGGCCGCGGACCTCCGTCACCTCGAACCAGTCGAGACCGCGCAGGGTCCGGGAGGCGCGGCCGATGCCGTTGCGGATCGCGTCGTCGATCCCCTCGTGGGACGTGCCGACGATCTCGGTGACCCGGTAGGTGTGGTGGGAGTGGTGGGACATGGGCTCGCTCTCCTCCTCGTGCGTGGTCGTACGTCGCGTCACGCCGCGTTCGTCCGCGCGCCCCGCGCCACGGGTGCCGCGGTGTCACTCCACCGTGCCCCACCACGCGGCGCTCCGCGAGGCGTCCGGCGCCGGCCGGTCCTCCGCGGCGGTGTCCAGCGACAGCCGGGAGACGATCCGGTAGCGGTCGCCCCGGTAGAGGGAGCGCACATACTCCACGGGCCGGCCCGAGACGTCCGAGGTGATCCGGTCGAAGAGCAGCGCGGGTGAGAGCACCGGCACCCCCAGCAGCTCCGCCTCGTCCTCGCTCAGCACGGTCGGCTCGATCGACTGCACGGCCTCGGTCAGGGTGATCCGCCGCTCCTCGCGCAGATACGTGTAGAAGCCGGACTCCATCCGTGCCGGGGTCAGCCCGGGAACCAGCTCGGCGGGGATGTGCAGATACTCCAGCGCGACGGCCCCGCCGTCCACGGACCGCAGCCGGGCCACATACACCACCTCGGCGGCCGGGGAGATCCCCAGCCTGCGTCCCACCCGGGCTCCCGCGCCCGCCGTACGGAACTCCAGCACCCGGGCCGACCACGCCCCCGGCGCGGGCGGCGCGGCGGCGGAGCGGTCCTCGGCGACCAGCTCCTGGGTGATCTTCGCGGGTGCGACGAACATGCCGCGGCCGTGCTCGCGGACCAGCAGTCCGGTGGCGACGAGTTCGTCCACGGCGGTCCGCAGGGTGGGCCGCGACACGCCCAGCTCGGCGCAGAGGGTGCGCTCGGAGGGGATCGCGTCGCCGGGCCGCCGCGCGTCGACCAGCCCGAGCAGATGCTCCCGCACCCGCTCCCGCTTGAGCACCGGATGGGGGGAACGGGGGTCGCGCACGGGCCCTCCCGGTGAGCCGTCGGAAGCTGCGGTCAGTATGCATCACCCGTCGTGGACGAGGTGATGATGCCGTCGTGGGCGAAGTCCCCCGGGGGGATGCCCGGGTGGTGGCCGTCGGGGCGGGGGTGGGGCGGCCGGGCGCCCAGGGCCAGCCGGGAGACGATCCGGTAGCGGTCGCCCCGGTAGAGGGAGTGGACGTACTCGACGGGGCGGCCCGAGGTGTCGAGGGTGAGGCGTTCGATGAGCAGGGCGGGGGAGAGGACCGGGACCCGCAGGACCGCGGCCTCGGACTCGCTGACCACCGTCGGTTCGATGGACTGGGTGGCCTCGTGCACGGAGAGCTGGTGACGCTCCCTCAGATGGTCGTACAGCTCGCCCGATTCGAGCTCCTGCGGGGTGAGCCCGGGGGCGAGTCCGGCGGGGATGTGGAGATGCTCGATGGCGATGGGCGAGCCGTCGACCAGCCGCAGCCGGGCGATGTAGATCAGCTCCGCGGCGGGGGAGACCCGCAGCTTGCGGCCGATCCTGGCGCCGGCCCGGAACGTGGTGCGCTCCAGGACGCGGCTGGACCAGGTGCCGGAGGCCCGGGGGACGACGAACGCCGTGTCCTCCGGGGTGAGTTCCTGGGTGATCTTCGCGGGTGCGACGAACATGCCGCGGCCGTGCTCGCGGACGAGCTGCCCGGTGGCGACGAGTTCGTCCACCGCGGTGCGCAGGGTGGGGCGTGAGACACCGAGTTCGGCGCAGAGGGCGCGCTCGGAGGGGATCGCGTCCCCGGCGCTGCCCGCCTCGATCAGGCCGAGCAGATACTCCCGTACGCGCTCACGCTTGAGTACGGCGCCCGACGAGCCGTTCCCCATGGGCATGACCTCTTCCGTCCCTGGTGCTTTCCGTCCCCGTGAGCCGACGGGGCAACTGGTAAACACAATCGTAACCAGTGACTGGCATGTTCGGTCCGGGCGGTATCTGTCCGAGCCTTATTTTCCGGGGGGTTGACGCCGACATTGGTCCATGCCACCTTCTGGGCACACACCTTACCAGTTGACCAATTGGTAAATCCCCTATCGAGGTGGCCCGTGAAGATCCGCTTCATCGCCGGTTCCGCAGCGCTCGCGGCGACCCTGGCCGTCACTGCGTGCGGCTCCTCCTCCGACAGCGCCGGCGGACCGGAGAAGCTCACAGTCTGGATCATGAAGGACAGCGTCACCGAGGACTTCCTCACCCGGTTCACCGAGGACTTCGAGCGGCGGCACCAGGACCTCTCCCTGGACATCCAGATCCAGGAGTGGGACGGCATCGGCGAGAAGGTCACCGCCGCCCTCGCCAGCACCGACGCCCCCGATGTCATCGAGGTCGGCAACACCCAGGTCGCCCAGTACGCGGCCAGCGGCGGGGTCAGGGATCTCACCGACCGTACGGAGGAGCTCTCCGGCGCGGACTGGCTGCCGGGGCTCGCGGAGCCGGGGAAGATCGACGGCAAGCAGTACGGCATCCCCTGGTACGCGGCCAACCGCGTCGTCCTGTACCACAAGGGCCACTTCGCCAAGGCCGGGATCGCCTCACCGCCCGCCACCCAGGACGCCTGGATCGAGGACACCGCGAAGCTCAACCGGGGCGACGTCCAGGGCATCTATCTGCCGGGCCAGAACTGGTACACCCTGGCGGGCTTCATCTGGGACGAGGGCGGCGATCTCGCCGCCCGGTCCGGCGACGGCTGGAAGGGCACCCTGGACACCCGCGAGGCGATCGCCGGAATGGACTTCTACCGGCGCCTCCAGGCCCTCGGGAAGGGACCCAAGGACTCCGACGAGGCCAAGCCCCCGCAGGCGGAGGTCTTCGCCCAGGGCGATGTCGCCCAGATCATCTCCGTACCCGGCGGAGCGAAGCTGATCGAGGAGACCAACCCCGCGCTGAAGGGGAAGATCGGCTTCTTCCCCGTGCCGGGAAAGGCCGTCGGCACGCCGGGCGCGGTCCTCACCGGCGGCTCCGATCTGATCGTCCCGGAGGCCTCCGCCCACCAGGACGGCGCCTATGAGGTGATCAAGGCGCTCGCGGGGGACACCTGGCAGACCGACATGGCGAGGACCATGAGCTATGTCCCCAACAGGACCTCGCTCGCGGGGGCCGTCCAGGACAGCGAGGGCACCGCCGCGATGGCCGCGGGCGCCGCACGGGGCCGGGCGACCCCCAACTCGCCGCAGTGGGCCGCCGTCGAGGCCACCAACCCGATCAAGCAGTACATGACCGCGGTGCTGACCGGAGCCGATCCCACGAAGGCCGCGAGGGAAGCGTCCGGCAGCATCACCAGGACGCTCGGCTCATGAGCGCGGACGCCGGGGCCCGCCGGGCCGCCGGGGCCGGCCGGATACCCAGGACCCTCTGGCCGTATCTGCTGATCGCGCCCACCGTGCTCGGCACCGCGTATCTGCTCGTCCACCCCCTCGTCCGCAATCTGGTCATCTCCTTCCAGACCTACGGAATGGGCGAACTCATCCGCGGCGGGGCCCCGTTCGCCGGACTCGCCAACTACCGGGAGATCCTGGCCGACGCCGTGTTCTGGGAGGTCGTACGGCGGACGTTCTGGTGGACCGCCGTCAATGTCGTCCTGATCATGGTGCTGGCCACGCTCGTCGCGCTGATGCTCCAGCATCTCGGCCGGCGGACGCGGCTGCTGGTGACGAGCGGTCTGGTGCTCGCCTGGGCGAGCCCGGTCATCGCCACCACCACGGTCTTCCAGTGGCTGTTCTCCTCCCGGCTCGGCGTGGTCAACTGGCTGCTCGTCCGGCTCGGATTCGAGTCGTACGAGAACTACTCCTGGTTCGCGGACGGCGGCGCCACCTTCGCCATCCTGGTCCTGCTCGTCGTCTGGCAGTCCGTGCCGTTCGCCGCGATCACCCTGCACGCCGCGCTGCTCACCGTCCCGGCGGAGCTGTACGAGTCGGCGCGGCTCGACGGCGCGGGCGCGGTCCGCATCTTCCGCTCCGTCACCCTGCCCCTGCTCCGGCCCCTCTTCGCCCTGGTGCTCTGTCTGGAGGTCATCTGGGTCTTCCGGTGCTTCGCCCAGATCTGGGCGATCAGCAAGGGCGGGCCCGGCGACGCGACCACCACGCTGCCTGTGTACGCGTACCGGATCGCCCAGTCCCTGCACCGCTACGACCTGGGAGCGGCGGTGTCCACCCTCACGGTGCTGCTGCTCGTCGCCGTACTGGTCGTCCACCTCCGTCAGATGTTCCGGCAGGAGGCCGAGCTGTGAGCCCCGTGGTGAGCGGGGCCGGGGGCGGCGCCGGCCGCCGTACCCGGATCCGGATCCGCCGCCTCCCGCTGAACGCCGCCGCGCTGCTGGTCTTCGTCCTCTCCGTCTTCCCCGTCTACTGGATGGTGCTGACCGCCTTCAAGCCGACCCGGGACATCCAGTCCGAGACGCCGCGGTTCCTGCCGGCGTCGGTCACCCTCGACCACTTCACCAAGGCCGTCGAGGCGGACGGATTCTGGCTCTTCTGGCGCAACAGCCTTCTCGTCACGGCCGGTTGCGTACTGCTCGCGCTGATCGTCGCCCTCGCCGCCGCGTTCGCCGTGGCCCGGCTGCGCTGGAAGGGCCGCAGGGGCTTCATCCTCATGGTCTTCATCGCGCAAGTGGCGCCCTGGGAAGCGCTGCTGATCCCGATGTACGTCATCTCCCGCGACACCGGAATGCTGGACCGGCTGTCGACGCTCACCCTGATCTACTTCATGATCACACTGCCCTTCACCATCGTGACCCTGCGCGGCTTCCTCACCGCGATCCCCGTCGAGCTGGAGGAGGCGGCCCAGGTCGACGGCTGCACCCGCGCGGTCGCCTTCCGCCGGATCACCCTGCCGCTGCTCGCCCCCGGGCTGCTCGCCACCTCGCTCTTCGGATTCATCACGGCCTGGAACGAGTTCGCCTTCGCCAACATGCTGATCATCAAGAACCAGGACGACCGCACCCTGCCCGTCTGGCTGTCCTCGTTCTCCAATGTCTTCGGCACCGACTGGGGCGCCACCATGGCCGCCTCCACTCTCTTCGCCCTGCCCGTTCTGGTGCTCTTCCTGGTCCTTCAGGGACGGGTCGCCTCCGGAATGACCAGCGGCGCCGTCAAGGGATAGGAGACCCACCCCCATGACCGCGGCCCACCGCGCCGGACTCCAGCTCGTTCCCCGGCCGTCCCATCTCACCCCGCTCCCGGGAAAGTTCGTCCTCGACGAACACACCGCGGTACGCGCGGCCCCCGGCGGCGCCGAGGACGCCGCCGCCCTGCTCCGTACGCTGCTCGCCCCCGCCACCGGACTGCCGCTCCCGCACGCCGGCGACGGCAGGATCGTGTTCGTCCTCGATCCGGCCCTCGGCGGACTGGGCGGCGAGGGGTACGGCCTGACCGTCGGCGCCGACGCCGTACTGCTGCGCGCCGGAGGCCGGGCGGGTCTGCTGCGCGGCGTCCAGACGATCCGTCAGCTCCTGCCCGCCCGTGCGCTGTCGGACGAACCGGCGCCCGGTACGGAATGGTCGCTGCCGTGCGTACAGATCACGGACGTACCGCGCTTCGCCTGGCGCGGCGCGATGCTCGATGTGGCCCGGCGCTTCCGGCCGGTCTCCTTCCTGCGCCGGTTCACCGATCTGCTCGCCCTGCACAAGCTCAATGTGCTGCACCTCCACCTCACCGACGACCAGGGCTGGCGGATGCCCGTCGCGGCGTACCCGAAGCTCACCGAGGTGGGCGGGGAACCGCACGGCGGCGCCTACACCCGCCAGGAACTGGCCGGTCTCGTCGCCCATGCCGCGGCCCGCGGGGTCACCGTCGTACCGGAGATCGAGATGCCCGGTCACGCGCGGGCCGCGCTCGCCGCGTACCCCGAACTCGGCAATGTGCCCTCGCGCCGGCTCACCGTGTGGGACCGCTGGGGCGTGTGCGAGAACGTGCTCGGCGTCCATGACCAGGTGCTCGACTTCTGCCGCACCGTACTGGACGAGGTCATGGACACCTTCCCCTCCCCGCATGTGCACATCGGCGGCGAGGAGTGCCCGACCACCGAGTGGGAGCGCTCGCCCGAGGCACACCGGCGGATCGCGGCCGAGGGGCTGTCCGGACCCGGGGCACTGCACGGCTGGTTCATGGGACGCGTCGGCGGCTTTCTCACCGCGCGCGGCCGGCGGCCCCTGGGCTGGACCGAGTCCGGCGGCGATCTGCCCGTCGGGTTCACCGCCGTGCCCTGGCGGGCCGCCGAACACGGGCTCACCGCCGCCCGCCGGGGCCAGGACGTGATCATGGCCCCGTACCGCTCCACCTATCTGGACTACCCGCAGAGCGACGGTCCCGGCGAGCCGCCCGGTCAGCCCGGCGGTGTGGTGTCCCTGCGGGACGTGTACGACCTGGAGCCCGTGCCCGCCGCCTGGGAACCGGACGCCGCCGCCCGTGTCCTGGGCACCCAGGCACAGCTCTGGAGCGAGTACGTGCCCACCGCGGCGCACGCCGAGTATCTGGCGTTCCCCCGGCTGTGCGCGCTCGCCGAGACCGCCTGGTCGCCGCACCGGGACTGGCCGGGCTTCCAGCGGCGGCTGATCCACCACCGAACCCGGCTCGACGCGCTCCGCGTGCCGGGCCGCCTCCCGCACCACTTCCCGCCCAGCCCCCCACCAGGAGAGGACAACGGTCGATGACCCCACGAGCGAGCACCGGTCGACGGACGAGCGCCACCCCACCGGAAGGCACCACCGGCCCCACGAGCGCCTCACCCGCCAGCACTTCACCCATGAGCGCCGCACCCGTCAGCGCCGCGCGCCGCGTACGCGGCGGCGCGGGGCTACGGACCGCCGTCGCCCTGGGCCTGGCGGCCGGACTCGGCTGCGCCGCGCTCACCGCGCTGCCGGCCGCCGCCGCCGACCCGTCGCTGAAGGTCCAGTACCGTCAGAGCTCCACCGGCTCCGACCAGGCCGAGCCCTGGTTCAAGGTGGTCAACACCTCGGGCTCCGCCGTCTCCCTCGGCACCGTCAAGGTCCGCTACTACTTCAAGGCCGACGCGGGCGCCTCGTACACCTTCGCCTGCTCCTGGGCGGTGAAGGGCTGCGCCAACATCACCGGCACCTTCGGCACCCTCGCCCGGCCGACCGCCACCGCGGACCGCTATCTGGAGATCGGCTTCACCGCAGGCGCGGGCTCCCTCGCCCCCGGCGCCGACACCGGCGATCTACAGCTCCGCTTCCACCGTTCCAACTGGGCCTCGCTCAACCAGAGCGACGACTACTCCTTCGGCGCCTCGCAGACCGCCTACGGCGACTGGACGAAGACCACCGCCACGGTGGGCGGCGCGCTCGTCTGGGGCACCGCCCCGGACGGCAACGACCCCGGCGGCCCCACCGACCCGCCGACCGACCCCCCGACCGACCCGCCCACCGGCGGGGCCGCGCTCTTCGACGACTTCAACTACACCTCGTACACCGATCCGGCGATCGGCTCCCACGGCTGGAGCGTGCGCGCGAACTCCGGCGGTCCCGGGGTGCCGGGCGCGGCCTGGGCGCCCGAGAACGTCACCTTCGCCAGGGAGGGGACCAACTCGGTCATGAATCTGGAGACCTCCACCGCAGGCACCGCCGGCACGACCGAGCAGACCGAGATCCTCACCCGGGCGACGAAGTTCCGCAACGGCACCTACGCGGCCCGGGTGCGGTTCTCCGACACCCCGAAGTCGGGCCCCGACGGCGACCGTCTCGTACAGACCTTCTTCACGATCAACGACCTCAAGGCCCCGATGGCGGACGACTACGCCGAGTACGACTTCGAGTACCTGCCCAACGGCGGCTGGGGCGAGCCCGCCAACATCCTCTACACCACCTCCTGGGAGACCTACCGCCCCGATCCCTGGGAGGCCGTCAACCAGCACTCCGAGTCCCGGACCAGCTACGCGGGCTGGCACGATCTCGTGGTCACCATCGACAACACCGCCATCACCTACTACGTCGACGGGCAGCACTTCGGCACCCACGACGCCCGCTATCTGCCCGAGCGGCCCATGTCGATCAACTTCAACCAGTGGCTGATCGACCTGGCCGGACAGACGAGCACCACCCCGCGCGCCTACGACCAGAAGGTCGACTACGTCCTGCACGTCAAGGACCAGGTGCTGACCCCGGCTCAGGTCGGCGCGAAGGTCAGCGCCTACCGGGCGGCGGGCACCACCTTCGAGGACACCGTGCCCGGCGTCCAGTGACGGGAACGGGCGCCGGTGCCGGGTGACGGACCGGGCCACCGGGGGAGCGGGCGCCGCCGGGCGCCCGCTCCCCTTTGTCCCCTTCCGGGACTTGACCCTCCCCTTGGTCCATACCAAAATCCCACACACCCGTGCGAACACTGTTCGCTCCCCCCACGTCGGGCTCCCTTTTCGTGCCGATACGCCAGAGGTTGACCTACGTGAAGAACCGCTGTCTCGCCTGTTCCGTGGCTCTTGTCTCCTCCGTCGCGCTCGGCGGCTGCGGAATGATGCCGGGCGGAGGCGGTGGCTCCACCACCGTCACCGTCTGGCTGATGAAGGACAGCGTCTCGGACGCCTTCCTCGACCGCTTCGTGAGCGACTACGAGGAGGAACACCCCTCCGTCGAACTGGACATCAAGATCCAGGAGTGGGGCGGCATCGGGGAGAAGGTGCTGACCGCGCTGGACGGCGAGGACGCCCCGGATGTCATCGAGGTCGGCAACACCCAGGTCGCCCAGTACGCGGAGAGCGGGAACCTGCGTGATCTGACCCTGGAGTCCGTACGGGACCTGGGCAGCCAGGACTGGCTGCCGGGTCTCGCCGAACCGGGCAGCATCAACGGCGCCCAGTTCGGCATCCCGTGGTACGCGGCCAACCGCGTCGTGATCTACAACAAGGACCTCTTCGCGCTCGCCGGGATCGAGGAGCCCCCCAAGACCCGTGAGGCCTGGCTCGCCGACACCGAGGAGCTGAACCGCGGCGGCGACCAGGGCATCTATCTCGCGGGCCAGGACTGGTACACCCTCGCCGGTTTCATCTGGGACGAGGGCGGCGAACTGGCCGTCGAGACGGGCGGCGACTGGCAGGGCACCGTCGACTCGCCCGCCGCCCTGCGGGGCATGGCCTTCTACAAGGACCTCCAGTCGCTGGGCGAGGGCCCCAAGAACTCCGACGAGGCCAAGCCCCCGCAGGCGGAGGTCTTCGCCAGGGGCGATGTCGCCCAGATCATCTCCACCCCCAGCTCGGCACGGCTCATCGAGGAGAAGAACCCGGAGCTGAAGGGCCGGCTCGGCTTCTTCCCGATACCGGGCAAGACGTCCGCCGAGCCGGGCCGCGTCTTCACCGGCGGCTCCGATCTGATCGTGCCGAAGAACTCCAGCCACCACTCGGCCGCCGTCGACGTCGTCAAGGCGCTCGCGGGCCGGGAGTGGCAGACGGAGCTGGCGAGAACCATGAGCTATGTGCCGAACAAGGTGACGCTCGCCGGAGTCATCCGCGGCGACGAGGGGACGGCCGCGATGGCCGAGGGCGCCGCCAGGGGCCGGGCCACCCCCAACTCCCCGCAGTGGGCGAGCGTCGAGGCGGACAACCCGATCAAGCCCTATATGACGGCCGTCCTGGAGGGCGAGGACCCGGCGGAGGCCGCGCGGGCGGCCTCCGAGCAGATCACCGCCGCGCTGGTCTCCGGCTGAACCGCGCGCGCTCCCGCACGGGCGCCGGGCGGCGGTGACGGTTTCCGCGCCGTACGGGGGTACCGGTACGTTACGGGGAAGGCCCACGCGCGCCACGGACCGGGGCACTCCCCGGCCCGCCCCGGTCCCGGCCATTCAACCGCCTCACATCCGCACTCCGCCGTGCGGTCATGTCAAATCCAGCCGGTCACGGAAGAAACAAGGTGCCGGACCCGCCGCGCGAGCGACGGACTCCGGCAGCCGCCTTCCCCACCGGCACAGGAGACAGCCATGTCCGCCATCGCACCAGCTCCGCTCACGACCGCTCCCGTCCCCGTCGGCGTCACCGCTCCCGCCGCCGCCGAGACGCGCTACGTGGTCTCCCTCGCCCGCGGCCAGGACGACGTACGGGCCGCGCAGCGACTGCGCCATCTCGTCTTCGCCGGAGAGCTGGGTGCCCGGCTCGACGGGCCCGAGCCCGGCCTCGACTCCGACGAGTTCGACGCGTACTGCGACCATCTGCTGGTACGCGAGGAGACCACCGGCGAGGTCGTCGGGACCTACCGCCTGCTGCCGCCCGACCGGGCCAGGGCCGCGGGACGGATCTACTCCGACAGCGAGTTCGACCTCTCCCGGCTGGCCCCGATCAGGGACGACCTGGTCGAGGTCGGCCGCTCCTGCGTCCACCCCCTGCACCGTACGGGCGGGGTCATCGCCCTGATCTGGGCCGGACTCGCCCGCTACATGACCACCACGGGCCACAACTGGCTGGCGGGCTGCTGCTCGGTCCCGCTCGCGGACGGCGGCGCCCTGGCGGCCGCCACCTGGAACACCGTGAAGAACAAGCACCTCGCGCCCGAGGAGTACTGGGTCACCCCGCACCGGCTCTGGACGCCGGCCGAGGCGGCCGCCTCGCCCGCCGCCTCGGCCGCCGAACTGCCGCCGCTGCTCCGCGGCTATCTGCGCCTCGGCGCCTGGGTGTGCGGCGCGCCCGCGCACGACCCGGACTTCGACTGCGCCGACCTCTATGTCCTGCTGTCGATGCGGCGCACCAACCCGCGCTATCTGCGGCACTTCCTCTCCCTCGTACCGTCGGCATGAGCGTCTGGCTGCCCACGGCGCCCTGCACCCCACGGGGCTGCGCGGCACACAACGGACCCGCCGTCGCCCCCGTCACCGCGGCCGGCCGGCTGCTGGCGGGGACCGCCCTCGTGCTGGCGGGGGTGCTGCTCACCCCGCTCGTCTCGCTGCTGGGCGCGGCCCACCGGGACCGGCTGACCCGGCTCTGGGCGCGGACGGTGATCCGGGCCTTCGGTCTGCGGATCCGGATCACGGGCGAACCCGCGCCCCCGCGCGGCGGCGGCACGCTGGTCGTCTCCAACCACATCTCCTGGCTGGACATACCGCTGCTCGCCGCCGTCTTTCCGGGGCGGATGCTGGCCAAGAGCGAGATACGGGGCTGGCCCGTCCTGGGCGCGATGGCGACCCAGGGCGGCACGGTCTTCGTGGAGCGCGAGCGGCTGCGGGCGCTGCCCGGCACCGTGCGGACGCTGGCCGACGCCCTGAGCGACGGCTCGCGGGTGATCGTCTTCCCCGAGGCCTGCACCTGGTGCGGCCAGGACCACGGCCGGTTCACCACGGCCGTCTTCCAGGCCGCGCTGGACGCGGACGCCGACGTCCGGCCCGTACGGCTCACCTACCGGGGCCCCGGCGGGGAGCCGTCCGGCGCGCCGGCCTATGTCGGGGACGACTCGCTCGGGGCCTCGCTGTGGCGGGTGGTGACGGCCGGCGGGCTGACGGCGGAGATCACGGTCCTGCCGGTGATCCCCGCCGGCCGCCACACCGGCCGCGGGACGCTGTCCGAGGCCGCTCAGACCGCCGTCGCGAGCGAGAGCGCGAACCGTCCCGCCTCATCGGTCCACCAGCGGGTCAGCTCCATCCCGGCGGCCGACAGCTCGGCCCGGACCCCCTCCTGACGGAACTTCGCCGACACCTCCGTCCGTACCTCCTCACCGGCCTCGAAGTGCACCACCAGATCCAGTTCGGGGATCTTCACGGTGAGGGCACGGCGGGCCCGCAGCCGCATCTCGATCCACTCGTGCCCGGCGTCCCAGAGCGCCACATGACCGAAGTCGCGCGGGTCGAAGTCCGCGCCCAGCTCACGGTCGATGACGGAGAGGACGTTCTTGTTGAACGCCGCCGTCACACCGGCCGCGTCGTCGTACGCCCTGACCAGTACGGACTCGTCCTTGACCAGATCCGTACCGAGCAGCAGCGCGTCACCCGGCGCCAGCAGGGCGCGGACCGAGGCGAGGAACAGCGCGCGCTCCGCGGGCAGCAGATTGCCGATCGTGCCGCCGAGGAACGCGACCAGCCGGGGACCGGGGGTCTCGGGCAGGGTCAGCCCGGCCGTGAAATCGGCGATCAGCGCGTGCACCCGGAGGCCGGGCCGCTCGGCGAGCAGCGACCGCGCGGCCCCGGTCAGCGCGCTCTCGCTGACATCGACCGGCACATAGAGCTGGAGCGCGGTCAGCTCGTCCAGCAGATGGCGCGTCTTGTCGGACGACCCCGACCCCAGCTCGACCAGGGTGCGTGCCCCGGTCTCCGCCGCGATCGCGGCCCCGCGCGCGAGCAGGATCTCCCGCTCGGCGCGGGTCGGATAGTACTCGGGCAGCCGGGTGATCTCCTCGAACAGGTCGCTGCCCCTGGCGTCGTAGAACCACTTGGGCGGAAGTGTCTTGGGGGTACGGGTCAGCCCCTGGAGCACATCGGCGCGCAGCGCGGCGCCGGTGGCGTCCTCGGGCAGGGTGCGGGTCAGTTCGAACGGGCTCACGCGGGTGGCTCCTTGAGGGGGGTGAGCAGAACATCGGCGCGGGTCGCCACCAGCAGGGTGCGGTCGGGGACCTCGCGCCAGCGCGGATCGTCGTCGTACGGCTCCGACGCCACCACGGTGCGGTCGCCGGGCCCGGTGAGGTACCAGAGGGTGTCGCCCCAGGCGGTCGCCGCGATGCTGACGCCGTCGGTGAGCAGCAGATTGAGCCGGGACGCGGGGGCGGCCGTGGCGACGTCGAGCACGGTGTCGGCCAGCGCCCCGCCCGGTTCGTCCCCGGCCCGCAGCCGGTGCAGCACCAGCGCCCACAGCAGCGCCGAGTCGCTGCCGGCCTGGAGGGAGAGCAGCTCCTCGGCGGGCAGGGCCGCGGCCTGCGCCGCGACACTGCCCGGCCAGCCGCCGACCGCTCCGTTGTGGCCGAACAGCCAGGGCCCCGCGGCGAACGGCGCCGCGGCGGCCTCGCCGTCGGCGCCCGCCAGCGTCGCGTCACGTACCGCGGCCAGCAGGGCGCCGCTGCGCACCACCCGTGCCAGATCGGTGAAGCCGAGATCGGCCCAGATGGGCAGGGCGCGCCGGTAGCGGCCCGGGACCGGATCGCCCTCGGCGTACCAGCCCACCCCGAAACCGTCGGCGTTGACGGTCCCGTACCGCTGGTGACGCGGCGCCCAGGACTGCCGGTGGAGCCCGTGGGGAGGTGTCAGAAGCACCTCACCGAGCGCCACCGGCGGTCCCAGATAAGCGATCTGACGGCACATCAGGATTCCTCGGGGAGGCCGGCCCGCGGCGCGGGGCCGGCCGTACGGGCGGTGCGGAAGCCGGAGAAGATCTGGCGCCGCACCGGCAGGTCCCAGTTGCGGAACGTGCCCCGGCAGGCGACCGGGTCCACCGCGAACGACCCGCCCCGCAGCACCTTGTGCGCGCTGCCGAAGAACACCTCCGAGTACTCGCGGTACGGGAAGGGGGCGAAGCCCGGATAGGGCAGGAAGTCGCTCGACGTCCACTCCCAGACATCACCGATCAACTGCCGTACGCCGAGCGGTGACGCGCCCCGCGGATAGCTGCCGGCGGGCGCCGGCTGAAGATGGCGCTGGCCGAGGTTGGCCCGGTCCGGGGTGGGCTCGTCGTCGCCCCAGGGATGACGCAGCGACCGGCCGGAGACGGGATCGTGGCGGGCGGCCTTCTCCCACTCCTCCTCGCTCGGCAGCCGCCGCCCCGCCCAGCGGGCGTACGCGTCGGCCTCGTACCAGCTCACATGGAGCACCGGCTCGTCCAGGGGGACCGGTTCCACCACCCCGAAGCGGCGGCGCAGCCACTGCCCGCCCTCACGCCGCCAGAACAGCGGGGCGCCGATGCCGTGTTCGCGGATCTGGGCCCACCCTTCCGGGGCCCACCAGCGTTCCTCCGTATAGCCGCCGTCCTCGATGAAGTGGAGGTAGGCGCCGTTGGTCACCGGGACGGTGTCGATGAAGAACGCGGGCACGAGCCGCTGATGGGCCGGCCGTTCGTTGTCCAGCGCCCAGGGCTCCGTGGAGGTGCCCATGGTGAAGGGCCCCGCGGGGACCAGGACTTCGGCGGGCAGGCCCGCCGTGCTCCCCGCGGGCGGCGGGGGCGCGGTCAGCGCGGCCGGGCCCCGGCGCAGCTGATGGGTGATGAGCATGGTCTCGTCGTGCTGCTGCTCGTGCTGGGCGATCATGCCGAAGGCGAAGGCAGCGTCCAGCAGCGGACCGCCGTGCAGCGGGGTGCGCTCGATGACGTCCAGCACCCGGCCCCGTACGTCCGACGCGTACGCCCGTGCCTCGGCGGGCGGCAGCAGCGGCAGCGTGGGCCGCGCCGAGCGCGGATGCTCGAAGGCGTCGTACACCGAGTCGATCTCGGGGCGGATCGCCGCGCGGCCCGCGACGGTCCGCAGCAGCCACTGCTCCTCCTGGTTGCCGATGTGCGCCAGATCCCACACCAGCGGGGACATCAGCGGGGAGTGCTGCGCGGTCAGATCGTGGTCGTCGACACACGAGGTCAGCAGCGCGGTACGGTCCCGGGCGGCCGTCAGGGCCTCGACGGCGCGGTGCCGCAGCCGTTCCGCCGGTATCCCGGCGGTTTCCGCGGAGTCGGTCATGTCCTGGGGTCCTTCCCGTTCAGAGAGGCGCGCAGCTCGTCGGCGGGGCACCGGCCGGGCACCACATAGCGGTCGTTGAAGGCGGCGACGGCCTTCCGCACGGCCGTGTCGGCGCCGATCCGCGGCAGCGCTTCCTGCGCGACGGCGAAACAGGTCATCGCGGCGAGATGCAGCTCGGGGTCGGCCAGGCCGTGCCGCGCGGCGTTGACCCAGAGCAGATTGCGCGGCGCGGGCAGCGAGCCCGCCGTCTCCGCGAGCGACTTGACGGTCCGGTAGGCCGTCTCCGACGCCTCCGGATCGTCGAACAGCGCGGTGGTGACCGCGAGCGGCACCATCCAGCCGTCGTCGCCCGGCTGCGCGTCGATCATCCGCAGCTCCAGATGGCCGCGCGGGCGCACGGGCGGGAACAGCGTCGTGAGGTGGTAGTCGAGATCGGCCCGGACCGGCGGACGCGGTGTCCCGGACCGGATCCACTCCCGGAAGGTCAGCCCCTCGGGCACGGCCCAGGGGCCCTCGGGCGCCCGGATGCACATCACCGGGGCGTCCAGGGCGTGCGCGGCCCAGCCTGCGCGCGGCTCGTGCCGCGCGGACGGCGCCGAGGTGCGGGCCGGGTCGAGCTGGGCCCACAGCGCCTGCCGGGTGGAGCGCCAGCCGGTCGGCCTGCGCTCGCGCATCGGGGAGTTCGCGAACGCGGCGACCAGCACCGCGCCCAGCAGATGGGCGAGCTGCCAGCGCCGGCTGTACCCCAGCGGACCCGGCTCCTCGTGGCCCGCGTCCAGACAGACCTGGATCGAGGCGGTGGTCCGCATCATGGCGCGGCCGGCCGGGCCGATCCGGTCGAGATAGGTCTCCATGGCGTCGTAGCGCGGCTCGCGCAACAGCCGGTCGGGAGAGTGCCAGGGGTCCTGGCCGAGACCCGCGAGAGCGAGTCCCGCCGTACGGAGCGCCGAGCGTACGACGGCCAGGTCCCGGTCGGTGGAGGCGATGCACTCCATCAGCGACGCGGCGGGCGCCGAGCTCAGTTCGAGCTGGCCGCCGGGTTCGAAGGTGAGCGCGGAGCTGAGGCGCAGGGCCCGCAGTCCGTCGAAGGCCTCCGCGAGCCGACGGGCCGGGACGGGTTGTTCGGGGGTGTGCAGGTCGTGCACGAGCCATTCCAGCTCCACGCCCACGGTGCGGGGCGGGCCGGTCTTGAAACAGATACCGCGTAGCAGATCCTCGGCGTCGTCCTCGCCGAGTACGGGTCCCTCGTCATGGAAACTGTCGGATGGCATGGCCGGATCCTCCTGTCGAAGACCAAGACCGAACTCCCTCTCCGGGTTCGGAGCGGAGCGCGCTTCGTCCAACCTAAAGCCCCTCTCACCGCTTCGCACAAGAGTGCCCCCAGGGTTGCCGTTTCGCCAGAAAAACGGTTGCCCCGGGGGAGATCGTTCACACACGATTCGCCGTATGAGCGCACGGCTGCGGGGCATCGCGAAAGAAACCGAGGAGATCGTCCGAACGGGGAAGTACCGTGCCCCGGACGGCCGTGACGTGGTGATTCGCCCCGCTGTCGACGCCGCGCTGGACGGAACGCGGATGTACGGCCCCGACCCCGTCGAGATCCCGGATCCGGGCGTCCGGGCGGCCGCCGGCGCGGCGGGCACGGCCGGTACGGCGGCTCTCGCGGCGCACCGGGCGACGGCCGTCGAGGTGACCGGCGAGAGCAGTCTCGAGGCCGCGGGACGGCTGACGGCGGCGGGAACGGGCGCGGTGGCCGTGCTCAACTTCTCGTCCGCCCGCAATCCCGGCGGCGGGTATCTCAACGGGGCGCAGGCCCAGGAGGAGGCGCTCTGCCGGGCCTCCGCCCTGTACACCACCCTGCTGCGCGTGCCCGAGTTCTACGCCCACCACCGCGCCGACCGCAGCCCCTTCTACAGCGACCGGGTGATCCACTCACCGGGTGTGCCGGTCTTCCGCGACGACCGGGGACGGCTGCTCGGCACGCCGTACCACGTGGGCTTTCTGACCTCCGCCGCACCGAACGCGGGCGTGATCGCCCAGCGGATCCCCGAGCGGGCCGACGGGATCGCGGCCGCGCTCGCCTCCCGCGCGGAGCGCGTGCTGGAGACGGCGGCGGAGCGCGGCTACCGGCGGCTGGTGCTGGGGGCCTGGGGCTGCGGTGTCTTCCGCAACGACCCGGCGACGGTCGCGGAGGCGTTCCACGCCCCGCTGACCGGGGGCGGAAGGTTCGCGGACCGCTTCGACGAGGTGGTCTTCGCGGTGCTGGACCGTACGGCGGGGGCGACGACGCTGGGGGCGTTCCGCCGGGCGTTCGCTTAGTACACGGGCACGGGCACGGGCTTCCCGGGCGGACGCCCAGGCCTCCCGGCGGTCGCCCACCGCGGGCTCCTGGCGGTCGCCCACCGCGGGCTTCCGGCGGACGTGCGGCCGTCAGCTCCAGTCGTAGCGCTCCCTGAGCCGGTTGACGACCAGATTGAACCGGCCGCGGTCCAGCGCGCAGGCCTCCCGTCGCATGCCCCGCTCGTGGACCCGCAGCACCCGGTCGACAGCGACCCAGGAGTCGCGGCCCGCGCGGTCCCACGGGCCCACCCCTATCGGCACCCACTCGCGGTCGCGGTCATGGCGCTTGCTGGAGAGCTGGACGGCCAGCAGCGTGCCCGCGGCCTCACGGGCGACCACCAGCACCGGGCGGTCCTTGCCGCGTCCGTCGTTCTCCTCGTAGGGCACCCAGGTCCAGACGATCTCGCCGGGGTCCGGGTCGCCGTCGTGCTCGGGGGCGTACGAGGTGCGGACCGGCCCCACGGCACGGGGGTCGGCCTCGGTGGTGGCGGTGGGGCCGGCACGGCCGGGCAGGTCGTCGCCGGTGGGGGAGATGCGCGTCATCCGCATGACGTTAGAACCCCGGCGGCGGGCTCCGGCGGGCGGGGGCCCGGTACCGCGCTCGGCGCTCCGGCTCCGGGCTCCGGCTCCAGGTTCCAGGCTTTGGAGGTTTCAGGCTCCGGCTCCGCTTCCGGCCCCCGGCGAACCGCCACGTGCGGGCGCTCCCGCGCACGCCTCCCGCGCACGCGGCTCAGGAAAGGGCGCCCCGTTCCTGGCAACCGCCGGACCTCGCCCCACGCGGTCTGGAAAGATACCGGGAGCGATGAGCCCGTTGCCCGAGCAGTCCGCCGAACACCCCGTCGAACGTCCGGTTCCCACCAGCGCCGATGTGGCGCGGCTGGCCGGCGTCTCCCGCGCCACCGTCTCGTACGTGCTCAACAACGCCACGGCCGTCCGGATCAGCGAGCCGACCCGCCGGAAGGTGCGCGACGCCGCCGAGCGACTGGGGTACGTGCCGCACGCGGCGGCCCGCAGTCTGCGCGCGGGACACACCGGGATCGTGCTGCTGCCTGCGGCCCATGTCCCCGTCGGGCCCCTCTACAGCGCCTTCTTCAATGAACTCCAGTGGGAGCTGCGGCGGCTCGGCTACACCGTGGTGCAGTACGGCAGTCTCGGCATGGACGGGGACGCGGCGGCCCGTGCCTGGGCCGAGCTGCGGCCCGTCGCCGTCATCTCGCTCGGCGAGATCGCCCTGACACCGCAGGGCGTGGACCTGCTCCGACGGTCCGGGGCGCGGGCCGTGATCACGCTCGGCCCCGACCGGGTCGCGGGCGCGCACGCGCTGGTCATGGACCAGCGTGAGATCGGCAGCCGGGCGGTGGCCCATCTCGTCGGACGCGGCTACGGCCGTATCGGTGTGGTGATGCCCGAGGAACCCGGCCTGGAGCTGTTCGCCGACCCGCGTCTCGCGGGGGCGCGGGCCGCCGCCGACGGCACCGGCGCCCGGATCACGCCGCTGCCGCTGGCGTACGAGGAGGAGTCGGCGGCGGCGCTCGCCGCCCGCTGGCGCGGGCTCGGTCTGGACGCCGTCTTCGCCTACAACGACGAGTACGCGATGCTCCTGATGCGGGCGCTCCAGGACGAGGGCATCGGCATCCCGGGGGAGACGGCCGTGATCGGCGCCGACGATCTGCTGCTCGGCAGACTGCTGCGCCCCCGGCTCTCCACGGTGCACATCGACATGGTGACGGGCCGGCGGCTGGCCGAACTCGTGCACCGGGTGGTCCGCGACCCGGACGGTGAGCCGGAGCGGCACGATCTGATGGGCGCGCGGGCCGTCCCCCGCGAGTCCACCTGAAACCGGGTCCCCAACCGGCTGGACCGCGTCCTCGACCGGCTGAAGCGGGTCCTCGGCTCCTCGGCCGGCGTCGGAACCGGGTCCTGTGCGGGCGCCGACGACATGCGGCGCCGCCGCGCGGTGGTTAGCGTCGCCGCATGAGCACCGTTCCGCAGCGCTTCGAGATCCTGCTGGTCGCCGAGTTCACCGAGGACGACGAAGGCCCGCCCACCGGGGCGACCGCCCTGCGCTCGGCCCTCGTCCAGGCGACCGGTGACACAGGAGCCTCCGGCTATCCGCGGTACGAGGGGAACGGCATGGAGGCGGACATCGACCCCGAGACGCTGACGGTCGAAGCCCTGCTGGTCGACGGCTCGGAACTGGACTACGGAATGTCGGTGCGCGTGGTCGCGGTGCCTGCCGTCTGAGGGGCCCCGGGCCGGCCCGCCGTTCCGGCCCCGTGCTCCGGCCCGGTACTCCGGTGGTGCGGTACTCCGGTGGTGGTGCGGTGCTCCGGCTCGGTACGGCGGCGGGACGCGTCGCCGCCAGGGCGCGTTACGCGCTCTCGGTGTCCTTCGCCTTCGCCTCGGCCTCCGCGACCGACTTGCGGACCTCGTCCATGTCCAGCGCGCGGGCCTGGCCGATCACATCCTCCAGCGCGGCCTCCGGCAGCGCGCCGGGCTGGGCGAACACCGCGACATTGTCGCGGACGATCATCAGCGTCGGGATCGAGCGGATGTCGAAGGCGGCGGCCAGCTCCTGCTGCGCCTCCGTGTCGACCTTGGCGAAGACGAGGTCCTCGTGGCGCTCGGAGGCCTTCTCGTACACCGGGGCGAACTGGCGGCACGGTCCGCACCAGGAGGCCCAGAAGTCGATCAGGATGAAGTCGTTCTCCGACACCGTCCGGTCGAAGTTGTCCTTGGTGAGTTCCACAGTGGCCATGGCCTGTTACCTCTTCCTGCTCTCCGGGGGGAAGCCGCCTGCGACAACCGTCCACCGCGTCGCGGTATTCCTTGGCCCATGCCCGAAGATCGTGTGGCCATGCGGCGATCGCCCGACCAGACTGACCCCATGACGGAAGAGACTGAGTACGACGTGGTGGTGCTGGGCGCGGGACCGGTCGGGGAGAACGTCGCCGACCGTGCCAGGGCCGCCGGACTGAGCACGGCGGTCGTGGAGAGCGAACTGGTCGGCGGCGAGTGTTCCTACTGGGCCTGTATGCCGAGCAAGGCGCTGCTGCGCCCGGTGCTCGCGCGCGCCGAGGCACGCAGGGTGCCGGGACTGCGCCAGGCCGTGGGCGGCCCCCTGGACGCGCCCGCGGTGCTCGCCCACCGCAATGAGTTCACCTCGAACTGGAAGGACGACGGCCAGGTCGCGTGGCTCGAAGGCGTGGGCGCCACCGTCGTACGCGGGCACGGCAGGCTGGACGGCGACAAGAGGGTGGTCGTCACCGGCCCCGACGGCGAGCGCCGCGTGCTGACCGCCCGCCATGCCGTCGCCGTGTCCGTCGGCACCCGTGCCGAACTGCCCGACCTGCCGGGACTCGCCGGTGCCAACCCCTGGACCAGCCGTGAGGCGACCAGCTCCCAGCATGTCCCGGGACGTCTGGTGGTCGTCGGCGGGGGAGTGGTGGGCGTCGAGATGGCCACCGCGTGGCGGGCGCTCGGCTCGGAGGTCACCCTGCTGGTGCGCGGCGGCGGTGTGCTGCCGAAGATGGAACCGTTCGCCGGTGAGCTGGTCGTCGAGGCGCTGACCGAAGCGGGCGCCACGGTCCGCACGGGGGCGTCCGTCGCCGCGGTGGAACGCGACGGCGGGACCGGTCCGGTGACCGTCGTGCTGGCGGACGGTGAGCGGATCGAGGCCGACGAGGTCCTCTTCGCCACCGGCCGGGCGCCGCGCACCGACGACATCGGGCTGGAGTCCGTGGGCCTCGAACCCGGCTCCTGGCTGACCGTGGACGACAGCTGTCTGGTCCGGGGGAGCGACTGGCTCTACGCGGTCGGCGATGTCAACCGCCGCGCCCTGCTGACCCATCAGGGCAAGTACCAGGCCCGTATCGCCGGCGCCGCCATCGCGGCCAGGGCCGCGGACGCGTCCGTACCGGTCTCCGAGCCCTGGGGCCCGTACGCCGCCACCGCCGACCACGGCGCCGTGCCGCAGGTCGTCTTCACCGACCCGGAGATCGGGGCGGTCGGCCTGACCCTCGCCGAGGCCGAGCGGGCGGGACACCGCGTCCGCGCGGTCGACTACGAGATCGGGAGTGTGTCCGGGGCGGCGCTCTACGGCGACGGCTACCACGGCCGCGCCCGCATGATCGTCGACCTCGACCGCGAGATCCTCCGTGGCGTCACCTTCGCCGGACCGGGCGTCGGTGAACTGCTCCACTCGGCCACCGTCGCGGTCGTCGGCGAGGTTCCGATCAGCCGTCTGTGGCACGCGGTTCCGTCCTATCCCACGATCAGCGAGGTGTGGCTGCGGCTGCTGGAGACCTACCGGGGCTGAGCGGCCGCGCGTCCCCGGAGGGGGAGATGAACGGCCCGCGTGGCCCGGACCGCGTGCGGGCGGACGCGGGGGCCGCCGGACGCGGACGCAGGGGCGCCCGCCGCCTGGACGGCGACGGGCGCTCTGTGCTGTCGGGCTGTGCTGTGCCGCTGTCCGTTCCGGCGGTCCGTTACGGGACTATGCGCAGGAGCTTGTTGGGCGAGCCGGTGCCCGGGTTGGTCACCACGTTCGACGTGGCGCCGTTCACCAGGGCCGTGGAGACCTGCGCCGGAGTCGCGGTCGGGTGACCCGTGAGGTAGACGGCCACCGCTCCGGCCACATGGGGGGTGGCCATCGAGGTGCCGTTGATGGTGCTGGTCGCCGTGTCCGAGGTGTTCCAGGCACTGGTGATGGAGCTGCCCGGCGCGAACAGGTCGACGCGCGTGCCGTAGTTGGAGTAGCTGGCGCGGGCGTCGGTGCTGGTCGTCGCGCCCACGGTGATGGCGGCGGCGACCCGGGCCGGCGAGTAGTTCTGCGCGTTCGCACCGGAATTACCGGCGGCGATCGCGTAGGTCACCCCGCTGTTGATGGAGTTCTGCACCGCGGTGTCCAGCGCGGGGTCGGCGCCGCCGCCCAGGGACACGTTGGCGACGGAGGGGCCCGAGTGGTTCCGGGTCACCCAGTCGATGCCCGCGACGACCTGGGCCGTGGTGCCGGAGCCCGCGTTGTTGAGCACACGGACCGCGACGATCTTGGCCTTCTTGGCGACTCCGTACGAGGTGCCGGCGGCGGTGGCGGCGACATGCGTGCCGTGTCCGTTGCCGTCCTGCGCGGTGGTGTCACCGTCCACGGCGTCGTAACCGTAGGAGGCCCGCCCGCCGAAGTCCTGGTGGGTGATGCGGACTCCGGTGTCGATGACGTAGACGGTGGCGCCCTGACCCGCCGTGTCGGGGTACGTGTACTGGCGGTTCAGCGGCAGCGCCGCCTGGTCGATACGGTCCAGGCCCCACGACGGCGGGTTCGTCTGGGTGGCGAACGCGCGCACCGTGCGGTTCTGGAAGACCTTGTCCACCGAGGGGTCGGCGGCCAGTCTCCGCGCCTGCTCGGGCGAGAGGCTGGCGGCGTAGCCGTTGAGGGCGGCCGTGTACGTACGCTCGACCTTGCCGCCGTACTCCGAGACGACGCTCCGGCCCGCGGCCGAGGCGGACTTGAGGCCGGCCGTCTTCTTCAGGGTGACGATGTAGCTGCCCTGTACCGCGTCCTTGGCGTCGGCGCCGATGACGGTGCCGACCGCCGGGGCCGCCTGGGCGGGGGCGGAGATCGCCGCGAGAGCCGCGGCCGCCGCTGTCGCGGTGATCACAGCCGCGAACTTCGTCCTGGTGGTACGCGTGCTTGCCATGGTGAGGGGTCCTCCTCAGCGGGGTGCGCGGGGGTGCGTGCGCAGTGTGGGGGAACGCACACGGATGTATGCGTGAGGCGGTGCGAGTGGTGCCGCTGCCGCCCGTGCCAGAACGATTGCGGAGAGTGGGGTGCGCCGACAAGACGGCCTGAAGCCATGTCATCGATATGACATGGCCATGCAATGACTTGGCAATGACCGCACGTCAAGAACCATGTCATGAAGGACTTTTGGCCCATGGGGTGACGGAAGCGGACGCGGGTCCCGGTGGCGCCCGGGTCGGTCCGGGGGCCTGTCGCGCGAACACCCCGGCACCGGAGTCCGTTCCGGTACCGGGGTGTTGAGGCGCTGAAAGACGGTGTGTCAGGCCCCCGTGGTGGAGCCGGGGCGAATGATCATGAGGACGGTGACGGTGGCCCACAGGAGATTGAAGATCCCGGTGACCATCGCCAGCCGGGCGGTCGCCCGGCGAGCGGACAGTCCGGTGGCGGCACTCTTGAACGACTCCGACTCCGACTCCGACTCCGACTCCGAGTCCGACTCCGACTCCGACTCCGGCTCCGGCTGCGGCTGCGGGATGTCCGGGCCGGTCGTCGCCGTCGCCGTAGCGGTCGCCGTCGCCGTCGCCTCGATCCCGACCAGCAGGGCCTCCTGACGGGGCAGTACGAGGGCGCCGAGCGTGACGGCCGCCAGGAGGGTCAGGGCGATCGAGACGATCAGCCAGGTGTCCCCGAGCACACCCATCGCGCTCGCGGTGGCGAATCCGAAGACGGGTACGGCCAGGCCGAGGACGGCGTAGACACGGCAGATCCGGTGCAGCAGCCGTACCCACGCCACCGCCTGGGCATCGCCGGGGGAGTCCATCGCCCGGCGGACGGTCGGCGGGAACATGCTGGCGGCCACGGTGACCGGTCCGATCGCGACGATCGCGGCCAGGACATGAACGGCAAGAAGGAACTTCGTCACAGGTGGGGTGCTTTCTCAGACGTGCCGCTGGGGCGGGATCCGGTGGGCGGTGGCCCTGGCGGCGGGCAGACGGCCGGCCTTCGACGTGCCGCTCATCCCGTCGCCCGTCACGGTCATGTCGAAGACGAGACGCAGCCGCATCGGCTCGGTGATGGACTGCCGCCAGGTCAGCCGGTCGCCGTCGAGGACGACGTCGGTCATGTCGACGGGGCCGCCGTCGCCGAGGGCGACCCCGTGCAGGACGCCATCACGGCTTCCGATCTCCAGGGTGGCGCGCTGGGTGCCGATCGGGGTGCGGACGACCAGGCTCCATCGGCCTTCGACGGACATGGCGGAGTGGCTCCTCGCTGTGGGACGACGGATGGGGGTGGGTGGAGGTGAGGGGGGGACGCGGGCGGCGGCGAGGCCGCACGGGGGAACCGGGACCGGGAGGGGAGACGGACACCGCCCAGGAAGCCGGCGCGGCTGTCGGCGCGGAGGTCACAGACCCACGGGCTCCGGGCCCACCGGGCGCCAGACGATGCCACGGCGTTCATGGGCGAACAGCCGCTCCACGGCCTGCGCGACCCGCGGTCCCACCTCGCGGTCCAGCAGATGCAGCCCGAGATCCAGACCGGAGGTGACACCGGCGGCGCTGATCAGGTCGCCGTCGTCCACCACCCGGGCGTCGACCACGACGGCTCCGGTGGCGTCCAGCGCGTCCAGACCGAGACGATGGGTCGTCGCGGGCCGTCCCTCGATCAGCCCGGCCATGGCCAGGACGAGGGATCCGCCACAGACCGTGGCGACCGTCAGCCCGTCCTTGTCCAGCGCCTCCTTGAGGAGTGCGGGCAGATCCGTGCGCAGCGTACGGGCGAGGAGCGCCGGAACCGACTCCTCGCCGGTCTCACCGGCCCCCTCACGGGCTTCCCCGGCCGCAGCGGCCGCACCGGCCGCAGCGGCCGCACCGGCTTCACCGGCCGCACCGGCCGCAGCGGCCGCACCGGCTTCACCGGCCGCACCGACCGCGTCCGGTTCCGGCTCCCCGACCGCTCCGGTGTCCGCCGCGAGGACGCGGCTCGCCGCCCCCGGTACGACGATCACGTCGGCACGCCGGGGGTCCAGACGCCCCACGGCCCGCAGGGACACCCCCGTCAGACCGCTGGGCACCTCCCGCGCTCCCTCGGCCGACACCAGCTCGACAGTGAGGGCGCCGCCGACGGCGGCCCCTCCCATGTACAGCACCTCGTACGGCGCGAGGACATCCAGTGGATCGAAGCCGTCGAACAGTACGCATTGCACCAGCATGCGGTCGTCACTCTCCCGGAGTCGTGGGGCTCCCGGCGCGGGAGCCGTCCTCGACGCTAGGCGGGAGGCCCGCGGCCCAGTAGTGGCCCGAGTGCCAGCTTCCAACGGATTCTCGCCAGGCCGCAGCGCACCACCTCACCTCGGACCTGCCCCGGCATCGTCCCTGGTAGGCCGCCCTTGGCGGTAACCCGTTCCTGGCCTAGCATCTCGCCATGCACACGGTGGCCGTACTCGCGCTCGACCAGGTCGTCTCCTTCGACCTGTCCACACCGATCGAGGTGTTCTCCCGCACCCGTCTGCCGGACGGGCGCGCCGCCTACCGCCTCCTGATCTGCGGCGCCACCGAGGAGGTCGACACCGGTCTGTTCGTCCTGCGCGTCCCGTACGGGCTCGACCGGCTGCGCGAGGCGGACACGATCATCGTCCCGGGCACCTCGGAGTACGCCGGGCCGCCTCCCGCGGCCGTGCTCGACGCCTTGCGTGCGGCCGCCGCGAACGGCACCCGCGTCGCCTCCATCTGCAGCGGTGCCTTCGTGCTCGCCGCCACCGGCCTCCTCGACGGGCTGCGCGCCACCACCCACTGGGTCGCGGCCGCCCGTCTCGCCGCCCTCCATCCGGAGATCACCGTCGATCCCGATGTGCTCTACGTCGACAACGGACAGTTCCTCACCTCGGCCGGGGCCGCCGCCGGACTCGATCTCTGTCTGCACATGGTCCGCAAGGACCATGGCTCCGCCGTCGCCGCCGACACGGCCAGGCTGTCGGTCATGCCCCTCGAACGCGAGGGCGGCCAGGCGCAGTTCATCGTCCACGCCCAGCCGCCCACCCCGGCCGGCTCCACCATGGAGCCGCTCCTGCGGTGGCTGGACGAGAACGCCGACCGGGACCTGACCCTCGATGACATCGCCGCGCGGGCCAGGATGAGCAGCCGTACCCTCAGCCGGCGCTTTCGCGAACAGACCGGAACCACACCGCTGCGATGGCTCCACCGGGCCCGGATCCGCCGCGCCCAGTACCTCCTGGAGACCACCACCCACTCCGTCGACCGCATCGCCTCCCAGGCGGGATTCGGCTCGCCCACGGCCTTCCGGGAACGCTTCAAGCGCGTCGTCGGCACCAGCCCGCACACCTATCGGCGCGCCTTCCGCGGCTCCGTCCGGTGACCGCGGCCCCGGCGCGTCCCCGCCCCGAGCGCGCGCCCCGTCCGTAAGCGGCCGTGAATAGTGTGCGTTTCGCGATCAACATGCCATCCCCACATACCAGTTGCTGTGGCAGACTGCCCGAAAACGGTGGTGTTGCTCGGGGGTGGGACATGAGCGAACCGCGGTCTGCCCCGACGATCGGGCAGCTCGTTCTCAGTAGGCAGTTGCGTGCCCTGCGCGAAAAGGCGGGGCTGAGCAGGGAGCAGGCCGGCAAGCTGCTGCGGATCACCGCGGCCACCATCCGGCGGATGGAGACGGCCGAGGTCGGGCTCAAGATCCCGTATGTGCAGATCCTGCTGCCCGCGTACGGGGTGTCCGAGGCGGAGGCCGGGATGTTCCTGCGGCTGGCCGAGGAGGCGACCGAGCCGGGCTGGTGGCAGCGTTTCCACGATGTGCTCCCCGAGTGGTTCAGCGGATACGTCAGCCTCGAAGAGGCCGCCACGACGATCCGGGTCTACGAGCCGCACTTCGTCCCCGGGCTGCTCCAGACCGAGGATTACGCCCGCCAGGTCCTGACCACCGGCGCGCTGGGCCGGACGGCGGACTCCGAGCGGATCGAGCGCCATGTCTCCCTGCGGTGCCGGCGCCAGGCGCTGCTCACCCGCTCCGACGCCCCGGCCTACTGGGCCGTCCTGGACGAGACGGTCCTGCGCAGACCCGTCGGCTCCGCGGCCGTGATGCGGGCGCAGATCGACCGTCTGATCGAAGCGACCGAGCAGCCCAACATCACTCTTCAGATAGCCGAGTTGGGCGCGGGACACCACCCCGGGACCTACAGCCCGTTCGTCCTGTTCCGCTTCGACGTCCCCGAAGTGCCCGACATGGTCTACATCGAGTATCTGACCGGTGCGCTCTACCTCGACGAGGCGGGCGAGGTCGCCGAGCACATGGAGGCGATGGACCGGATGGTGGCCCACGCGGAGCCCGCGAGCCGCACCAAGGAACTCCTCACCGTTCTCCGCGAGAAGTTCTGACCGGAGGACGCCTTCGCGCGTCCGGCCCGCCGCTACGCCGACGCCACCGTGGGCACCGCGCACCGGCACGGCCCGGACACGGTCTGAGGCACTACTCGAAGTCGCAGCCCGGGTTGGGGGCGTCGCGGGAGAAGGGCGCGTCGTGCGGCAGGACGTAGAGAATCTCCAGGACGACGTCCGAGGCGCCGAGGTTCTGGCCGATGTGCACACGGTCGGCACCGGAGGGCTCCCTCAGGAAAGCGCCCCTCGGGTACACCCCGTCGGACCCGCACGTGGAATCGAAGTGGCTGAGGGTCCCCTGCTTGACGTACGCGTACAGAGTGCCGTCGTGGAAGTGCCAGCCGGTCGCCTGGCCCGGCGGAATGGTGACCTCCCGCACGATGTAGTCGTACCCGCCGACGGTGGAGCGGGCGATGACCTTGCCGGTCACACCGGGACCGCCCGGGGTGGCGTGCGCGACCCCCGGAAGGGACAGACCGGTGAGCAGAGAGCCAACGATTCCTATTCGGGACAGAGTGCGCATATGTGTTCCCTCTCGTCATGAGTGCGGTGCTGACCGGGCCGGACCCAGGCGGTCGGCATCAGGGCGGACACACCACGTGTGCCGTGTGTCCGTGGGGAGGACGGGGAAGGACCGATGGCGACCGATCCGCATCCGGACGGTCGCTCATCGGCCCTTGCCTGCCGGGCGTCCGCGATCGGACGGTCAGGGCGCCGTCACCACGTCGGGCGCCGTCACCACGTCGGACTCGTACACCAGCCCGACCCGGTGGTTGTACTGAACGGTGTACATCTTCTTGCCGCCGGTCACGACGCTGCCGCTGGAGGGGAAGTAGTCGTCGGTGGCCTCGGCCTCGCCGGTCGCGACGTACGCCTGGCCGGCGGGGACGGTGTAGAAGCTCAACGGAGCCTGGGTGGAGGGCGAAAGCCCCGCGGGATACTCGGCCGCGTCCGGGTAGGTGCTGCCGTACACCGCCGCGGGCGAGGCCCCGGCGGCCTTGACCACCGTCACACCGTGGGCGGGGGTCGTGTTGCGTCCGTCCGGATTGTGGAACCACACCTTGGTGCCGCTGTACCAGATGGCTGTCCAGTCGCCCTGGCGGTCCGCGACGACGAACTGCTGCCCCGCCTGCGCGGTGCTGCCCCAGTCGTTGACCCGGTTGGTGCCGATACCGTCCGGGTGAATGGCCTGGTCACCGAAGAGCGGGGCGGTGTCGCTGGGTGCCGTGCGCAGGTGGACGAAGTTCGACGCCTGGCGCCGTTCGGCGCATTCGGGCGTGGCACCCGTCGGGTCGTCGGACGGGCAGACCTGCACCGTCTGCTGGTTCTGGGCGAACCCGGGGGTGATGGTGACCGGCGAGCCGATCGGCGCGACGCCGTGAGAGCCGTCCACGGGAGCGTCGAGGAGACGCATGTAGCGCTCCCAGTCCCAGGACGGGCCCGGGTCCCAGTGCATGCCGGAGACGAGCGAGGAGTTCGGCCCGGGGACGTTGTCGTGCCCGACGATGTGCTGCCGGTCCAGCGGAATGCCGAAGCGGTCCGCCAGATACGTGACGAGTTCCGCGCTGGTCTCGTACTGGATCTGGGTGTACCAGGTGCCCCCGGAGGCGGCGAAGCCCTCGTGCTCGACACCGATCGAATGCATGTTGCTCGAGTAGTTGCCCGCGTGGAAGGAGAGGTCCTTGGTGGGCACCATCTGGGTCACGGCGCCGTCGGACGAGCGGATCACATAGTGTGCCGAACCGCCGCCGGGCGTCTGGAAGGTGCTGATGGCCGACTCGTAGGACGACTCGGTGTCATGGATGACGATGGAATCGATCCGGATGCCGTTGGCGGGCCGGGCGGACACCTGACCGTTGGCGGGAGCGGCGGGAATGAAGGCGCAGTCGAGCGTCGGCGGGCACTCGGTCTCCGCGGCGGCCGTCGCTTTCAGACGGAGCCCGGCCAACTGGCCCGTGTCCGGCCGGACATCCGCGACGGCGTTCAGCCGGACACGCTGCCCGTCCCGGGTCGTCTCGCCGACACCCTTCTTGACCGTCGCGAAGACACGGTCGGCGAACGCCTTCGCCCCGCGCTCCTGCGTGGAGCCGCTGTAGCGGGCCACCGCCGCGTACCACTGGCCCGGGTCCAGCGGTGTGCGCCCGGTCGTGGCCTTCGCGTACGAGGCCAGCAGAGCGGCACCGCCGCGAATGTTGGCGACCTCGTTCTCGCGCAGCTTCTCGGCGGGCAGTCCGGTCAGCTCCGCCGCCGTCCGGAGGGTGTGCAGGGAGGGATCGGCGGCCATCTCCTTCACATCCCCGCGGCCGGCCGCTCCCGCGTCGCCCCCGGCCATCATCTCGGGCGTCACGTCGGTCAGATGCATCGGGCCGTAGCCGCCGCTGACGCTGTGTTCACCGGGATGCGCTTCCCAGGCCGACTGGTGGTAAGCCACGCCGAGAAGGACGGGCAGGGGAACGTCGTACTCGGCCGCGGCCTGCTCGAACGCCTGCTGGCGGCCGGTGGTCCGCCCGTCCGGTCCGGAGGCCTGGGCGGGCACCGGAACGGCCGTCACGCTCGCTGCCGCCAGCGCACCCGCTGTGATCATGAGTGACAGCCGCCGTCGCGGCTTGCGCTTGTGCACTGCGATACCTTGCTTTCACATGATGGTGACGGGCTCTGAGCAGTCATGAAACGCGCCGTGGCATCGACAGGGGCGAACCGGGCGCCAGAGCCTGCTGTGGAATACCAGCATTGGACTGTACATGATAGGAAGCGCCGTTCGGCTTGTACGGACACATCCCCGTCCCTGAGGGGCTGTACGGCTCAACTCGCGGCGCTGAACAGGGGAAAGACCCTGCGGGGGCATACCGTGCCGCACACAACATTCACAGGGAAACGAAACCGTGAAACGGCAAGTGGGATGCGCATCAGCCTTGTTCGGAAGGGGCGTGGTTTCCGGCCGGCGCCCCTTCGGGTAATTGCCCGGCGGTTTTCGCGGCGCGCATCCCGCGACGAGCTGCTCACCGGTACCGAATGAATGCTGTGCACCGGAAGAGACAGGGCAGCGGCTCGCTTTGTGACAGGCAGGCGCCGGGGGGCGGGAATGTCCCGCGGCGCGCTCGGCGTCGGTGAACACCGTGGCCTCCCGCCAGACCGCCACCAGGTTGAGGCGCTGTGGGGTCTCTCCCGCCAGGGTGGCTTCCTTGGTGTGCATGTCGGTGCAGAAGCCGCAGCCGTTGATCTGGCTTGCCCGGATCTTCACCAGTTCCTGGATCACGGCCGGTAGCGTCGAGTCCGACACCACTTTGCCGGCCGAGTTAATGTGCTTCAGCACCTTCGCGGCGAGGGGGTTGCCGAAGTAGTCGAGGCGCGATTCCATGCTGGTCTCCTAGCCATGTTGCGGATACACACTACTGACCGGGAGAGCCCGGTGAAGTGTGACAGGAAGCCGGGTGTGAGGTGCGTCTCACCTGCCGCATCACCTTCTCGCGCATCCCCTTCTCGCCCCCGGACCGGCCCATACGTACCGCGAACGGGCAGACGTCGTTCAGTTGTCCGCCATCGCAGCGCCATGGCTGATCAGAACAGTGCGGCTGACACGGATGTACAGCGCAGGGAGTTCGACATGGGCACAACAGACAACCATGGCAAGCCGGCGAGACGGACGCTGCTCCAGGCGGCCCTCGCCGTTCCGGCGGCGGGAGCCGCGGCGACGCTGCTCGACGCCTCCCCGGCGTGGGCCGCGACGAGCGGCGACGACGGGCGCTTCGACTCCGCCGCGGCCCGGTTCACGGTGGCCGTCCTTCCCGACACCCAGTACCTCTTCGACGCCGACAGCTCCGACCCGGCGCCGCTGCGCGAGACCTTCCACTACCTCGTGTCCGAGCGGAAGGAGGCCAATATCGCGTTCATGACGCATCTCGGCGATGTCACGGAGCACGGCACCGGTGAGGAGATCGAGCTGGCCGCCGACACCTTCCGCACCCTCCACGGCAAGGTGCCCTACAGCGTGCTCGCGGGCAACCACGACATCAACTCCTCGACCGACGACCAGCGGGGTGACTCCGCCTACCTCCAGGCCTTCGGACCGGCGCGCTACGCGTCCATGCCGACCTTCCGCGGTTCCTCGCGCGACGGCTACAACAGCTACCACATACTGAACGCCGCGGGACGCGAGTGGCTGGTCCTCGCCCTGGACTGGCGGGTGTCCGACGCGGGGCTGGACTGGGCGCGCTCGGTGCTCGACCGCCATGCCACACTGCCGGCCCTTCTCACCACCCATGACATCGCCTGGTCCGACGACGACGGCAGGGCCCAGCTCTCGGACAACGGACAGCGGCTGTGGGACGGCCTCATCCGTGGCAACGACCAGATCTTCCTGGCGCTCGGCGGTCACTACTGGCCGCCCGGCCGCACCGTGCTGACCAATGACGCGGGCCACGACGTCCATGTCCACATCACCAACTACCAGGACCGCTACTACGGCGGGGCCGGGATGATCCGGCTGTACGGCTTCGACCTCGCACGCGGTGTCATCGACGTCGAGACGTTCTCGCCCTGGTTCCTCGCGCGCAATCCGGAGAAGCGGACACCGCTGGAGGCCGAGACGATCGAACTGACCGGCCCCACCGACCGGTTCGGTCTGGACATCGACTTCGACACCCGGTTCGCGGGCTTCGCCCCGGTCGTACCGCCCCCGGCCCGCCCGGCCTCCGCCGTGATGCCGCGCGGCACCGTCGCGTACTGGCGCTTCGACTCCTCCGGCCTCGGGGGCGCGGGGACGGCGGGCGCGCCCGTGGCGGACGGAAGGGTCGCGCGCGATCTGACCGGCAACGGCAACGACCTGACCGTGAGCCGACTGCACTCCAGCGGCGCCGACGCGCTCACCTGGTCGAACGAGCACCACGAGGGCCAGCCGGCCCACGCGAGCCTGCGGTTCGACGGCGGAAAGTCCCCCGACCGCGGCGCCCTCCTCACCACCTCCGCCCACGCCCCGCTGAACAGCGCGAAGTTCACCTCCGGGTACACCATCGAGACCTTCATCAAGCTGCCCGAGCCCTTCGAGGGCGATCACGCCTGGATGGGCATCCTGAGCTGGGAGGGGCGCAACAGCGAGGCGGGCAAGACCACCGGCTGGTCGCCCGACGAGCCCACCTGCAGTCTCAATGTCTCCCCGGAGCGGTTCCTCCAGTTCGTCGTCTACGCGCACCGCCAGGACGCCGACCCCACCTCATGGAGCCACGCCCTGCCGGTCGGACGGTGGACCCATATCGCCGTCGTCAACGACGGCCACCGTACGGTGATGTACGTCGACGGCTCGAAGATCGCCCGTAATCCCACGCAGGAGTCGACCGGTATCGCGACGCTCGGCAAGCCCTTCGTCATCGGCGGGACCCAGTTCGACGAGCAGTTCGGGCAGGGCTTCTACGGATGGGTCGGCGACACCCGCATCGTGGACCGGGCACTGAGGCCCAAGGAGTTCCTCACACCGTTCGCGTGACCGCGCCGCGCCGCGCCGCGCGTGCCGCCGTGGGCGGGGGTCCGCTCAGGACACCTCGCCGCGGCGGCGTCTGCGGTTGCCCAGACCCGCGTGGACGCCCCGGCCGCGCCGCCAGCGGTGGGTGAGCAGCAGGAAGACCGTGGCGAGGACGGCGAGTGCCTGGGCGACGACCGCGACGAGCTTCCTGCCGTACCAGTTCGGCTCGTACATGTTCGGGACCGGCCCGAGGGCGCCGACGTCGACGTACCGGTACACGAAGAGCAGCGCCAGACCTCCGGCGGCGACGCACCAGGCGAAGAGATCGCTGATCAGCCGGTGCCACACCAGGACGAGCAGCGCGGCCAGCGCGGCCAGACCGGCCTCGACACGGAAGAGCGTGCCCTGGCTGATGTCCTCCGAGACGAGGTCGTAGCTGGGGGCGAGATCGGCGTGGACATAGGCGACCACGGCCAGCGCGACGGCGGCCAGCAGCCGTGCCGCTCCCCGCAGTACACGGAGCTTCCGTCCGCGGTGCGGCGGTACGACGGACGTGCCTGATGACATCGCTTCTCCTGTCTCACCGGTGGCCAGGGGGTTCGGAGGCGGGGGTCAGTAGAGACCGCCGGTGTCCTGCTGCGGGGTGGTGTTCCTGTTGCCCGCGGTGTCGACGACGTACCACCGGTGGTGGAAGGAGATGTCGCCCTGGCCGTTGGTGTCACCGGGCTTGTGGTCGTCCTCGAACGTGTACAGGGGATGCCCGTTGTACGTGGCCTGCCGGGCGCCGTCCTCCCGCGCGGTGGTGGCCAGCAGTCTCTTCTCGACCCCGCCGCCGCCCGCGGTCGCCCGGGTCACCACCGTCAGGGGACTCCAGATCTTCGTACAGGACCCCGTGCAGGTGGAGGTGTTCCTCCTGTCCCCCTCGAAGAGATAGAGGGTCCGGCCCGCGCCGTCGACCAGGATCCTTCCGAGCGCGGTGGAGCGCGCCGCGACCTCGTCCCTGTCCGCCCCGGGTCCGGAAGGGCTCGAAGCGCTCGCCGGGGCCGAGGCGGAGGGCGCGTCCGCCGCCGGTCTGTCGGGAGCCTCGGACGGCGCCGCCGGTGCTTCTCCTCCTCCGCCGGAGCAGCCGGTGAGCGCCGCGACGCAGAGCAGGGCCACGGCCATGGCACCGGCCGCGCTGGACGTGCTCCCCATCGAGGCTCCTCCGATCCGGCCGTCCCTCGGGCGGTACACCGACCGCCCGGTCGGGGCCGCACCCTCCACTACACGGCACCGCCCGGGAGGGGGCCACCGGACAGGGCCGTCCGACGTACCCCCCGCCCGGCGCCCCACCCGGCGCCCCCGTACGCCGTGTCCGGCCGCGACGCTCCCGGTGCCGGGCCACTCCCCGCGCTTCCTGGGGGCCGGCGGGATTCCGAGCCGTGTTCGACCCGGGGCCGGTCCTCGTTCTCGCCTGAATGATTGTCCGACACATCCGGCACATCGGGCACGTCCCTCCCCGTACGATCCGTTCCATGACCGGGCCGCAGTAAGGAGCTTGACGTCGTGAAAGCAGTACAGACGGGCCCGGGGAACCGGCCCGCGCGGAGTGGGGGACGCCCGCGCCCGCGGTCCACGCGCCTGCGGATCGGACGCTGGATCGCCGTGGCCGCGGCGCTCCTGGTGCTGGGCACATCCGGGGCGGGCGGCTGGCTGTACAACCGGCTCAGCGGCAACATCCAGGGCGCGGGGGTGGACGACGCGATCGGCGACAACCGGCCCAGGGCCACCCAGGGCGGGCAGAACATCCTGGTCATCGGCTCCGACAGCCGTAAAGGCACGGGGGGCACCTACGGCCGGGGGCTGGCCACCATGCAGTCCGACACCCTGCTGCTGCTCCATGTCGGCGGCAGCGGGAAGTGGGCCACCGTGGTCTCCTTCCCCCGCGACTCCTGGGTCCGGATCCCCGCCTGCGAGCAGGGCGACGGCACCTTCTCCGTACCCCATGACTTCAAAATCAACGAGGCGTTCGCGATCGGCGGTTCCGGAGGGGACACCGGCAAGGCCGCGGCCTGTGCGATCAAGACCGTCGAGCAGAACACCCGTGTCCGTGTCGACCACTTCCTCGTCGTGGACTTCCGGGGATTCACCGGCATGGTCAACGCGCTCGGGGGAGTGGAGATCTGTCCCGAGCGGCCCATCCACGACAGCAGGGCCCATCTCGATCTCGAGTCGGGATGCCAGACGGTGAAGGACGGCCAGGCCCTCGGCTATGTACGGGCCCGCTACAGCCTCGGCGACGGCACGGACATCGGCCGGATCGGCCGGCAGCAGGAGTTCATGCGGGCCCTCGCCACCCGGGCCAAGGCCAAGCTCTACCATCCCCGCGCGCTGTACGGGTTCCTCGACTCGGCCACCGGGTCACTGACCACCGATCCCGAACTGGCCGGGCTCAAGCCCCTCTTCGAGCTGGCCTCCGGTATCCAGCGCCTGCCCACCGAACGGATCTCCTTCCTGACCGTGCCCAACTACCCACGGGAACGTGACGTTCCCAGTGACAAGGCCAATGTCGTCTGGAACGGGCCCGCCGCCGAGCGGCTGTTCACCGCGCTCACCCTCGACCGGGAGATCACCGAGGCCCGGCTGGCGCAGGCGGCCCGTCAACTGCCCCCCGCGGCGGCCACCGTGGCGGTGACCGTCCTCAACGGCACGGGCGTGACGGGCAAGGCCCGGGAGACGGCCGACCGGCTCGGCGCGCTCGGCTTCCGGATCAGCCGCACGGGCAACGCGCCCGCGCCGGCCGGCCGCACCACGCTCGTCTACCCCGAGGGCCTCGCGGACCGGGCCAGGGCGGTGGCCGCGCGGCTCCCGGGGCTCGTCCCCGTCCAGTCGGCCCAGGCCGCACCGGGCACGGTGACCCTGACCATCGGTCCCGACCTGCCCGAGGTCACGGGGTGAGACGAGGCCGCGTCCGATGCGGGTCCCTGGGGCCGCCGCGCATGCCGTTCCCGCCGCTCCCGCTCCCGCTCTCGATGTCCTGGACGGGTGCCAAGGGTGCGGGAGAGGGCGAGCGCACCGGCGACCGCGGCGACCACAGTGGTGTGGTGGTGCGCCACGAAGCGTTCGCCGGGATCCCCGCCGACGGGGTGTCCGTCGCGGGGCATGAGCCCGTCCTCGTGCTGAGGACGGGCCAGTCGCTCCCGGTCCGTCGGGTCGCGGTACGGAACGGCAGCGGACTCCCGATGATCATAAGCGCGGCCACCGGATCCCACCCGGCGATCCCGGCCCGGACGCCGGTCCGGACGGGCAGCCGGTCGCCGAGGCAACGGGCCGTCCCGGTGAGGACTCCGGAAGGCCCGCGCACCGGCGCGCGTCCGGCCTGTACCGCGTCCGGTCTCTACCGCGTCCGGCCTATACCGCGTCATCCACATGGAAGGGGATCGTCGTCACCACGATCTTCGGCAGCGGCCGCAGCGCCCGGCGCAGCCGCCCGGCGAGCGGGCTCTGGAGCAGCCGGTGCCACCAGTGCCGTACGACGATCTCCGGGAGGATCACCGTGATGGTCAGATCCGGACGCTGATGGTGGAGCTGCTCGATGTAGCTGATCAACGGCGTCACGATGGCCCGATAGGGGGAGAGGACGATCCGCAGGGGGAGATGGTCGCCCCACATGAGCCATCCCTCGCGGAACCGCTCGGCGTCCTCGTCGCTCGGACTGACATGCAGGGCCAGAACGGGCTGCTGGAGGGAGGCGGCGTAGGCCAGCGCGCGCATGCTCGCCTGGTGCAGCGCGTCCACCAGGACGACGGACAGATGCAGGATCTCGTCGGGCGTCTCCTCCCTCTCCACCTCCCGCGGTCCGCGGGACAGCTCCCGCGCCGACGCGCCCTCGGCCTTCTCCGGCACCTGTTTCGGTACGCAGTCCTCCGGCCGCGGCGGGAGCGCGCGTCCCGGGATCTCGATCATCTCGGAGTGCAGCCGCAGCGCCTGGTGCAGCCGGTCGTAGTGGCGCCGGATCCTGGTCGTCACCAGCAGGAACAGCACGACCGTGAGAATGGCGAGCCATGCCCCCTGGGTGAATTTGGTGATGCCCGCGGTGACGAAGACGACGGCCGAGAGCAGGGCCCCCGTCGCGTTGAAGGCGAGGCTCTTGCGCCAGTGCCGCTCACGCCCGCGCCACCAGTGGACCACCATGCCGCACTGCGACAGGGTGAAGGCGAGAAAGACCCCGACGGCGTACAGCGGAATGAGAGACGCGGTTCTGCCCTCGAAGGCGACAAAGATCACGGCCGCCGCCACGGAGAGCAGGATGATGCCGTTGCTGAACGCCAGCCGGTCACCCAGCCGCAGAAAGATCCTCGGCGCGTGGTTGTCACGGGCCAGCAGGTACAGCACGCGGGGGAAGTCGTTGTACGCGGTGTTCGCCGCGAGCAGCAGCACCAGGGCCGTGGCCGCCTGGATGAAGATGTACATGCCGCCGGAGCCGAAGCTGTGATGGGCGAGCTGGGACAGGACGGTCTCGTTCCGCTCGGGCACCACACCCGTCAGATGGACCACCGCGATCGTGCCGGCGAACAGGGTGATGAGCAGGCCGATCATCCAGGACAGCGTCGTGCGCGCGTTGCGCCAGGCGACGGGCTCGAAGGCCGGCACCGCGTTGGAGATCGCCTCGATGCCGGTCATCGCCGTCGACCCGGAGGCGAACGCCCGCATCACCAGCAGCAGACCGACCCCCTCGACCACATGCGGCGCCGGCGCCGGGACGGGCTGGAAGTCGCGCCCCGCCGCGTCGTACAGCCCCGCCACCACGAGCGAGAGCACCGCGATGATGAACGCGTAGGTGGGCGCGGCGAACAGCGCGCCGGCCTGTTTGACACCCCGTAGATTCCCGGCGAGCAGCAGGGCGATCACCAGCAGGCCGATCGGCACCACCTCGTCCGACAGCCCGGGGAGCGCCGAGGTGACCGCCGCCATCCCGGAGGAGATCGAGACGGCGACCGTGAGGACGTAGTCCGTCATCAGACCGGCCGCGGCCATCAGCCCCGGCACGCGGCCGAGATTGTCCGTCGCGACGATGTACGACCCGCCGCCGCGCGGATACGCGCGGATCGTCTGACGGTACGACAGTCCCACCGCCAGCATCAGAAAGACGATCGCCCCCGCCACCGGCAGCGAGTAGGCGAGTCCGGCGGTACCGGCCAGCACCAGCACGGCGAGCAGCGCCTCGGGACCGTACGCGACCGACGACAGCGCGTCCGCCGAGAGGACGGGCAGTGCCACGATCTTGCGCATCCGCTCCCGGGCGATCGCCGTGCTCCTCAGCGGCGCCCCCAGGATCGCGCGCCGGATGCGCGGGCCGGGACCGCCGGGCTCCGCCTGGGTCTCCACCGTCGCCCTGCCGTCCGGCTCGGCCGGCAGCCCGCCGAGAGGAGGCACCTGTACGATCCGGCCGAAGCGCGGCGGCACGATCTGCGCGGGCTCGGGATAGCGGCCGATGTCGGGGTCCACGGGCAGCGCCGCCCGCCATGCCTCGGGGACGGCGGACACCCGCGCCCACTCACGGCCCACCTGACGCAGCACCATGGCCTGTTCCGCGTCCAGCTTCTCCACGATGACGGGTGTGGGCGTCCCCGCGCTGTCCTCCGGTTCCCGCCCCCGCCGACCGTCTTCTCCCTGGGTATCCGTCACATCCGCGAGTCTCATCGGCTGAGCGCGCCGACCGTCTCTCCCACGGCGGCCGGCGCCCGCGCGGGAACGCCGACAACCCGTTCGGGGGTACGGCGGGCGGGGGAGCCGGCGGGGGCCGCCGCGCCCCAGCGGCCCCCGCCCTCCCCCCTGGCCCCGACGGGGCCGGCTTCTCGGCCGGCCTCTGGCCTTCCGGTCATCCGGCCGGGGCGGGACGCGACCGCGGGCTCACCGCTGGAGCGGCCGGCGGAGGTCCCGGGCTTTCGCGCGTTCTAGGACGCGGTCTTCGGCAGCCCCGGGGGGTTCAGCTCGGAGGAGGTCACGGCCTCGTTCGACAGTCCCCAGCGGGCCAGCACCTTCTCGTACGAGCCGTTCTCGATCACGGTGGCGAGCGCCTCGTGGAGGGCCTTGACCAGGCCGTTGTCCTTCTTGGTGGTCGCCGCGATCTTGCCCTGGACATCGGCGCCGCCGCCCGAGTAGGTACCGATGATCTCGGTCTCCCCGGTGGAGGCGGCGTGGTACGCGGCGACGGGGTTGGGCCCGAGATAGGCGTCGAGGCGTCCGGAGCCCAGGGCGAGGTAGTAGTCGCTCGCGTTCTGGTAGTACTTGATGTCCGTCGCCTTCAGACCGTTCTCCACGTTCTGCTTGCTCCAGTCGACCAGCAGTTTCTCCTGGTTGGTGCCGGAGCCCACGCCGATGGTCTTGCCCGCCACGTCCTTGGGCGCCGCGACCTTCCAGTCGCCGCCCTTCTTCGCCTCGAACGCGAGATTGTCGAGGCGGTAGGTGGCGAAGTCGTACTTCTCCTTGCGCTCCTCGGTGACGGTGATGTTGCCGAAGCCCACGTCGTACTTGCCGCTGTCGAGGCCGACGAAGATATTGGCCCAGTCGACCGTGTGATAGCTGGGCTTCAGCCCCAGTACGTCCGTGACCAGCGACGCGATATCGGTCTCCACCCCGATCACCGTCTTGTCGTCGGTGGCGTAGAAGACCAACGGCGGTACGGACCCGGCGGAGTTGACGATCTCCAGGGTGCCGCGCTCGCGGATCGCCGCGGGGACGAGCGCGGCGATGGAGTCCACCTTGCCCGTGCTGATCCGCTTCTGGTCGGGGCTGAGGTCGATCTTCAGACCGTCCTTGCCCTCGCCCTTGGCCGCCACCTGACCGGTGGCGTCGTCGGCGGAGTTGCCGCAGGCGGAGAGGGAGAGCGTGGCGACAAGGCCGAGCAGGGCGGCGGTGGTACGGAGGACAGGTCTGGACGGCACGGAGGACTCCTCGGTGGAAAAGACGGGTCGATGGAACGGCATGGGCCGGTGACGGGGGGAGAGGAACGTGGGGGAGTGTTGGGCAGTGGCAGTGGCAGTGGCAGTGGCGTGAGCGACGGGGGACGCGGGACGGGGACAGGGACAGAGACAGGGACGGACGGCGTCACAGCACCTTGGAGAGGAACGCCTTGGTCCGTTCGTGGCGCGGCCGGTCGAGAACCTCGGCCGGCGGACCCTGCTCGACGATCACCCCTTCGTCCATGAAGACGACGGTGTCGGCGACCTCACGGGCGAAGCCGATCTCATGGGTGACGACGATCATGGTGGTGCCCGAGCGGGCCAGATCCTTGATGACATCGAGGACCTCGCCCACCAGTTCGGGGTCGAGCGCGGAGGTGGGCTCGTCGAAGAGCAGCACCTTGGGCTCCAGCGCGAGCGCGCGGGCGATGGCCACGCGCTGCTGCTGACCGCCGGAGAGCTGCCGGGGATAGGCGGTGGCCTTGTCGGCGAGGCCCACCCGCTCCAGCAGCCGTTCCGCCTGTTCGACGGCGACCCTGCGCGGGCGGCGCAGCGCGGAGACGGGGGCCTCGATGATGTTCTCGACCACGGTGAGATGCGGGAAGAGATTGAAGTTCTGGAAGACGAACCCGATATGGAGCCGCTGCTTCAGCACCTCCCTCTCCTTGAGCTCATGGAGCCGGGAGCCGGAGCGGCGGTAGCCGATCAGCTCGCCGTCGATGCTGATGTATCCCCGGTTGAGCTTTTCGAGGTGGTTGATGCTGCGCAGCAGGGTCGACTTCCCCGACCCCGAGGGGCCGAGCACGACGGTGACCTCGCCGGTGCGGACCTGGAGGTCGACCCCGCGCAGCACCTCCAGCGTGCCGAAGTTCTTGTGCACGCCCCGCACATCGACCATCAGACCGCCGGTGCCGGTGCCGGTGCCGGTGCCCGTGCCCGCGTCGGTGAGGGTGTCCGTGTCCCCGGCCGTCTTCGTGTCCGTGTGCGCGCCCTTGTCCGGGGTGTTGTCACCGGGGGCGGTGCCGGCGGCGCTGTCGGTACTCATCGCGGGAAACCTCCGGTGGCGGCAGCGGCCCGCACTCTGCGGGTGAAGCTCCTGGCTCGTTGGAACGGGGTGGGCACAGGAGTGCGCTCGGCCCCGCGCGCGAAGTGCCGCTCCACGTAGTACTGGGCGATGGACAGCAGAGTCGTGAGCAGGATGTACCAGGCGGTGGCGACCATCAGCAGTGGTACGACCCGGCCGTTACGGCCGTAGATCACCTGAACCTGGTAGAACAGCTCGCCGATCGCCATCACGGAGACGATCGAGGTGCCCTTGAAGAGGGAGATCACCTCGTTGGCGGCGTTCGGCAGGATGCCCCGCATCGCCTGGGGCAGCAGGATCCGGCGTATCTGCCGCAGCCGCGGGATACCCAGCGCCGCCGCGGCTTCGAGCTGCCCGCCGTCGACGGAGATGATCCCGCCGCGCACGATCTCGGCGGCATAGGCGGCCTGATGCAGTGCCAGACCGATGACGGCGGCCGACATCGCGCCGACCAGGTTCATGGTCTCGAAGCTCCACAGCACCGGACCGAAGGGGATGCCGACCCCCAACTCCTGGTAGAGATAGGCCAGGTTGAACCAGAACAGGAGCTGGACGATGAGCGGGATCGAGCGGAAGGCCCAGATATAGGTCCAGGCGACCGTCTGGAGGATCACACTGCGCGACAGCCGCATGAAGGCGAGGACGACACCGAGGGCGAAGCCCAGCGCGGTGCCGTACGCGGTGAGCTGGAGGGTCACCCAGACGGCATTCAGGACGCTGTCGGTGGAGAGATAGAGGAAGAAGGTGTCCCAGTCCCAGCCCGGGTTGGTGACCAGACCGTGGAGGAACTGGGCGACGACGACCAGTGCGGCCGCACCGGCCACCCAGCGCCAGTAGTGGCGCGCGGGCACGACCTTGAGCGCGGCGAGTTCGGCCTCGCTCGGTGCCGGTGCCGCCTTCGCCGAGGGGGCGGACGACGACGGCGGGGCGTCGGACGGTGCTGCGGAGGGCGGTGACGGCACGGCGGGTCTGTCCGCGTCGGTGCCGGTTGCTGTGTCCATCGGGGGCTCCTGCCGGTTACTTCGTCTCGGGCGGACTGATGAGGGACTCCTCGATGGCGGAGTCCTGCGTCCCCCACTTGGTGAGAATCCGGCCGTACGTGCCGTTGTCGATCAGCTCGTTGACAGCACCCTGGAAGGCCTTGAGCAGCGGGGAGCCCTTCGCGAAGGCGAAACCGACGTCGAGCCGGTGGAACTCGCCCAGGAACGTGACCCCGGCCGCCGGCTGCGAGGCCTGGTAGCGCAGACCGTTGATGGTCGACATCACGACATCGATCCGGCCCTGCTGAAGACTGGTCAGGATGGCGCCGTTGTCGGAGAACACCTGCACCGTGTACGGCTTCTTGCCCGCGTCCGCGCAGACACTCTTCTGCGAGTTCAGCGTCGCCTCGAAGGTCGTGCCCGCCGACGTGCCCACGGCCTTGCCGCAGAGCTGGTCGAGCCGGGTCACCTTGCCGAGGCTGGTGTCGTCCTTGCGGACGGCGAACCCCTGGCCGTCATTGATGTAGGTGACGAAGTCGAGGGTCTTGCGGCGCTCGTCGGTGACACCGAAGTTCCCGGTGCCCACGTCGTACTTGCCGCTGCTGAGCGCGGGCAGGATCGCCTCGAAACTGGCGTCCTGCCGCTCCAGCCGCAGCCCCAGGAGCTTGCCGACGCCTTCGGCGATGTCGATGTCGAGACCCGCCGGCCGCCGGCTGGACGTGTCGGGGAAGTACGCGCTGGGCGGCGCCCCCACATAGGAGGCGATCCGCAGCGTCCCCTGCGCGCGGACGTCCTCGGGGAGCAGCTCCGCCAGCGCGGGGTTCTTCTTCAGCGACGCGGTGACATCGTCCGACGGCGCGGGCGACGCGGCGCCCGCCGCCGCGGGACCGGACGGCGCGTCCGCGCCGCAGCCCGCCAGGACCGGTAGGAGCAGAGCCGCCAGGACGGCGGCCGACAGCCGGCCGCGCACGGACCGGGCGGTGCCACGGAGCGCGGGACCGCCCTCCCGTCGGCGTACGGAGGAGTCCACCCGGGGGTGTACGGGCCGGTCGCGGCGCACGGGCCGGAGACGGCCCGGGATCAGGGTGCGCACGGGCTCATACCTTTCCTTCGGTGGATTCAGCTGTGCCGTTGGAGACGGCTGTGTCGGTGGAGACAGCCGTGCCGGCGGGGACAGTCGTGAGGGTGGAGGCCGCGGGGCGGCCGGCGGACCGGTCGGCGGGACGTCCGGCGGGCGGGCCGCCGGGACGGTCGGTCAGACGCTTCTCGAACGAGTGCAGGCCGATGGTCTCCGGGTCCGCGCTCGTGTCGAACAGCGGTGTGTACCCGGTCGTCAGATAGAGCCCCCTGGCCTCGGGCTGACGCGGCCCGGTGGTCAGACGGATCCTGCGGTAGCCCCGTACGGCGGCGATCCGCTCCAGCTCCCCGACCACCCGCACCGCCAGCCCCCGCCGGCGGTGGGCGGAGTGGGTCCAGATCCGCTTCAGCTCGGCCGTGGTCTCGTCGTACCGGCGGAACGCCCCGCCGGCGACCGGCACGCCGTGCTCAAGCAACAGCACCAGGACACCGTGCGGCGGTGCGAACTCCTCCGCCGGGAAGCGGGCCATCTCGCCGTGCGCCGCCTGGCCGTAGCGGCTGGTGTACTCATGGTCCAGCTCGCGCAGCATCGGCAGCACCAGCGGGTCGGAGAGGACGGTTTGCACCCAGGTCAGACCGCCCGGTTCGGCGACGGAGGTCATCAGCCGGCCTCGACCAGGCCGCGTGGGCCGGCCGCCGCCCGCTCGGCGTCCCGCCTGGCGACCTCTTCGCGCACCAGCGGGATGACATGACGGCCGAAGTCGATGGCGTCGCCCAGCAGGTCGTAGCCGCGGGCGGAGATGATGTCCACACCCAGGTCGTAGTAGTCGAGCAGGGCTTGCGCGACCGTCTCCGGCGTCCCGACCAGGGCGTTGGAGTTGCCCGCGCCCCCGGTGGCCGCGGCGGTCGGCGTCCACAGGGCCCGGTCGAAGCGCTCGCCCGACTCCGCGATCGCGATCAGCCGCTGCGAGCCGGTGTTCTCGGGCTCTCCCCGGCGGTGATGGCGCACCAGGGACGCCCCGCCCCGCTCCCTGAGGGTCTTGATCCTGTCCACCGTCCGGTGCGCCTTCTCCCAGGCGAGTTCCTCGGTCGGCGCGATGATCGGCCGGAAGGCCACCTGGATACGGGGCGGGGTGGTACGGCCGGCCGCGCGTGCGGCGGCCTTCACCGCCTCGATCTGTTCCGCGGTCCTCTCCAGCGGCTCGCCCCACAGGCAGTAGATGTCCGCCTCGGCGCCGCCCGCCTCGTACGCGGCCGGAGAGGAGCCGCCGAACGAGACATCCGGCCGGGGCTCCTGGACCGGGAAGACATCGCTGACGAAGTCATGGAACCGGTAGTGCTCGCCCTCGTGGTCGAACGCCTCCCGCGTGGTCCAGATCCGCTTGACGATCTCGATGTACTCGCGCGTACGGGAGTAACGCCCGTCCTTGGTGAGGGTGTCGCCCTCGCGGCCCTGCTCGTGGTCGTTGCCGCCGGTGATGAAGTGGACGGTGAGCCGCCCGTCGCTGATCCGGTCCAGTGTGGCGAAGGTCTTGGCGGCGAAGGTCGGGTACGACACATTCGGCCGGTGCGCCAGCAGGAGCTGGAGCCTGTCCAGACGGGAGGCGATGAACGCGGCGGCCGGAGCGGGATCGGGCGAGCCCGAACCGTACGCGAACAGCACACGGTCCCAGCCGTGGTCCTCGTGGGCGCGGGCCAGCTTGAGCGTGTACTCCTTGTCGAACGCGGCGCCGGAGCGGGGATTCGTCTCCGACCCGTCGTGGGTGGCGGCGATACCGAGGAACTCCACAGGCATGACGGACCTTTCGTACGGCGGAGAAGAGCGGGTGTACGCGGACGGAGGGCATGCCGGAGGAACCCTCGGCGGACCGCGGCCACGGCGGCTCGGTGGATCGACAGATCTACGGACCGACGGAGCGATGGATCGGCGGACAGCGGATCGGCGATCCACGGCGGAACCAAGAACTGAGGAAGGTGAGGAAGGTGAGGAAGGTGAGGAAAGCCGGAGAAACAGGAAGGGGTCAGGAAGAGGTCAGGAAGAGACGCAGGAGGGGATCAGGCACAGACCAGGAGAGCGGAAGTGCAAGAAGCGGAGTGGCACGTGGAACGTCGGGAAAGACGGCAGCGTGCGCCCGGTGAGGAAGGGGAACTTGGCCCACGACGGGGTCACCGAGGGAGGGAGGGGCCGGTCGGGCGGCCCGCTGCCGGGTCAGGTGCGATCAGGCGCAACACGAGGCGGACCACACGCGACCGAAGTCGATGTGCCCGCGAATGACCAACGGCAGCTGCTTCTGCATGCAGCCAATTGAGCACGGGACTTTCATCTAAGTCAACCGGTGTTCGCAGTGTGGGCGGGCACCGGGCGCCTTGACAAACGCGCGGCCCCCGCCCGTACGATCGAGGCGTGTCCGGTTCCTGTGCGCACCTCGGCCCCCTGGGGCACCCGAGGTGAACACCCAACCGGGCCAGCCGTGTTGAGGGACACGGTGCGCGTGATGACGACCGGCTCACCCCGGGGTACACCGACCGCCGCCGACCGCACTTCCGCCGGAGCCCTCACATGTCTGTATCTCCCGATGTTCTCCGCGTCCCGGACGCGGCCCCGCCGAGACGCGACGATCTGACGCCGCCGCGGGCCGACGAGATCTCCCGGATCGTGCCGCGCCGGCATCCCGGCCGGTGGCTGTCGGCCGCCGCCGCGCTGCTGGTCCTCGCGATGGTCGTCAACTCGGTCATCCGCAACCAGCGGTTCCAGTGGAGCGTGGTGGGCCAGTACTTCACCACGCCCGCCGTGCTGGACGGCCTGCTGCTCACGCTCTGGCTGACCGCGGCCGTGATGGTGCTCGGCTTCGTCATCGGCACGGTGTTCGCCGTGATGCGGCTCTCCGCCAACCCCGTGCTGCGCACCATCAGTTGGGGATACGTATGGATCTTCAGATCCACGCCGCTGCTGGTGCAGCTCCTCTTCTGGTTCAATATCGGCGCGCTCTATCCGACGCTCGGCATCGGCATCCCCTTCGGCCCCGAGTTCCTCACCTTCAAGACCGTGAACCTCTTCGGCGCCGGACTCACCGCGCTGATCGGCCTCACCCTGCACGAGGCGGCCTACGCGGCGGAGGTGGTGCGCGGCGGGATCCTCTCGGTGGACGCCGGCCAGACGGAGGCCGCCCAGGCCCTGGGGCTCAGCCGGTGGCGGGTGCTGCGCCGCGTCATCGTGCCGCAGGCGATGCGCTCCATCGTTCCCACCGCGGGCAATATGCTCATCGGCACCCTGAAGGGGACGAGCATCGTCAGTGTGCTCGCCGTACAGGACCTGCTGTTCTCGGTGCAGCTCATCTACAACCGCACCTACCAGGTCATCCCGCTGCTGATGGTCGCGACCATCTGGTACATCGTCGTCACCAGTGTGCTGTCCGCCGGCCAGTTCTATGTCGAGCGGTACTACGCCCGGGGCGCGGCCCGCGAGCTCCCGGCCACGCCGCTCCAGCGTCTGCGCGGCAGAGCCGCCGCCGTGACCGGACGGCTCCGTACCGCGACCGCCCCCGACGCGAAACTCCGCTGAGTCCGCGCCCCCGGCCGTCCTTGATCAGCCCCTGACCGTCCTCGATCGCTCGACGCGCCCGCTCACCGGAAATCGGGAAGAATTTCCGGGGTACGAGCAGTGCTGTACGAGAAGCCGTACGAGTACGAGCAGGACAGCACGGAAAGGACGTGAATCGCATGCGTGTGGCATTCCTCGCGGCACCCGAGGGTGTGGAGCAGGTCGAACTGACCGAACCGTGGAAGGCCGTGGGCGACGCCGGCGGCGAGCGCGTACTGGTCTCCACGGCACCGGGTGAGATCCAGGCGTTCAACCATCTCGACAAGGCGGACACCTTCCCCGTCGACCGCACGGTGTCCGAGACGGACGCGGGTGACTACGACGCGCTGGTGCTGCCCGGCGGTGTGGCCAATCCGGACATGCTGCGGACGGACCCCGCGGCCGTGTCGTTCATCAAGGGCTTCTTCGACGCGGGCAAGCCGGTGGCGGCGATCTGCCATGCCCCGTGGACGCTGATCGAGGCGGACGTGGTGCGGGGCAGGACACTGACCTCGTGGCCGAGCCTGCGGACCGACCTCGGCAACGCGGGCGCCACCTGGGTCGACGAGCAGGTCCAGGTCTGCACCTCCGCGCCGAGCACCCTGATCACCAGCCGGAAGCCGGACGACCTCAACGCCTTCTGCGCGACATTCCTCAAGGAATTCGGCGCCTGAGGGCTGTTCCGTAGGGTCCGTAGGGCCTGAGCGCTTCCCCGTTGTTCAGGCCCTACGGGCCCGGCGTTGTTCAGGCCCTGCGGGCCCGGCCGGTGTCCGTCCTGGGCACCGCCTCGCACCGGGCCTTCGCCCCATCGCCTCGTACCGGCCCTTCACCCCACCGCCTTCACCCCACCGCCTTCACCCTGCTGTCAGGGCAGGACGGCCAGGGTGAAGGAGTGCCCGGCCGGATCCGAGTAGACCCGCGTGTCGCGCGGCCCCCCGTTGTCCTTGGTGTCCAGCGGCCGGGCGCCCAGGCTGATCGCCTCGCGCTCCGCCTCGTCCATCTCCTCCCGGGCCACCAGGATCCGCAGATGCGCCTGCTGGGAGCTTTCGGGGCGCGGCCAACTGGCGGGAGCGTGGCCATGATCACGGCGGATCGCGAGATGGACCCCGGCATGGCCGACGATCTCCACGAAGTCCGGATCCTTGCCGATGCGGCTCTCCGCGTTGAGGAACGTCGTATAGAACTCGGCGAGTTCGACAGGTTCGGCGCTGTCGAGAACGAGCACACTGGTCTTGGTGACGGTCATGTGGGCGCGCCTACCCCCTGTTACGGCACGCACACGTGGCGCCCACCCGACCCCGCCCGCTCCGGTCGCACACTCCGGCCGCGGGGGAGAGGGTGGAGACCGGACACCGGACACGGAGAGGAACGATCCACGTGAACACTGCGGACCAGCCCATGGACGAGGTCGTCGTGGCGCTCACCGACGGGGTCAAGGAGGACGCGGAGGCGGTGTTCGGCGTGCTCGGCACGGCCTTCGAGTGTGACCGCGCGGCCGATGACGTCCCCCAGGACGTGGCCGGAGAGCGCCCCACCGTATGGATCGCGACATTCGACGCCTCCCATGTGCGGACGGAGCCGGGCCCCGCCCGGCTGACGGCGTCGGTCACGGCGACCCTCCAGGGCGGATACTCGGCGGTGGACAGCCTGCGCAGGACGCTGGCCTCGGCCTTCACCGTCCACGATGTCGGTACGGCCTTCGGCGACCAGGAGGAAGAGATCCAGGTGCTGCTGGAGAGCAGGTAGCGAGCCACGGGCTCCGGGCCCCGGCCCGGAGCCCGTGTGCGCGGGGCGCCGGGGCCGGCTCAGGACCGCGGCGCCGGGACGTGCCCGGCCCGCGGTGACGCGCTGCGACGCCCTTCCCGCCACCGGCCCTCGTGTTGCGGTTCCGGACGGCTCACCCCACCCTGAGGATGACCCAGAAGTGGCTGTCGCTCACGCTTCGTACTCGGGGGTCGTTGTCACAACGTGGTGAAGCTCGTGGGCCTCTCTGCGAGGAGCCTCGATCATGACCGTTCCACCCGACCGCCATTACGCGGTCGAACTGCACGCCTCTCCGGGACGTGTTCCGCAACTCCGGCGCATCGTCGCCGCGCATCTGCGGCACTGGAAGCTCGACCTGCATGTCATACCCGTCGGCAAAGGTGTCGAGGAACTTCTGACCAATGTCCACCGCCATGTCGGTGACGACAACCGCTGTGTGCTCGAACTGCGCTGGACGGGCCGCTATCTCACCGCCTCCGTCGAGGACAACGGCCCCCGCATGCCACGGCTGCTCACGGCCGGGGGCGGCGGTCTCGCCAGGGTCGCCGCGCTGAGCGACAGTTGGGGGACGTGTGCGACGGCCGAGGGCAAGGTCATCTGGTTCACCAGGAGTGTCCGAAGTCCTCAGGACGTCCCGCGTACGCCCCGGCCACCGCTCACCGGGCTCGACGCGGCGCGGTGCGAACCCGTCCCGGTGGACGGCCCCGTCCCGGCCGTACCTCCCGTGCCTCCCGTACTCCTCGTACCGGCCTCTCCTGTTCCCGCCCTGGTGTGAGCCCGACCGGGACGCCCCGCAAGCGCCGCGCGTCCGGGGACTGCCCCGCACCGGGCGGACGCCGTGGGCGCGGCGATCGCCGCGCGCCGGGGAAACGGCCTGTGCCGGGGAAACGGCCTGTACCGGTGAATCGCCGTGCGGCGGGCGGACGTTCGTCCGCCCGCCGCACGGCCTCCTCGCGCCGCTGTACGGCCTCACGTGGAGCCGCCGTGTCCCCGGGCCGTGCGCACAGGACCGCGCGCCTGGCGCGCGGGTCACTCGGGTCCGGTCCCCTCCGGGCCGGTCTCCTCCGGCCCGGTCTCCTCAAGTCCGTTCTCCTCCGGATAGGGGGCGAAATCCATCTCGTCCGCGAAATCCATCTCGTCCGGATCGGGAACGAGATGGACCGCCGCCTCCTCCGCCGAAGCAGCCGCGCCGTCGATGCCGACATCGGTGGCGATCATGTCCTTCTCGGCGTCCTCGTGCGCGCCCTCGTCCGGGGCCACCAGCCGCCCGGACCGGTCGTCGCCGACCTCGTCGTCGAGCGTCTCGCCCTCCCCGTACGGCAGATCACCGATGCCGTCACCGACGGGGACGGAGAGATCGGGGACCTCCTCGGCGAGCCGCTGGTCCAGCGATTCGCCCGCCCGCTGCTCGGCGGCCGTCGTGCCCATGTGCTCCACGCCGAGCGGGCGCTCGGGCGGCGACCAGCCCTCGTCGAAGGGGTCGGAGCCACGGTCGAGGAGCGTGTCCTCGGGGTCGAGGATGCCCTCGTCGTCGATGACCTCCGAGCCGTCCGGCTGGTAGACCTCGTCGCCCATGGCCTCGCCGCTTTCGCCGCTGTCGCCGCTCACGTCGTTCTCCTCGCCTCCTGCGGGCCGGCCGTGCGGCCGGTGCGGGGGAGTTCCTGCCGGGGAAGGGGGCGGCTCCTCCCTCTGCGTCCACCTTCCCACCTCTCACGACCGTGTCAAACGGCAGGTGAACGCGCTTGTGGGAGTGGGGTGCACGGGGCCGCGCACGGCGCTCCCGGGAAGCGGAGGTGTTTGTCGTCCCTGTCGGCGGGCACGTGACAAGTCAACCCGTACGACCCGATATGTCACACTACGGAGTCGAGCGTGAGCCGAGAACGCATCGTCATCGTCGGAGCCGGGTTCGCCGGCTACGAGGCCGCCCGCACACTCTCCAAACGAGTCCGGGACACCGCCGAAGTGGTTCTGCTGAACCCCACGGACTACTTCCTCTATCTCCCGCTCCTGCCCCAGGTCGCCGCGGGCATTCTGGAGCCGCGCCGGGTGACCGTCTCCCTCCCGGGGACGCTGCCGCGCGTACGGCTCGTCCTGGGCGAGGCCGACCATGTCGACCTGGAAGCACGGCGTGTCGCGTACACGGGTCCGGAGGGCGCACGGGGTGAGCTGACCTACGACCGGCTCGTTCTCGCCGTGGGCAGCGTCAACAAACTGCTCCCCGTCCCGGGGGTGGCGGAGTACGCGCACGGCTTCCGCGGGCTGCCGGAGGCCCTGTACCTCCGGGACCATGTGACCCGTCAGATCGAGCTGGCCGCCGCCACCGACGACCGGCGCGAGGGCGCGGCCCGGGGCACGTTCGTCGTGGTCGGAGCGGGCTACACGGGCACCGAGGTCGCCGCCCAGGGTCAGCTCTACACCGACGCCCTGGTCCGCGGACAGCCCGCGTGGTGCCACAAGCGCAAGCCCCGCTGGATGCTGCTCGACATCGCCCCGCGCGTCCTGCCCGAGCTGGACCGCAGGCTGTCGGTCACCGCGGACAAGGTGCTGCGGCAGCGTGGCGTGGACGTACGTACCGGTACCTCCGTCAAGGAGGCGGGACCGACGGGGATCACGCTGGACGACGGCGAGTTCGTCGAGACCCACACCCTGGTGTGGTGTGTGGGGGTACGGCCCGATCCGCTGGTCTCCCAGGTCGGACTGCCGGTCGAACGGGGCAGGCTGCTGGTCGACACCCGGCTCAATGTGCCGGGCCATCCGGAGGTGTTCGCCTGCGGTGACGCCGCGGCCGTACCGGACCTCACCAGGCCGGGCGAGTTCACCCCGATGACGGCTCAGCACGCCAGCAGGCAGGGCCGGCTGGCGGGCCGCAATGTCGCCGCCACCCTCGGCCACGGGGAGCAGCAGCCGTACCGTCACCACGACTTGGGTTTCGTCGTGGACCTCGGCGGTGTCAAGGCCGCCGCCAACCCGCTCGGGGTGCCGCTGTCCGGACCGCTCGCGGGGGCCGTCACCCGTGGCTACCACCTGGCGGCCATGCCGGGAAACCGGGTGCGCGTCGCCGCCGACTGGCTGCTCGACTCCGTGCTGCCGCGTCAGGCCGTACAGCTCGGTCTGGTCCGCTCCTGGACCGTACCGCTCGAATCGTCGTCGCCGGAGCTGGCGCGGGTCCCCGGCGGGCCGGGCACCTCCAGCACGTCCGGCACCTCCAGTACGCCCGGCACCTCAGGCACGTCCGGCACATCTCGCGAGGAGTGACATGAACAGCGAACAACTGACCGAATTGGGCCAGCAGTTGAGGGTCGACTCCGTCCGGGTCGCCGACGCGGCGGGGTCGGGGCATCCGACCTCGTCCATGTCCGCCGCCGACCTCATGGCGGTCCTGCTCGCCAACCATCTGCGCTACGACTTCGACCGCCCCGGCCACCCGAGCAACGACCGGCTGATCTTCTCCAAGGGGCATGCCTCGCCGCTGCTGTACTCCATGTATCTGGCGGCGGGCGCCATCGACGAGAAGGAGTTCCTGACCTACCGGACCCTCGGCAGCCGGCTCCAGGGCCATCCGACCCCCGAACTGCCCTGGGTCGACGTCGCCACGGGCTCGCTGGGCCAGGGACTGCCCGTGGGCGTCGGTATGGCGCTCGCCGGACAGCGGCTCGGCCACACCCCGTACCGTGTCTGGGCGCTCTCCGGCGACAGCGAGATGGCCGAGGGATCGGTGTGGGAGGCGATCGAGCACGCGGGGGTCGAGCATCTCGACTCGCTGACGCTCGTCATCGACGTCAACCGGCTCGGCCAGCGTGGCCCCACCCGCCACCAGCGGGACCTGGCGGCGTACGGCCGCAGGCTGCGCGCGTTCGACTGGCACACCATCGAGATCGACGGCCATGACGTCGACGCCGTCGACGCCGCCTTCGACGAGGCCGCGTCGACGCGCGGCAGGCCCACCGCGATCATCGCGGGCACCCGGAAGGGGAAGGGCGTCGCCTCCGTCGAGGACCGCGAGGGGATGCACGGCAAGCCGCTGCCCGACGCCGAGAGCGCCATCGAGGAACTGGGCGGACGGCGCTCCATCCGGGTCACCGTGGCGAAGCCCGCCGAGCCGGAGACGCCCGCCCGCACCCCCAGGCAGCCGGCCACCCTCGAACTGCCGCGCTACGAAATGGGCGACTCGGTCGCCACGCGTGACGCGTACGGCAAGGCGCTCGCCGCCCTCGGCACGGCCCACGGCGAGGTCGTCGCGCTCGACGGCGAGGTCAGCGACTCGACCAGGGTGGAGTTCTTCGCCAAGGAACACCCCGACCGGTTCTTCGAGTTCTACATCGCGGAACAGCAACTGGTGGCAGGGGCCGTCGGTATGCAGGCGCTCGGGCATGTCCCGTTCGCCTCGACCTTCGCGGCCTTCTTCACCCGCGCGCACGACTTCCTGCGGATGGCGGCCGTCAGCCGGGCCTCGATCAATGTCGTCGGCTCCCACGCGGGGGTCGCGATCGGCCAGGACGGCCCGTCCCAGATGGGCCTGGAGGACCTGGCGATGTTCCGCGCCATCCAGGGCACCACGGTGCTGCACCCCTGCGACGGCAATCAGACGGCGCGGCTGGTGGCGACGATGCACGGACTGTCGGGCATCCGCTATCTGCGGACGCTCCGTGGCGGGACGCCGGTCATCTACGGCCCCGACGAGGAGTTCCCCATCGGCGGCAGCAAGGTGCTGCGCCGCTCGGACGGGGACCGGGTGACGCTGATCGGTGCCGGGACCACCGTCCACGAGTGCCTGAAGGCGGCCGATCTGCTGGCCGGCGAGGGCATCCCCGTCCGGGTCGTCGACCTCTACTCGGTCAAGCCGGTCGACGAACACACCCTCCAGGCCGCGGCGGCCGACACGGGCTGTCTGATCACGGTGGAGGACCACCATCCGCAGGGCGGAATCGGGGACGCGGTGGCCGAGGTGTTCTCGGACGGCCGCCCGGCGCCCAAGCGGCTGGTGCGGCTGGCGGTGGACAAGATCCCGGACTCGGCGACACCGGAGGAGCAGCTCCGCGCGGCGGGCATCGACGCGGACTCGATCGCGGCGGGGGTGCGGCTGCTGGTGGAGAAGATCATCCACTGAGGCCCGGACCCGCTGACGAGGCCCGGACCCGCTGACGAGGGCCGGACCCGCTGACGTACGGGGCCGGCGTGGGGCCGGCGTACGGCCGTCGAATCGAGGAGGAACCGCCCATGCCCATCGCCACGGTGAATCCCGCCACCGGCGAGACGCTCAAGACCTTCGATCCACTGGGAGCCGAGGAGGTCGAGCGCCGGATCGCGACCGCGGACGCCACGTTCCGGGAGTACCGCACGACCGGCTTCGAGGAGCGCGCGCGGCTGCTGGACCGCGCGGCCGACCTGCTGGAGCAGGACGGGCCGGACATCGCCCGCACGATGACCACCGAGATGGGCAAGCCGGTCGCGGCGGCCCGCGCGGAGGCCGCGAAGTGCGTGAAGGCGATGCGCTGGTACGCCGCGCACGCCGAGGAGCTGCTGGCCGACGAACACCCCTCCGACGCCGATGTGAAGGACTCCGGGGCGTCCCGGGCGAGTGTCCACTACCGGCCGTTGGGCGTGGTGCTGGCGGTGATGCCGTGGAACTTCCCCCTCTGGCAGGTCGTACGGTTCGCCGCGCCGGCCCTGATGGCGGGCAATGTCGGGCTGCTCAAGCACGCCTCGAACGTGCCGCAGACCGCGCTGTATCTGGAGGACCTGTTCCTGCGGGCCGGATTCCCGGCCGGCTGCTTCCAGACGCTGCTGGTGGGGTCGGGCGCGGTCGAGTCCGTCCTGCGCGACCCCCGGGTGGCCGCCGCCACCCTCACCGGCAGTGAGCCGGCCGGCCGCTCGGTGGCCGCGATCGCGGGCGACGAGATCAAGAAGACCGTGCTGGAGCTGGGCGGCAGCGACCCGTATGTGGTGATGCCGTCGGCGGACATCGACGGTGCGGCACGGACCGCGGTGACGGCGCGGGTGCAGAACAACGGCCAGTCGTGCATCGCCGCCAAGCGGTTCATCGTGCACGAGGACGTGTACGACGCCTTCGCGGCGCGGTTCACGGCCGGAATGCGCGATCTGACCGTCGGTGATCCGCTGGACGAGTCCACCGACGTGGGGCCGCTCTCCAGCGAGCGGGGCCGCGCCGATCTGGAGGAACTGGTCGACGACGCGCTGAGCCGGGGAGCGACGGCGCTGTGCGGCGGACGGCGTCCGGAGGAGCGCGAGCGGGGCTGGTACTACGCACCCACCGTCCTGGCCGATATCACCGACGCGATGCGGATCCACCGCGAGGAGACCTTCGGTCCTGTCGCGACGCTCTACCGCGTCGCGGGTCTGGACGAAGCCGTGGCGCTCGCCAACGACACCCCGTTCGGGCTGAGTTCCACTGTCTGGACGCGCGACGAGGACGACATACGCCGCTTCGTCCGTGATCTGGAGGCGGGCGGTGTCTTTTTCAACGGGATGACGGCCTCGCACCCGGCGCTTCCCTTCGGGGGCGTGAAGCGCTCGGGGTACGGGCGTGAACTGTCCGCGCACGGCATCCGTGAGTTCTGCAACGTCACCACGGTGTGGCACGGCGCCTGAGACACCGGGGGTCCGGGGACGGGGCCCCCGGGGCGGGTGAAGGACCACCACGCCCCAGGGCCGCGAAGCCGGGCCGGACTCGGGCCGAAACAGCGAGCGGGAACACCGGGCGGCGCCCCGGGCCCGGAACACCGGGCCCCGCGCCCCGGGCCCGGGACCTTGGTCGGGCTCCGGGCCCCGACCCCGGCAGGAACGCCGGACGCACTCCACGCGGGACGTTCAGGCTCCGTCGGCCGGGGCCCCGGCCGGGGCCGGGAACTCACCGGCGAGCGCGGCGGCCATCCGGAGGTGGGTCGCCGCCTCCGCGCCCCGGCCCTGCCGCTCCAGCGTGCGGCCGAGCATCAGCCGCGCGTACTGCTCGACCGGGTCGCGCTCCAGGACGGCGCGCAGCTCGGTCTCCGCCTTGCCCAGCCGCGCCGAGTGGTAGTACGTACGGGCGAGCAGCAGCCTCGGGGCGACCTGCTCGGGCACCTCCGCCACCAGCCCGGCCAGGATCCGGGCCGCCGTGACGTACTCCTTGGCGTCGAAGAACATCTGCGCACGGTCCCAGCGCTCGGCGGCTGTCCCGTACTCATAGTAGGTGCTCTCCACGTCTCCTCCTCCGACGGTGTCGTATGCTGCCCAACAGCAGAAGATGGTTGAACATTCCACTACAGGCATCGCGGGGGTCGTGGGTACTGTGCCTCCGGATGCCACGGGATTAGGTTGGGCGCCATGAGCAATCTTGATCGTCAGGCCGCCCTCACCGTCTGCGGTGGACGCGGGTTTGTCGTTGCCGAGCCGGTACGCGAGCTGCTGAGCCCGCGCCGGGTCCAGCTCGGGGAATCGACCGAGGTCCGCAGACTGCTGCCCAATCTGGGCCGCCGGATGGTCGGCGCGTGGGCTTTTGTCGATCACTACGGTCCCGACGACATCGCCGACGAGGCCGGAATGCAGGTGCCGCCCCACCCGCATATGGGGCTCCAGACCGTGAGCTGGCTGCACGACGGTGAGGTGCTGCACCGCGACAGCCTCGGCAGCCTCCAGACCGTGCGCCCGCGCGAGCTGGGCCTGATGACCTCCGGCCGGGCGATCTCCCACTCCGAGGAGAGCCCGCGCCGGCATGCCCGCTTTCTGCACGGCGCCCAGCTCTGGGTGGCCCTCCCCGATGCCCACCGCCAGGTCCAGCCGCACTTCCAGCACCACGCGGACCTGCCGGTCGTCACCGCCCCGGGGCTGACCGCCACGGTCATCCTCGGCGCCCTCGACGGCGCGGTCTCACCGGGCACCACCTACACCCCGATCATCGGCGCCGATCTGGCACTCGCCGGGGGCAGCGAGGCCCGCCTGCCGCTGGAGCCGGACTTCGAGTACGCGGTCCTGTCCATGTCCGGCGAGGCCGAGGTCGACGGCGTCCCCGTACTGCCGGGATCGATGCTCTACCTCGGCTGCGGCCGCTCGGAACTGCCCCTGCGCGCGGAGTCCGACGCCGCTCTGATGCTCCTCGGCGGCGAGCCGTTCGAGGAGGAGCTCATCATGTGGTGGAACTTCATCGGCCGGTCGAACGAGGATATCGCACAGGCCCGCGAAGAGTGGATGACCGGTTCCCGCTTCGGCGACGTCCACGGCTTCGAAGGCGCCCGCCTCCCCGCGCCGGCCCTCCCGCCGACCCCGCTGAAACCACGGGGACGCACGCGCTGACCCGGTCTGATTGCTGACCCTCGCTGACCTTACTGATGAGTAATCAAATCCTGTCATCGGAGTGGCAGCCATGCCTGGTGCCGTACGGTTCGTTGGAGCGATGCCGGCCAGCTCCGCCCGGACAGTTGTGCCGGCGGCCTGCTTGGACCGTGCCCTATGTGGTGAGTTGGGTGAGTCGTTTGTAGCAGCAGAGGGTGCCTGCTGGTGATGCGCGTAGTACTCCGCTGGGTCGACAAACTGCGTGAACAGCGTCGCCACCGAACCGAGGGTCTTCTCGATCACGCCCTTCTCGAAAGGCGACGCCTTATGCGGACGCGCACACGGAAGCTGCCGATGCTCGCACCCGTTCGACTGGCCGAAACCGCGTGAGAGCGCCCGGCCGGGGTCCCCCGGCCGGGCGCTCTCACGTGTGTGGTGCGAAGGCTCAGCCCAGCGGGTCCAGCTGCGCCTTGACGACCGCCTCCGGGATCGCGCTCTTCTGCGGGTCCAACCGGCCGCCGTACTGTGCGAGTCCGGCGGCCGGAGAGCCGATGCCCGAAGACGGTCGGAGGCCGGCCTGAAGGCACGCGGTCAGAGGCCGCGGTGCGTCAGGTTGTCTTCCGTGTCAGGTCGTAGAGCGTCGTGCCGTCCACGGTGACCTTCTTGAAGGTGGACTCGACCCAGGTGGTGATGGCGGAGTTGCCGCCGCCGGGACCGCCTCCGCCGCCCGGCAGGTCGCCCCCGCCCCCGCCGCCGGGTCCGCCGCCGGAGAGGAAGTAGTGGATTCTTCCGTCGGCGACGTACTGCTTGAACCGGGCGAGGGTCGGCGAGGGGTCGCTGCCGTTGAAGCCGCCGATCGCCATGACCGGCTTCTCAGTGGCGAGTTGATAACTGGCGGCATTCTGGGAGCCGATGGCGGCGGCGGCCCAGGTGTAGTCGGAGGCGTTCCGCTCCAGGGCGGTCTTGACCTCGGTACTGACGCTCGGGCCGTTGAGGAGTCCGGCCATGCCACCGCGACCGCCTCCGCCCGCGCCCGGGAACCCTTCGGGCAGTGCGTTCCAGCGGCCGGTCCCCGGGCCGGTCCCGGGCTGCCCGTTCTGCTGGGTGGGCCAGGTCTGCCCGCCACCGGCCGCCGGTGGCTCTCCCCGGCCTGAGCCCTGACCCGGTGTCTGCCCCGCGCCCTGCCCCTGGCCGGGCGCCTGGCCCGGTGGGCGCATTCCGCCGGCACCAGGGCCTCCGCCCGGCCGTCCGCCGGGCCCGCCGCCACCGAAGGCGCCCCGCGCCGAGGCGGGTCCCGCCGTGACGATCGAGCCCGCGTGCGGGGTGTTCACCGTGGACAGGGTGTACGCCAGTGGCCCGGCCAGAGCGGCCGCCGCCCCGGCCCCGGCCGCCGCGAACGCGAGGCGCCGCCCGAGCCGTACCGTACAGAGCAGTCCCAGCGCCGCCGCCAGACCGCCGGCCAGCACGGCCCAGCGCAGCCAGGGCAGATAGTCCGGGGTCCGGCCGAGCAGAACGTACGACCAGAGCGCCGTCCCCGCGGCCGTCAGTCCGAGCGCCGCGGAGGCCGGGAGCGCGGAACGTTCCTCCCACAGGACCGTGACCCCCATCCCCACCAGCGCCGCGATGTACGGCGCCAGTGCCACGGTGTAATACTCGTGGAAGATCCCTGCCATGAAGCTGAAGATCCCGATGGTGATCAGCAGGGACCCGCCCCACACCAGGAACGCCGAGCGCGCCGGGTCCGTACGTCCGCTCCGCCGGGTCACCACGAGTCCCGCTACCAGCAGGAACAGTGCGGCGGGCAGCAGCCAGGAGATCTGGTCCCCGACGCTCTCGTTGAACATCCGGCCGATCCCGCTCTCGCCCCACCGGCCGCCGCCCATACCGCCAGGACCACCGCCGCCGACGCTGCCGACCTCGTCGCCGTTGATCCGGCCGAGGCCGTTGTAACCGAAGGTCAGCTCAAGGAAGGAGTTGTTCTGCGACCCGCCGATGTACGGGCGTGAGGCCGCGGGCCACAGTTCCACGATCGCGACCCACCAGCCGCTGGAGACGACCACGGCGAGTCCGGCGAGCGCGAGCTGCCCGAGCCTGCGCCGTAGGGGCCCGGGCGCGCACACCCCGTACACCAGGGCGAGCGGGGGCAGGATCAAGAACGCCTGGAGTGTCTTGGCCAGGAAGGCGAAGCCGACCGCGATCCCCGCGTACAGCAGCCATGGGGTACGGCCGTCCTCCAGCGCGCGCAGCACGCAGTAGACGGTGACGGTCATCAGCAGCGCGAGCAGAGCGTCCGGGTTGTTGAAGCGGAACATCAGCGCGGCGACGGGCGTCAGCGCCAGCACCGCGCCCGCGGTCAGCCCGGCGGTGGCGCTGAAGCGCCGGCGTACGGCCGCGTACAGCACCGCCACCGTCCCCGCGCCCATCAGCACCTCGGGCACCAGGATCTGCCAGGACCCGAGTCCGAAGAGCCTTACGGACAGGGCCATCGGCCAGAGCGCGGCCGGGGGCTTGTCGACGGTGATGGAGTTCGCGGCGTCGGAGGAACCGAAGAAGAAAGCCTTCCAGCTCTCGCTGCCCGCCTGGACGGCGGCGGAGTAGAAGGAGTTCGCGTACCCGGAGGCGCTCAGATCCCAGAGCTGGAGCAGCGTGGTGGCCAGGAGGAGGACGAGCAGGGCGGGGCGTACCCAGGGTGCGTCGTCCAGCCTGCCCCGCCAGAAGCGGGCGGCGAGGCCGGTGCGCCGGTGGTGACGGGCATCCGGCCCGGCGAGCGGCGGGCCGTCGGGCTGAAGGATCGTTGTCATCGCGCGTCCTTCTTCGGGCCGTCGGTACGGCGGGGCTGGTCGGGGGCGGAGGGCTGGTACGGGACGCAGGGCTGGTTGCCGCGCCGGTCCGGGAAGACCCAGGCGCGCAGCAGCAGGAAGCGCAGCACCGTCGCGGCGAGATTCGCGGCGATCAGCACGGCCAGCTCCGTGGAGTGCGCGGGGGTGCCGGAGGCCGCGTCCAGGGCCGCCAGCGAGCCGCTGGTGAGGGCGAGTCCGATCACGAAGACGACCAGGCCCTGGGCCTGGTGGCGCAGGGCGCGCTCCGGGCCCCGTACTCCGAAGGTGAGTCTCCGGTTGGCCGCCGTGTTGGCGATCGCGGAGACCAGCAGCGCGGCCCCGTTGGCGAGTTGCGGCGCGGCCATGGTGCGGAAGAGGGAGTAGAGCAGGAGGTAGAAGAGCGTGGACAGGACGCCCACGGCACAGAAGCCGACAAGTTGCCTGGCGAGACCGCCGGGAACTCCCCTGATCCGGCGGTCCCTCGGGTCGTCCCCGAAGGGCCTGGCCAGCCGGTCCAGAGGCAGCGCGCCCACCGCCAGTGCCCGCCCCACCCGCCAGACCCCTTTGAGGTCCTCGATCGCCGTGCTGATGATGTGCACGCGGCTGTCGGGATCGTCCACCCAGTCCACGGGCACCTCGTGGATCCGCAGTCCCGCGCGTTCGGCGAGCACCAGCATCTCCGTGTCGAAGAACCACCCGGTGTCCTCGACCATCGGCAGCAGCCGTTCGGCGACCTCACGCCGTATGGCCTTGAAACCGCATTGCGCGTCGCTGAAGCGTGCGGAGAGCGAGGACTTGAGGATGAGGTTGTACGCCCGCGAGACGAACTCGCGCTTGGGACCGCGCACGACGCGTGAGGAGCGGGCCAGTCGCGACCCGATCGCCAGGTCGGAGTGGCCGGAGATCAGCGGCGCGACCAGCGGGAGCAGCGCGTTGAGATCGGTCGACAGGTCCACATCCATATAGGCCAGGACGGGCGCGTCGGAGCGCGACCAGACGGTGTGGAGCGCCCGGCCGCGGCCCTTCTGCTCCAGGCGGTAGGCCCGTACCTCGGGGATCGCCGCGTCGAGCCGGCCCGCCACTTCCGGGGTGCTGTCGGTGCTGGCGTTGTCGGCCACGGTGATGCGGAAGCTGTAGGGGAAGGTCCGGACGAGATGAGCGTGCAGGCGTCGCACACAGGGTTCGAGATCCTGCTCCTCGTTGAAGACGGGAATCGTCACATCGAGCACCGGAGTGCCGGTCACCGGAGCGTTGGCCGCCTTGGCCGGGAGAGGTTCCCGGGCCGGGAGATGTTCCCGGGCCGGGAGAGTGCTCCATGGGGGGTCGGTTCGCATGCCGTCGACACTCGGCGGGCGTGCTGTCACGGGGGTGTGGTGAGGCTGTGATCTGCCTGTGAGCCGGTACGGGACTGCCGGGACGGGCCTTGTTCACCGGGAATGTGGCGGTTTTGATCCAGGGCCTGGTGCTCGGCCGGGTCCGGGAGCGGGCGCGGGGTTCAGTGCGGGGTCTGGTGCTTGGCCGGGTGCGACAGCCGGTGCTGGGACGGGTGCGGGGCACTGAGGGCCGGGAGGTGCACGGCGAAGACGGTCCGGCCGGGCACGCTCCGCACGCTCACGGTGCCGCCGTGCGCGGTGACCACGGCCTGCACGATCGCGAGGCCGAGACCCGTGGAGCCGGCCGCGCGGGAGCGCGAGGCGTCGCCCCGGGCGAAGCGCTCGAAGACATGCGGAAGCAGCGCCGGCGGAATGCCGGGACCGTCGTCCTGGACTTCGAGAACGATGGAGGGGCGGAGGGAGCCGGGACCCCGCCCGCCGGGGGTCCGGGACCCGGCGGGCGGGGTCCCGGCGGCCTGCCCGCCTCTGCGGATGCGGGCGGTGACCGTGGTACCGGGAGGTGTGTGCGTACGGGCATTGGCGAGCAGGTTGACCAGCACCTGCTGGAGCCGGGACGCGTCGCCGTGCACGGTGGCGGGGAGGCCGTCGGATTCCGGCAGTTCGAGGAGCCAGTGATGATCCTGGCCGGCCGCCCGGGCGTCGCTCACCGCGTCCACGACCAGGCCGGCCAGATCAGTGCTCCCGTACGAGAGGGGGCGTCCGGCGTCGAGCCGGGCCAGCAGCAGAAGGTCCTCGACCAGGCCGGTCATCCGTTCCGCCTCGGACTCGATCCGGCCCAGCGCGTGCCGGGTGTCGGGGCCGGTCTTCTCGGGGCCGCGCCGGGTGAGTTCGGCGTACCCGCGGATCGAGGCCAGCGGTGTCCGCAGTTCATGCCCCGCGTCGGCCACGAACTGCCGTACGCGCGTCTCGCTCTCCTGCCGGGCGGCGAGCGCCGAACCGACGTGCTCCAGCATCCGGTTGAGCGCGGCCCCGACCTGCCCGACCTCGGTACGGGGATCGGCCTCGCCCGCCGGGACCCGCTCCAGCGGGGCCACCTCCCCGCTGTGCAGGGGGAGTTCGGAGACGCGGGTGGCGGTCGTGGCCACCCTGCGCAGCGGCCGAAGAGCGACCCCGACCAGGCTGCCGCCCGCGAGCCCCGCGGCGAACAGCCCGGCCACGGCGACGCAGATCTCCACCAGCACCAGGGTGTTGAGGGTGTTGCGCACCTCGGTGAGCGGGACGCCGACGAGGAAGCGGCCGTTGCCGCCGGTGATGTACTCGATCCGGTAGTCGCCCCTGCCGGGCAGGGCGATGGTGTGCGGACCGCCGTCGCGCGGCACGGTGGCGAGGACTTCGGTCTCGGCGCGGGTGAGCGGCTTGTCCGCGATCGGGCGCCAGGACTCCTCGGATTCCTGCTGGATACTCACCAGGGCCCGGCCGATGGCACCGCTTCCCGTCACTTCAGCGCCGACGGTCCCGACGGGCGCACCGCCGCCGGTGACGATCCGCAGCGGGTCCCTGCCACCGGGCGGCTCGACACCGGGCGCATCCGGCGCCTCCGGCAGGTCCGGCACGTCCAGCGCTCCCGGCCCCCCACCAGCCGGATCCGGCATCGGGGGGCCCGCGGCCCGCTTGGCGATCGCCTGTACCTGACCGTCCAGTTGGTCGTACAGGTACGAGCGGAGCGCGATGGTGGTCACCGTGCCGATGACAGCGGCGACCACCCCGATCAGCGTGACCGCCGAGACCACGAGCCGGTTCCGGAGGGACCACCGGCGCCGGGGCGCCCCCCTTCGAGTCCTTCTCACCGCCGCCACCCTTTCCGCTTCCTTCCCGTGCCCTTTCGCCGACTTCCTCATCACGGCCCCCACGGCCCCCACGGCCCCCACGGCCCCCACGGCCCCCACGGCCCCCACGGCCCCCACGGCTCCCACGGCCGTCACAGACGTCACGGCCCTCACGGCCATCGCAGACACCGCAGCCCTCACGGACATCGCCGCCCTCGCAGCTGTTACGGCCGATTACGGACGCCGCCCGGCGCGACGGCCGGCTCGCCGGACTCGCCGGACTCACCGGGCTTGATCAGATAGCCCGCCCCCCCCGCCGGGTATGGATCATCGGCGGGCGTCCGGCATCGATCTTCCGCCGCAGGTACGAGATGTACAGCTCGACCACATTGGCCTGGCCTCCGAAGTCGTACGACCAGACCCGGTCGAGGATCTGCGCCTTGCTCAGCACCCGGCGCGGATTGCGCATCAGATAGCGCAGCAGCTCGAACTCGGTCGCCGTGAGATGGATGGACTCCCCGCCCCGGCTGACGTCATGGCTGTCCTCGTCCAGGGTCAGATCCCCGACGGCCAGCAGCGACTCGCTGCGGACGGCCGCCGCGCCGGACCGCCGTATCAGTCCGCGCAGCCGGGCCACGACCTCCTCCAGGCTGAACGGCTTGGTGACATAGTCGTCGCCGCCCGCGGTCAGCCCCGCGATCCGGTCCTCCACGGCGTCCCTGGCCGTGAGGAAGAGGACGGGCACCTGCGGCAGTTCGCGCCGCAGCCGTCCCAGTACGGCCAGCCCGTCCATGTCCGGCAGCATCACATCGAGCACCACCGCGTCGGGCCGGAAGTCCCGCGCGGACCGCACCGCGCCCGCGCCGTCACCGGCGCTGCGCACCTCCCACCCCTCGTACCGCAGGGCCATGGACAGTAGCTCAGAGAGCGAGGCCTCGTCGTCGACAACCAGGACGCGGACGGGACTGCCGTCCGGCCTGAGCAATTCGGTACGCCCGCGGGGCGAGGTGATGGTCATGCTGGTCAACCCTGAAGACCGCCTCTGAGAGCCCTCTTTCCGAAACCTGTGAATTCCCTCAGAAACGCTCCGGCGCCACCCCGGCCCGGGACCAGACCCGCCCTCACCCCGCCTCCGGCCCCGAGAGCCCGCGCCCCGTTCTCGTATTCCCGAACACGGACCGGGCGACCGCTCGAGACAATCACATCCGCGATGCGGGATCGACCGTCAGGGAGTGTCTTCAAAGTCCCGTCTGCCCGGTCCCGTGTGGTGCGTGCGTACGCTTTCTTGAGCATTCCGGGAGGGACGGCTCCGCGGTACCGCGCCGCGCCACGAACACGAACTCCCTGCCCGGCCGGTCGGGTGCGTCGCGTACGTCCTCGACGGTGAAGCCGTGCTCGTGCAGGTCCCGCTCGATCTCCGTACGTTCACGGAAGCGAAGTGTCGATTCCGAGATCAGTACGTCCCCGTCCGCGGCGAACACGTGCGTACCCCGGAAGCTCACCAGCGGCAGGCTCACGTCCGTCAGCTCGGCCCAGGTCTCGACGCGGCCGACGCCGGGGATGTCCGTCACGCGGTATGTGGTCTCGCGCGTCCACTCCGCCCACTCCTCCCACACGCGCTGCGCCGGATCGCGTGTCTCGAAGACCAGCCGCCCGCCGGGCCGCAGCGCCTCGTACGCGCCGCGCAGCGTCGTACGCCACGCCTGCGGATCGGCGATCGCCTGGGCGACGTTCCCGGTCATCGTCACCAGGTCGATCCGCAGGGGCGGCAGGTCCCCCGCGTCGCCGTCGAGCCAGCGCACTCGCTCCGCGCCCGGCTTGCCACGCGCGACATCGACGGACGCCCGCGCGGGATCGATCCCGGTGACCGTGATCCCGCGCTCGGCGAGCAGCAGCGCGAACACGCCCGTACCGCACCCGATGTCCAGCACGGACCGCGCCCCGAACTCCTCCGCCATCGCGAGATACGCGTCGAGATCGCCGCGGTCCGGATCGAGCGGGTCGTAGAGGGCGGCGAGGCGCGGATGCCCGAAAGATGCGTCAACCATGGACGCGAACGTATGTGGCCCCGACCCCGCGCGGCCACTGCGTTTTCGGGTTACGGCGCCAAGCGGGCGCGGCGAAGTGCGCCGCTGATCCCGGCGCCCCTCTCGGGCACGGCCGTACCGAAGCGAACCTCGGCCAGGCCGCTCAAGTTCGGGCCGGGCCGGGGACGTCCCTCGGTCACAGTGTCGCCAGCTCCTGGGCCAGGGAGTCCAGTCCGAGCGGCCCTTGGGCGAGGGCGGCCCGGTGCCACTCCCGCAGGTCGAACGCCGGGCCGCGGCGCGCCTTCGCGGCAGCACGGCCGCCCAGCCAGGCCCGTTCACCGAGTTTGTAACCGATGGCCTGTGCCGGCATGCCCAGATAGCGGGTCAACTCGCTGTCCAGAAAGGCGTCGGAACGCCGGCTGTGTGCCCGTAGGAAGGCGCGCGCCAGCCGGGGTGTCCAGTGGCGTTCATCGGCCGTGCCCGCCGGGAGTGTCTCGTCGGCGGGGACGGGCAGCCGCAGATGGACGCCGATGTCGACAACGATCCGGACGGCTCGCATCATCTGCCCGTCCAGATGGCCGAGCCGGAGGGCGGGATCCTCGAAGAAGCCCAGTTCGTCCATGAGGCGCTCGGCGTACATGGCCCAGCCCTCGATGTCGGCGTTCACCGAACCCAGCGTCGCCTGGTAGCGGGAGAGCTGGTCCGACAGACGAATCCGGGTGGCTGCCTGGAGGTGATGGCCCGGCACTCCCTCGTGGTACCAGACGCTGACGATGTCGTGCACGGGGATGCGCTCGTGCTCGGCGGCCGGCAGCCAGGTGCGGCCGGGCCGGGCGAAGTCGAGGGACGGTGGGGTGTAGTAGGGCGCCGCGGCGCTCCCGGCCGGGGCGATCCTCGCCTCCACCGCGCGAAGCGCTGGATGCAGTGCGAAGTGCTTGCCGTCGAGCGCTGCGACCGTCTGGTCCATGAGCTGCTGGAGCCAGTCACGGGCGGCGCTCGCTCCTCGCAGTGCCTGTCCGTGCGTGCGGAGGTGCTCAAGCGCCTGCTGTGGCGACGCTCCCGGCAGCACGCGGGCCGCTTCCGCGCGCATCTCCGATCCGATACGGCGGATCTCCTCCCAGCCCCAGGCGTACGCCTCGTCGAGATCGACCCGGCTCCCCGTCCAGTGGGCGGCCCACAGCGCGTATCTGTCCCTGCCAAAGGCGTCGGGGGCCTCACACGCCATCGGCGCGTAGTCCTGTTCGAGCCAGTCCCGGAACGAGGCGAACGCCGAGGCGGCAGCCTGGGCTGCCGTGTCGAGCCGCGGCCTGAGCCGCTCCGGGCCCTTGGCCGCGAACTGTGCGAACCAGCTCGGCCGGCCGAGCCAGGTACCGAGCTGGTCGAGGACCGCGGTGATCTGCGCGGTAGCCGCGTGGATTCCGCGGCCGGCCCCCGCTCGCAGGGCGGCACGGTAGCCGATCAGGCCGGCAGGCACATGGGCCATCCGTCCGGCCACCGCGATCCAGTCGTCATCCGTGGCGGTCGGCATCGTCAGGAAGGAGCCGCGCACAGCTTGCAGCGGCGAATTCACCGCGTTCAGCCGGACCAGGTATTCGCCCGCGTCATGGAGAGCGAGCCGGGTGCGAAGCCGTTCGTCGAGCAGCCGCGCGCAACGGCGTTCGGCCGGGTCCTCGCGCGCGGCGGCTCGGACCGCGCCGAGTTCCGCGAGCGTGGCACGGTCGAGCTGGGCAGCCTGCGCCAGACCTTCGGGGGAATAGTCGGGAAGTCGGTCGTCACCGGGGAGCACACCGAGCCGCAGGCCGATCAGCGGATCGGCCGCGGTCACGGCGTCGACGTAGCGGTCCGCGACGGTTCGCGGAGTGGGCCGGCCGGGCGATCGGAGTGGGGTGCCCATTGATTCCTCCGGTGTTCGGTTTCTCGGGGGGATTTAGGGTGTTGCGGACATTCGGACGGCTTGTGGCCACGAATCGGAGTTCTCCGCGGGTACTTCGCCTTCCCGGGCCGGGGCCGCGGACCAGGCGCGCCGCCCGCCGCCCGCCGTCCTCGCCGGATGCGTGAGCGCACGTCCGCGTATGCAAATGACCGGTGACTTATGTCACGTCTAAAACCCACGTAGGCCGGATGAGCTGGGAGTGCGCACGACTGAGGCAGATGGGCCCGGAGGCGCTGGCATAAACGGAGGAGAGCTGCGTTGATCAAGAGAGTTTGACATTCCGGTTAGTTAAAGAGGCCAACCGCCCAACAGAGTAAGGACGCTTGATGACATTCTGTAACGCGGAGCGCGGTTCCTCGGGCGAGGGGACCGTGGTGCACTATCGGACCGGACGACGCGTGCATCTGGAACACCGGCTGGTGTGCGGGAACGTCCGGTCGATCATTGACGCGCGGATACGGTCCCGTGAGAGCACCGGGGCCGGGCAGGCGGAGGCGCCGGTCCCTGTCGGGCTCCTTCCGTCCATCGGTCTCCTTCCGCCCGTCGGGTTCCTTCCGCCTGTCGGATTCGGCTCCGCACTGAGGACCCTGCGACGCAGCCGGGGTCTGTCGCTCGGAGACCTCGCCCGTCTGGTGAATTACAGCAAGAGCCACCTCAGCCGGGTCGAGACAGGGAAGAAGCCCCCGACCGGTGATCTGGCACGGCACTGTGACGACGCACTCGGTGGAGGCGGCGGTCTGATCCGCATCGCCATGAGCGCCCCACGCCGTCGGATGCAGGCGACAACAGCTCCCGTAGTGCGCCAGCTTCCGCGTTCGGTGCACGACTTCGTCGGCCGTGCCGACCTGCTCCGGCAGCTCGACACGATTTCCCCGAAGGCCGATGGCCGGCTCTGGAGCTCTCCACTCGTGCTGATCGACGGGCCTGTCGGAGTCGGCAAGACCGAAACGGTGCTCCGCTGGGGGCACGCCGCAGCCGAAGGCTTCCCCGACGGCACACTCTTCGCCGACCTCAACGGATTCGGGCAGGGAGGCCCGCCCCTCACCGCCGAGCAGGTACTGCGCCGCTTCCTCGGCGACCTCGGAGCGTCGGGAGCCGACCTGGAAGGTGACGCACAGCAGCTCGGCCTCTCCTTACGGAGCATGCTCACCGGCAAGCGCATGCTGGTAGTCCTGGACAACGCCGCCCGGCCCGAGCAGGTGCGGCCCCTGCTGTCGGCCAGCCCCGGCTGTATGACCGTGGTGACCAGCCGCAACCGCATGCCGGGCCTGCTGGCCAGGGACGGTGCGCTGCACATGCAGGTCCCGCCGATGGCTCGGGAGGAGAGTCTCGAACTGCTGGCGACGCTCAACTCCGACGACGTCTCCCACTGGCGGTCCGTCGAGTGTCTTGAGGCGTGCGGGCACCTCCCGCTGCTCATACGCATCCTTTCCCGGCGGAACATCGGTTCTGAGTCGTACAACCGTCTGTGCAGGCGGGAGAGCGCCACGATCCTTCGGGTCTTCTCCACGGGCGGCGACGACTCCACGTCGTTACGCGCCCTGTTGCAGCGGTCCTACGAGATGCTCAGCGCTGAGGCCGCCTGGGCCTTCCGGCTGCTGGGCGCGCGGGCCGAAGGGCGATTCACCGTCCGGGACGCCGCGAGGCTGCTGGATACCGGGCAGCCGATGGTCGAGGAGCTGCTGTCCGAATTGGCCGACCTTCATCTGCTCCAGTACCGCGACGAGGACTTCAGCTTCGATCCCGTGCACCGCGCCTTCGCGGTCGAACTGGCGGGAGCCGTGGAGTCGGAGCAGAGACGCTGACGCACGGAGTTGCCGTGCGTCAGCTCCGGGTGGCGTCGGCGTCAGCGCTCACCAGCAGTCCTGCCAGCTCGGTGTGGGCCGCCTCATAGCGCTCGGGTGAGACGAGCGCCTCGCCCACCAGCAGGTACGCGCCCACCGGGGTCAGCAGGAGCGCCTCGTCGCCGTACCGGTGGATCCGGGCCCGGGACATCGCCACGCTGGACGGTACCCGCCCGAGGCGGATGCCGTGCAGCGGGGCCCCCGAGCCCAGCGACTCCGCCGTGGTCGCCGAGGTGGGCGGCACGCTTTCCGCGCGGCGCCGTTCGCGCTCCGCGTCCGCCTTCCCGTCCAAGGCGGGCAGCATCCCGGTGAGCCCGTCGACGGGCAGGAAGGCGGCCGTGTACCGCACCAGTTCGGCCACCTCGGGCGCCAGCCGGAAATCGACCACGGTCCGTACGAGGTCGGCGAGGGCGGGCACCCCCTGACCCGTCAGCATGTACAGGTCCAGCGCGTCCCGCGGGTGGAAGGCGCGCTGCAACCGCTCTTCGGCCAGGCACACCAGATTCGACAACCACGGGTCCTCCGGCGGATGCACCCGAATCGGCACCTCGGCGTTCCCGAGCAGGGCCGCCGTGGACAGCTCGACCCGGTACTCAGGGTCCAGCAGTGGTTCCTCCGGCGGCCACACCAGCGTGACCAGCAGATGGCGCTCCTGGCCGAGCACCGTGACCCATACCGCCGCCGGTGCCGGATCGGACAGGTCGCCCACGATCCGCCACAACTGCTCCTCGTCCGGCACCAGCAGGTCTATGTCCCCTTGTGGCCGGAACACCCCTGACGGATACGCGGACGCCAGCGACGGGCCCTTGAGGACGGTGAACTCCGCGTCGGCCGCCAGCCTCCCCAGAACATCGCGGTAGTGCGCGGAACGCCGCCGCGCGCGGGCGAGTTCGCCTGTCGCGGCCGGGCCCATGGCGACACCCTCCCTTTCGATGACCGAGAGGACGAGAAAAGGAAGGGTGTAGTGAGCCTGCCGGGCGGCATGCATAAGGCGCCCCAGGCCTTCGTCCGGCCCCGAACTAAAAAGTTCGTAAAGCATGTCCAGTGTGAGTTTCTGCGAGACTGGTATCCGCTGTTCTCCCATGGGCACACATCGTGGCCCGGGGGAGTGACGCCGACAAGTGGTTGCCCGGTACCGGGCGTCGCGTTGCCCGTTGTCCTTCGTGCGGACAACCAGGCCGCACTTGCTCCGCGTTACCGCGGGGACGGAGACTCCATTTGCGCGCTACCGGCCGGCGGCCGTGTTCCAGTCGACCGCCTTGGAGGAATTACGTGCTCGCCTTTGTGAATTCGACAGTCGCCGCGCTCGACCTGCAACCCGACGAGGCGGGCGGCTGGTCCGCTCCGGTGATCCGCCCGACGGGGGCCGACGAGGCACCGGGGCCGGGTGCCCGCACCCGACTGCTCGGGCCAGGCGTACGCCTTCGCTGGCGGCGCGCCACCGCCGACGTCGTGATGTTCGCCCACCCCGGCGCCGAGATCTGCGTGAGCTTCCGCGACTCCGCCCGCGGCCGGGTCATGACGATTCTCGGCGACGATCCCGGTGCGGGACATGTCCCCCAGTACGTGGTGCCGGCCGGCGTCACCCACACGGTCAGTCCCGCCCCCGGCGAGTTCGCGCTGTGGAGCGAGACACTGCTCGGTTCGGTCGGGACCGGATGGGAGTTCCCCGAGGGCACCAACCCGTATGCGGTCCTGCATCCGCCGCTGCCGGGCAACCGGGGCAACTACGCCGTCGCCTCGAGGTCGACCGCACTGCGCCCTCGGCTGGCTCCGACGCGGCTCGCGGAACTCGCGCTGTCGACCGTGCGCGGCGCCTTGGTGAGCCTGTCCGTGCTGACGGGGGGCGATGTCATGGACCGGCTGCACACCAGGGAGCAGGATGTCACGTACCTCCTCGCCGCCGGGGGACCGGTGCACCACCTGCTGGTGTCGCCGGAGGGAGTCGTCCGGGAGCACCGGCTCGGTCCGGACCCCGCGAGCGGTCATATCCCGGCCGTGACCGTGCCGGCCGGCTGGTGGCGGGCGAGCTACCTTCCCGCGGGCGCGGGTGACGCCGTAGTGAGCGAACTGGTCCGGGGAGCCGGATCCGTCGCGCGCGATCCGATCCACGCCGACGACATCCTGCGGACCTACCCGCGTCTGTCGCGAAACCTCCTGCCGTACGCCTCGGACTGACGGCCCTGCTCGGACAGGACCGGCCGAGCCGCCCGGCCGCGAAGAGACACCGCGCCCCCGCAACCCAAGGAGCCGGCACCGTACTGGGTGCCGGCTCCTTGGGTTGCGGGGGCTTCGGACAGCCCCGGGGTGACACTCCTGCGAGATACGCCGACTCGTCAGCGCCCCTGGCCCACTCGTCGCGGCCCTGGCCCATGTCCGCGCACACCGGCGGATGTGTCGGCCCATGCCCGAGGCCGAAGGCATGGAGCTCCGTCCGGACACGACAACGATCCAGCCCCGCCGGCCCTGCGCGTGCCGCGCCGCGTGGAGGCGCGGGGTTTCGAGTCCGGGCGACCGCGAAAGGCGGAACAATTACTGGAGCCTCCGTTGCCCGTGGCGGCGGACAACGAGCAACACCTGGATTCGACTGACCGCTGTGTGTCAGAGTTTTGGCGAAGGCAGCGCAGCCCGGAATTGGCCATCAATTCGGGTGAGCCTGCCCCCAGAAAGAAAGGAGAATGCCATGCGTAAGCACGCCGGAGCCATGCGCCCGCGCCTTGACAAGATCAAGACGCGTTGAAAGGCGAATTAGGAGGTGGGGGCGCCCCCGCGTGACGCGGGGCGCCCCCACTAATCATTTTTGGTAACCGATGGCCCCGCCGAGGTGATCACTTGCTGGAGCAGCTTTCAACTCATCTGGTTGTCGACGACAGGCTCAGGACGGCCGGTATATGTCTGGCTGTTGATTACGGTGCCAGGAACGATCCTGACGGCCGGGGCGGGCTCGCGCACTGCCTCGAACACCTGTTGATGGCCTATCCCGTGGACGGCGTCGGGTCCCTGTCCGAACACGTCGAACGTCTCGGCGGCAACACCAACGCCGAAACGGGCCTGGAGCACATGCTGTTCTACGCTCAAGTCCTCGCCGAGGACACCGGAAGCGTGCTTGCTCTGCTGCGGGACGCGGTCCGCCGTCCGCAGCACGACGCCGAACTGGTGCGTTCCGAGCTCGAAGTCGTGCTGCAGGAACTGGCGGCGGCCGCCGCGGACCCGGTGGACGTCGTGCAGGACGCCTTCCTCGCCGACCTCTTCCCCGGCCATCCCTTGGGCCGTCCGGTCGGCGGGACCGCCCGCGAGGTGCGCTCGCTCAGCGTCGCCGACATCGACACCGAGCACCGCGAGCTCTTCCTGCCGAGCCGCTGTGTGCTCGTGGTCGTGGCGCCCGAGGCTCCCGCGGATCTGCCCGTCGACACCACCATCGACACATTGGGGCGGCGCGCCCCCCGTCGCGTCGTGCCGCAGCCCCTGCGAAGTGTCACCCGCCGTCCGCCGGCCTGGTCGGACGAGTTCACCTGGGTATCCGTAGGGGGACGTTCGACGGCCGTCGGAGCGCCCGGAAGCCACAGCTACCAGATCCTCGCCCAACTGTTCGGCAGCAGCCCCTCCTCGCCCCTCTACCGGACGCTGCGCGGCCGGCGGGGCCTCGCGTACTCGTTCCAGTCATGGCACCGCGGCTACACCGAGGCGGGTGCCTGGCGTGTTCTGATCGGCGCCGACGCCGGCAAGGGAGAAAAGGTCGTCGAGGTGGTCATGGACGCGCTCGACACCCTGGCCCGCAGCGGGCCGACGCCCGCCGACCTGGCCGCCGCCCGCAAACAGGCGCGCAGCGGGATCCTCTTCGACCTCGAAAGCCCTCTGGAGCACGCTCGGCTGCTGGCTCGGCACCTGGTCTCCGAGCCGTCCTGGACGCCTGCCGCCGAGGAGGCCGCCCTGGCGGCGGTGACCGCGGAGGAGGTTGCCGCGGCGGCGGCACACATCCTGGACAACGTGGTCGTCACGATCCGCCCGGAGAAATCATGAACGCCGTCTCGGAGTCCTATCTGCGCGCAGCCGCCGAAGCCGGTCTCCTCGACCGGTTCGCCGGATCCCCCTATGTCGCGGGAGCCTACGAGGAACCGGTCCGCTGCGAGCTCCAGTACCTGGTGACCTACTGCGATCCGGACCTGGCGGCCCGCCCTTCCTGGTGGGCCGAGCTGCCCGCCCTCGCCCGCGCGGCCGCCCCGGCCGCACAGGCCGTGGTCGCCCGCCTCCCGTCGGACCTCCGGCCTCCCGCGGCGTGGCGCCGGTACCTCACCTATCTGTCCTACCACGGCGCGGACCGGTCTCCCGCCGAATCCGGCGCCCCGGCACCGGACTTGCCCGAGGTCGTCCCGGCCCTGCCCGAGCACGACGGCCCGATCGGCCGCTGGCTGGGCATGGCGCTGTCCAACGCGGCCGCCGCCCACGGCGCCGAGCGGGCGCGGCCGGAGGAAGCCGTGGTGAAGAGCCTGCTGGAGCATCCCGGCAGGAGCAGCTTCGTGGTGTTGTTCGGCGGATCGCCCGCGGGCCACGCCACGGTGCTCTGCGGCGAAGAGGACGACGTGACCGGCGAGCCCATCGCCGAGCTGTTCGACATCCTTGTGGAGGTCCCGTCGGCGGACCGGCCCAGAGCGACCGCGGCGCTCGTCGCCGCCGCCGCACGGCACGCGGCGGCCCGGCGGCTGCCCCTGATCGGCAACGTCGTGCACACCCTCGTGGGCGAGAGTGACCCGGGGGAGCAGGTTCTGGCCTCCCTCACATCCCGGGGATGGAGCCACCACCACACGATGTGGTGGCTGCCGCTCGACGCGTCGGCCGGCACCGCGAGTTCGTCCTCGACCGGCGAGGACGCCGCACGGTGACCGCCGTACGCACGCGCGGGCTGACCCGCGCCTACCCTGCCCGTAAAGGCACCGACACGCGTCCGCACCTGGCGCTCAACGGGTTCGACCTGAGCGTCGAACCCGGCGAGGTGCACGGTCTGCTGGGGCCGAACGGAGCGGGCAAGACGACGCTGTGCCGCATCCTGTGCACCGTCCTGCTGCCGACCGGCGGCACCGCGGAGGTGCTGGGCCACGATGTGCTGGCCGAGCCCGACGCGGTCCGGCGGAGTATCGGGATCGTGTTCGGCGGAGAGCGAGGCCTGTACGGGCGGCTCACCGTCGTGCAGAACCTGCGTTTCTGGGGAGCTCTGTACGGGCTCAGCGGGCGGGAGTTACGCGACCGCGTCGGCTTGCTGCTCGAACGCACCGGATTGGCCGATCGCACCGACGACCGGGTGGACACCATGTCCCGCGGCATGAAGCAACGCCTGCACATCGCCCGCGGCCTCGTCCATGACCCGCGGGTGCTGATCCTGGACGAGCCGACCATCGGCATGGATCCGGTGGCCGCCCACGCCTTCCGGGAGATGATCGAACAACTGCGGACCGATGGACGCACCGTCCTGTTGACCACCCATGACATGCGGGAGGCAGAGGCACTGTGCGACCGCGTCACACTCGTGGACCACGGGCAGGTCATCGTTTCCGAGCCGGTCGCCAGGATCGGTTCGCTGCTGGCGCCCGGTGACAGGATCGAGGCCGCCGACGTGCCCGACGAGACGGTCCGGGCGCTGCGGGAGCTGCCCGGCATCACATCGGTGGATCTCCTCGGCAACGGAAAGGTGCGCGTGCTCCCGAGCACGGAGGGGGCAGCCGCGCAAGCGCTGCGGCTGCTCGTGGGTTCCGGAGTCACCCGGATCAGTACCACCCCACCCAGCCTGGAGGAGGTCTATCTCAGCCTGATCGGCGACCGGGGCATGGCGGTGCGCTCATGAGGCTCTTCCTGAACGGCTTCGTATTCCAGCTCCTGCTGGCACGCCGCTCGCCGGACACCTTCCAGGTGTGTGCGACCGCACCCCTGCTGACCGTGGTCTTCCTCGCCATCAACAAGTACACCGGCGCCGGAGACCTCACCAGCTACGCGGTGGCCGCGCCCACGCTCATGTCGCTGTGGACACTGGGTCTCTCCATCGCCGGCACCGCGCTGACGGAGGACCGGGACCTGGGCACCCTGGAGGGCCAGATCGCCGCGCCGGCCCCGATGGGACTGACCTTCCTCGGCAGGATGTGCTCGGTCGTCGTCGTGGGGCTTGTCGCCTTCGCCGAGTCCTGGCTCGTGGCCGGGGTCCTCTTCGGGCGCTGGCTCGCCATTCCCCATCCCTTCGTCCTGGCGGGCTGTCTGCTCGCCACCGCGGCTGCCACCGCGGGCACCGCGGGGCTGCTCGCGCCGCTGTTCGTGCTCACCCCCTCGGCTCGTACGGTGCAGAACACATTGAGCTTTCCCTTCTATCTGCTGGGAGGGGTGCTCGTCCCAGCCGCTTCGCTGCCCGTGTGGGTGCAACCGGCCTCCCGCGCGGTCTATTTGTCATGGTGCGCGGACCTGCTGCGCGACAGCCTGGCCACGGCCCCGGTCGGCCGGCCGGTGCTGCGGCTGCTCGCCGTGCTCGTGCTCGGCGCCGCCGGCTACGGGGTCGGCATGGTTCTGCTGCACCGTGTCGTCCTGCGGGTCCGGCGTACAGGAACGCTCTCCCAGACGTGAAAGGTGTCGGTGTGCGCTTCACGCCCGTCGCTTCCGTCCTCACCCCGCGCCCCGTCGTTCACGCCGCCCGCGTCGTTCGGCACAGCGCGATCATCGCTTTCGCCGATATGCGGGCCGTCTACACCTGGCAGGTGTGGGTTTTCGGCTGGCTCGGGCGGATGCTCGCTCAGGTCACCTTCTTCACTCTGCTCGGCCGTATCGCGGGCAGCGAGGCCCACACCGCGTACATCGTGGTGGGGAACTGCGTGATGACATGCGCCCTGGAGTGCATGTCCGTGGTCGCCTCGACAACCTGGGAGCGGGTGTCGGGCACCTTGGCGCTGCTGTGCGCGGCCCCGGCCCGTCCTGTATGGATCTTCTTCGGCCGCAGCCTCCAGTGGCCGGTCAGCGGCAGCGGTACCTCACTGGTGGCGCTGCTGGTCCTGGCCCCGCTGTTCGGCGTCTCATGGAAACCCCATCAGGTGCCCGCACTGGTGGCGCTCGTGTTGCTCACCGCGGTGACCACGTACTGTTTCGGGCTGTTCCTGGCGGCTTTCGTGCTCAATGCCAGTGGCGTGCGCAACATCGTCTCCAACGTCGCGTATCTGCTGATGATGGTTCTGTGCGGCGTCAACGTTCCGGTGGGCCAATGGCCCCCGGTCGTCAGGGCGGTGGCCGACATTCTCCCGCTCACGCACAGTCTGCGGGCGATCAGGCTGGTGTTCGCGGGGGCAGAGGCTCCCCAGATCCTGGGTGCCGCGGGGCTCGCCCTGCTGTGCGGTGCGGGATGGCTGGCGGGAGCGTACGTGGCCTTCGACCGTTTCATGGCGAGGAGCCGCAGGACGGGCAGCTCGGACCTGTTCTGAGACCGGTCGGGTCTTGAGGGTCAGTCCCTCTGCGGGAGACCGCGCGGGCCGGAACCCCGGGCGCCGACGCCCGTATGGAGGCGGACGTCGGCGCGGGGAGGCGGATCAGCGGCCGGTCACGAGAGCGGGATCGTACGGACGCGTGCCCCTCAGCACCTCGGCGGCCTGCCGCGCGCCGAGTCCGTTGGTGACCTCCTGCACGGCGCGGCGGCGCCCCTCCAGTTCCACGAACGGGGAGTCGACGAGGCGGCGTACATCGAGCCCTGACGCCGACAAGTGGCGACCGGCGTCCGTGGTTTCCGGGTTCGCCTGGAACCATACCCAGGCGTCCTTCAGTGTCTCGAAGGCACCGTTGCTGAGGTGTATGCCGTTCGCGGTCCGCTGCAACGGGCGGCCGGAGACATGGCTCAGCGGCAGCAGACCCGCCAGGGCGTCCGCGCGGACACTGCCGGGCAGGGCCCTCGCCGGGTCGGTGGCTCCGCAGAACTCCCGGCGGACGCGCGGCCACGGCAACGGGGTCCGCGACGCCGCGGTGATGGTCACCGCGAGCGCGTCCGCGGACTCGAACTCCGCCAGGACCCGTGGCATATGAGCGTTCAGCACCACGAACGCACCACCGCCGTTGTAGTCGGGGTCCATCACCACCTGGGCGAAGAGGCACTCTCCGATGTGACTGGGGCCATCGGGATGTGGGCTGTCGAATCCATGCCGTAGGGTTGCCTCCCGATTCCAGGCGGTCAGCAGGTCCATGGGCACGCCAAGGTCCGTCACGGCTTCCTGGGCGGTGTACACCGGCAGTTTCTCCGGCGGCCCGAAGCGTGCCACGCACTCCTCGGTCCCGTACAGCCGTAGCAGGGCCGCACGGTCCTCGTCGATCAGGGGTCCCCGCCTGGCCAGTTCGGCGAAGGCGCCGTGGTGACGGGCGGCCAGACCGAGCCGGCGGATCCGGTCGCTCGGCACCACCTGCGCGGACTCCGCGCGGTATCCGCATTCGGCGAGGCGTCCGGCGATGTCCGTGAGCACCTCGGCGGACACCCGGGTACCCGGCTTGAACACCAGAACGCCCGACAGGTGTGCGCTGTCCGACGAGGTCTCGGGATGTGTCCAGACTCCGCTCCGCACGGCCTCCTCCAGCCCCGGGGAGGCACAGTCGGCGGCATCGGGGACCGTTCTGGCCGCCCGCCGGACGACCGAAGCGGCCCAGAACGTCGGGTCCACGTCCGGCGCCCGCGCCGTGTCGACCGCCAGGTCGATGCCGAGCCCGAACAGGCGCGTTGCCCGTCCGCGCCCTTCGGCAACGGTCACATCCGACAGGTCGGCCAACCACTCCCGGAGCCGTTCACGGACGTGCGGTCCCTCCACCACCACGACGCCACTCATCCGCTCAGCTCTTCCTGGGTCCGCTGAACCGCCTGGTCGGCGTGGTCCAGGGTCTCCTCGACCGTGCCCGAATCGTGGACGGTGGACAGCGCCCAGTTGTGGCCGGCGTGAATCAGGCTGCCCTGCCTGGCCATGTGTACGGCGAAGCGGCGCATCCACTGCGCGCCCTCGTCGCCGTCCGCGGTCACCGACGGCATGGCTTCAGGGCCGGTGACGCGCAGGGGTGCGCCGTGCCGCTCCGCGGTGTGGCGCAGCCCGTCCACCAGCAGCTTGCCGCTGACGCGCATCCGCTCGACACCGTCCTCGCTCCGTAGCAGTCCCAGGTTGGCGATCGCTGCCGCCATGGCGTTGCCCGAGTTCCAGAAGGTGCCCGCCAGGAAGATCTTCTCGGAGGTGTCCCGCAGGGCCGCCCGGCCCAGCACCGCGGAGAGCGGCCATCCGTTGCCCAACCCCTTCGAGAAGCAGACCAGATCGGGTCGCAACCCGAAAGCGGCGTGGGACCCGCGCAGATCCAGCCGGAAGCCGGCGCGCACATCGTCGATGACCAACAGCGTGCCGTGCCGGCCGCACAACTCATGCAGCGTGTTCACCCATTCCCGGTCCGGGAGCTCTGCCTCCCCCGGAATCGGGTGGTGATAGGGCGTCACAAAGAATGCGGCGAGCTGGTCGCCGTACTCCGTGAAAAGCTTACTCAGACCCTCGATGTCGTTCCACAGCACCTTTCGCACGATTGCCGAGTCGTCGTGGTACCGGCCCTGGGACTCGTCCGGCTGACCGCTCCACGCGTGGGAGCCGTGGTACGCGCCCTCGACGCAACCCACCAGGGAACGTCCGGTGTGGGCACGCGCGATCACCGCGGCGGACCAGGTGGCATCCGATCCGCTGCTGCCGTAGGTGACCCAGGACATGCCGTCCACCATGTCGACCAGCAGTTCCGCCAGTTCGACGGTCCGCGCCGTGGCCAGGCTCAGCGTGCTGCCCCGGGTGGCTTGCACCCGTACGGCCTCGTCGATCTCCGAGCGGGCATAACCATTGATCATCGCTCCAAAGCCACAGATATAGTCCGTATACCAGTTGCCGTCGACATCACGCAGCCGCGCGCCTTCCGCGTGCTCGGCGAACCAGGGCAGCTCGTCCGGGTCGTACGCCGAGGGGAACCGGTTGTGCCCCCAGACCCCGCCGGGTATGACATGGCGGGCCCGTTCCAACAGCTTCCGCGACTCCGGGTAGAGCGGGTATACAGCACTCATGGTGTGTCAACCTCCAGGAAAATCCGACAGGACCGCGCGGCTCAGCGGGACCGGACGTACGCTCCGAGTTCGTCGAGTACGTGCGGATAGGAAGCCGCCAGGTTCTCCGCGGTGAGGAGCTCCTGGTCGGCGAAATCGAATCCGGGCGCGACCAGCTCACTGATCAGACCGGCGTCGACCGCGTCATCCAGAGCGCTGGACTTCCACCAGCCGGCGGGACAGGTGATCACCGGCCGCTCGCCGACGGCGACGTCGGTCCCGAGGGTTTCCTCGTGCAGGGACCCGTCGGGTGCCAGCATCCGGTAGCGGATGGGCCCGGGACCGTGGACAAAGTGCGTGATGTCCGAGGTGTTGCTGTGGAGGAAGCCGATCGGCGACTCCTCGTCGAGCAGATACAGGATGGAGTTGGCGACGTACCGCTCGCCCCTGGGGGTCGGCAGGGTGCGGGTCGTCTGGTAGGTCTGACGGTAGTAGCCGCCCTCCACGTGCGGTGTCAGTCCCAGCCGGGTCCGCAGGAGAAGACCGGTCGCGAGACCGTGTGTCCGCGGTATCGCGGCGAGTCCGCCGGCCGGCGTGTCAGGGAGCGGGAGCGGGGCGTCGTCGGCCCGCGAAGGGACCACGGCCTCGCTCCACAGCGGGGCGCCGTGTCCGGAGAGCGCCACCACCGTGTGACGGGTGCCGGCGGGCACCACCAGCTGGGGTACCGCTCCGTTCGACGCGGCATCGCCGACGAGCACCGGCGAGGAACCTGTCACCGGATCCGACAGCCGCACCTCGACCGGCCCACCGGCGTGATGAAAGAGCATCAGGTCCGCGGCAGGCCTCCGGGCCCGCAGCGTCCCGCCCGGCTCCAGAAGTCGTGTGCGGACGGAGACCCCGTCGGTGATGGACACTCCGGGAGGGAGGGCGTGGCCGAAGGACGGGCCGGACCAGCCGCCCGTCGAGTCGGCCCGCAATCGCAGTGCCTCGATGAAGGCTGCCTCGTTCGATTTCATGGACACTTCCTCGCCGGTCGGCTGTCAGTAGCGGTAATCACGGGGTTTGAAGGGCCCGTTGACCCCCACGCCGAGGGCGAGCGCCTGGAGATCGGTGAGCGTCGTGAGGTGTGCGTCCAGCGCCCCGAGGTGGTAGCGGGCGACTCGTTCGTCCAGTTCGGTGGACAACGCGTGCAGACCGACGGGGAGATCGGAGCCGCGCGTGTACAGCTCGATCTGCGCGAGCACCTGATTGGTGAAGGACGCGGACATCACGAAGCTCGGATGGCCGGTGGCGTTGCCGAGGTTGATCATGCGGCCCGCCGACAGCAGGACCACCGAGTGCCCGTCGGCGAACACCCACTCGTCGACCTGCGGTTTGACGGGCCGGCGGATGGCGTCCGACCGCTTCGCCAGACCGGTCACATCGATCTCGGTGTCGTCGTGCGCCATATTGCCCACGATCGCGTTGTGCTTCATGGCGGCCATGTGGTCGGCGGTGACCACATGGGGAACTCCGGTCGTGGTGATGACGATGTCCGCCTCTGCGATCACCTCGTCGAGGGTGACCACGGGGAAGCCACTCATCACGGCCTGTAGCGCGCAAATGGGGTCGATCTCGGTGACCACCACTCTGGCTCCCTGGCCACGCAGCGCCTCCGCGCACCCCTTGCCGACATCGCCGTACCCGCAGACGACGGCGAGCTTGCCACCGATCAGGACGTCGGTCGCCCGGTTCAACGCGTCCACCACCGAGTGGCGGCTTCCGTACCGGTTGTCGAACTTGGACTTGGTGACGGAGTCGTTGACGCTGATGGCCGGATAGAGCAGCTCCGACCGCTCCGCGAGATGACGCAGGTACCGCGCGCCGGTCGTGGTCTCCTCGCTGCTGCCGCGCACCCCGTCCGCGACCGCCGCCCAGTGTCCGGCCGGAGCGGAGAGGGCCCGTTCGAAGGCCGGCTCCTCCGGAAGCCCGATGTCGGGCAGCGCGCCGTACTTGTCCCGGCTGACCCCGGAGTGGATCAGCCGGTTGAGTCCGGCGCCGTCGTCGAGCAGCAGATTCGGACCGCGCCCGTCGGGCCAGGCCAGCGCGGCTCTGGCGGACTGCCACAGCTCGTCCTGGGTCTGTCCTTTCCAGGCGAATACCGGGATCCCGGGGCGTCCTGGCGGACCCGCCGCCAGCGCTGCGGCCGCGTGGTCCTGGGTGGACAACGGGTCGGATCCCGCCCAGCGCACCTGTGCCCCCAGTTCCACGAGGGTCTCCACCAATACCGCGGTCTGCACAGTCATGTGCAGGAATCCGCTGATCCGAGCACCGACGAGCGGGCGGGGAACACCCTCAGCACGCCGTAGCGCCATCAGCCCCGGCATTTCCCGCTCGGCCAGGATGATTTCCCGTCGGCCGGCTTCCGCCAGCAAGGGATCGGCGATGCGGCGATCCTGGCCGGCGAATTGCCCACCGGTTTTCCAGACGTCGCCGTCGGCCAGACGCGCATGGCCGATCCGACTGTTGGATCCCATCAGTTGGAACCTCCGTTCCCTCAAGAATCGCGGCGTGCAGTGCACAGACCGACCAATATGGTCCAGCGGACACCTCCTTGCCAGGTGTTGCCCGGTGTCTTTTCATCCGCGACAACGGAGGGGTTCGGGCAATGGTGTATGGGGTGGCGCGCGGAAAGGAGGCCAGGAGCGGTCCGCTTGGTCCGCTTCTGCGGATGCGATATGCGTTGTCCTGTTGCCTCTCAATGACGGCAACCCGGCGGGACTCCCGCCGGGCGGGGTGGGGTCCGTAGCCTTCAGATGGTCGAACCCTCGGTCGGGCAGTCACTGATGGGCAACCGTGACCGTTGTCCGGCGAGGTAGGGGCCGCAGGTGCGGGATTGTGCTTCCGCCCAGGGCCGGTCCCGCCAAAAATCTGGCATCTGACGAAAGCGGAGCACGATGGCGCGTTCAGAGGAATTACCACTCAAGGTTGCTTCCACCGGGATTCTTCTGGTTCTTTCCGGCCCCTCCGGGATTGGTAAGACCTCACTCATCACAGCCATGCGGGAGCAGGAACCGGACCTCGGGTACACCTACAGCGTCACCACGCGCAAACCACGTAAGGGGCTTGAGGAGCACTACGAATTCGTCAGCCGGGAGAAGTTCCTCGGCATGGTGGAGCGGGATGAATTCATCCAGTGGATTCATCCCTCCTTCGACGAGTTCTACGGAACTCTGCGCGCGCCGGTGGAGGAGGCACTTGCTCAGGGGCAGGACATGGTGTTCGACTATATCCCTGAGGGTTACTTCAACCTTCGGCGATATTACCCGCAGCATACGGTCGGCGTATTTGTCATGGCCCCGTCCGTGGGGGAGATGCGGCGAAGGCTGGCGAAGCGGGGCACCGAGTTCGGCGAAGAGCTGATGCACCGTCAGAACATGGCCGAGCGGGACTTCGACTTCGTCGCCGAGCATGATTACCACCTCATCAACGACGACTTCGACGAGGCCCTCCGTACCATCCAGTCCATCCGCCGGGCCGAGAGGGCACGGCTGACAAGGCAGCCGGGGGTGGTCGATCAGTACCGTCGCCACAGCAAGAAGACGCTGCTGCGGTATTACGACCCCACGTGAGGGAGCCGAGCACGGCTATGTGCCTCTAGAGGCGGAGGCGGAGGCGGAGGCGGAGGCGGAACAGACGGAACGATGCCCGTGCGGGCGATGCGACGGTGGCCCCCACCCTCCCCGGTCTCTCCTGCCTCTCCTGGCGGCCGGGGGCACGGGTCTCTCCGGCCGAGATCCTGCGCCGCGACTCCAGCCAGATGTCCGCCCGGTCCCCCGCTCCGCCCCGCGCGGACGAGAGCGAGCAGTGTCTCCGGGCGCGGTAAGGACCGCCGGCGCAGGACGTCCGCGCGTGTGCTGCGCGCCAGTACGTCACCGTACGCCTCCGCCTTCTGTTCCAACTGCCGGAAGGCGAGTCCCGAGTGCTACCCGAACTGCCTCGTCACCGCGACGAGTTCGGCTGCGTTCCGCGTGCCGCGCGGTGCGAGTACCTCAACAGCCCCCTTGGGTGGGCACCTTGTTGCTTCGTCCGAGATCGACACCGTTGCTTTCGGTCGCCCGTGTGACGGAGACCGGCTCATATCCGCGGCTTTTCCCGCCACCGCTGCCGCCACCGCCACCGCTGCCGCTGTTGTGGCTCGGCGCGATCATCTCCACTTCCATCGTCCGCCCCGCTGCCCCCACCTGCGCCGCCAACAGGTGACTCCTGCCCGGCGGCCGGCCTGGCCGGCGTCCGCTGGTCCGGACGGTCACCTGACGACAACGCCTCGCCCCCGGCATTGCGGCTGCCGGGGGCGAGGCGTTTCCAGTGTCGCAGGGGTCAGCGGGAGCAGTACGTGCAGGCGGTGCCGACGAACGCATGGTCCGCCGCGGCGACGTCGCGGCCGGTGAGATACGCGGCTGCGTCCAGCGAGGCGACGTCGGCCGGCAGCCGGTGTGTTCACCTGCCCCCTGCCGACCTGGCCAGGTTGTCCATACATGCTGTATGTATATTCTGCATGCAGTACGTGGACGGCCTGCCGGACCGGCGTTCCGCAGGTCCGGCACCTTTTGCAACCTTCCGGGAGGGCACCATGACGTCGGTAACGCGACGCCGGACCCATGATCACGAGCGGCGGTCAGCGGCAACAGAGGCAAAGCTGCTCGCGTCGGTCGAAAACCTGCTCGGCGCCGGTGAATCCTTCACGGAGATCAGCGTTCAGCGCATCATCGAAGAAGCCGGTGTGTCACGGGCTACGTTCTACTCGCATTTCCAGGGAAAGCCGGACATTCTCAAGCGGCTCGCAGAGAGAGTCAGGGACGCCTCGCTGGCCTTGGCCACGCAGTGGGACCCAGGAGCGGGCGAGGACGGCGCGGCCAGATACACGCGGTTCTTCGAGGACGTGCTCGCTCTCCATCGGGCGAACCATCCGGTGCTTTCCGCGGTTCGAGAGGTCGCTTCCTACGACTCGGAGGTACGGGACTTCTACACAGCCGACCTGGAGGGGTTCGACGAGGCCGTGCTCGCGACGCTCGTGGAGCAGCAGAAGGCCGGAGCCACGCCGTCCGACCTCGATGCCGTTGCCGCGAGCAGGGTCATCGTATGGGGCGGAGCCCAGGCCATCGCCCGCCACATCAGCGTGGACGACGGGAGCGGCGATGCCGCACTGGCCCGTGAACTCGGAAGGATCTGGTGGTACGGCGCCTATCGGCGCCCGGCCGGGTGACACCCGTCGGCCGCATCGCGGGTGAAGGCGCCGGGTGAAGGCGGCGGTGAAGGCGAATCACCTGATGCGGATAACGGCCGTCATCCGTTGTTTCACTGTTTTCACCGAGAACAAATCTTCAATGAGCGAGGATGAAAATGAGCGGAAAAGACTCTACGTATGTTCTGATCCCAGGTGCCTGGCACGGGGGGTGGTCCTGGCGCCCGGTTGCCGAGCGACTGCGCGCCGCGGGTCACCGTGCGATCTGTCTCACCCTGCCCGGCTTGGGTGATGGTGACGATCCCACGGGGCTTGGGCTCAAGGACGCGGTGGACCATGTGGTGTCCGAGGTGGAAAGGCTGGGTCTCACCGATGTGACTCTGGTGGGTCACAGCTGGGGTGGGTATCCGATGGCCGGCGCAGCGCACCGTCTGTCGGACAAGATATCCAAGGTCGTCTATTACGGCGCGCAGGTTCCCGTGCGCGGCAGGTCGATGGTGGAGGACAATCCTCCGGAGGCCGCAGCGATGCTGCGGGGGCTGATCGACGCATCCCCGACACGTGCGATCCCGCCTGCACTCCAGTTCGTCCAGGGCATCTTCATGCAGGACGTCGATGAGACGACCCAGCGTCTGGTGGCGGAGCTGCTGACGCCGCAGCCCGGTGACTATTTCCTGGACGCACTTGACGTGCCCAATGTGGCCGAGCTCGGCATTCCCGCGCTCTACATCCTCGGCGAGGACGATCACGCGCTTCCCCGGCCCGGCACCGAGTTCGCGGCGCGGCTGGGACTCGAACCCGTCATGGTTCCTGGGACCCACGAGGGCCTGCTGACCCACCCTGATGAGGTCGCCAAGGCGATCCTGAGCGACTGATGTCGCGTACATGAGGTCCTCGGACGCACGGGGGTGACCTGTCCGAGGATTTCATCGGCGGTTTCCTGCCGGACGAGGATTGTGGCTCCAGCCCCCTTGGGACTGGAGCCACAATCCGGCGGGCGGCCGAGCCGGCCCGGCCCGCGTGCATCACGCGAACACCCCGCTGTCCCGATGGAGGCAGCGAGTCATGAGGTCGTGGGACGCCGTCTCAGGCCCTGCGGCGTCGGGCCGTCAGGTCCTCCCGGCACCGCCCGTCGCCCCGGTTCCGCCGGTTCCACCGCCTCGATCACCGCCCCGGGCGGCAGGGCCGCGAAGAGATCCGCGAGCTCCCCGTCGCGGCCCTCCTGGACATCGAGCCACAGCTGAGTTCCGCACCTCCCGTGCGCAGGAGTACCCGCTGCTCGACATCACCCGCGCCCTGGGCGCCACCCGAGACGCCGTCGCTGCTTGCTGGGCGATCTGCCGGTCCTGCCCCGGGAACGCCGCCAAGGGGGTAACTTCGAGTGACGGCAGTGATGCTGTCTGTAGAGACCATCTCCGGCGAATAGTGCGGATTATCCTGAAAGGTCCTGGTTCCCATGAAGTGGTTGAGGAAGCTTGCGGTCGCGCTGTCGGCCGCCGCGGTGGCGATGGTCGGGCCGGGTATCGCCCCGGCGCAGGCGATCGTCGGAGGAACCGCGGTGCCCGCCTCCCCCGGAGGCTCCACCCTCGCGCGGAGCATGGCGGGCCTTGTCGACACGAACTCCGGTCAGGTCTTCTGCGGAGGCTCGCTGATCAGCGACACGTACGTGCTGACGGCCGCATCCTGCCTACGGGGCAAGGCGCCAGGCACCACTGCCGTCCTGCTCGGTGATCGTGACACCGCGAGCGGTACGGAGACCCCCTTCGCCGCGCTCTACCCGGTCGGACGCTGGATCATCCACCCGTCCTTCGTGCCCGCCTCGGCCCGCAACGACATCGCCGTTGTCCAGCTCGGCAAGAAGGCAACGTTGAACGTCGCGGTGGCACCGGCCCTGATGGATGCGGACACCCGGCCCGACGCCCATGCAGGACAGACCGCCGTGGCCATGGGCTGGGGCACCCTCTCTTACGGCGGCCGGCAGCCGACCCAACTCCAGCAGGTACAGGTCGGCGTGATCACTGCGAGCCAGTGCAACAACTACTACGGCAATGTGGACGGCAACCAGCAGTTGTGCACCTACGCACGCGACAGGGGAACTTGCCAGCGAGACACCGGTGGCCCCCTCGCACAGAAGTTGGCCGACGACAGGACGAACCTCGTAGGCATCATTTCCTACGGGCAGGGCTGCGCCTCCACGTACCCCGATGTCTTCACCAGGGTTGCCGCATACCGATCCTGGATCGCGAGCGTCGCCGGCCCACTTCCCACCCAGTAGGCCCACTCAAGCAGAAGGGCGGGACGGCTCCGGCAACAGCGGCCGGACGAAATCCCACTCGGCATCCGAAGTGGCAGGTGTGTTTGCGCCGAGCAGGACCTTACCCGGCTTGTGGTGCGTCGAAGGAGAATGCGTACCCGGTGAAGTCGGCGACGCGGATGTACCCGATGCGCTGGTAGAGGGCGTTGCTGGTGGGGTTGGCCGGGTCCGTGAACAGGACGACATCCGTCGCGCCCGCGGCCAGCGCGGCCCTGCTCGCCTCGACCGTCACGGCGCCCGCGTAGCCGCGGCCTCGGAGGTGGGCCGGCGTGTAGACGGGGTCCACCCGGACCATGCCGCCGACCATCGAGGTCGCGGCCGCCATCGAGACGGGGGTGCCGTCCGGGGTCTCCCAGAACGTGAAGTGTCTGTCGCCGAAACGCGAGTCGTCCCAGGAGCCGGCGTCGATCAAGTCGATGGAGCGCTGCTCCCCGACGTCGACGCAGAACTCACGGCACCAGCGCACGACTTGCTCACGGTCCTCATCGCCCGTGATGCGGCCCCGGCCCGCTGGGCGCGGCTGCGGTGGGGTGAGCGTGCCGAGACGGTAAAGATGCGTCCGCCAGAAAGGTGCTGGCGCCGCGCCCGTGTGCCGCTGCCATGACTCGGCGAACGCGGTGGCCGTGTCGTGGTCCGCGATGACGTTGGCGGGTGAGTGGCCGAGGCCGGCCAGGTGAGCGGCGAGGGTGTCGGCCTGCTCGGCGGAGAGGGGGGTGAGGCCCAGGCGGCCGCGCGGAGTGCGGTAAAAGACGGCGCGGACCTCGCCTCCCGACTCCAGTCGGCCGAAGACGGCGACTTCGGCGTCGTGTGGGTCCGCCCTGCGTATGCGCAGTTTCTCGATGTCCGTCAGGGGTGTGTTGTGCAGGGCGGGGCGCGAGCGCAGGAAGCCCCCGGCTCGGGCGAGGAAATCATCGACGTCTTCGGTGAGGTACCAGTCATCCGGGAGCAATGCCACCACCCCTGCGGTCCACCGCGCTCTCCTCACCCGCTGCCGGCTCTTCGACGGTGCCCAGAATGTCCCGGCGGTCCTGGACAGCGCAAGGCCCGCCGCGAGTAGGAGAACCGCGTCAGCCCCCTCACGAGTACAGCCGGGCGGTGATCAACGGCTCGGCGTTAACCGCTTTACCAGTCCCAAGTCCGCCGTACAGCCCTATCGTTGGCTGATGCGTGCACACCCTATTGACCGCCCAGCCGATCTCGACGTGGTTCGCGCGTCCTATGACCGAGTGGCCGACAACTACGCTCACATGGTGGTGACGACGGGAGTTGGCGACATCCGTCGCCATCCATGGCTCAAGGCGTCGATCGACGCCTTCGCCGACACCGTGCGCGAGCTCGGGCCTGTACTCGACGTCGGCTGCGGACCCGGAACGGTGACCGGCTACCTCGCCGAACGCGGACTCGATGTGTCCGGGGTAGATCTCTCTCCTCGCATGATCGAGAACGCGCGCAGACTCCATCCGCGATGCCGCTTCAGTGTCGCCTCTGTCACCGACCTCGACCTTGAAGAAGCGTCCCTCGGCGGCGTGCTCGGGTGGTGGTCACTGTTCAACCTCCCCCGTGATGTCCTTCCCCAGGTTCTCGCCCTGTTCGCGCGCGCCCTGAAGCCGGGCGGACACTTCATCACCGCGACACACGTCGGCGACGAAGACGCGGTGCGCACCGAGGCCTACGGGGGCGTACCCGTTCGTTGGACAACGCACAAATGGCGGCCGGAACAACTCGTCGACCTGATCGAGCGGGCCGGCCTGCACCTGGTCGCCGAACTCCGTCTCCCCGCGGAGGAGTACAGCGGGCCGGGACTGGTTGTTATGGCCAAGCGCCCCGGCTGACCATCAGGCGTCCGCTTGTCCGGCTTGCCGGCAGCGGTGAGGGGCAGCGCGTCGTGGAACGTCACCACGGCCGGTACGTGCTTCGGGGACAGCTCGGCGGCGACGTGACCGATCAGCGTCCCGGAGTGCCTCCACCAGCGAGTGCACCGCGAACGCGGAGCCTACTCCGGAGCCCTCGGCTTCATTGGATACACGGGAACCGCCGACCTCGGCATCACCATCCGCACCGCTGTGAGCCACGATGGTGAATTGACCATCGGTGCGGGTGGCGCGATCGTACTCGACTCCGATGCCGCCGCTGAGTACGACGAGATGCTGCTCAAAGCCGAAGCAACCCTGCGGGCACTGCCGAAGGCTAGGGTTCCGGGCTCGTGGACGCCGCGGCCCGGTGGGCGACTCGACCGTTGGCCTCCAGCTCAGCGAGCAGCGTGTCGATCACGGTCGTGTCGGGGTCGGCCGGAGCCCAGCCGTGCCGGAGGGCCGCTGATGCCGCGCGCGAGGCCGGAGTTGTCGTGGCCGCCGCCAGGGGCCCGAGGCGCCTCTTTCGGTCCGGTGTGGTGTCAGGTCGTACGTTTGACGAGGGCGTGGCCGGAGGGGAGGTCGGCCACGAAAGCACGGAGGAAAGCGGTGAGTTGTCCGGTGTCGTGTGTGTGGGCCAGGGCGTCCATGGATCGGTAGAGGGTTTCCTCGATCTCCGCGATCCGGCGGGCCAGTTGGGCACCGGACGGGGTGAGCGCGAGTTCGATGTGGCGGCGGTCGTGCGCCGCTGCTTGGCGGCTGACCAGGCCGGCGGAGACGAGCCGGTCCACGAGGCGGCTGGGGCTGCCGCTCTCGCAGACCAGGAGTTCGCCCAGACCGTTCAGGGTGAGTGGCTGGCGGTCCTCCAGGACGCGGATGACCTCTGCCTGGGAGGTGGTGACACCCAGGGGCCTGAGAGCCTGGCCGAGCAGCCGGTTGCCTTCACGTTGGGCGGCCAGGATCAGGTAGCGGAGTTCCTCAGCGGGACGCATGGCGGGCATGGGCACATTCTCCCTGATCAGTGCCGGTTCTGTGGAGCGGTCCAGCCCCGGCTGCCCCAGGGCCTCGCCCGCGTACGCGAAGTGGTTCGGCGCGGGGCCCCGGGGGCGGCGGCGGAGTCGCTCATACGGCCGCGTCGGTGAGGAGTCCCGGGTGTGCCGAGTATTCGGTGAGACGGTCCAGCCGCAGATCGGCCACGCCCCGGTACGCCTTGGCGAGGGCGCGGGCCAGAGGGCCTTGGTGTGTGAAGGCGTGGGTGACCCGGGTGCCGTCGTGGTGGGGCCGGAGGTGCCAGGTGCCTGTCTCCTGGAAGCCGGGGATCTGCCAGGTGCAGTCGATCTCCCGGTCTTCGATACGGGTGTACTGCCAGGTCCCGGTGATTCCGCCGATCACGGTGAGGGCGTAGGGGACACCGGTGGTGGCGCGGGCGGGCCCGTCGAGGCGTTTGAACGCCGGGTTCCAGTCGGGCAGGGCGAGGGGGTCCAGGAGGGCGTGGCGGATCTGGGCGGGGGAGGCGTCGAGAAAACGGGTGGCTTGTCTGCTGGTCATGACGGGTCCTTCTCCGGGCTGTTCGGGAGCGGCGAGGGGTGCGGGTGGCCGGGGTACGGCGGCCGGGGTGCGGCGGCGGGGTGTGCGCTCGGCTCAGCCGTGGAAGGCGTGGGCGGCGGCGGGCCGGGTTACGCGGGTAGCGGTGGTGGTGGCGGTGGCGGTGGCGAGAGCGGAGGCGGCGCCGGGGTCGTGGGCGGCCAGGACGGTCAGGCCGGGGTTGCGCCGGCGCATCTCGTTGATCTTTACGGTGGTCTCGGTGAGGCGCTTCTTCTCGCCCACGCCGGGGACGTGTCCCGCTTCGAGCAGGGCGGAGTCGTAGGTGACGTCACCGACCATGAGAAGTGGAGGGTGGTGGGGTCCGCGGACGAGCATCGACAGGGATCCCGGGGTGTGGCCGGGGGTGGGCACCAGAACCATGCTGCCGTCGCCGAACAGGTCGTTTCCGGTGGTGAAGGGGGCGAGGGCGGGGTCGGTGAACGGCTGGGGAACGATGTGCTTCCAGCGCAGGCCGGGGATCTGGATGTGGGAGCGCAGCAGCCCGCGTTGTTCGGGGGCCGGTTCGTCCAGGGTCTCCCACTCACGGCGGCTGACGACGATCTCGGCGTGGGTCAGCTCGCGCAGGCCGCCGATGTGGTCCTGGTGCAGGTGGGAGATGACGGCGGTGGTGACATCGCGGATGTCGTACCCGATGGCGGCCAGTTGGGCGGTAAGGGTCTGGTGGGAGCCGATGTCGAAGCGGGCGAGCCGCTTGTAGATCAGTCCGACCGGTCCGCCGGGGAAGTAGGCGGGGTCGGTCACCGAGGCGCGGTCCTGGCCGGTGTCGAACAGCACGAGTCCGTCGCGGTGTTCGACCACGTACACATTGATCGGCAGCGGCTCGGTCCACCGCCGCGAGGTGGCCAGCCACCAGTACATCGGCTTGCGGGTCGCGGCCCGGTGCTCGGGGCGGATCATCACCTCGCCCGTACTGACTACGGAGACGTTCTGGACGGGGGCGCTCGTGTCGTTCGCGTAGGTCGTCATAGGTAAAAGATGACACGACATGTATGTCGTGTCAAACGTTTCCGGGGCGTCCGTGTCTGCCGGAGAACTCGCCGGCCGTCGCCGTGACAACTGCCGCGTGTGTGTCGAACCCGTCCCGTACCGCGGGATCCGTACGGGGTCAGTCCCCGCCGCCGCCTCCACCGCCACCACCGCAGGAGTGGCCGGAGCCGCTGTGTGCGTCGGAGTCGTGGCCTGGCTCGTGGTCGGAGTCGAGCGCCTTGCCCAGCCGCATCAGGGACTTGCCCAGCCCGGAGGGGAGTTCGGCCTCCCTGATCACGCGGCTCAGCCGCCGGTCCGTGACGGCCGCGGGGCCCTCGAAGACGTACGCGGGGAAGACCCCCTCCCGTACGGCGGTCTCCAGGGTCTGCCGGCCCGCGTGGGTGAGGCGGTGCCGGTGGCGGGTGCGCAGACCGTGTGCGACGAGGCGGCGTTCGATCTCGCCCGTTTGGGCGCCGCGTGCCACATCGGCAAGTACCGCGGCCACGCTTCTGCTCCAGGGACAGAGCGCGACGAGGGCCTGTTCGACAGGGTGGAGCGCCCCTTCCCCTGTCGGCCCGTCGGTGCTCTCCGCCGCGCGCACCCGTGGGCCGAGGACCGTGATGACGCCCCGCCCGCGCAGTTCTATGAGCGCGGTCTCCGCCACGCGCTGTGCCCCGCCCGCGAGATGGGCGATGTCGTACCGGTCCAGTGCCGGCGGGGCCGCCGTGGCCCGCCCCCGGAATATGGTTCCCATCCGTGATCCCCCCGACCTGCTGTCTTCCTCGCCTGCTGCTTCCCCTGTCATCAGTGTCGTCGGATCCGCCCCGGGCCAACCCCGCCGGAGCCGTTCTCAGAGCAGGATTTGAGGATTCGGCCCGGACCGGCTCCCACGGTCCCTGACATCGTCGGTGACCGGTGGTTCAGACGGGCGGCCATTTCCGTGGGCGCCCGCGCCGGCGCATCGGCTCGGGCTCGCCATCCGGCCTGCCGACATCCCCGGAACCGACCGGGAGTACGACGCGGCATGGGGTGGCCTGGGGCGGTAGGGGCTACGTCCGGTCACATGGGCGCGGTCGCCTTCACGAGACCTGATCCCTGGAGGTCATGGCGTGGCCCATTACGGTCCCGAGCACGCGCGCTGCCTCTTCGGGAGTCTCGGCGGCAAAGTAGGCGGGGGCCGCTTCGAAGTTCATGATGCTGCCGTCCTGGCCCCAGTGACCTGGCGGGATCACATAGACATGGACCCATGGTCCACGCGCCGGGAACAGACCCTCGCCGGCCACGGACCGGATCGCCTCCGTGACTTTCTCGATCGCGATGCGGGCGTCCTCCTCGGTGGGGAGAAGGTCGTGAGGTGCGATCACGTCCACCTGCCAGAAGGCTTTCGCATTTCCGATGGTGACGGGGGAGTGCCAGTTCTCGCGGTCGAGTTCGAAGTACTGCACCCACGACGTCTGCCTGGTTGGTCCGGATTCCGTCGTCCGTATGGTGCGACCTGTCGGGGGCTGCTACCAATGAAAGCCGTGCGCGGTTCGCGGGGGCCGGGATGTGCACGACGCCGTCTTGCGCGGTGCCTTGTGCCGCAGACGTATTTCTTTGGGGGCGTTCGTGCTGATCTACGACTTGGCGGGGGCGGGCGCGGGGGCGCCCACGTACACCACCAACCAGCAGTTCGAGGCGCAGTCATGGGTGGCCGATGGGGCGGCCGCCGTGGGCTACACGTTCCTCGTCGGTGGTGCGCCGAACATCGTGCCGCTGGCCAACCCGAGACTGCGGGTGTCGACAAACGGGCTGTTCGCCGTCGAGGACGCTTCTTTGACGCGACGTCAGCCGAGGCATTTCTTCGCCGATCCGGCGGCTCTGGCGCAGTGGAACCGGACGCTGGCCCGGCAGGGCTCGGTGTTCCAGTTCTTCCCGGACCCGCCCGGGACGGTGACGTTCACCCTGCCTGGCGCGGCCGTGGCCACCACGCTGCCCCGGGTGCGGGCGGCGAACCTGGCCGGTGTCGCCCGGGGGGTCGGTGACGCCATGACCACTGCCGAGAACTGTGACAGCACTGTCAGAGAGGTGATCGGCTCGTTGCGGCCGCCGGTACCGAGGCTGGCGGCCCCGCCCTTCCTGGGCACGGTGCCACTCCAGAGGAGCTTCTTCGACTACCACCTCGCCAACCACCTCTCGCACGGCAGGCCGGTCGGAGACCTTCCGCTCGACCCTCCTGCCACGCACGCCGCAGCTTTGGACGCCGTCGCACACAACTGGGGACGGGACATCGGAGCGGTCAGGGTGGCGGGGGTGCCGCCGCACACGCCGACGATCGTCGCGGACGTCCAGGGGCTGGGGGTGAACCAGTTCGCCCGCCCCACCGCCGTCGGTCAGGGTCTGTACACCGGCTCGCTGGGCTCCCCGCGCCCGCGTGCCCTTGGTGGCCGGGAGATCGTGGACCACGCCAACGCGGCCCGGGTGGTCGGCGACGCGGTGGACATCAACCGGGTGCTGTGGGGCTACCACTGGGGCGGCGTGGTCGCCATCGACGGCACCGACTACCTGACTCTGGAGAACTACGCGCGCATCGGCGAGAACGCGGTGGGCCAAGGCGCGAGGCTGTTCTACTTCCAGATGTACGGCGCGGGGCCAGGGCAGAGTTGGCACGAGTCGTGGGAGACGCCGAACGCGCTGAGCAAGGCGTTCGCCAACGCGATCACGGTGCCGGTGCAAGTCGACGGCGCGGCCGGACTGCGGTACTTCACCGCCGGCAGCAAGAACAACCATGCGGACGTGGCCGCGGCGACCAATGATCTGGAGCTCCAGAAGGCGTTGTGCGACGGGCTGAACTACGCGAACGTGCATCTGTACGCCGCCTCGACGCTGGACGAGTTCGCCGACCGGGGCCGGCGCGCCAACTGGCTCAACGGGATCAACGCGGTACTGGCCGCTCCGCCGGCTTGGTCGACGCCGACGACACGCGCGTTCGCCCAGTACGTACGCAGCGCGCTCAACAACGTCCGGGTGCCCCCGTTGTAGCGGTTCCGCCCCGGTCAGGGTGGCGCGGAGCGATCTGCGCGAGGCCGCGGGCGGGCCCGCCGCACGGGCCAGGCCGACTTCGGCCGTCGGCCTTCCCCTTCCGTCCCCGAAGAGGCGGACCTAGGAGTCCCCGCTGTCCCTGCTGTCCCTGCTGTCCCTAGCTGTTCTCGATGTTGGCGATCATCCGGCGCAGCACCTTGAGCGCGGCCACGTACTCTTCGTCACTGACGCCCTCGTGGACCACGGCGCGCAGCTCGGTCACCAGCTCGCGCAGCCGCACCCTGGCAGCCTCCCCGGCGTCGGTGAGCCGCAGGCGCTGCCCGGCATCGATCCGGAGCCAGCCGCGGTGCGACAACTGGTCGATGACACGAGCGATCTCGTGCGGCCCGTCCGCGAGGGGCGTCAGCTGGACGACGACCTCCTCGCGGCTCGGCGCCGGGGGCCCGCCGTTCACCCGGTTGAGCACCCAGTACTGCGGCTGCGTGACGTCGATCCTGGCCATGGCGTCACGCAGCTGCCGGGTGACGGCCGCGTGAGCGAGACCGCTCCAGTAGCCGATGGGCTGGGTGGCCAGCATGTCGTCGGTGGCGGCCGGATCAGCCGGCGCCTGGTCGGTGGGGGTGTCGGTCGGCGGTCTCATGGTGGCGACGCTATATCGCCCATCGCGCCCTCGGTGCGGTTCACGAACGCGGTACGGCTCTCTTCTCCTGCCCAGTCGGCACTCTTGCCCAGTCGGCGGTCTCATGGACGGCAGGCCGATTTGCCTAAAGCTGTTAGGTAAATGCATAATGCTTTTCGCTGGATAGGAGGAACGTTATGGTTCGAGTAGGGCTGACCGCGGAGCGTCTGACCCGGGCGGGGGCGGAACTGGCCGACGAGGTCGGCTTCGACCAGGTGACCGTCTCGGCACTCGCCCGGAGATTCGACGTCAAGGTGGCGAGTCTGTACTCGCACGTGAAGAGCTCCCAGGACCTCAAGACCAGGATCGCCCTGTTCGCGCTGGAGGAACTCGCCGACCGGGTCGCCGCCGCCCTGGCCGGGCGGGCCGGCAAGGACGCCCTGGCGGCCTTCGCGGACGCCTACCGCGACTACGCGCGGGAGCACCCCGGCCGCTACGCCGCCGCCCGTCTCAGGCTCGACCCCGAGACGGCGGCCGCCAGTGCCGGCGTTCGGCACGCGCAGATGACGCGGGCGATCCTGCGTGGCTACGACCTGACGGAGCCGGACCAGACGCACGCGGTCCGGATGCTGGGCAGCGTCTTTCACGGCTACGTCAGTCTGGAGATGGCCGGAGGCTTCAGCCATACCGCCGTCGACTCGCAGGAGACCTGGTCCTGGATCCTGGACCGCCTGGACGCCCTGCTGCGGAACGGGTTCACACCCGGACCGGCAGACGGGTTCACACCGGGACCGGCGCACGGGATCGCACCGTGACCAGCGCGGGGCCGCACCGCCGGAGACGGTCCGCCGCGCCGCGCGCCGGCGCGTCTGAACAATCTGAAGATCTTGATGAACGGGCTGGGACGATGAACATCGAGCACGACTGGATCACCACACCTGTCACGACCGACATGCTGCGCGGTTTCCTCGACGTGGAACCGACGGCGCACGGTCTGCTGCCGCACCGCCTGCCCGCTCGGGCTCGCCGGCAGATCCCTGACGACCAACTGGCCGTGGCCGAGGCCCAGCCCTCCGGCGTACGGTTGGCCTTCCGCACCCGGGCCACCACCATCGAACTGGATACGCTGCCCACCAAGCGGGTCTACCGAGGGTTCCCGGCCCCGGCGGACGGTGTGTACGACCTGCTCGTTGACGGCCGTCTCGCGGCCCAGGCCACGGTGACCGGCGGTAACGTCCGCACGATTGTCGACATGGCCACCCAGTCCGCCGAACTGCGGGAGGGGCCCGCCGGCACCGCCCGCTTCACCGGTCTGCCGACGCGTGACAAGGACGTCGAGATCTGGCTTCCGCATACGGAGATCACCGAGCTGATCGCTCTGCGCACCGATGCCCCGGTCGAGCCGGCGCCGGAGAGCGGGCGCAGGGTGTGGCTCCACCACGGCAGCTCCATCAGCCACGGCTCGAACGCCGCGCACCCGACCGCCATCTGGCCGGCCCTGGCCGCGGCCCAGGGCGGCGTGGAACTGGTCAACCTGGGGTTCGGCGGCAGCGCGCTGCTCGACCCGTTCACCGCCCGTGCGATGCGGGACACCCCCGCGGACCTGATCAGCCTCAAGACCGGCATCAATGTCGTCAACACCGACGTGATGCGCCTGCGTGCCTTCACCCCGGCGGTCCACGGCTTCCTCGACACCATCCGCGAGGGGCATCCGACCACGCCGCTGCTGGTCGTGTCCCCCATCCTGTGCCCGGTCCAGGAGGACACCCCCGGCCCCCTCGCGCCGGACTTCGACGGCGGGACCTTGCGGTTCAAGGCCATGGGTGATCCCGCCGAACGCGCCGCCGGGCGCCTGACGCTCAACGTCATCCGCGACGAACTCGCCCGTATCGTCGAACAGCGGGCGGCTGACGACCCGAACCTGCACTACCTCGACGGCCGTGACCTCTACGGAGAGAAGGACTACGTCGAACTGCCACTGCCCGACGAGGTCCACCCCGACCCCGCGGGCCACCGCCGCATCGGCGAGAACTTCGCGCGGCTCGCGTTCGGCGAGGGCGCCCCCTTCGCCGCCAGGACCGGCTGATCCGCGCCAGGACCGGCTGATCCGCGCCAGGACCGGCTGATCCGAGCGGGCACGCCTGAAGGCGGACCGGCCGGTACGGCGCGGACATGGCGAGGCGATCACGGGCGAGGGCGAGAACACGGATAAGACGTCGTTTCATTTGGTGAGTCGGCGGTAGTTGATGAGGGCTGCGGCTATGCCGACGAAGGCGAGGAAGTGTTCGGCTTTGCGTTCGTAGCGG